>CAUQID010000003.1:0-197376 GCA_963518105.1 uncultured Selenomonas sp.
AGGCCAAGGGTACTTCGTTGGAGACGACGTGGGAGAGTAGGTAGTTGCCGCAAAAGGGGACTCGTGAATCTCGAGGTTCACGAGTTTCTTTATAAAATTACATCATTATGGCGGCTTTGGTGAAGCGGTTAACACACTGGATTGTGGCTCCAGCATGCATGGGTTCGATCCCCATAAGTCGCCCCATAGGGGTATAGCTCAACTGGTAGAGCAACGGTCTCCAAAACCGTAGGTTGTGAGTTCAAGTCTTACTGCCCCTGCCATTGAGATCAAGCCGTATCTGTATGATACGGTCTTTTTATATGTTCTCATACGCTTTTATCTTGTAAAATGGAAAATAATGTTGTAGAATGACAAAAGCGCAAAATGATTTTGCTGCGGAATTAAGGAGGAGATATGTTCATGAAGAGATTCGTCCAGCTGGCGCTTGTGCTCTGTCTTACACTGTTTGCCGTGCAGGCAGGGGCATCTGCCTATGCCGACAAGGTGACGCTGCCGGAAGGCGCAGTCATCACGAATGTCAACCGTCTCGCGGTTGGTGCTCCTCTCTATGTCCAGGTGGAGGATACAGCGCCCTCGCTTGAGATTCTTACCCAGGTGGTCTCGGATGCAAGCCGGATTACGCATGCGAACATTGTGAGCTACGATGCGGTCGCAAACGGAATTCAGACGGATAAGCACATTGATCTCAAGGTGCTCCCGCGCCGTGAGGCTGCGAAGGCGTTCAAGGAGAATGTTGCGTCCTATGCAGATGCCTACATCATTTTGACGGTTGCGAACAACAGCCGCACGACGTTCTTCTTTGACGTGTACCGCTCCGGCTCGAATGAGCTGCTTTACACCTACGAAGTGCGCGCGAACAAGTCGGATGCCAACACGGTGGCGACGTTCTCAGCGCTTTCTGAGCAGTTCTACAAGAACTGGCAGCGCTCGGTTGAGGCACAGAATAAGGGGAAATAATCAACAAGAAAGAGCTCTCACGCTGTGGGAGCTCTTTTTGTATGCTGTGGAAAATTTCTAGTATCTGATCATCAGTATGTTGACAAAGAAGCGCTACTATAATAAGATAGATTCGCTATCTTTTTTGGAACGGGTATGTTAGGGAGGCCATTTATTATATGACGACGAATGAAAAACTGCGCAATATTGCGATCATTGCCCACGTTGACCACGGCAAGACGACGCTGGTGGATGCAATGCTGCGTCAGAGTCATGTGTTCCGATCGAATGAGCAGGTTGGTGAGCGTGTGATGGATTCGGGGGATATCGAGCGCGAGCGCGGGATTACGATTCTCTCGAAGAACACGGCGATTCTCTATGATGATATCAAGATCAATATTGTGGATACGCCGGGACATGCAGATTTCGGCGGCGAGGTGGAGCGTGTCCTCAACATGGTGGATGGGGTGCTCCTGCTTGTGGATGCATTCGAGGGGCCTATGCCGCAGACGAAATATGTGCTGCGCAAGGCACTTGAGCAGAAACTTAAACCGATTGTGGTTATTAATAAGATTGACCGCCCTGATCAGCGTGTCGATGATGTCTATGATGAGGTTCTTGAGCTCTTCATGGAGCTCGATGCAGACGATGAACAGCTGGATTTCCCTGTCATTTATGCAACGGCACGTGATGGTGTGGCGAAGTTCAAGATGGAGGATGCGAGCGATAACCTCGAGCCGCTGATGCAGACAATCGTGAAGGAGATTCCCGCACCGCAGGGCGATGCGGACGGTCCGCTGCAGATGATGGTGACAACACTGGAGGCGGATGACTATGTGGGGCGTGTCGCCATCGGACGCATCATTCGTGGATCGGTGCGTCCGAATCAGTCCGTAGTCGTCATCAGCGGCGATCATGAGTCGAAGGCGAAGGTCGGAAAGGTCTATGTCTATCAGGGGCTCAAGCGTGTCGATACAGACGTTGCGGGCATGGGCGAGATTGTAGCGCTGACGGGGCTAGGCGATGTGAGTATCGGCTATACCGTGGCGGATGCTGAGAATCCTGAGGCACTGCCGACGATTAATATCGACGAGCCGACGCTGTCAATGACCTTTGGTGTCAATACAAGCCCCTTTGCGGGACGCGAAGGACAGTTCGTGACCTCGCGTCATCTGCGCGACCGTCTCTTCAAGGAGATCGAGACCAATGTAGCGATGCATGTCGAGGAGACGGATTCTGCGGATGTGTTTAAGGTCTCCGGGCGCGGCGAGCTCCACCTCTCAATCCTTATCGAACAGATGCGGCGCGAGGGCTATGAACTGCAGGTGGGCAAGCCTGAGGTCGTTTACAAGACAATCAACGGGCAGAAATGCGAGCCGATGGAGAATCTGACCGTTGAAGTTCCGCAGGAGTATATGGGCGCTGTCATGGAGGCACTCGGGACGCGCAAGGCGGAGCTGTCAAATATGACAGAGCTCTCGGGCTATATTCGCATGGAGTTCTTCATTCCTGCGCGCGGGCTGATCGGATTCCGCTCTGAGCTGCTGACCAGCACAAAGGGCAACGGCATCATGAATCATATCTTTCACGGATATGTGCCGTACAAGGGCGATATGAGCGGGCGTTCGCACGGATCGCTTGTTGCATTTGAGCAGGGGGAGACAACAGGATACGGTATCTTCTCCCTGCAGGACCGCGGAACGATGTTCATCTCGCCGGGTCAGCAGGTCTATGAGGGCATGATTGTCGGCGAGAATGCGCGCGATATCGATATGGATATCAATCCCTGCAAGAAGAAGAATGTAACGAATATGCGCACATCCGCCTCGGACGAGGCAATTCGCCTCACGCCGCCGCGTATCCTGAGCCTTGAGCAGGCGCTCGAATATATCAATGATGATGAGCTTGTCGAGGTGACGCCGGAGAACATACGTCTGCGCAAGGCGATTCTCGATCGAACGGCACGCGGACGTGCTGCGAAGAACGCACGCAAGTAACCTGCAGGAGCAAGCTGCACAGGATGCTCAAAAATTTCTTTCACAAGGTCACAAGGATTCTCTTGCTTTTCTGAAAGAAATATGATAGTATGTCTGCGTCAGCAAGAATGAGGAACTGTCACTAATTTTAAAGGGCAGTAATTTATGGAGGAAGGAAGAGGTAAATGGGTGCGAATTCATTTTTTTCACGCACGAAGGACATGCTTTCACGCGTGGTGGACTCATTTATACCGATGGCCGAGGAAGACGAGTACGAGGAAGAGGAACTGCAGGAGCAGCATGTTCAGAACACGGCTGTGCGAACGCAGCAGGCAGCAGTCTCTGAACGACGCGTCGCCAACGGCGGGACGGTTTCTTTCTCCTCATCCGCCTATACTGCACCGGCTGCGCCTGTACGTCCATCCTCCGGAGACGGCGCAGCGCCGCCGCTCACAGTCCACACAACGAAGGTGTCCGAGCTGAAGGTGCGCATCCATCGTCCACGCCGCTATGATGATGCGGGGCCGGCTGTTATCCAGCTCAAGCAGGGGATTGCTGTCGCAGTCAACTTTGACTGTCTGAATGAGGCGGAGCGCCGCCGCGTCTGCGATTTTCTCAACGGCGCGTGCTATGTCCTCCATGGCTCGGCGCGTGTGGTGTCGAGCGGCATTATCCTTTATGCACCGAAGGGTGTGGATGTGACGGAAGCAGTGCCAGCGTCGATGTAAGATGCTGTATCGAACCCGATGGTTTATGGAGAGCTTATGCTCTCTATTTTTTTTGTGGAAAAATTTCTGCGGGAGATTGTTTTGCACGCGTATCTATGCTATAATATCCCGCAGTGTTTAGGAAGCACTGATAAATTCAGTACTGTCATCTTGGCACATCTTTTTCGCTCTGCCATCGTCGCACATCCTTCACATAGCCTTTGCTGTGTGTCCGGCTTGTTTCCTTGACAGAACAAAAAATCTGCACCAATCTGACAGACTTCATTTTATCAGCGATTCCTCAAAAATCACGCGTGCCCGATAGCCGCTCTGTGCCGCGCTTAGCGCGGTGGTGCGGCAGACGAGGGGCGCGGAAGAACAACAGGAGGTATTTTTTATGGCAGTCATTTCTATGAAGCAGCTTCTGGAGGCCGGTGTTCACTTCGGACATCAGACCCGTCGCTGGAACCCGAAGATGGCACGTTATATCTTCACGGAGCGCAACGGTATCTACATCATCGACCTGCAGAAGACCGTGCGCAAGGTGGACGAGGCGTACAACTTCCTCCGCAGTGTTGCGCAGGAGGGCAAATCTGTTCTCTTTATCGGCACGAAGAAGCAGGCGCAGGAAGCGATCCGTGAGGAGGCTCTGCGTGCAAATATGTTCTATGTCAACGAGCGCTGGCTCGGCGGCATGATGACAAACTTCCAGACGATTCAGCGCCGCATCCACCGCCTCAAGACATTGGAGGAGATGGAGGAAAACGGTACGTTCGAGGTTCTGACGAAGAAGGAAGTGCAGGGACTGCGCCACGAGAAGGAGAAGCTCGAGCGCTATCTCGGCGGCATCAAGGATATGAACCGTCTGCCGGGCGCACTCTTTGTCGTCGATCCGCGCAAGGAGCGTATCGCGGTCGCTGAGGCACGCAAGCTGAACATTCCTATCGTCGCAATTGTCGATACAAACTGCGATCCGGATGAGATCGACTATGTGATCCCGGGCAACGACGATGCTATCCGTGCGGTGAAGCTCCTTACGGGCTGTATGGCGGATGCTGTGCTTGAGGGCAATCAGGGCGGTGCTTCGGCAGAGGCTGCGGCAGAGTAAGAACAGAAATGAGGGGGTAAGGGAGTGTTATCCCTTGCCTCTTTTTCGTGAAGAAACAAATCTTTGGGAGGAACGACAATGGCAATCAGTGCTGCAATGGTAAAAGAACTGCGTGAGCGTACGGGCGCGGGAATGATGGACTGCAAGAAGGCGCTCTCTGAGACGGACGGCGATATGCAGAAGGCAATCGACTATCTGCGTGAGAAGGGGATTGCAAAGGCGGAGAAGAAGGCTGGCCGCATTGCCGCCGAGGGCGCTGTAACGGCGTATCTGTCCGCTGACGCAAAGGTCGGTACGATCGTCGAGATCAACTGCGAGACGGACTTTGCTGCGGGGAACGAGCAGTTCCGTGAACTGAGTGCGAAGATTGCAAAGCACATCGCAGAGACGAATCCTGCCGATGTCGATGCACTGAATGCGAGCATGCTTGACGGCAAAGATGTTGCGTCTCTTATCACCGAGGCAACAGCGACGATCGGCGAGAAGATTTCGCTGCGTCGTTTTGCACGCTATGAGAGTACGGGGCGTGTGGCGACATACATCCACATGGGCGGCAAGATCGGCGTGCTCGTGGAGCTCTCTGCGGGCGATGAGCAGCTCGGCAAGGATATCGCAATGCAAATCGCAGCGGCGTCCCCGATTGCTGTCGACCGTTCCGGTGTGACGGCTGACGATATCGAGCATGAGAAGGAAGTGCTCCGCAAGCAGGCACTCGAGGAGGGCAAGCCTGAGAAGATCATCGAGAAGATGGTTGAGGGGCGCATCAACAAGTTCTACGAAGAGGTCTGCCTGCTTGAGCAGAAGTTTGTGAAGGATCCTGAACAGAAGATCGCGGCCGTACTCGGCGGGGTAGAGGTCAAGGGCTTCACGCGCTTCCAGCTCGGCGAGGGTATCGAAAAGAAGCAGGAGGATTTCGCGGCAGAGGTTGCTGCGCAGATCCAGTAATTAGGATGCGAGAAGAGAGCTGCCCGACGGCAGCTCTTTTTTGCAGAATGACAGCGGATTTTTTTCAAAAAATATGTTATAATGGCGCAGAGAAATAGACAGGAGGAGTCATCGTGGAAGCGAAATATCGCCGTGTCGTTTTGAAGCTCAGCGGAGAGGCCTTGGCAGGAGATCAGGGGTTTGGCATCAATCCCGCCGTTGTCGAGGAGATTGCTGCACAGATCAAGAAAGTGCGTGATCACGGTATCGATGTCGCCATCGTGGTCGGCGGCGGCAATATCTGGCGTGGTCTGGCGGGCAGTGCCAAGGGGATGGACCGTACAACCGCGGACTATATGGGCATGATGGCAACGGTGATGAATGCACTCGCACTGCAGGATGCACTGGAAAAGCAGGATGTTGATACGCGTGTGCAGAGCGCCATCGAGATGCGGCAGGTCGCAGAGCCGTATATACGCCGCCGTGCCATTCGCCACATGGAGAAGGGGCGCGTCGTGATCTTCGGCGCGGGGACGGGCAATCCGTACTTCTCGACAGATACGACAGCGGCGCTGCGTGCGGCTGAGATTGAGGCGGATGTCATCCTTATGGCGAAGAAGGGGACGGACGGCATCTATGATTCCGACCCCAATAAGAATCCAAATGCAAAGCGGTTTGAGACTCTGGCGTATATTGATATCCTCAACAAGGGGCTTGCTGTGATGGATGCGACGGCGACGAGTCTGTGCATGGACAACAAGATTCCAATGGTGGTATTCAGCATGGATGACTATGCGAATATCGCGCGCGCATCATTTGGAGAGCCCATTGGAACGACCGTAGGAGGCGAAGGCGTATGATCAAGGAGATTCTCTCAAAGCATGAGACAACAATGAACAAGGCAATCGATGCACTGCGCCGCGAGTTCTCCTCGCTGCGTGCGGGACGTGCGACCCCGAATCTGCTGGATAAGGTGATGGTGCCCTACTACGGAACACCGACCTCGGTGAATCAGCTGGCAAAGGTGACTGTGCCAGAGCCGCACATGATCGTCATTACACCGTGGGAGAAGTCCATTCTCCACGAGATTGAGGTCGCTATCTCAAAGTCAGACCTCGGGCTCTCCCCCAACTCGGACGGCACGGTGATTCGTCTTGCCATCCCGCAGCCGACGCAGGAACGCCGCAAGGAAATCATCAAGACCGTCGGTAAGAAGACGGAGGAGGCGAAGGTCGCACTGCGCAATATCCGCCGCGATGCGAACGAGGCGATCAAGAAGCTCGAGAAGGACAAGGAGATCAATGAGGATGAGTCCAAGCGCGGACAGGAGTCCGTGCAGAAACTCGTGGATAAATTTGTCAAGCAGATGGAAGAGATGCGTGCAGCGAAGGAAAAAGAGGTCATGGAGATCTGATGCAGGATCTTTTTCTAGCGCGTCCCTGGGAGACGGTTCGGCAGATGGCGGCAGAGAGGAGCATCCTCTGCACGGCGGAGGATACGTGTGCACCGCGCAGCTTCTTTCCCGTGGATGCGGAGGAGCGCTATGTCGTCCGTGTGCGCTGCGGGGCAAACTGTATGGTCACGTTGACCCCCGCACCTGCGCGAAGTGCCGCAGTCGCCGCCTATGAGGAGAATCTCCGCTGAGCGGACAGCCCCTTTCGGCAGATGCCGGAGGGGTGTTTTGGTAGAATCGGAACTGTGCAGGCGAGAGGGAAAGGATCAATATGTGGAGAAAGATATTCGGCGGAAAAGAGGCGTCCGTCCCCACCGGGGATGATCTTCCGTCCCGCAGCCCTGTGTTGTGCGGCGATGGACTGCCGCGCCATATCGCTGTCGTCATGGACGGAAACGGACGCTGGGCGCAGGCGCAGGGACGCTCTCGTTCGGCGGGGCATGAGGCGGGTGCACGCACGCTCAAACGTATTGTGCGCGCCGCATCGGACATGGGCATTGAGGTGCTCACGGTTTATGCCTTTTCCACGGAGAACTGGAAGCGTCCCCAGCTGGAGGTTGACTTCCTGCTGAATCTTTTCGATTCTTTCCTGCAGAAGGAGATTGACGAGATGCACGCAGAGCATGTGCGCATCCGCTTCATCGGCCGCCGTGATCGTTTTACAGACCGCTTTCTGCGCCGGATGACGGATGCGGAGGTGCGCACGGCGGAGAATACGGGCATCCGCCTCAATGTGGCGGTGAACTACGGCGGACAGGATGAGATCCTGCGCGCCGTGCAGACGCTCGCCGCCCGTGCTGCGGCGGGGGAGATTGCGCCGCCGGAGATTGACGAAGCTCTCTTTTCGCGTACGCTTGATACGGCAGACGATCCGCCCGTCGATCTTTTCATCCGTACGAGCGGGGATCTTCGGCTGAGCAATTTTCTCCTCTGGCAGTCCGCCTATGCAGAACTGTACTTTACGGAGACGCATTGGCCGGATTTTACCGCTGAGGAGCTGGCACGCGCCATTACCGATTTTGCAGGGCGCAGCCGCCGTTTCGGCGGGCTGTCTGAGGAAGACTGAACGGAGGATTCTTTGATTACACGCATCATCTCCGGTGTACTCGGCATCGGCATCGCTGCCTACGCCATCCAGCGGGGCGGGACGGTATTCGCCTCTGCGGCGGCGGTGCTTGCTGTGCTTGCATGGTTTGAGTACACGCGCGCATTCTCGCATCGCGGCGGGAATCCGGCCCTCTTTTCGGGGCTGCTGGGTATCGGTGGGATGCTCTACGGCGCGTATCTGGGGCAGCTGGATATCGTCTTGATGGCGCTCACGGGTGCATCTCTGCTGGCTCTGCTGACCTCAGTGCTCCTGCGCGGGGATGTGTCTGTGCCGGATGTGTGCGCCTCTGTGGCGGGGATTGCCTACATCGGGCTGCCGTTTGCGCATCTCGTCATGCTGCGTTTCCTCTCCGGCGGTGTCTATGTGACGCCGGTCGAGACATTTACTCTCGGCACGGCGATGGTCTGGGTGATGTTCATCGGGACGTGGGCAAGTGACAGCTTTGCCTATTTCGCAGGGCGTGCCTTCGGTTCGCACAAGCTTGCTCCTGCCATCAGTCCGAACAAGACCATCGAGGGCTTTCTCGGCGGCCTGGCCGGAACGACAGCTGCTGTTGCGGGGCTGGGCTGGCTGCTGCAGATGCCGCTCACCCAGATGGCGGGGCTCGGCGCAGCCATTGCTGTTCTCGCGACGCTCGGCGACCTCGTGGAGTCCATCATGAAGCGTTATACGGGCATCAAGGACTCGGGGGCGATCATCCCGGGACACGGCGGTATCTGGGATCGCTTTGACAGTGTGCTCTTTACCGCGCCGCTCGTCTACTACTACACCATGTATTTTGTACTGCGATAAAAAGGAGTTCGGATGTTAGAAAAAGTTGCCGCGACCATATTCGTTTTCGGACTGCTTGTCTTTGTGCATGAGCTTGGACATTTCATTACAGCGAAACTGACGGGAATGCGCGTGGATGAGTTTGCCATCGGCTTTGGACCGCGTCTGGTTGGATTCCGCTATGGTGAGACGCTCTACACGATCCGCATAGTGCCGCTTGGCGGATTCAATGATATCGCGGGGATGAATCCGGAGGACAACGATGCAGGTGAACGCGGCTACTGCAGAAAGCCCATTCTCTCGCGTATGGTGGTAATTCTCGCAGGTTCTGCGATGAACCTCATCCTGCCGGTCTTCCTCTTTTTCGGTATCTTCTTCTTCTCCGGCATACAGACACCGAATCCCGCCCCCGTTCTTGGAACGGTGCTGGCGGACAATCCTGCGGCAAAGGCGGGGCTCGCAGCCGGCGACCGCATCCTCGCCATCGACGGAAAACCTGTTGGGACATGGCAGGAGCTGGTGGATGCTATCCGTGCCAATCATGGCAACGTGCCGCTGCAGATGCAGGTGGCTCGTGCGGAGCAGTCGCTGACGGTCAGCGTGACACCGCGTTATGACGCGTCTCACAACCGCGGCTACATCGGTATCGTGAATGCCTATGACAGTACTTACCCTGGGTTCCTCCAGTCTGTTTCCATGGCATTCGAACGGACGTGGGCCATCATTTCGATGATGTTGGATGCGCTCTACCGCATTATCCTAGAACTGTCCGGTACGGAGCTCGCCGGGCCCATCGGCGTAGCGCAGATGGCTGGTGAGGTCGCTGAGATGGGCATTGTGCCGCTGCTGAACTTTGCAGCGCTGCTGAGTCTCAATCTTGCCATCATCAACCTCATGCCAGTGCCGGCGCTCGATGGCGGGCACTTCCTCACGCTCTGCATCGAGGCAGTGCGCGGCAAGCCGCTGAGTCCGAGGATCATGCGCTATGTCCAGAATGCGGGTGTAGGGCTGATCGTGCTGCTCATGCTGCTGGCCATGAAAAACGATGTTGTTCGTATCTTTGCAGGAGGCTGAGTGGACGATGCCGAACTATGAGCGCCGCAGTACGCGGCAAATTCGGATTGGCAATATCCCCATTGGGGGCGGTGCCCCCATCTCTGTGCAGTCCATGTGCAATACGAAGACCACGGATACCGAGGCGACCGTTCAGCAGATTCGGGAACTGGCGGCGGCGGGCTGCGACATCGTGCGTCTCGCTGTGCCGGATATGGCCGCGGCGGAGAACCTCGGCAATATCATCCGACAGGTGAAGACACCGCTCGTCGCCGATATCCACTTTGACTACAAGCTGGCCCTTGAGGCAATGGCGCAGGGCATCTCCGCGCTGCGCATCAATCCCGGAAATATTGGCGGGACGAAGCGGGTGAAGAAGGTGGTCGCAGCGGCGCGCGAGAGGGGCATTCCCATCCGTATCGGCGTTAACGCCGGATCGCTCGACCACAAGATTCTTACACAGTATGGCGGCATCACGGCAGAGGCTCTCGTTGCCTCCGCGATGGAGCATGTACGCGTACTTGAAGAACTGGATTTCTATGATATGAAGATTTCGCTCAAGGCGCATGACGTACCGCTGACCCTTGCAGCGTACCGCCTCATGAGTGAGCGCGTGGATTATCCGCTGCATCTCGGCATCACGGAGGCAGGCACAGCGGGGACAGGAATCATTAAGTCCTCGGTCGGGGTCGGTGCGCTCCTCGCCGAGGGGATCGGCGATACCATCCGCATCTCGTTGACGGGCGATCCCGTAGTCGAGGTACGCACGGCAAATGAAATTCTCAAGGCGCTCGGACTGAAGGAATACGGTCCGACGCTCGTGGCGTGTCCGACTTGCGGACGCACGAGCATCAACCTCGTGGAGATTGCGGAGAAGGTCGAGGAGCGCCTGCGCGGCATGGAGGATCCCATCGAGGTCGCTGTTATGGGCTGTGTCGTCAACGGTCCCGGCGAAGCACGCGGTGCAGATGTCGGTATTGCGGGCGGCAACGGTGAGGGACTTATCTTCCGCAAGGGAGAGGTCGTGCGCAAGGTGAAGGAAGAAGATCTGCTGTCCGAACTGTTTCAGGAGATTGATGCGATATTGGAGGAACGCAAAACGTCATGAGAGCTACGAATCTGTATGCGCCCACACTCAGAAATACCCCCGCAGAGGCGGAGATCGCAAGCCATCAGCTTATGTATCGTGCGGGGCTGATCCGCAAGTCTGCCGGCGGCATGTACACCTATCTGCCGCTCGCGTGGCGCACCATCCGAAAGATTGAGCAGATCATCCGTGAGGAGATGGATGCTGCCGGCGGGCAGGAGATCCTCATGCCGATTCTGCAGCCGTCCGAGCTCTGGGAGGAGAGCGGACGCTGGGGGGCATACGGTGCGGAGATGATCCGCATGAAGGATCGTCACGACCGTGAGTTCTGTATGGGGCCGACCCACGAGGAGATGATTACGGCACTCGTGCGTGACGAACTGCGCTCGTACAAGCAGCTGCCGGTGCTCCTTTACCAGATTCAGGATAAGTTCCGCGACGAGCGTCGTCCGCGGTTCGGCGTGATGCGCAGCCGCGAGTTCATCATGAAGGATCTCTACTCCTTTGACAAGGATATCGAGGGGATGAACGAGTCCTATCGTAAGATGGCCGTAGCGTATACGAATATCTTTACGCGCTGCGGGTTGGACTTCCGTGCGGTGGAGGCGGACTGCGGTGCGATCGGCGGCGGCCGCTCCGAGGAGTTTACTGTACTCGCCCCTGAGGGCGAGTCGCGCATCGCCTGCTGTGATGCGTGCAGCTATGCTGCAAGTGATGAGAAGGCGGTGCTGCGCCCTATGGATGCAGCCGATGAGGCGGCGCTGCCGCTTGAGAAAGTGGCAACTCCTGGAACGCATACGATTGCTCTGCTTGCAGCGTATCTTAAGATCCCTGTGGAAAAGACGATCAAGGCGGTTGCCTATCAGACGGAGGACGATACACTCGTCCTCGCGTTCCTGCGGGGCGACCATGAGGTCAACGAGATCAAGCTCGTGAATGCGGTGCCGGGGGCGCGCGAGCTGCGCATGGCGGATGAGTCTGCCATCCGTGCAGCGGGCGGGTGTCCCGGCTTTATGAGCCCCATCGGGCTCAAAGAGGGGACTCATATCGTGGTCGATGAGACGGCGATGCGGATGCACAATGCCGTCTCTGGTGCGAACGAGGCGGACTTCCACTACATCAATGTCAATCCTCAGCGCGACTTCGGCACCGTGGTGACGGCTGATATCCGTCTCGTGCAGGAGGGGGATGACTGCCCTGTTTGTGCAGGCGGACATCTCCACATTGGCCGCGGCATTGAGGCGGGACAGATCTTCGCCCTCGGCACGAAGTACAGTGAGGCGATGGGGGCAACTTTCCTCGATGAGGCAGGCAAGGCGCAGCCGCTCCAGATGGGCTGCTACGGCATCGGCGTCGGACGTACGATGGCGGCGGCAATCGAACAGAATCATGACGAACACGGTATTATATGGCCGCGCTCGATTGCACCGTATGAGGTCGTTGTCGTTGCAGTCAATGCGAAGGATGAGGCACAGCTTGCATATGCCGAGGAGATCTACGAGGAACTTCGTGCGGCAGGCGTGGATGTGCTCCTCGACGACCGTCGCGAGCGTGCGGGCGTGAAGTTCAACGACTGCGATCTGATCGGCTATCCTGTGCGCGTTGCCATTGGTCCGAAGACGATTGAGCTCGGCAGCATCGAGGTGAAGGTCCGTCGCTCAGGTGAACTTGTGAACTTTGCACGCGATACCTATCTGAAGGGGATACAGGAGATGCTCGCCGTGCTCTGAGATTGCGGCGCATATTGAAAAGAATCTCCGTTGTTGCTATAATGAATCCATCACATATAGATGGATTGCGTTGGAGGTGGCTGCTATGTTTCGTCCGTTGCCGTTCAATTTGAAAGAGAATGCCGAGAAAGGTCAGGAGATTCTGGGGAAGGCTCTTGAGACCGTGATGGAGCACTCCTTCAATCCGCTCGACAAGGTAGGCGGAATGCTCTTTCCGTTCCGCGTCGATGTCATCGACTGCGAGACCTGCTACGAGCTGTTTGCGGAGCTGCCCGGATTCACGAAGGATGCCATCGAGGTTTCATACAACGAGGATGGGCGTCTCCGCATCAAGGCGGAGCGTGCCGAAGGGGAGTTCCCCGCAGCAAAGTTCCTCTGCCGCGAACGTAAGAGCGGTATATTCGAGCGCTCCTTCTTCATTGACGATGTGGATGAGACGGATGTATCCGTTTCTTATGAGGCAGGTATTCTCCATGTGATCCTGCCGAAACTCGAGTCAAAGAAATCCTGCCGCGTTTTTACCATCCAATAAGATCGGCGGATGTAGGGAAATATAATCTGGAGGGCATTTTATGACAGAAGATCGCGACTGGGAGCTCTTCAAGCAGAAGCTCAAGGGGAAAACTGAGATCGACCTTGATCTCTACAAAGAGCCGCAGATGAAACGCCGCATCAACAATCTGATTACGCGCGCAGGGTATCAGGGCTGCGTGGAGTATTTTGACCATGTTTGCGGGAACAAGGATGATTTCGCTGCGTTTATCGAGTATCTGACCATCAACGTGTCGGAGTTCTTCCGTACGCCGGAGAAGTTCAGCAAGCTTGAGACGGATGTGATACCCGACCTTCTGAAGCGCTCCTCGAAGCTCAATATCTGGAGCGCGGGCTGTTCCATCGGTGCAGAGCCGTATTCACTCGCCATCATCATGAAGGAGATGACACCCGGTACGCGTCACCGCATCCTCGCGTCCGACCTTGACATCGAGATCCTCGCGAAGGCGAAGCGCGGTGTCTATACGGCAGATGAGATCAAGAGCATGGCGCCGGAGCGCCGCCGCAAGTATTTCGATGCGGACGGTGAGCACTTCGCGGTCAAGCAGGAGATCAAGAGCATGATCGAGTTCAAGCGGCATAACCTCCTGCAGGACAAGTTTGAGACGGGGTTCGATCTGATTCTCTGCCGCAACGTCGTCATCTACTTCACGGACGAGGCAAAGGATCAGCTCTATCGGCATTTCTTTGAGGCTCTGAAACCGGGCGGAATCCTTTTCGTCGGGGCGACGGAGTCCATTCTAAACTTCCGCAAGATGGGCTATACGAGTTTTCAGCCGTTTTTCTATCAGCGGCCGCTCGAATCATGAATGCAGTGCTCACGCAGGAACAGCGGCTGGCGCTTCTTCTGCGCACTGTGCAGTGGGCAGAGGAGAAGACGGACTTCTACCGCGCTGCATTTGCACGTGCGGGGGTATGTCATACATCTGTGAAAAGCTTTGCGGATATGGCGCGTCTGCCGTTTTGGGAGCGTACGGCGAGGGAAGGGGCAGACGCCCCTTTTTTCATGCTTACGCTCCCACTTTCGGGGGTGTTGCGCGTGAGTGCACTGGACGATGGCGCAGCGGGCTGGCTGCACTGCTATACGCAGGGAGATGTCGCGCGGCATGTTGTCGCAACGAGGGAGATGCTCGCTTCATGCGGGCTCAACCGCGCGAGCACGGTGCTTCTTGTAGGGGATTTCACCGATAGCCGAACGCTCGATCTGCAATATGGGCTGGAGGGACTCGGTGCGGCAGTTTTGCCCTGTGCCTCCGATGCGGGGGTGGTGTTTTCATGTATGCGGGCGGCTGTGCCGGATACGGTCATTGTATGGGAGCCTTGGCTGCCGGTGCTCGCTGCGGTACCGGCAGGCGGCGTGCACCGTTTGGTTACGGTCGGCGGGCATCCCGCACCATCTGCGTCGGCACGAGAAACGGCGGCACGCATCGGTGCGCGCCACGCGCATCTGTTTACCCTGCCGCAGATGGGGGCGATCATTGGACATACCTGCAGTGCGGGGGCGGGGATGCATCTCGAGGAGCGCCTGTTCTTTGCCGAGGTCGTGGATGATGCGGGGCAGAGTTGTACCGCAGATGGGGCGCATGGTATGCTCGTCCTTTCGACGCTCGCAGCAGAGGCGATGCCCGTCCTGCGCTATCAGACGGGAATTTCGGTACGTCTGGCGCGCGGGCGCTGCACCTGCGGAAGTACACATCTAAGGATAACGGAGGAGTGAGAATATGGCGGATGATCGACTGATCGCTGCGCTCGATGTTCACACGCGCGCAGAAGCAGAACACCTCGTCACGCGTCTGGGCGAGAGCATCGGCTGCTATAAAGTCGGTATGGAGCTGTTCTATGCACTTGGCGGAGATATCGTCACATGGTTGAAGGGAGAGGGGAAGAAGGTCTTTCTCGATCTCAAGCTGCATGATATTCCCAATACGGTGTCGGGCGGTTTGTGCTCCCTCCTGCGCCTGCGTCCCGATATTCTGAATGTCCATACGGCAGGAGGACTGCGCATGATGGCAGCGGCACGTACGGCACTGCACCGTGCGGCGGAGGAGACGGAGATTCCCTGTCCGAAGCTGATCGGCGTCACGGTGCTGACCAGCATGGATGCAGATGACTGGACGGGACTTGGGCATGCCGGAACGGTTGCCGATGCCGTGCTGCATCGTGCACGCCTGGCGCAGGAGGCCGGACTGGACGGCGTGGTCGCATCTCCTGCCGAGACGGCAGCGATCCGTCGTGCCTGCGGCAAAGGTTTCCTCATTGTGACGCCGGGGATACGGCCTGCGGGTGTTTC
Source organism: uncultured Selenomonas sp. (assembly GCA_963518105.1). Lineage (GTDB taxonomy): Bacteria > Bacillota > Negativicutes > Selenomonadales > Selenomonadaceae > Centipeda. The sequence goes on from CAUQID010000003.1 coordinate 15,699, forward strand.
TCATGATGACCAGCGGCGCGTTATGACACCAGCGTCTGCGCTGCGCGCCGGGGCATCGCAGATCGTCGTCGGACGCGCCATCTATGCGGCAGATGAGCCGCGCACCGCGGCGGAGAGAATTTTGAAGGAGATGGAGGATGTAGCATGACACAGGAGGAAGTACGCGCACTGCTCGTAGAGACGGGCGCGATTATGGACGGTCATTTTTTGTTGACTTCGGGACTGCACAGCCCACATTATGTGGAGAAATTTAACGTGCTCCAGCATCCGAAATATACGCAGCGTCTCTGTGAGGCGATGGCAGAGCGTTATGCGGATGCAGGCATTGAGACGGTGGTTGGCCCTGTAACGGGCGGCATCCTGCTTGCCCATGAGACGGGCAAAGCACTTGGGACGCGTGCTATTTTCACCGAACGGGTGGACGGGACAATGACGTTCCGCCGTGGATTCTCGCTGCGCGAAGGAGAGCGTGTGCTCATTGTTGAGGACATTGTGACGACGGGCGGCTCGATCAAGGAGGTCATTGAGGTCGTGAAGGCGGCAGGTGCTGTTCCTGTTGCTGTGTGCATGATCGTTGACCGCAGCGGCGGCAAGGCACAGTTTGGCGATGTGCCTTCCTCCGCACTCCTCACGATGAATGTGGAGACCTATGCGCCGGCATCGTGTCCGCTCTGCGCCGCGGGTGTTCCGATGACAAAGCGCGGCCGCACAGGAAAGTAAGAGGCGCATCCGATGGCAGAGGGCTTTACTGCGCAGGTGGATGAAGCACTTGCCGCGTGGACGGGCCTGGATGCGCTGCCAGCAGAGATCGGCGGATTCGTACTCTCGCGGGAGCGGCAGCGCAGCGAGGTGCAGTATGATTTCTTCCGCTATGACCATGCATCGCTGCACCGCGCCGTGGTCGGCTTTTACGATGCTGCGACGGCGGCCTACAAGCTGCGCGTGCATGTCGGTGTGGTGCGTTTTTCCCTGCCGGCCTTCATCCACGGCACGCTTGAGCTGTTCGGGCAGGAGATTGCCCGCGCATTGCCGCGCGTGATGGAGGAACTGTGTGCGGATACGCTACAGATGCAGGAACTTCTGCCCATACGCGATGCGCTCACGGCATGGAGTTATGGACAGGAACTTCCGGAGCTGCTTGAGGGGTATGTGCTCTTCGTGCGGCCGTCTGCGCCCGCCGCGCTCACAAACGGCTCGTTTCTCATCGTTGACTATGTGGACTTCGCCAAGGGGAATGATGTCGGCATCTACTACAACTGCTATCGCGGCGAGTTTTTTTGTGAGTATCATGCGGCTGGGATGCCGTATGTGAGCTATGATTTTGATGCTGCCGATCTTGAGGAACTCACCCAGCGGATGACGCTCTATCTCGTGCGCTATCTGCATCTTGCGGCAGAAAAGGAAGAAGATGCGTAACATACCAGAAAGGGAGGAAAACGTGCAGGCAGATCGTTTGACCGCGCTGCGGGCGGAGGTCTTGGAGCGTGCGGCTGTGCCGTTCCGGCGCATCGATGGGATTGCTGAGGCGAATACGCGGCGGGTTCTGGATGCCATGCGGGAATGCCGCATCTCGGATGCACATTTCGGTGTGAGCTTCGGCTATGCGTACAGCGACCTCGGGCGGGAAAAACTGGATGCGCTCTATGCGCGCGTCTTTGGTGCGGAGCGTGCGCTTGTGCGGACGCAGTTCGTCTCCGGAACGCACGCACTTGCTACGGTGCTGTTCGGTCTCCTGCGACCCGGCGACCATCTGGTCTCTATTACGGGTGCACCCTATGATACGATGCAGACGGTCATCGGATGGGCACACGAGAGCACCGGTTCACTGAAGGAGTTCGGCATTCTCTACGATGAGCTGGCGATGCAGGATGGGCGTGTTGACATGGCTGGCATTGGACGCATTGTGACACCGCAGACAAAGGTAGCGCTCATCCAACGATCACGCGGATACAGTGAGCGCCAGCCGCTCACGATCGCGGACATACGCATGGTCAGCGAACGGATCAAAGAAGCGAATCCAAACTGCATTGTGTTCGTTGACAACTGCTATGGAGAGTTTGTTGACCTGTGTGAGCCGACATCGCTCGAAACCATCGATATCATGGCAGGCTCGCTCATCAAAAATCCAGGCGGCGGACTTGCGCCGACAGGCGGATATATCGCAGGGCGCGCGCCGCTGGTTGAGGCTGCATCCTACCGCCTCACGGCCCCCGGGATGGGGGACGAACTCGGTGCGAGCCTGGTGTCGAACCGTCTCCTCTATCAAGGGCTCTTCCTCGCACCGCATGTCGTGGCACAGGCGGTCAAGGGGGCGGTCTTTGCCGCCGGTATCTTTGAGGGGATGGGCTGCCATACGTTCCCGCACTTTACAGACGAGCGCAGCGATATCATACAGGCGATTGTGCTCGGTACGCCGGAGCGGATGAAGGCATTTGCGCGTGCGATACAGGCGATGTCGCCCGTAGATGCATTCGCTGCGCCAGAGCCATGGGATATGCCAGGATATGCCGACCAGATCATCATGGCGGCAGGGACGTTCGTGCAGGGCGCATCGATTGAGCTGAGTGCGGATGGACCGATGCGCGCGCCGTATTGCATCTATCTTCAGGGCGGCCTGACCTTCGAGCACGCAGCACTCGGCGTGATGGCGGCGGCAGAGGCAATTCTCTGATGTATTTATCGGTATCTGAGATCTCCCGGGCAGGATTGTTCCTGCGGCGGGAGATATTTTATTTGTACCGGCGAGTTCATTTTTTGAGATATTTTTACAGATTTTAGGATAGAAAAATACTTTTTCTTTTTGTATAATGTAAATAATCAGACGAATAAGCACCATAGAGTATGGCAGGTATTCTGCTGACGTATGGATTCTGTCGGTGCTTTCGCAAGGACATGGGAGGAAATGATATGAGCGTAGCCATCCAGATCGAAAATGCCGTCAAGAGATACGGCGACCTCACGATCATCCCCGGTATCACTGAGCATATCCGCAACGGCGAGTTTTTCACGCTGCTCGGACCGTCGGGCTGCGGGAAGACGACGCTGCTGCGCATGATCGCGGGGTTCAATTCGATCGAGGAGGGGGATATCCTCTTCAACGAGCAGCGCATCAATGACATTCCTGCGCACAAGCGAAACATCGGCATGGTGTTCCAAAGCTATGCTATTTTTCCGCATCTGACGGTGCGTCAGAACGTGGAGTATGGGCTGAAGCTGCGCAATGTCCCAAAGGGCGAGATGAAGAAAAAGGTGGACCGCATCCTCGATGTCGTGCAGATCACAGACTATCAGGACAGGCTGCCGGAGCGGCTTTCGGGCGGGCAGCAGCAGCGTGTTGCACTCGCGCGTGCCATCGTCATCCATCCGAGTGTGCTGCTGATGGATGAGCCGCTCTCGAACCTCGATGCGAAGCTGCGCATCGAGATGCGTTCCGCGATCCGTGCGGTGCAGAAGACGGTCGGTATTACGACGGTGTACGTCACGCACGATCAGGAGGAGGCACTCTCCATCTCCGACCGCATCGCGGTCATGAACAAGGGGGAGATTCAGCAGACAGCACGCCCCCAAACCATCTATGAGCGCCCGTGGAATATTTTTGTTTCGACCTTTATCGGTCACTCCAATCTGTTCTATGGAGTCGTGAAGAAGTCCGGCAGCACAGCCAGTGTTGTTTTCCGCAGCGGCTACGAAATGCCGATGGAGAATCTCGGAACAGAGGCAGAGGATGGGATGGAGGTTGTCATTTCCGTGCGGCCGGAGGAACTGTCCATCCAGCAGGAGGGGCTGCCGTGCACGGTCGAGACGAAAGTCTTCCTCGGCAAGTACATCAATTATGGGTTGGCATTCGCGGATGAGATGATCCTGCCGCACCAGGCATCACTCGAGTTCTCGCAGGATCTCGGGCATGCAACGCAGCAGCTCGAGGTGGGCGACCGCGTCTGTCTGCGCCCCAATGCCCTGAAGGTCAACATTTTCACGGCAGACGGTACGCGCAATATCCTGAAGGACGTGGTGCGCTATGAGTAGGATGAATCTGCGTCTCGATTTCTGGACGGGCATCACGGCGCTCTCGATTGCTGTCTTTGGTCTCTTTCTTATCTATCCGCTGTTTTCCCTCTTTGTCTCGGCATTTCAGGATGCTGTGACGGGGGCGTTCACGCTTGCGCATTTCTCGCATTTCTTCGAGCGGAAATACTACTACCAGTCGATGATCAACAGTTTCAGTGTCACGTCCTGTGTGACTGTGCTCGCCATCATCATCGGCACGGCGCTCGCCTACTTTATGACCATCTACCGCATCCGCGGAAAGAGTGTGCTCGAGATCTGCATCATTATTTCGCTCCTCTCGCCGCCTTTCATCGGCGCGTACTCGTGGATTCTCATCGGCGGACGCAGCGGGATCTTGACACAGTGGCTGCAGGAGACCTTCCAGTATGAGTTCCCGTCCATCTACGGGTTTTCCGGCATCCTGCTCGTGCTGACGCTTAAGCTCTACCCGTTCATCTACCTCTACGCAGCGGGGGCGATGAAAAACATCGACGCCGCACTCATCGAGGCGGCGGAGAGCCTTGGATGCAGCGGCATCCGCAAGGTGGTGACGGTCATCGTGCCGCTCATCACGCCGACGATTCTCGCGGGGGCGCTCATGGTGTTCATGAACGCAATGGCGGACTTCGGCACGCCGATGCTCATTGGCGAGGGCTTCAACGTCATGCCGGTTATGATCTATTCGGAGTTCATCAACGAGGTGGGGGATCAGGCGAACTTCGCGGCAGCGATGGCGGCCATTATGGTCGTCATTACTTCGACCATCTTTCTTCTGCAGAAATATGTTGTCAGCCGCAAGTCGTTCACGATGAGTTCGCTGCGTCCTCTTGCAGTGAAGGAGATGTGTGGTGCGAAGAACATCGCGGTGCACGCATTCATCTATTTGCTTGTTGCTGTTTCCATGATTCCGCAGCTCGTCGTCATCTACACCTCGTTTCTTGAGACGCGCGGCGCAGTCTTTACGGGCGGCTACTCTCTCGACAGCTACACGACGATTTTCAGTAATCTTGGTACGGCCATCTCGAACACCTATCTGTTCAGTACGGCGTCTATCCTCATCATCGTCTTCCTCGGCATGACCGTTGCCTATCTCACGACACGGCGCAAGAGCGCTCTTACAGACATCATCGACACCCTCACCATGTTCCCGTATATCATTCCCGGCTCTGTGCTCGGCATTACCCTCCTTCTTGCGTTCAATGAGGAACCGCTGCTGCTCTCCGGTACGGCGTTCATCATCATCATCTCACTCGTCATCCGGCGTCTGCCGTATACCCTGCGGTCGAGTTCGGCGATCCTCTATCAGATTAGTCCGAGCATCGAGGAGGCATCTATCAGTCTCGGTGCGTCGCCGCTAAAGACCTTTTTCAAGGTGACGGCAGTCATGATGCTCCCCGGCGTCATGAGCGGCGCAATCCTCTCGTGGATCACCGCGATCAACGAACTCAGTTCCTCGGTTATCCTCTTTACCGGTACGACCAAGACCATGTCGGTCGCCATCTACACGGAGGTCATCCGCGCGAGCTACGGCACGGCGGCGGCGCTCTCGACCATCCTCACGCTCACGACCATCGCTGCGATGGTGACGTTCTTCAAGGTGTCGGGCAGCAAAGATGTGACCTTGTAGGGATTCGGGCGAAAGCCTTGATCATAGATTTCCTTAGTCTAAAGGAGGTTTTTTCATGAAGTTCAAAAAAATCGTTGCCGCACTGGCGGCCTCCCTCATGCTCGGTGGTGTGCTCACCGGCTGCGGCGGCGGGGGCGGCGGAGAGAAGAAGGCTGCACAGGCGGATGACAACGGACTCGTGGTCTACTGCCCGCATCCGCTGACGTTCATCAACCCCCTCGTTGAGGAGTTTGAGAAGCAGAGCGGCGTGAAGGTGGAGGTCATCGCAGCGGGGACGGGTGAGCTCTTAAAGCGCGTCGAGTCCGAGAAGGCAAATCCGCTCGGTGATATCTTCTGGGGCGGATCGCTCAATACGATGAAACCGAAAGCGGATCTGTTCGAGAGTTACAGTTCGGTGAATGAGGATCATATCCAGCCGGCGTTCAAGAACGTCGAGGGACATATGACACGGTTCACGGATATCCCGAGCGTTATCATGGTCAACACGAATCTCATCGGTGATGTGAAGGTCGATGGCTATGAGGATCTGCTGAATCCGGCGCTCAAGGGAAAGATCGCCTTTGCCGACCCGTCGAAGTCCTCCTCGTCCTATGAGCATCTCATCAATATGCTCTATGCGATGGGCAGCGGCAATCCGGACAAGGGATGGGACTATGTGGAAAAACTATCGCGCAACCTCGACGGCAAGCTGCTCTCCGGTTCGTCTGCGGTCTACAAGGGCGTGGCGGACGGCGAGTATGCGGTCGGTCTGACCTTTGAAGAGGGCGGTGCGAAGTATGTGGCGGACGGCGCACCCGTGAAGCTCGTCTACATGAAGGAGGGCGTCATCTCCAAGCCGGACGGCATCTACATCATCAAGAACGCAAAACACATGGAGAACGCGAAGAAGTTCATTGACTTCATCACGAGCAAGGAAGCGCAGAGCATCATTACAGCGAAGCTCCACCGCCGTTCGGTGCGTGACGATGTTGCGCCGCCGGTCGGACTCCTGCCGAAGGAGCAGATCAAGATCATCGATGATGATGAGCAGGTCGTCGAGAAGAATAAAAAAGCGTGGCTCGACAAGTTCAAGGATATCTTCACAAGCGTGCAGTAATGCATCTGTGAGACAGGAAGTGCCGGAGGGATTTCCCTCCGGTATTTTTTTGTTGGAAACTCTGCTATAATGGGTGAGATTCATTGAAAAATAGGAGAGGAGGGAACTGATGCGGCGCTTTCGGGATGAAGTGCGGAGCGCACTCATGACATATGCGCTCGTGCCCGGATTTTTCATCACGCTCATCTGTTTCCTTCTCGCAGGGATTTACTGGGAGCGCAATGTGGTGAGCCGCACGGCGGAGGAGGCCCGCGTGGCGGGTGAGATCTTCACGGAGATCTCGCGCGACTATGAGATGCGCGCAGCGGCGATTGCCAAGAACGGAATAGGCGGATTCGCTGATGGCGGTGCTGCGCGGCAAGCTTTCTTTGAGCATATCTATGCCGAGCTGAACATACATGGCGCACTGCCGCCCTTCTTCCTGCTCGACGGGCAGCGGCACGTCCTCTTTGCGACGCAGCGAGACATCCCTGCCTATCTCGCTGCGCCGCCGCACTGGGGCGTGCTGTCGCGTATGGATATGCAGACGGGGGCAGTGGCGGAGTTTGTCCCGCGCAGTGAGCGCGATTGGGACTACGTCGTCGGGCAGGCAATTCGCACCGATGGTGCTGTGCAGGGTGCGGAGGGCTATGTGCTCTTTGCCGTCTCTATGCAGGAGCTGGAACGGCGCCTCCAAACGGGGGAGAAGATCCACTTTGTGATTGCCGACCGCGAGGGGCTTGCGCCGTTCTCCACGATGACGATTTTCCGTGATACAGTCTTTCAGAAGATCGTACCGGAACTGTACGGGGCACATGGTCTGATCGAGGTAGATGGACAGCGGTTCTATGCCGCGCAGGAGTCCGTGTTGGACGGGCGGTTCACCGTCTATGCGATCCTTCCTGTCGGCAGCCGCATCGCGCAGTTCGTGACGGGGGCGTTGATCCTTTTCGGGGCCTTTCTGCTTATGATTCCGCTGATCTTCGTCAGTGTACGGCGTGAGACGGCGGAGAAGACGCGTGCGATGGACGAACTGTTGGATGCGTTTCGCGCCGTACGGCACGGCCGCCTGGATTATATGCTCGCCATTCGGACGGGCAACGAGTTCGAGGAGATTGCGGATGCATACAACCGCATGGCAAAAAGTCTCGTGCGCTTGATGGAGGAGAATGAGGCAGAGGCACGGGCGGGCGTTCTCTCTGAACTGCGTCAGCTGGAATCACAGTTCAACCCGCATTTTCTCTTTAATACTCTCGAAAATATTAAATTTATGACGAAACTCGAGCCGGATGCAGCCGTGCGTATGATCGCCTTGCTCTCGGCGCTTCTGCGATACAGCATTGACAATCGTGTCCGTCGTGTGACGCTCGCGGAGGATGCAGGATATCTCGAGAAGTACATCGAGATCCAGCGGCAGCGCTTCGGCGCACGGCTGGACTATCGGCAGGAGATAGCGGCGGATGCTGCCTCCTGTCTCGTGCCTAAGCTGCTCCTGCAGCCGATAGTGGAGAATGCCATTCATTACGGTGCGGATGCCGAGGGAAATATCCGCATCCGTACGCGTATCTTCACGGAGGGGGTGCATCTGCGCATCCTTATCGAGGATGCGGGGGCAGGGATGGAGCCGGAGACGCTGGCGCATCTGCGCGGGATCATGGCGCGGGGCGAGAACAGCACGGTGCACACGGGCGTCTACAATATTCACCGCCGTATACAGCTGCTTTACGGCAGCAGCTACGGTGTCGAGATCATAGCGCCGCCTGGCGGCGGGACGCGTGTGGAGATGGTTCTCCCGGTCAGCCGGGAAGAGGAGGATGAGGATAATGCTGCGTCTGATCATCGTAGAGGATGAGGAAATGATCCGCAGAGGATTGGTCTCTACCATCGACTGGACTGCGATGGGATGCATTGTTGCGGGGGATGCGCCGGACGGCGGTGCGGGGCTGGCGCTCCTGCGCATGGAGCGCCCCGATGTCGTCGTAACGGACATCCGTATGCCGCGTATGGATGGTATTGCGATGGCGGAGCAGGCGCGTGCTGAGGGGATTTTGCCGCATCTTGTCTTTCTCACAAGCTATGCGGACTTCGGCTATGCGAAGAAGGCGATTGCGCTGCGGGCAGCGGACTACCTCCTCAAGCCTGTTGACGAGGTGGAACTTGCCGCCCTCATGAGGCGTATCGCGGTTGATCGTGCTGCGGCAGAGGAGATGTCTGCGGAACGGATCAACTGGACGGCGCTGCCTGCAGAAGGCGGAGGCAACCCTTATGTACGTCATGCGATGGAGCGTATCCGCACGGGCTATCGTGAGAAACTCAGCATTGAACTGCTCGCCGAGGAGGCGGGTGTGAGCGCGAGCTATCTCAGCCGTAAGTTCAAGGAATCAGCAGGGCAGACGTTTCTCGAGGCACTGACACGCCATCGTCTGCAGTGTGCGATGAGCCAGCTTGCCTCCGGGCGCTACCGCATCTATGAGGTTGCGGAGGAGAATGGGTTTAGCGACTACAAGCAGTTCTGCAGTGCGTTCAAAAAATATACGCAGCGCTCCCCACGTGCCTTCATGCAGGAGGCTCAGGGACACTCGCTGCGGGCGGATGAGGCGGCGCAATAGAAAACCCCCGCGCCATGCGGCGCAGGGGTAGGAGACAGCGAACCGGAGGGTCATGCTTCGGGGAAAGCGACGACCAGCATCATCTTAAACGGTGTTTCCTTCTCGGCGTAGACCGAGTGGGGATGCCGTGCGGGCATTACGATACTCTCACCTGCCTTGAGGTTGTAAGTTTCCCCGTCGATGGTGATGATGCCTGCGCCCTCGAGTGCGGTGACAAGCGCATCGCCCTTCGACTCATGCGTACTGATGCCCTCACCCTTGGCGAAGGCAAATAGGGTAACGCCGAGTCCCTTGTTCTGCACGAGCGTCTTACTTACGACTTGTCCCTCTGCGTATGCGACCTGCTCCTTGAGCAGAAGTGCCTGTGCGTGCTGGATATTGTTCAGAATTGCCATTATGTTTTCCTCCTCTGGGTGTATCTGTATTTCTGTTCTCAGCATACATGGACTGCGCGCAAAAAAATGTGACCGCAGCCACAAATCCGAGAAAAATAGTCGGGATTACGGCTGCGGGAAAATTTTTCTGGTTGTCAAACGCTGTGCGTTGCCTTATAATAGCGCATAGATTGTTTTGGGGATGCGTCATAGAGGAGGATGGGATATGGCATTGGATCGCAGCGGTGTGATTGATGAGGTGCGCAAGCTTGCAGCTGCGCCGTCGGTCTACGCTGGGCTGAAGGAGAAGGCGGAGAACTTCCTCGGTGCGGTGGATACGGCAGAGGAGAAGTCTGCCTATCAGACGCTCATCGCGGAGGTCAGGAGCGATGTGCTGACCATCGACCAGCTCATCAGCTTTACGGAATCGCCGGACGGTGCTGCTGTGTTCGGCGCCCGGCAGGCAGGCGATCTCGCCGCAGCAGCGCGTCAGGCAAAGGCGCAGGGGGAGACAACCTGCATCTGCCCTGCCTGTCAGGCGGGTAAGGAAATCATCGAGAATCAGGGCGCATTTGCCTCGTAACCATGATCTATGAAAGGAGCTGTTGCACGAATGTGTTCGTGTAACGGCTTTTTTGCTGAGAAGGGGAAGCTATGACCGTTGCTGATGTCTATGTCAACATTCCGGTCAAGAGCATTGCCCGTGCATTCACCTATCGTGTGCCGGATGAGCTGATGCAGCTGGATGCAGGCTGGCGTGTGTTTGTCCCGTTCGGACGTGTGCGCGTGGAGGGATTCGTTATCTGCGTGCGCTCGTATGATCCGGCGCGCGACGGCGCACATGAGCTGCGCTCGGTCATCGGGGCGGTGGATGAGGAGGCATGGTTCTCGCCTGTGCTGCTTGCGGCGGCGCAGGAACTGGCAGATTTCTACCTCTGTTCGGCGGCGGAGATGATGCGTCTCTTCATGCCGGGCAAGAGCGGCCTGCGCATCTTCCCTGTCTACGCGGCGGAGGAGGATGCAGATCATCCCATCCTTGCGGATGGGGCAGCGCATGCCGTCTATGAGCATCTGCGCGTGCATGGACCACAGGGAATGGCACAGCTGCGTCATGTACTGCCTGGTGCAGAGGCGGGCGTGGAGAAGCTCCTGCGCTATCATCTGGTTCGCAAGGAATACCATGCGGACCAACGCGCCAAGGTGCGCTACGAGAAGTTCTATACGGCGCGTGCGGTCACGGAGGAGATGCACGCTGGACTTGCACGCAAACCCGCACAGGCGCGTGCACTTGCCCTCTTTACAGAGAGGAAAGAGCACTCGCATGCCTCGTTAAAAGCGGCGGGGGTCTCGCCTGCGGTACTTCGCAGTCTCGTTGCGGCGGGGCTTTTGACCGTTCATCTGCGCCGCCGTACCCGCGACAGCTACGGTGCTGCGGTCCAGGCGGCGGAGACTGCTCCGCTGACGGCAGCACAGACCGCAGCCGTCAGTGCGCTCCATGCAGGGGTGGTGCACGGCGGATATGCCGGTTATCTGCTGCATGGTGTGACGGGCAGCGGCAAGACGCGTGTCTATATCGAGACGGCGCGTGCTGTCCGCGCCGCGGGGCGGCAGGTGATCATGCTCGTACCGGAGATTGCTCTCACGGGGCAGCTCGTTACGGCATTCCGTCAGGTGTTCGCAGACGACATTGTTGTTCTGCACAGTCAGCTTTCGGTCGCAGAGCGCAACGATGCGGTCTTCCGCGTGCGGTGCGGCACGGCAGGCATCATCCTCGGCGCGCGCTCTGCACTCTTTACGCCGGCGGAGCACGTTGGATGCATCATCCTGGACGAGGAGCAGGATATGTCCTACAAGCAGGATGAGGCACCGCGCTACCATGCGCGCACAGCGGCAGAGATTCTGGCGCGGCGGTACGGCGCGCTCCTCCTGCTCGGCAGTGCAACCCCCTCGCTTGAGAGCTATGCGCGTGCGCAGGCGGGAGAACTGACGCTGCTCTCGATGCCGGAGCGTATCGGCAGCCAGCCGCTGCCGCACGTGCGGGCTGTTGATATGCGTGAGGAACTGCGGCACGGACGGCGCACAATCATTTCTGCCGCGCTGCGCACGCTGCTTACGGAGACAGTGGCACGCGGCGAGCAGGCGATCATCATGCTGAACCGCCGCGGTTACGCGACCTTTGTCATGTGCCGTTCCTGCGGGGCAGTCATGACCTGCGATATGTGCGGTCTGCCGTTCGTCTATCATGCGAATCGTTCTCTCGTCTGCCATCACTGCGACCAGCGCCCCGCTGTGCCGGAGACCTGTCCCAAATGCGGCAGCAGATACATCAAGTATTTCGGTGCAGGCACGGAAAAACTCGAGGAGGAGCTGCGCCAGCTGCTCCCGCAGGCACGGGTCGTACGTATGGACAGGGATACGACGGGGCGGAAGCTGGCGCACATGGAGATCCTTTCGCAGTTCCGCGGACGTGCGTATGATATCCTGCTCGGCACGCAGATGGTTGCGAAGGGGCATGATCTGCCCGGAGTTCAGAGCGTCGGTATCATCAGTGCGGATGCGAGTCTCAACCTGCCGGATTTCCGCGCGGCGGAGCGCTGCTTCATGCTTATCACGCAGACGGCGGGGCGCGCGGGGAGGCACGGTGCGCGCGGGGAGGTCATTGTGCAGACGTACAGTCCCGCGCACTATGCCGTACAGACAGCCATGCGGCAGGACTATGCAGCATTCTATGCGCAGGAGATCGCCCTGCGCCGCGAGCTCTTCTACCCGCCGTTCAGTCGTCTGGTGAAGCTTCTTTTCCACGACACACGCAGAGAGCACGCATGGCAGGCAGCATCTGCGTGTGTCGGCGCAGTGCAGACGGCATTCGCGGGACAGGCGGGCTGCGCCGTGATCGGCCCCTCTCCGGCGCTGATCGAGCGGGAGAGGAACGCCTATCGCTTCATCGTCCTCATCAAGACGGATGATCTTACACCCGTTCAGGCATTCCTGCGTGCACAGGGGATACACCTGCGCAGCGATGTTGCAATTGATATTGATCCAATCGCAATTTTTTAGGAATAATAAATAAAAAACTATTGAATATAATTGGAAATCCTGTTAATCTGGAACTATAAACGATGGGGGAATGACTTCCTATGGTGACGATGTTCGGACGGGCAAAGATCAATCTGACGCTCGATATTCTCGGACAACGGGCAGACGGCTATCACGAGATCGCGACGGTCATGCAGTCGCTCGCACTTGCGGATACCGTAACGTTCACACGGCAGGCGGAGGGGATCGCGCTGACCGTGGATCTGCCCGGTCTCGAGACGGACGAACGCAATCTCGCCTGGCGCGCTGCGGCGCTGGTCATAGAGCGCTGCGGAGTACGCGGCGGCGTTCGCATCGACATTGTCAAGCGGATTCCCGTCGCCGCAGGACTTGCGGGCGGCAGTGCAGATGCTGCAGCTGCGCTGCGCGGCATGAACGCGCTCTATGGACTCGGCCTGACGGATGAGGAGCTATGCACACTCGGTGCGGAGCTCGGTTCAGACATTCCCTTTTCGCTCGTGGGCGGTACTGTCTTTGCGACAGGGCGGGGCGAGCTGATGGAGCGCCTTGCCGACTTTCCCGAGATCCATGTTGTGCTGGCAAAACCTCCCGTTTCTGTATCGACACCGTGGGCATACCGCGCCTATGACGCGCAGCCGGCGCAGAAACATCCGGACAATCCGTCGTTCCTCGCCGCGCTTGCCGCAGGGGATGCGGCGGCGTGTATGCGGCTCGCCGGAAATGTGCTCGAGCCGGTCACGGAGGGGGCGCATCCTGTCATCGCCGACTACCGCGCACGTATGCGTGCGTGCGGGGCGGACTGTGCGATGATGTCGGGCAGCGGGCCAACCGTGTTCGGTCTGTTCGCGACAGAGGAAAGGGCAGCGCGCGCAGCTGAGGAGTTCCGCAGGGAGACGGAGGCAGCGGTGCATCTGACACGGACGGCAGGCAGATACGAAGCTGCCGTGTAGGATACATGGATCAATTCAGCAGAGGGATATTATGCAAGGAAAACTATCGCCGGTTGTTGTCAACAGCTATCAACCCCTGCGCGAGATTGTCTGCGAGGTGCTGCGCGATGCCATCCGCAGCGGCGCACTCAAGCCGGGCGAATGGCTGAAGGAAAACGATCTCGCGGATGAGCTGCTCGTCAGCCGCACGCCTGTGCGTGAGGCCATCCGCAAACTCGAACAGGAGGGCTATGTCGTCACCGTACCGCGCCGCGGCGCATATGTGGCGAGTGTCTCCATCCGCGACATCAATGAGATCTTTGAGATTCGCGCGGCGCTTGAGTCGCTTGCGTGCGAGCTGGCGGCGGAGCGTATCACCGACGAGGAGCAGGAGCGTCTCGAGCGGCTCCTTGTCGCCATCGGGCGCGCCATTGAGGAGCACGACATGGATCGCATCGTGCAGACGGACATCGAGTTCCACGAGCTGCTCTATCAGGCAGCGCGCAACGAGCGCCTGCTCACGATCATCGGCAATCTGCGTGAGCAGCTCACCCGCTTCCGTACGATCTCGATGTCGCATCCGGGGCGTCTCAAAGCGACGCTGGAGGAGCACCGTGCCATCGTCGACGCTATTGGTGCCGGCGATGCGCGCGGCGCGCGCAAGGTGGGTGCAAAGCACATGGAGAATTCGGAGCAGACGCTTCTCTACGCCATTGAGGAGCAGGAGAAGAAAACGGGTACGACCCTCGTGAAGCGCAAGCAAAAAAAGTCCAAGGAAGACGCTGAATAGGCGATTCTGGAGAACGGGAGGAGCATCATGTTGGATTTTGTTACAGTCATTCTGGCTGCGGGCAAAGGCACGCGCATGAAATCAAAGCTGCCGAAGGTGCTGCACCGTGCGGCGGGCAAGGCGATGCTGCAGCATGTCATCGACGCGGCGGACGCGGCGGGCGCGCGGCGCAACATTGTCGTGACGGGCTTCGGCGGGGAGACAGTGCGTGCTGCCATCGGCAGCAGCGTCGAGTATGTGGAGCAGCGTGAGCAGCTCGGGACGGGGCACGCCGTTCTCCAGACGAAGGGGCTGCTCGCACAGGAACGCGGGACGATCATGGTACTCTGTGGCGACACGCCGCTGCTGACGGCGGAGCTCCTTGCCAGATTTCACGAGGAGCACGTTCAGTCCGGTGCAAAGGCGACTGTGCTGACCGCAGTCATGCCGAACGCCAAGGGCTACGGGCGCGTTGTGCGCCGCGACAGCGGCGAAGTGCTCAAGATCGTCGAGCACAAGGATGCCACGGAGGCAGAGCGCGAGATCCGCGAGGTCAATGCGGGCATCTATTGCTTTGACGCGCAGGCGCTCTTCAGCGCACTCGCTCAGGTGACGAACGACAATGCGCAGGGGGAATACTATCTGCCGGATGTCCTGAGCATCCTGCGCGACGCCGGGGAGAAGATCTGGGCGGTCGTTGCTGACAACTATGAGAGTACACTCGGCATCAACTCGCGCAGCCAACTTGCCGTAGCGGAGCGTATCCTGCGCCGCCGCAAGGTGGAGGAACTGATGGCGGATGGGGTGACGATCATCGACCCCGCTACGACATTTGTGGACGCTGAGGTGCGCGTCGGTATGGATACGATCATCTATCCGTTCACCTTCCTTGAGGGGGAGACCATCATCGGCGAGGACTGCTGCATCGGTCCGCATGTACGCTTCCAGAACATGGGGATCGGCGACCGGGTGAAGGCGCATTACGTCTATGCGCACGATGCTGATGTCGAGAGCGGGACGGATCTCGGTCAGTTCAACCACATACGGCCGGACAGCCACATCGGTGCGGATGTCAAGATCGGCAACTTCGTCGAGGTGAAAAACTCCGGCATCGGGGCGGGCTCGAAGCTGCCGCATCTCTCCTATATCGGAGACTGTGACATGGGCGCGCACGTCAACATGGGGTGCGGCACGATTACAGTCAATTACGACGGCAAGCAGAAGTTCCGCACCATCATCGGAGACCATGCCTTCGTCGGCTGCAACTCTAATCTGGTCGCTCCGGTTGCGGTGGGGGAGAATGCCTACGTTGCCGCCGGCTCGACCATTACCCATGATGTGCCGGCCGGTATGCTCTCTGTGGCACGCGCGCGCCAGAAGGAAATCGAAGGCTGGCACGATAAGCGTAAGTGAGAACTGTCCTCTGTATGCTCTGAACACTTTGAAAAAGGCGAAAGAACGCCCTTTCAAAAAGAGGAAGCGCGTGTTATACTAGACATGGTTTTTGTGTATTCAATCAAGCGGCAGGCACGGATTTTAGGAGGAACAGAGAGATGAGTTTTCCGACCGACAATGTATGCATCCTAACGGGAAATGCCAATCCCAAGCTCGCAGCGGATATCGCCGAGCGTATCGGCATCCCGCTCTGCGAGGCTTCCGTCGGACACTTCAACAACGGTGAGATTCAGGTGATGATTGAGGAGAGCATCCGCGGCAAGGATATCTTCATCATCCAGCCGACCAGCTATCCTGTGAACGACAATCTTATGGAGCTGCTGATTCTCACGGATGCGTGCAAGCGCGCATCGGCCCACAGCATCACGGCGGTTGTCCCGTACTATGCCTATGCACGGCAGGACCGCAAAACGCGCGGACGTGAGCCGATCTCGGCAAAACTTGTTGCTGACCTCATGACCACGGCGGGCGTGACGCGCGTCGTGACCGTAGACCTCCATGCAGGACAGATTCAGGGATTCTTCGACATTCCTGTGGATCATCTCGCTGCCGCGCCTGTGCTGGCTGCCTATTTCCGCGATCAGGCAATCGAGGATCTCGTTGTTGTCTCGCCCGACCTCGGCGGGGTCACGCGCGCGCGCATCATGGCGGATTTCCTCCATGCGCCGATTGCCATCATCGAGAAACGCCGCCCCTGCCCCGGCTGTGCGGAAGTGATGAATCTCATCGGTGATGTCGAGGGAAAGACAGCGCTGCTCATCGACGATATTGTCGATACGGCAGGCTCACTCTGCGAGGGAGCTAAGGCACTGCAGGAGCGCGGTGCAAAACGCGTGCTTGCTGCATGCTCCCACGCCATCCTCAGTGAACCTGCGACTGAGCGGCTCAATGCGTCTGTCATTGACAAGCTCGTCATCACGGACTCTATTCCCGTGCTGCCAGATAAGCAGTCGGATAAATTTGTCACACTCTCGCTCGCACAGTCGCTTGCAGATGTCATTGTGCGAATTCAAAGTCATCGATCGGTGAGCCTGCTCTTTAATCATCATTAAGCAAGTTCCCCGCAGACCGAAAAAGGGCGTCTCTGGGGGCGTCCTTTTTTCATTACGTTGAGGAGAACATATATGCATATTATCATCATCGGCGCAGGTCCTGCCGGGGTCTCTGCAGCGCTCTATGCGCGGCGGGGAGGCGCGGCTGTGACCGTTATCGCAAAGGGGACAGGGGCGCTCTCGACAGCCGAACTGGTTGAGAACTACTATGGATTTGATGCCCCCATCACGGGGACGGAGCTCGCTGCGCGCGGCATTGCAGGGGCGGAGCGTCTCGGTGTGAGATTTGCAGAGGACGAGGCACTCGGCATTCAGCAGCCCGCAGAGATCGGGGCTGGATTTGTCGTCGAGGGGCTGCGCAGCAGCTACGATGGTGATGCCGTTATTCTTGCAGCGGGCGCACAGCGCCGTACGCTCTCCCTGCCGGGTGTGCGGGAGTTCGAGGGGCGCGGTATCAGCTACTGCGCTGTCTGTGATGCATTTTTCTATCGCGGGAAGCACGCCGTCATCATCGGGGCAGGGGAGTATGCGCTGCACGAGGCGCAGCTCCTCCTGCCGCACGCTGCACGCGTCACGCTGCTGACTCACGGGGATGTACCGGCAGCACCGCCGGCGGATGGAATTGCCATCGAGCAGCGGCGTATCGCGCGCATCGAGGGGGAGCGGCGCGTACAGCATATCGTCTTTGAAGATGGGACGGTGATGCCGGTTGATGGGGTATTCATGGCCATCGGTACAGCGGGGAGCATGGAACTGGCGCGCAAGCTCGGTGTGCTGATCGAGGAAGGAAAGATCACAGTCGGTGCGCAGATGCAGACAAATGTTCCCGGTGTCTATGCTGCCGGAGATTGTACGGGCGGACTGCTCCAGATTGCAAAGGCGGTCTATGAGGGCGCAGAGGCAGGGCTAGCCGCTGTCAGATATCTGCGTCACTGAGGCAAACGGAAGAGAGAAATAAAAAGGGGAGGGATGGATATGACGACGCAGATAGCAGCGGACGAGCGATTTCGGGATCATATCGACTCATTTGCATTGTGGCGCCTATTGACGCAGGAGCAGCGTGAGATGCTGATCCAGCATACGCGCTTCGCCTCCTACGCAAAGGGGGAGATCGTCCACCGCGGACCGCTTGGGCGTGCAGGCACGATGCATATCCTCTCGGGAACGCTGCGTATTTACATTCTCTCTGAGGAGGGACGTGAGTTCACAACGTATTTTCTTCGTGCTGGAGATGCCGTATTGCTTTCGAGCATCGTGTTTGCGGAGCTGCCGATCTGTGATGTCTCCATTGAGGCGGAGGAGAAAACGGCGATCTTTATCTCAGAGTCGGAGTCAGTGCGTACGATTCTTGCTGAGAATCTTGCTGTGCGTGCAGCAGCATACGAGCGTGCAACGCAGCGGCTCGCCGAGATGATGTGGAAGATGCAGCAGATGATCTTCACCTCAGCAGACCGCCGCCTTGCCAGATTTCTGCTCGCAGAGTCTGCGCGTACGGCGTCGGATGAGATCCATCTGACCCATGAGCAGACGGCCCAGTACCTCGGTACGGCGCGCGAGGTTGTCAGCCGTCTCATGCGCGAGTTCTGCAACGAGGGTCTGGTGCGGACATCGCGCGGGCGGATTCAGATTCTAGACCGTACGGCACTGCAGCAGCGTGCGGGGATGGAGGAGTTATGCTGATCTATGTTCCTGTTGCTATCGGCATCCTGCTGCTCATCATTCTATTCCGCTATCTGCCGCGACGCATCTTCCTTCTCTTTGTCGCACTGCTCGTATTGCTCGGCGGCGTGATCTTCCGCATGGAGACGGCAGAGCGCGATGCGCCGCCGCTGACGCAGGAGGCCCGTGCTGTTATCGCGCACGATCAGGATCTTTTCCTGCCGTGGTGGAGTACCTATCAGAAGCAGCTCGCAGAACTTGACCGCGCATGGACGCGCTGCCACCAGATTCTCGCTGACGCAAAGACAGGGGAGGTATCGCTGGCGATCACACATGCGCGGCTCACCGCGCTCGAGCAGGAGATGCAGGAACTGCGCGCGCGCATGGAGAAGAATGCCCCGCCGACAGAGCTGTCCGACCACCTCTATGATCAGCTGGCACTGATCGCGCAGAAGACGGGGGACTATGCCGCAGCCGAGCAGAAGGCGGTCACGCTCATGCGCGCAGCTGCAGATCCTGCTGCCATGCGGGAACAGAAGCCGGCTGAGCAGGCACGTCTCATCGAGCTGGTTCTGCTGCGCGAGTCGCCTGTCGCGCTCTTCGTTGCTGATGAAGTGAGTGCCGTGCGCAGTTACTTTGCGCCGATCTCTGCATCGCATGCAGCGCAGGAGAGAGCGCAGACAGAGGGAGAGCATGATGAAAAACTACTCGACAAATAGAAGGTTTTCATATATAATGCTTATTGTGCCTTGATATGCGCTCGTAGTCCAGTGGATAGGACGTTAGCCTCCGGAGCTGAAAGCGTGGGTTCGACTCCCGCCGAGCGCACCACTTTGTGCGTAGGCCCTGCGGATGTCCGCAGGGCTTTTTTGATGTGGAAAAGCAGATGAAAAAGGATTTTTTCGGACAGTGAAGAATACTAACGTTAAGGATATTTTTACTTTTTCGTTAGGAGATGAATGCATGGCGCGAAAAGAGGTGCAGGCAGCGGTGCGTCCGGTGCTCATGCGCAGCTTGTATTTGAAGAAGAATGCTTTTCGGCAGTTCTTCTACGAGAGTTCGCTTCGCTTCGGCAGGCAGATCGGCAGCGATATCGCCGCCCTCAAGGATGAGACGGCGTCCATCGTCAATAAGAAGTATATGTTCTCGCTCGGCACGGAAAAAAGCGGGGCGCAGAGCTTTCTGAAATGGATTGCGGACGAATTCAATGCGGAGGATGTCTCGCACGAGCAGGAGGAGCGGCTGCGCCGCCTGGTGGCAGAGTATCCGAAGATCCGCTCCTATATCCGCATCGAGGAGGATCAGCTGATCTTTGACCACGACCGCTTCGCCGAGGATGTTGTAGCGGGTCGATTCAAGGAGACCATTTTCGGGATCACGTTCGATATCCAGAGCATCATCGAGACGGCGATCAATACCGGATCGGTTGCACTGGATTTCTCCATCGATCCCTTTAAAAAAGAGCTGCTGTACGCCGACCATGTGCGCGCCAATATTCAGCCGTATGCTGAGCGACTCTTGACGGATATGAGTCTTGGGCACTGGGATCTCTATGAGGAACTCTCAGAGGAGGGGCGCGAGGACAGTGTATGCCTGCGTTTGCCGCCCACGGACTTCCTCGTCGCGCGGCCGCCGCAGATGGATGTCATCATGAACGGCACCTGCGCCATTGATTTCGGTACGCGCAGCACCGTCGTCGTCTGCCGGGACCGCGAGGCGCGTCTCCTGCGCATCGGCAAGGGGGACTACGAGAACGAGCCGACGATTCAGGACTATGAGAACCCGACGGCCATCGAGCTGATCGATATCGAGAAATTCAAGCAGCTCTATCGCGCGCGTGCGGGACGTCCCTATACGGCCTGGTCGCAGGTGACGGCGTCGCATCAAGCGGCGGATGCCATCTTTGAACGGCAGTCGACGGAGGGCATCGCCGTCTACTACTCTGTATTCAGCGAACTCAAGCGTTGGACACGCGATACGGCGAACTCCCCGATTCTAAAGGACAGGCGCGGCTACATCCAAGAGGTAAAGCCGTATGCCGAGACACAGCCGCTCGATGCGGGCGGGTTTGATCCCATCGAGATTTATGCGTATTATCTTGGCCTTTACATCAACAATATGCACCGCAGCATCTATTTGGACTACATCCTCTCGTTCCCTGTGGGCTACGAGAAGAGCGTTCGTGAGCATATCCGCTTGAGCTTTGAACGCGGTCTTAGAAAAACTCTGCCGAAGGCGCTGCTTGAGGATGCAGAGATGATGCGCAGATTCCGCGTCTATGACGGTGCGAACGAGCCTGCGGCGTACGCCATCAGTGCGCTTGAGGCGTACGGACTCGAGCCGAAGAAGCCGGGCGAGGAGATTGCCTACGGCGTGTTTGACTTCGGCGGGGGGACAACGGACTTTGACTTTGGTGTTGAGTATGTGCCCGAGAATGGCCGGCGGAAGTTTATCATCGAGCAGTTCGGCTTTGGCAGCGATATGTATCTTGGCGGTGAGAATATCCTCGAACTGCTCGCCTACGAGGTATTCAAGGATAATCTCTCAGAGATGCGGCAGCACAAGATTACGTTTGCCCTGCCGCCAGAGAGTGAGACCTTTGCTGGGGCGGAGGCGCTTGTGCGAGAGACGCGCGATGCGGCCTCGCATCTAAACAACAAGATCCTCGCCGAGCGATTGCGTCCGTTCTGGGAGCGCCGTGCGGGCTATGAGGAGTTCGCGGCGGGCGATGCATTCGATACGCAGATCACGCTGTTCTCCTCTGAGAAAACGGGGAATGCAGGCAATCGCGCGAAGATCCGCCTGCACATCGATGTGAAGAAACTTGAGCGTACGCTCGAGGCCCGTATCCGCCGCGGCGTGGAGAACTTCTTTCAGGCGATGGCGGCAGCGTTCAAGGGCCGCGAGGTACGGCAGGTGCATATCTTCCTTGCGGGCAACTCGTGCAAAGCGCCGATGGTGCGCAAGCTGTTTGATGAGTACATCGCGCGGCAGGTTGGAACGCCGCTGCAGGCAGTGAAGTCTGCGGTACAGGAGAAAACTGATGCGGCAGGGAAGAAGGGGGAGGCGGCAAAGGCAGTCTCCCAGCGCAAGGATGCACCCTTTCTGCTCTACCTCCCGCTTGGGATGGAGGACGGCGCAGATGGTGCCGGCGGAGCGCTGCTCGACGGGTTCGACCGTCTGCGCACGGGCAAGACGGGCGTGGCATTCGGTCTGCTGCGCTGCCGCAAGGGCGGAAAGGATGTCAAGATCATCAACAAAAATGTGGATGATCACGACGAGCTTCTCTTCCCGTATTTCCTCGGCAGTCTCAACGAGCGCGGCTGCTTTAAGGTAGATATCGACGCACGCGTGGACTACGGTGTGTGGACGTATTTCACCTATGCGGACGAGGACGAGTTCGAACTATACTATACGCAGGAACCGCGTGCACTCAAGGGGCAAATGAAGGCAGCAGAGGTGCGGATGGTGCGCTGCATGATCGATGATGCCGATGTGAGCGACGACGATGCCGTCGGTGTCTATATCCGCAAGAAGTCGCCGAATACGATTGAGTACACCGTTGCCTCCGAGAAGAGCCTGGCGGCGAAGAGCTACAAGGGCACCATCTATACCGTTCGTCTGGGGTGACCCGCGGGACATCGGAAAGGAGCTGTGCCGTGATGAATCATCTGCCGTTCAAGAACTATATGGAGGATGCTGTCGCACATATGCTGGACAGGCTCGCGCCGCAGTATCCCGACATTTGTATGTGTGATCGCTGCCGCACGGATATGATGATGATTGCGCTGAACAACCTCCCGCCGCGCTATGTCTCCACGCACAAGGGCGATGTTCTAAAACGCGTGGAGGGGATGGAGCTGCAGTATGAGGTGGAGGTGCTGACCGAGACGCTGCGCGCTATGCAGATCGTCGGCGGTCAGCCGCATCACGCGCGGAACGAGGAGGGCATCTAGCGTCCCGTCAGAGAGGACAAACACCCGCAGACAGGAGAGTTCCGCAGAGCAGCGGTCCTTTCATAAATATTTGTCAAGCGGGTGTTTTTCTGTTAAAATAAGAGGGAATTCAAAGGCGATCTGCGCGTCGGCGTCTCTGAGGAGATGCGGGCGCGTTTCTTATGCTGCCGCCGGGGATGGGAGAGGAAACAGCTATGTTTGCAAGGATCAGGCGTGATATCCGCGTCGTCTTTGAGCGCGATCCAGCCGCCCAGAGCGTGATCGAGGTTGTGCTCTGCTACGGCGGGCTGCACGCCATCTGGCTGCATCGGGCGGCGCACGCACTCTATGTGCGGGGATGGGTTCTTCTCCCGCGTCTCATCTCGAATTTCGGCAGGTTTTTAACGGGGATTGAAATCCATCCGGGAGCGACCATCGGCGAGGGGTTTTTCATCGATCACGGTACAGGCATTGTTATCGGTGAAACGGCGGAGATCGGGCGCAACGTGACGCTCTATCAAGGGGTCACGCTCGGCGGTACGGGCAAGGAAAAGGGCAAGCGTCATCCGACCCTCGGCAACAATGTCGTCGTCGCCTCGGGGGCGAAGGTACTCGGGTCGTTTACCGTCGGCGACCATGCGAAGATCGGCGCCGGTTCTGTCGTCCTGCGTCCCGTACCCGCCCATGCGACGGTGGTCGGCATTCCGGGGCGTATCGTTGTCATGAAAGGGCAGCGCGTCCGTACGGAGACGGAGCTGCGTGAGGCACATGCGCTGCCGCTCGCCGAGGATGAGAGTGCCGAGCTGCTCGCGAGCGAGCTGGATGTCGATCTCGACCATGATATGCTGCCGGATCCCGAGGCGGAGATGATCGAGTCCATGCGGCAGGAGATCGAGCTGCTGAAGGCGCGGTTGTCGCATCTGGAAGAACAGAGATGAGGGAGATACCATGCTTACCGTTTACAATACAATGACACGAAAAAAAGAAGAGTTCCATCCGCTGCATGCCGGCGAGGTCAGCATCTACTGCTGCGGCGTGACGCCGTACAACGATCCGCACATCGGGAATGCGCGTCCCTTCGTCACATGGGATGTCATCCGCCGCTTTCTCGCGCGCAAGGGATATCGTGTGCGCTATATCCAAAATTTCACGGATGTGGATGATAAGATCATCAACGCGGCAAACCGTGAGGGCGTGACGTGGAAGGACATCTCCGACCGCTATATCGCGGCGTATTTCGAGGCGATGGATGCCCTGAACGTGCGCCGCGCCGATGTGTTCCCGCGCGTCTCCGAGACGATGGAAGACATCATCTCGATGATTGAGACGCTGATTGCGCGCGGCTATGCCTATGCGACAGCGGCAGGCGATGTCTACTACCGCGTCGAGGCATTCGCACGGTACGGCTGCCTCAGCGGCCGCAGCCTCGACGACATGGAGGCGGGTGCGCGTGTCGAGGTGAACGAGGCCAAGGATCACCCTATGGACTTTGCCCTGTGGAAGGCGGCAAAGCCAGGCGAGCCGTCATGGGACAGCCCCTGGGGCAAGGGGCGTCCCGGCTGGCACATCGAGTGCTCGGCAATGTCCGTGAAGTACCTCGGTACGGCGTTCGACTTTCACGGCGGCGGCAGTGATCTCATTTTTCCGCACCATGAGAATGAGATTGCACAGGCAGAGCCGTGCATCGATGCCGATGAGAAGTTTGCGCGGTACTGGCTGCACAACGGCTTTATCACCATTGACAATGAGAAGATGTCGAAGTCGAAGAACAACTTCTTTACGGTCAAGGACATTCTGAAGGAATTCACCGGCGAGGTCATCCGCTTCTTTATCCTCCAGACACATTACCGCAGCCCGCTCGATTTCAGCGACGAGCGTCTCAAGGAGGCACAGACGGCACTCGAGCGTCTGCGCAAGGTGCATGAGGTCATCGGGGAGCTCGCGCCGCGCGACGGTGCAGCGGAGACGGCGGCCCCGCTTGCGGCGCAGGCAGAGACGTTCCTGCAGGCGTTCGATGCGGCGATGGAGGACGACTTCAACACGGCGCTTGCCATCAGTCAGATGTTTGGTCTCGCTAAGGAGATCAACCGCTATCATCAGGAGGTGACGCGCGGTGCGGCATTCGATGCGGTGCACTTCCGGCAGGCAGCGGATGCCTATCGGACGATGGCGGAGGTCATCGGCATCTTTGAACAGGAGACGGCGGCAGCAGACGACGGGCTCACTGACGCCCTGATGGCACTCATCATCCGCATTCGACAGGACGCACGCGCGGCGAAGAACTGGGCAGTTGCCGATCAAATCCGAGACGGGCTGAAGGAGGCGGGCGTTCTCATCGAGGATACGCCGGCAGGGGTGCACTGGAAGCGGGCGTAAATGCAGTATGAAGTTTGAGCGATTTCAGCAGCTTGTGCGCATGATGTTCCTGCCCGATGCAGCAGGCGATATTCAGACGCGCTACACCGCGGTCGATGCACAGACGGTGCATCCGCTCGTGCTCGCCTATGTGGGCGATGCATATTTTCACCTCTATGTGCGGACGCGCCTGCTCTCCTACGAGCAGGCAAAGGTACAGGCACTTCACGCATTCAGCGCACAGATCGTCTCAGCGGCGTGGCAGGCGCGTGCCTACCGCGGCATCAGTGCGATGCTCACGGCGCAGGAGCAGGCGCTCTACCGCCGCGCGCGCAATACGAAGAGCCATGCACCGCGCAGCGCGTCCGTCGCAGACTATCATGCGAGCACGGGGTTTGAGGCGCTGCTCGGCAGCCTCTATATCCGCGGTGAGACGGCACGGCTCGAGGAGATCACCGAGGCGGCGTTCCAGATCATCGCCTCAGAGATGATGGCTAATATTCAGCGGGAGCAAGAAAATGGACATTAAACTGATTGCAAAGACACCGAACTATCTAAAGACCTGCTGGACGGCGGCGCGTACCTGTTACAGTGCAGACTCTCCGATTGAGCTGCTCGCGCAGGAGAAAACGGAGGAGGAGATGCTGCGCCTTCTTACCCGCATCATGACGAGCAGACACCTTTCGGTCATCGAGCACTGCTCCATGACTTTTGCCGTCAAGGATGTCTCGCGTACGCTGCTCGCGCAGTACAGCCGTCACCGCATCGGGGTGTCGCTGAGCGTACAGAGCCAGCGCTATGTCTCCGAGCAGTCGGCAAAGCAGGAGGACGGCATCTTTGGGCACGTTGTTCCGCAGACGATCGCGGATAACGAGGCAGCATACGCGCGCTATATGGCGTGTATGCAGGAGATCCAGAAGACCTACGACGAGCTGCTTGCCATGGGGGTTGCCAAACAGGATGCACGTTTTGTTCTGCCGGGCGGCGCGTGTACGAATTTCGTCACAACCCTCAACCTGCGGTCCTTCATGGACGTGTACGAAAAGCGTGTTACAACACCGGGCGCGCAGTGGGAAATCCGCGAGATGATGGTACGGATGCGCGACCTCCTCGTTGAGGCCGAGCCGTGGCTCGCGCAGTACATCCCGCGCGGATGACGGGGGAGATGCCATGAGGCAGAGAGCACAGCGCGGCGAGAAGTGCATCGAAAAACGCGCCGACAAACGTATGGAAAAGCGTACAGAGATACGTCCCGAGGAGCATGCAGGGCAGTCTCCCGCAGAGCTGCCCGCGCACTTGCTTGCGGGACGACATGCCGTCATGGAGGCGATCAAGGCGGGGCGCGGTATCAACCGTATCCTGCTGGCAGACGGAGCGCACGGAGGGGCCGTGGGAGAACTGCGCGATCTTGCGCGGGCGCACGGCATCACCGTGGATGTGGTCGGACGGGCAAAGCTTGATGCCACAGTCCCCGAGGGGGTGCGCCATCAAGGTATTCTCGCCTATGCCGCGCCCGTCGCCTACGTCTCCGTCGAGGAGATCATCGCGGCGGCGCAGGCACGCGGGGAGGAGCCTCTGCTGCTGCTGCTCGACGGCATCGAAGACCCGCAGAACCTGGGCGCACTCCTGCGCACGGCGGATGCGGCGGGTGTGCACGGCATTCTCCTGCCGCGCCGTCACAGCGTGCCGCTCACGGAGACCGTGGCGCGCGTTTCGGCGGGTGCACTTGAGTACGTCCCCGTTGCCCGCATCGGCAATATCGCGCAGACCATCCGCGCACTAAAGGAGCAGGGATTCTGGATTGCAGGTGCAGATATGGCGGGAGAGGAGTCCTATGACCGTGCGAATCTCACGGGAGCACTCGTACTCGTCATCGGCAGCGAGGGGCGCGGCATGAGCCGTCTCACGCACGACCTCTGCGATTTCACAGTGCGGCTGCCGATGCGCGGAAAGATCAACTCTCTCAATGCCTCGGCTGCGGGCGCGATTCTCATGTATGAGGCACTGCGCCAGCGCATGGCGAAGGTGCAGCATGGCTAGACAACGGGCGTGCGAGTACTATCTCGTTGACGGCTACAACGTCATCAACGCATGGCCGGAGCTGATGCGCCTGCGCGGTAATCTCGACGAGGCGCGCGACGTACTCGTGCATATTCTCACGGAGTACGGTGCATTTGAGAACTATGAGATGACTGTTGTTTTTGATGCGTTTTTTACCGAAGATGAGGAGCATACGCAGGAGATTACCCCGCGCATGCGTGTCATCTACACGGGGGCGGGCGAGACGGCGGACAGCTGCATAGAACGGCTTGCCTATACGGCGGTGCGTGCGGGGCGCGAGGTGCACGTCGTCACCTCGGACGGTGCGGAGCAGAGCGTCATCCTCGGTGCAGGGGCATACCGCATTACCTCACTCGAACTTCGCCGCGCGGTAAAGAAGGCAAAGAAACTTATGCGTACAGAGTACATCGGCACACATACGCAGCCGCTCGGCCGCATCGAGGTGCATGAGCGGCTTGACGGTACGACGCGCGCACGTCTTGAGGAGCTGCGGCGGGGAAAATAGGGGCTGCATCAAAAGAGGCTTTGACCTATTGGCGGGTCAAAGCCTCTTTTGATGCAGCACAGTAAATTTACCACCGTTTCGTCCTGCGCCAGAAAGAGGGCCGCAGCAGGATAAGCAGGGTGAAGATCTCGAGGCGGCCGAGAAGCATGGTCGCGCACAGGATCGTTTTGGTGAAGTCTGACAGCGGTGCGTAGGTGGAGGTCGCACTCACGATGCCGAAGGCAGGACCAATGTTGCCGAGGGTCGTGACGGCGACGGCAATTGCATCGAACGGATACAGTCCATCCATTGTGAGCAGGAATGCCGTTACGAAGATGATCGCGAGATAGAGGAAGAAGAACGTCCCCGTGCGCAGAAGCATTGCGCTGTCCACATGCGCCCCGCCGAGCGAGATGTCGATAACGCGGTGCGGGTTCAGTTTTTGCAGGATCACAGCACGCGCATTGCGTACGAGGAGAACAATGCGCGCTACCTTGATGCCGCTTGCAGTCGATCCCGCACAGCCGCCGATGAGCATCAGGAGGAGCAGTACCAGCTTGGAGAATGCCGGCCATGTTTCAAAATCTGCTGATACGAAGCCTGTCGTTGAGAGCGAGGTCACTTGGAAGAGGGAAACCCGTACCGCCGTTTCCGCATCCATGCCCATTCCGATGATGAGGTTGAGTGCGATGAGAAGCACCGCGCCGAGTACGATACAGAGATAGGTGCGAAACTCCGTATTACGCAGGATAACCGCAGAGCCTTTGATCCATACACGGTAGTAGAGCGAGAAGCTGCCGCCTGCGAGGAACATGAAGAATGCTGTCCACAGTTCAAATGCCAGGCTATGAAAGTGCATCGTGCTGTCATCGTAGGTCGAGAACCCACATGTTCCGATGGTCGACATGGCGTGTGTGACAGCAATGCTGAACTCCACGCCGCAGAGCATAAAAATTGCTGTTGTGACTGCGGTGAAGACCAGGTAGATTTTAAAGAGTGCCATCGTCATATCCCGTAGCCGCGGCATGACCCGATCCATCGTTGGCCCTGCACCCTCAGCGTTGTACATATAGATCGTGCTCGCACCCGATTGGGGGAGCAGTGCGATGAAGATGACGATGATGCCGAGCCCGCCGATCCATGCGGTCATCATCCGCCAGAACAGAATGCTGTACGGAAGATTCCCGAGCGAAGAGAAGACCGTCGCACCTGTGCCGGTAAAGCCAGAGATGCTTTCAAAGAGGGCATCGAGGAAGCCAAGATAACCACCGAGCAGGTAGGGGAGCATTCCGAGGAATGTCCCTGTAAACCAGCCGAAGGCAGTAATGGCAATGCCCTCGCGCGCGGTCAGTTCCTCGGCAGGTTGGCCGTAGCGGCGGAATCCCATACCAAGGAATGCGCTCACGAGAATGGAGAGCATGAGCGCCTGTCGGCTCGGCTCATCGGCATAGACAGCAAGGGTGAGCGGGATGGTGAGCGCCGCTGCCATGGCGAAGGCCAGACGCGATAGAATGTAGTTGACCGTGTAGATATTCATCGTTTCCTACCATTTATGGCTCGTGTCATCGAATGCAGCACCGACGAGCAGGAAGAATGCAAAGACTTCGATGCGTCCGAGAATCATCAAAAAGGCGCAGACAAGCTTTGTCCAGACCGGCAGCGCTGCCGCTGTGTCGAGATCTGCCAGCGCTGCTGCGCCGCCCGTTGTCGTCAGACATGAGGCGGTCAGCGTAATCGTCTCGATGGGACTGAGCCCCGCAAGGGCAACGAGGATGCTGCTGAGAGAGAAGACGGCGGCGAAGATGAACGCGAGTACGAGGATGCGTCCCGCAGAGTGCAGCGGGATGGCCTCGCCCCCCTGACGCACGGCGAGCACCATACGCGGGTGTAGTGTGCGCAGCAGCTCCGTCCATGCGAGAGATGTGAGCACGAGAATGCGTGAGATGCGAAAACCGCCTGCCGCTGAGCCCATGCATCCGCCGATCATAGCGAGCAGGAGGAGCAACAGCTCTGTGCCGTGATGAAACGGCACCTCCTCCTGCAGCAGGAGACCGTTCGTTGAGAGGAAGGAGATCGCGTAGAAATAGCCGCGGCTGAGTGATGCGCCGAGGGGCAGCGTGCCGTGGAGGAGGGGGGGGACAGCGAGGAGCGTGCCCGCACAGATGAGGAGGAGGAAGAAGGCTCGCAGCTCCGTATGGCGGGCGATGGCGACGGCGCTGCGCCCCCTGACGTACTGCCAGATGGTGAGCAGCGGCAGTGCCGAGAGCAGACAGACGAGTCCTGCACCGAGCATCAGTGCACCGTCCGGCGGCAGCCCGCCTGTCATCGGCCCTGCGCCTGAGGAGATGGTAAAGAGTGCCAGCAGGAGCGCAGGGAATACCGCATCTCCGGCCATGAGATAGATGCCTGCCGCCGCGAGCGTGAGACCGATGTAGAGCAGCGTCATCTCGCGCATGGGACGTGTCATGCGATTCCAGAGCGGACTGAAGAGCCGCTCCTGCTGTACGGTGAAGTCCACACCGAAGCAGCCGCTGACCACAGGCAGCACCGTTACGAGAATCACGATGAAGAGCAGTCCGCCGAACCAGCTCATAAGCGCACGCCAGAGAAGGAGTGTCGGCGGCAGATCGTCACCGAGTGCTGTGATGCCTGTCGTCGTGAGGGCAGATATGCACTCAAAGAACGTATCGGCAGGAGAAAGTGCCGGTGCTGCCAGATGGAATGGCAGCATACCGAGCACGGCGAGCAGAAACCAGACCGAAAAGAGAAAGAGTGCTCCCTCCAGGACGGAGAGCTGGCGCATGTGACTGCGCCCCATATTGCCGAACACCATGCCGAGCACGCCTGTCAGTACAGCGAGCGCGAGGAATGCGCCGGCAGGTTCACCGCAGACGAAGCCGTAGGCAAACGGGATAAGGTAGAGCGGCGCGAAAACGTAGGCTGTTCGCCCGAGCAATACCCAGAATAAATCAAACCGCATCAGTCGTCTCCAAAATAGGCGAGCGCCTTTTTCGCAAAACTCTTTAGGACGAAGAGAATTACGCGGTCGCCAGGCATGAGCTCCGTCATGCCGTTCGGGATCGCTGCGGTCTCATCCCGCACATAGGCACAGACCAGACATTCGCGCGGGAGGCCCGCGTTCATCAGTTTTTTCCCCGTCACGGGTGCACCCTCGCTCACAATCACCTCGAGTGCCTCCGCACGCGCACCCTCGAGGAGGGTTACGCGCGTCACATCGCCGCCGCGTGCGTAGGCGAGCACCTCGCTCGCAGAGAGAAGGCGTGCCGAGAGTGCGATGTTGACGCCGACCTTCTCCATGAGGTCGATGTACTCATTGCGGTCGACGCGTACCACCGTCTTGATTTTGTTGTTGGACAAATGACGGGCGAGGAGCGCCAGCATAAGGTTTAGCTTGTCGTCCTCCGTCAGGCAGACAATGACATCCGCCTCGGCGATTCCCTCCTCCGTCAGGAGGTCGATATCCGTACCATCGCCGCAGATGGCAAGACCCGTGGTCAGTTTCTCTGCGAGCAGCTCGCAGCGCTCGCGGTTTCGGTCGATCACCTTCACCTGCACGTCCTGTTGTTCCAGCAGGAGCGCGAGTGCACGCCCTGTCCGCCCCGCCCCGATAATGGCAGCGCGTTTCAGCTTGTGCGTATCGCTCGGTACGAGGCTTTGGCTGAATTCCTCGATGCGTTCGGGCAGCCCGATAAAGTAAGCGTTATCTCCAGGGAGGAACATATCGTCGCCATGCGGAATAATCATGCGGTGATCGCGGAAGATCAGCCCTGCGAGCACGCCGTGCGGCAGCGTCAGCTCCTTGAGTGCTTTGCGCGCGATCGCGGAGCGGCGGCGGATGCGTGTCTCAAACAGACGCACCTTCCCCTGCGCAAAGTCCTCCACGTTGAGTGCGGCGGGGGTCATGAGAATGCGAGAGATTTCGTTTGCTGTGATGAGCTCTGGGTTGAGTACGAGATCAATATCAAAATTTTCTTTGAGATACTGTCCTGCCTGTACCGTAACATTCATGTCGCGGATGCGTGCGATTGTATGCGCAATGCCGTGCTTCTTTGCGAGAACACAGGCAACGATGTTCACTTCGTCGCTCTCTGTTACAGCAATGAGGATATCCGCGCTCTTGATATCGGGATCATTTATCGTGAGCGGGCTTGCAATGTTCGCAGCAACAGTCAGCACGTCGAGCGTCGTCTTTGCAGCCTCGAGCTGTCCCTCCTCGCCGTCCACAACGACGACATCCATGCCCTCCTCCGAGAGCAGCGCTGCGATGCTGTATCCAAGGCGTCCTGCGCCTGCTACCACAATCCGCACAATGAGTCCCTCCTGCGTAGCCGATATAAAATATAAAGAAGTATACCATAGAACACATAGGATTTAAACTCATAATGTAGTTCACGCGCCCATCGGCAAGGCAGCATGTATTGAAAAAAATACAATAATCGCTGTTGACGAGATTCTAATACACTGATATATTTTTACTATGAATTGGGACAATAGACGGGGGTAATCATTATGAGTCATGACAATTCTTCGCCGCATGTTCAAATCGCAGTCGCCGACCCGACGCCGCTCGGGCTGATGGGTCTTGCCGTGGTCACGATGGCGGCATCGGCGGCAAAGCTCGGTATCGTCAGCAGTGTCTCGTGGGTGCTGCCGTGGGCGCTGTTCTGCGGTGCATCGGCACAGCTGGTCGCAGGTCTGCTGGACTATCTGCACAAGAATATTTTTGGCGGTACGGTATTTTGTGCGTTCGGCTTCTTCTGGTTCGGTGTCGGTATGAGCTGGATGATTAAGGCGGGTGCATTTGGTGAGGGATTGGCATCGAGCGTCGATCCAACGGCGATCGGTTTTGCCTTCTTTGCATACTTCCTCTTTTCCGCTGCAGCGACAGTTGCTGCCTCCTCAGCGAATCTCTTTCTCTTTGTCGATATGGTTCTGATCGACATTCTGCTGCTCGGTCTGAGTCTCGATGCATGGGGGATTGGCGGACATGCGCCCCATCTGATTGCTGCCTATGCAGAGGTTGGAATCTCGCTCCTCTCGATGTACGGTGCGGGTGCAGCGCTGCTTAACGGGTTCTATGGCCGGGTATTCTGGCCGCTTGGTAAGCCGGTGAACAACTGGAAGGCATGATATCATAAGAGCGACATGGCGCTGCCTGCAATGGGCAGCGCTTTTTTGTCTGCACTGAAATTTTGTGTTACACTATACCTATGACTTTTGCGAGGAGGTGTGGATGTGCTCTGTTTTCAAGGGATATCGGTTGACTATGGGACAGGGGGCGACACTGTGCACGCGCTTGCAGATGCCTCCCTGTGCGTGGAGCGCGGGACAGTGCTCGCGTTGATTGGTGCATCCGGCACGGGAAAATCAACCCTACTGCGGGTCGGAGCAGGTCTCCTCCGTCCCGCAGCAGGAACGGTGACGAGCAACGGCGCTCCCATCGATGCGCGTTCCATGCGCATCGGATTCCTTCCGCAGAACTATGGTCTTCTTGCGTGGAAAACGGTACGCGAGAACATTCTGCTCGGCGTGCAGATCAAGGGGGAATGGCGTGCTGAACGGAGGTCGGCCTTTACGGAGCTTGCTGCTGATCTTGGATTGACTGACCTTTTAGAACGCTATCCACATGAACTCTCTGGCGGGCAGCAGCAGCGCGTGGGGCTTGCACGCGTATTTCTCCTTGCCCCGGATCTCCTGCTGATGGATGAGCCGTTCTCTGCACTTGATACGATCACGCGCGAGTCCATGCAGGAGGTCTTTCTCTCGCTGTGGAAAAAGCACGCCGTCACAACCGTGCTCGTGACGCACTATGTCGAGGAGGCACTGACGCTCGCAGGGCGCATCGCTGTAATGGGAGGGAGGCCCGGGCATGTGATCGAACTCATCGATAACCCTTTTGCAGGCGATCCCGCATATCGCTTCTCTCCAGAATTCTTTGCGATGGGGCAGGAGCTGCGTGCAAAGATTGCGGGGGGTGGTGTGTGATGGCAAAGATTTCGCTGCGCATGTTTG
This sequence comes from uncultured Selenomonas sp., assembly GCA_963518105.1. Lineage (GTDB taxonomy): Bacteria > Bacillota > Negativicutes > Selenomonadales > Selenomonadaceae > Centipeda. The sequence goes on from CAUQID010000003.1 coordinate 49,220, forward strand.
TATGCGGCATTCTCCTATGTCTTGCACTCTGGTGGTCTGCTGCGCAGCTCCTCCAGATGCCTGTCATCCCTTCGCCGGTGCAGGTTTTCCTTCGCCTGGTGCAGAAATTCCCCGATATGATTGCTGTTCATGCGGGGTATAGTCTCATGCGCATCGTGCTTGGGCTTCTTGCTGCTGTTGCCGTGGGATACCCCGTCGGTGTTCTGATGGGATATTTTCCGCGCGTGAACCGTCTGCTTGCGCCCATCCTCTATCTGACCTATCCTGTACCAAAGATTGCGCTTCTGCCTGTGGTCATGCTGCTCTTTGGTGTGGGGGAGATGAGCAAATTGCTGCTGGTCTTTCTCATCATTGTCTTTCAGGTTGTTGTCGCTGTGCGCGATGGCGTGGCGGCAATCCCAACGGAGACATATGCACCTCTGCGTGTCTTGGGTGCATCCTTCGTGCAGATCGTGCGTCATATCATCGTGCCCGCCTCGCTGCCGAAGTTTATCACGGCAGTGAGGGTAGCGATGGCGACGGCGATCTCTGTTCTCTTCTTTACGGAGACGTTCGGCACGCAGTACGGCATCGGTTACTACATCATGGACGCGTGGCTGCGCGTGAACTACCTCGATATGTATGCAGGCATCGTCGTCCTCAGTACGATGGGGCTGTTGCTCTTCGTTCTACTCGACCGGGCGGAACGGCGGCTGTGTGCATGGAATCGAACATAAGGTTTCGATTTCTTCATGTTTTTGCCGTACAGCTTATTCTGGCAATCGAGCCGATAGAAAAAATGCGAAATAGCTTTTCTTCTTCCTACAAATGTCCTATAATATAAACTGGGGAGAATTATGGAATCACTGATCATGAGTCGGGAGGGCTCTGTCGTATGAAAGGTACTGTAGTTGCCACTTGGATTAGTACGTCGCGTGAGCTTTGGGGCAGCGCATTGGTTGACAGAGTTATGCAGGAAATGGGCTGGGAGCCGGATCGGCTCTTTTTGCCGCTTGAGGATGTCGATGACGGTACGATCAAACGTCTGATGGACATGCTCAGTAAGGCAAATGGTCTGCCTGTTCGAGATATTTGGTATGAGTTGGGTCGCGATAATATCAAGTCCTTTGCGCGTGTGTATCCGTCGTTTTTCGCGAATAAAAATCTATATACATTCTTGGCATCGACGTATGATATTCATGTGGAGATCGTGAAAAAGATTGCGGGTGCAAAACCGCCTCAGCTTATTATGACGCCGATTTCGGAATACGAGGCGGTATTTACCTATGACTCGAATCGCGGGCTTCTGGACTATTTTCGCGGGCTGCTGAATGGTTCGGCGGAGTATTTCAAGGAAAAGCTCGGGGTCGAAGTTCAGGAACAGACAGCCACTCATATGAAGCTGAAGCTTACCTTTGAAAAACCGATCTTCCGAGAGAAAAGTTTTGGCATCAATAAGCTTCTTGCCGTTACCGGTTCGCTGTCGGGCGGTGTTGGTTTGCTGACATTTGCAGGGACGCTGATTTTATCGGTGCTGCTGAGTCTCGGCGATGTTTCGTGGAAGACGTTCGTCATTCCTGCGTGCGGCGGGGTGTTCGCCGCGCTCGGCACTGGTATTCTCCTGCGTCCTCTCGGTGAAATCGAGAAAGAAATTGATCAGCTGCTCGAAAACAAATATTTCGATGCGCTGACGCTCCGCTCAGGCGATGTGTTCGAGCGGGTGAGTGAGAAACTGATCAAGTATCGCAAGCAGGCGCAGGCGAACTTTACGGGCTTCAAGGGGACAGGGGACGAGCTGCGGCGATATGGCATTGACTTTGACGGATTGGCAGAGAATATGGGGAGCGCCTCGGGGGATATTGCAGGTGTCATCAACGAGGTTGCCGCCAGCGCTACGACGGGAGCGGAGAATACCGTATCCGTGGCGGACTTCCTCAACGATAATATGAAAGCGCTGCAATCGGTCGTCAATGAGCAGGTCAAGAATAATGATGCGCTGAATTACGCCGTCAACAGTATTCATGAGGGCTTCAGCAAGGTGCGGACGTCCAGTACGAACCTCAATCACAGCATGGAAAAATTCACTGAGGTGAAGCAAGAGGTTGAGTCCCTCAGAGAGGCGACGGAGAAGATCATGGCGATCACGGGGCTGGTGACGGATATCGCAGGGCAAACGAACCTGCTTGCTCTCAATGCAGCGATTGAAGCGGCACGGGCAGGTGAGCAGGGACGAGGGTTCAGCGTTGTCGCCGAGGAAGTCCGAAAACTTGCCGAACAGTCGCAGGGACACGCCGAGGTCATCACGACCGATGTCATGGCGGTAACGCGCATCATCAACGAGGTCGTCGCTTCGGTCAACGAGGAATACGAGGTCTTGGAACGTGAGAGCAATCAGCTCGTCCGCGTTGTCGAGGGGAACAATCAGTACATTGACAACATTCGCGGGGTATCGGGAAGTATTTCGGGCATCATAGAGCAGCTCAAGACCGAGATGACGAATATGGAAGACGTACTCAGCAAGGTCGAGCATATCGCTGCTATGGCAGAGCAAAACTCCGCCTCTACCGAGGAAGTAAACGCCGCTATGCACACGCACAATCTGAAGCTGCAGGATATGATGGAAAAAATCAAGCAGTTCAAGGAAGTCACGACGGCGTTCTCGGCGGATATCAATCACTATAAGACCTGATCTTTTCTATGAAAAAGGCTGCTGCACGAAGACTATTTTGTCTTCGTGCAGCAGCTTTTTTAAAGTATGTTGATAACACCATGATCGCGCAGATTGAATAGGAACGTTTGCGCTTTTTAGCGGATCAGGACAAATCCGCTTGCACTGCCCCAGATGACATCGCCGCCCTCAGTGCGGCTGATCGAAATATCGTCGAAATGGAGGAGATAGCTGCCCATCTCGTAGTTCTGCAGTTCTCTGCTGAGGGTGGATTTTTCGTTTTGCTCCGCATATTGTACGAGTATAGCGGTATAGGGACGCAGGTCGATGCGTTCCTCCGTGCCGTCTGTGCGCGGGAGAATTAAGAACCCCTCGCGGGTAATATTGTTCGCATTAAATACGATCATTGTACGATAGCCTGCGATGGGCAGCTCTCCAATCTCTGTACCGTAGAAGTAATAGGATTCGCGCATTGTGTTGAAGTTGGCATCGAATACTGCAGTGGTGAGCGGGGAGGCATCCTGCCCGATGTAATACGCAATATCGATGATTTCCAATACAACCTCTGGGGGGAGATCATCCCTTTTTACAATCTGGCCATCCTGCAGGAGGTTGTGCTCTGCGAGTATCTGATTGAGGCGTGCTTCCTGATTGCGAAGCGGCACGTCGATGACGTTGAGCGGGGTGAGACTGAAGATGAGCGCGAGGATGGCAGCGCAGAGGTAGATCTGCTGGGGCTTTCGCCGGAGGAATGCCACGATGAGTGCATAGATCCCGCAGAACGTGCAGATCATGGAGGTGTAGCGCGGTGTTGTCAGGCCGTACGCCTCATAGCGAAGCCAGACGCCGTAGATCTGAACGGCGAGGATGGGGAGAAAGAGGACAAGCGCCCATTTCAGAAAACGGGAAAAGAGGGGCAGCCGCGTTTGTACGGCAAGGGTGCTGAAGAAAAAGGCAAAACCGAGGAGTGCGAACGAGGCGTACCAATTCATCGTGCCGACGGGCATCTCGCCTGCGCTCATGATTTTGCCGACGTAGAGGTAGAGGACGAGGAGCAAGAGAAGATAGACGGGGAAGAAGAGATAGAGAAGCACTTTTTGTGCGGCGGCGGAGAACGCATAGCGTTCGTCTGGTTTTGCGAGCGTGCTGAGGAATGCACCGAGACCCCAGACGCTGTATGCGATATGACCGGCAAAGAGATAGGTCGTCTCCGCGATCCATGTGCGGGCGTCGGTGATGATCAGCGCCCAAAAGGCCGCAATGCAAACGGCCAGTCCGAGAAAGAGCAGGATGCTCGTTCCGGTGGAAAATGCTGCGGCAACAAGCAGGGCGGGGAGTCCGGGGGCTTTGTTTATGCGCTCCAGGAAAAAGAGCGTGAGGAAAAGCAGTGCAAGATATACCCCAATTGTTCCAACGATCAACTGACGGCTCGGATTTTCTACGCCATACCACGCATAGGCGAGCAGGAGAAACAGGATGCCGGATGTTGCCGTGCGCAGCAGTACGGATCTTTTCACGGGACATACATCCGTGACGAGGCGGCACATGACCGCTGTCATCCATGCGCCAAAGACAGCGGGGGCGAGGCGCACGAGATGCTCAAAAAGAGTGCTGTTCGGAGCCTCCGTATACAAATCGGGGCGCAGCAGGATCATTCCTGCGCCGACGAAGAACCCGAGCACCTGCCAAAAGACGGCGACGGGAAAACGGCGGATGAGTTCGTATGTCCGTCCCTTGAGCTGCAAGATGCGTACGGAGATATTCATAGACGCCATCCTTTCTCTACAGCGGTCAAATTTGATCGCTGTATGATGATCTTTTATTTCGCTTGCTTTCGGGGGTACAATTATATTTTATTTGTATTGCGAATCTTCGTCAATAAACGGCGGATTAGGTATATGAATACTTCTTCTCAATATCTTTACAACGCCCGTAAAAAAGTGGTAATATGGGCGTGGATTTTGCCGTGCGGACGGGCATCTGTCCGGCGTTCTTTTAGAAAAGGTGGTACGCAAAGATGAACGAGCTTCTCTACAAGATTCCTGCAAATACACCGCGCGAGGAGGTCATTCGCCAGCTCCAGGCGCATCCCGAGGTGCGCTTTGTTTCTCTCGTCGGCATCGATATGGCAGGCAACGATACGGATGAGAAGATTCCCGTACGGATTTTTATCGAGGATATTGAGAAATTCTACAACGGCACTGCCGTGCAGACAGACGGCTCCTCGGTCGTTTTGCCGAAGATCGCGACGATCAACAATGCAAAGGTAGATCTTCCGATCGATCCTGCGGTCAACTGGTTTGTGGACTATGATCCCGAGGGCACGGATGAGGAGACGGGGCTGCCCATCGGGACGCTGCGCATTCCTTCCTTTATTATTCACGAGGGAAAGCGCGTTGATTCGCGCGCTGTGCTCGTGGATACTCTTGCCTATGTGAAGCAGGAGCTGCTTGCCTTCTTCCACGCAAACCCGGAGATTTCCGGTGCGCCGCATCTCAATGGCAAGGATATCGTAGACATTGCATTCACCTCAGCGACGGAACTTGAGTTCTGGGTCAAAACACCGCTCGATGACAATGCCTCCATCGAGGAGATGTCTGCTTCGCAGGTGATGAACGAACAGTATTGGGAGCGTACGCACGGTGCGGTGCGTACGGCACTCGAGGACTGTCTCATCCAGCTGGATAAATATGGATTCCACATGGAGATGGGGCATAAGGAGGTCGGCGGACTCAAGGCACAGATCGACGAGAGCGGCCGAATGACGCACGTCTGCGAACAGATTGAGATTGACTGGCAGTTTGACAGTGCCGTGCAGGCAGCGGACAATGAGCTGTTCGTCCGCACCTTTGTCCGTGAGATCTTCCGTCTCTACGGCCTTGAGGTCAACTTCAAGGCAAAGCCGCTCATCGGGCTTGCGGGCAACGGCGAGCATACACATCTGAGCCTGGCAGCCATCACGAAGGACGGCAAGCGCCATAGTCTCTTTGCTGCCGACGATCAGAATGCGGACTATATGAATGCGGTCGGCTACGCTGCACTGATGGGATTGCTCAAGAACTACGAGGCGATCAACCCGTTCGTCTCGGCAACGAATGACGCATTCAACCGCCTCAAGCCCGGCTTTGAAGCACCTGTCTGCGTGGTCACCTCATTCGGCGCATCGCCTGCGATCCCGTCACGCAACCGCACGGTGCTCGTGAGCCTCATCCGCGACCTCAAGAATCCGCTCGCTACGCGCTTTGAACTGCGTGCGACGAATCCGTATTCGAATACCTATCTCGTGATTGCCTCCTCTTATCTCGCGATTCTCGACGGCATCAAGCAGACGGCGGGGCGCACGACGGCGCAGCTGCTCGCCGAACTGTCGAAGCAGCCGGGGGAGAAAGGATTCTATCTTGAGACCGACCGCGCCTATCGGAGCGAGGAGGACGTATTTGAATACTATACGGTGGACGAGCGCGATGCGCGCTTTGGAAAGCCGCCTGCGACGGTCTGGGAGAACATGCTCGGTTTTGATCTTTACCCGGAGAAGGTCGCTGTGCTCACGGCGGGCGGGACGCTCCGTCCGCAGATCATCGACTCGTTCCGCACGGGCGCGCTTCTGCGCTGGAAGATTGAGCTCATCAGCCGCATCATTCCGGAGAATCGTGAGATCGTACGCCGCATGCGGGAGATCAAGAGTGACTTTGTCACGGATCAGGATGCCTATATGTGGAACAAGATCCACGACCTGCGCATCTATCTTGCGAAGGATACCATCGATGATAAGGCTCTGTTCAGCCTCCTCATCAAGGCGCTCGGAGAGGGCGACTACCCGACGGCTTCTGCACTTCAGATTGAGATGTATGCCAAGATGCAGGAGCTCAAGGAGCTCTATGATGCGTATAAAAAGAATATGATCTGAAATTTGGCTCTGTTGAGGATTCAGCAGAGCCTTTTCCAAAAAATAAAAGTCAAAAAATCAAAGAAAAATATTTGACTTTTTGACTTTATCTGCTATAATGTGCATATCGATGATGAAATGAGCAATCATATAATGAAATACGGAGGGAAAAACATGGAACAGGATAAATACACAGCGCGGACGCTCGCAGTACTCCAGTCGGCGCAGCAGATTGCGGCGATGCGCTATCATCAGGAAATCACGTCGGCACATGTGCTGCTCGCACTTGTCAAAGAGCCGGAGGGACTGCTCGCAACGATCTTCGAGGTCTGCGGGACGGATCTTCCGCTGCTCAAGGCACGGCTTGAAAAGGAACTTGCAGCGATTCCGAGCGTGCGCGGGACGAACCGCCTCGGTATGGGGATGGACATGGTGCGCGTGCTTGGACGTGCCGAGGAACTGGCGCAGTCCATGAAGGATGAATACGTTTCGACGGAGCACCTCCTGCTTGCACTTGTTACGGATGGGAGTGAGGAAGTACAGGGTATCGCTCGTGAATTCAAGCTGACGAAAAGCGCTGTACAGGATGCGATCCGGAAGAACCGCAAGCAGAACGTCACGAGCGATAATCCAGAGGAGGGGTATCAGTCGCTCGAGAAATATGGGCGCGACCTCACGGCGGCAGCACGCGCGAATAAACTCGACCCCGTCATCGGCCGCGACGAGGAGATCCGCCGCTCGATCGAGATCCTCTCGCGCCGTACGAAGAACAACCCCGTACTCATCGGCGAGCCGGGCGTCGGCAAGACGGCCATTGTCGAGGGTCTCGCCCGCCGCATCGTGGCGGGGGATGTCCCCGAGTCGCTGAAGAACAAGACGCTCTACTCGCTCGACATGGGGGCACTTGTCGCTGGTGCAAAGTTCCGCGGCGAATTCGAGGAACGTCTCAAGGGCGTGCTGAACGAAATCGCCAAGTCCGAGGGGCAGATCCTGCTCTTCATCGACGAGGTACATACCGTCGTCGGTGCGGGTGCAGCAGAGGGCGCGATGGATGCGGGCAACCTGCTGAAACCGCTTCTCGCCCGCGGCGAGCTGCGCTGCATCGGTGCGACGACGCTCAACGAATACCGCAAGTACATCGAAAAGGATACGGCGCTCGAGCGGCGATTCCAGCCCGTCATGGTCGGTGAGCCGAGCGTGGAGGACACCGTTTCCATCCTGCGCGGACTCAAGGATCGGTACGAGGTACACCACGGCGTGCGCATCCGTGATGCGGCTCTCGTCGCGGCAGCAACACTCTCTGACCGCTACATCTCCGACCGCTTCCTGCCGGATAAGGCAATCGACCTCGTCGATGAGGCGGCGGCGAAGCTGCGTACGGAGATCGAGTCCATGCCCGCGCCGCTCGACGAGATCCGGCGCAAAATCCTCCAGCTCGATATCGAAGAGGAGGCGCTGAAAAAGGAGACGGACGAGGCTTCGAAGGAAAAGCTTGCCGCCCTTGTCGCTGAGAAGGGGCAGCTGCACGCTGAGGAAGAAAAGCTGCAGACCAAGTGGGAGAGCGAGACGCAGGCCATCCTGCGCGTGCGCGCCATCAAGAAGGAGATGGACGAGCTGCGCGGCGAGATGGAGGCAGCAGAGCGGGCCCAGAACCTCGCGCGCGCCTCGGAGTTGAAATACGGCAAGATGCCGGAACTAGAGAAGAAACTCGCGGAAGAGGAGGCTGCAATTGCGGCTCAGTCCGACGGCGAGCGGATGCTCAAGGAGGAGGTCGGCGAGGAGGATATTGCGCGTGTCGTCAGCCGCTGGACGGGCATCCCAGTGACGAAGATGATGACGGGCGAGCGCGAGAAGCTGCTTCATCTCGACGAGGTGCTGCATGAGCGTGTCGTCGGGCAGGACGAGGCGGTGACAGCCGTCAGCGAGGCGATCCTGCGTGCGCGTGCGGGCATCAAAGACCCCAATCGCCCCATTGGTTCGTTCATTTTCCTCGGTCCTACGGGCGTGGGCAAGACGGAGTTGGCGAAGACCCTTGCGGAGACTCTCTTTGACGATGAGCGGAGCATGATCCGCATCGACATGAGCGAGTATATGGAAAAGCACAGCGTCTCGCGTCTCATCGGTGCGCCTCCGGGCTACGTCGGCTACGATGAGGGCGGACAGCTCACGGAGGCGGTGCGCCGCCGCCCGTACAGCGTCATCCTGCTGGATGAGATCGAGAAGGCACACCGCGACGTGTTCAACGTCCTGCTGCAGATTCTCGACGACGGACGGCTCACGGACGGCAAGGGGCGTGTCGTGAACTTTAAGAACACCGTCATCATCATGACGAGCAATCTCGGCTCGCATGAGATCCTAAGCAAGAGCTACGAGGATGCCGTACAGTCAGTACGTGCGCTCCTCAAGGAGTATTTCCGCCCAGAGTTCCTCAACCGCGTCGACGACACCATCGTGTTCAAGGCACTTGCCCAGGAGGATGTGAAGCGCATCGCGGCACTTCTGCTCGCGGCGCTCGGCAAACGTCTCGAACGGCAGGCGGATATCACGCTCACATGGGACGAGGCGGCACTCACAGAACTTGCGCAGGAGGGCTTTGATCCCGACTTTGGTGCCCGTCCGCTGCGACGGCTTCTGACGCATAAGATCGAGACGGCGCTCTCAAAGCAGATCATTGCGGGTGCGGTACGCGGCGGTGATACAGTAGCACTGGGTTTCGATGGCAGTGAATTTACGTTCCAAACAGTATGACGGTGAGAGACTGCTCTTTATTTTGAGGGCGGTCTCTTTTTCGTACCAAAGGTTACAGCCTTTTCTGCCTTTTTGCGCTATAATCGTCTCACAAAGATGAGAATATGCAATTTATTGGATAAAGGGGCTATGACATGGAAAAGATTCTGGATCTGAAAAAGACGGTTGCCGAGCTGGTGGAGGAGAATCCCGAAGTCAGCGAGATCATGGCGGAGATCGGATTCAAGGAGATTACGAATCCTGTCGCATTGAATGTGATGGGGCGCATCATGACGATCCCGCGCGGCGCAGCGGTCAAGGGGATCGAGCTGTCGAAGGTCATCGCGGCATTTGAGGAGCGCGGTTATCAGGTCATCAGCGATGATGCACAGTCGCGGCAGGGGCGTATCCGCAACTTCATCGAGCGGCTGTCGAGTGGTGAGGATCTCGACTCCGTGCGCAAGGACTTTGTGGAGGAGTTCAGCCACGTCGATGCACAGGAGATCATGACGGCGGAGCAGACGCTCATCAAGGAGGGCATGCCCGTCAGCGAGGTACAGCGTCTCTGCGATGTTCACTCGGCACTTTTTCATGGTGTGGCAAGCGCCCCGCCGCCGGGGGCGCTCTCGCATGATGAGATCCATGCACAGGCAGCATCGGTGAATCCCGAGGACATCGACGCACTGCCCGAGGGACATCCGCTCACGATTCTGCGCGCGGAGAATGCAGCGCTCGATGCTTTGCTCGATGCGATCGAGGGCGAGCTGGACGGTGCGAAGCGGCCGGATGTGGTGTGCGCGCATATTCTCTCGCTCGGCGATGTGCGCTCGCACTACATCAAGAAGGAAGAGCTGCTGATGCCGCTCCTCTACGACTACGGCGTTACAGGCCCATCGCAGGTTATGTGGGGCATTGATGATGAGATGAAGCGTGAACTCAGTATGATCATCAAGGCGCTCAAGGAGGACGCGGAGAATCTGCCGATGTACGAGGCGCGCATCCGTGCACTGACCCAGCGTATCCGCGAGATGATTTTCAAGGAGGAGAAGATTCTTTTCCCGCTCAGTCTGCGCTATTTCACGCAGATGGAGTGGTATCGCTGCTATCACGATCTGCCGGATATGGGCATCTCGTTCGGTGTGCAGATTCCGGCGTGGGCGGAGGCGCAGCCTTGGCTCGACCAGGAGGCAGAACGCCTTGCGCGCAGTTCGGCAGCGGGGAAACTCCAGTTCCCGACGGGCGAGCTTTCAATGGCGCAGCTGACGACGATTCTGCAGCTGCTGCCGGTGGACATTACCTTCATCGACAAGGATGACGTCGTTCGCTTCTTCACGAACGAGGGGCAGGTCTTTACGCGCCCCCTGTCTGCACTCGGCCGTGATGTGATGAACTGCCATCCGCCCGAGATCATCCCCGTCGTACGGAATCTGATTGCGGACTTCAAGGCGAAGAAGCGCACGCAGATGATCGTGCACCGCTACATCCGCGAGCGTCCTATCCGCGTGCAGTATCAGGCGATGTATGATGCTGCGGGGGAATACATCGGCACGGTCGAGTTTGTGACCGACCATGCCGAGCCGCTCGAGAAGTTCCGCCGCTGAAAAGATACGATGATATGCAGAAGCCTGTCAAGAAAAATACTTGACAGGCTCTTCGTTTGCCGTTATAATCGCAGAAGTGTTTATAGAGCAGGTGATGCGTATGGAGCGGCTGTACTATATCGCCAAGCTGTATGATCTCTATGGAGGGCTTCTCAGAGAGAAGCAGCGCGCGTGCCTGCGGCTGCACATTGCGGAGGATCTATCCCTCGCAGAGATCGGTGAGGAGCTCGGCATTACGCGGCAGGCGGCGCATGAGAGCATCCGCCGTGCGGAGCGTGCGCTCATTGAGATGGAGGAGGCGCTCGGTCTCCTTGCGCGGCAGCAGGCGCAGGAGTATGCCCTCGCAGAGATCTGTGCGGAACTGCGTACGCTCGAGGAGCCGATTGCGCGTGCAGTTGTACGCCGTATCGCAGAGCGGCTTGCACCGTACGCATCACAGGACGAGGAAACGAAGGAGGTGAGGGAATGATCTTTGAGAATCTGTCCGATCGTCTGCAGGGTATCTTCAAAAAGCTGCGCGGGCACGGCAGGCTGACAGAGGACGATGTGGATGAGGCGATGCGCGAGGTGCGCATGGCGCTCCTCGAGGCAGATGTTAACTTCAAGGTTGTCAAGGACTTCGTGCGTCGTGTCAAGGAACGCGCCGTCGGCCAGGAAGTGCTCGATACCCTCACTGCGGCGCAGGCGGTCATCAAGATCGTCGATGAGGAGCTCACCGACCTCATGGGCGGGACGGAGAGCCGTCTGAACATCAGTCCGAACCCGCCGACGGTCATCATGCTCGTCGGCTTGCAGGGCTCCGGTAAGACGACCTCGGCGGGCAAGCTTGCGCTCATGCTGAAGAAGCAGGGCAAGCGGCCGCTCCTCGTGGCGGATGATATCTATCGTCCCGCCGCCATCAAACAGCTCGAGGTCATCGGTGAGAAGGTTGAGGTGCCTGTTTTCTCGCAGGGGCAGGAAGATGCTGTTGTGATTGCGCGTGCCGCCATCGAACACTCTGCCTCACATGCGCACGATGTCGTCATCATCGACACGGCAGGCCGCCTCCAGATCGATGAAACACTCATGCAGGAGCTGCGCGACATCAAATCAGCGGTGAAGCCGCATGAGATCCTGCTTGTCGTTGACGCGATGACAGGCCAGGAAGCTGTCAACGTGGCGCAGTCCTTTGACGCATCCCTCGGTCTCGATGGTGTCGTCATGACAAAACTCGATGGCGATGCACGCGGCGGTGCTGCGCTCTCGATCAAGGCGGTCACAGGCCGTCCGGTGAAATTCGTCGGCATGGGCGAGAAGCTCGAGCCGCTCGAGGTCTTTCATCCTGACCGCATGGCGTCGCGCATTCTCGGCATGGGCGATGTGCTCTCGCTTGTGGAGAAGGCGCAGGAGAACTTCGACATCGAGAACGCGAAGAAGATGGAGGAAAAACTTCGCCGCAACGACTTCACACTGGACGATTTTCTCGATCAGATGCAGCAGGTGAAAAAACTCGGCTCACTCAGCAATATCCTCGGCATGATTCCGGGGATGGGCGGGCTCAAGAAAAAACTTGGCGATCAGGAATTCGACCTTGACGGCAAGGAGATGCGCCAGCTCGAGGCAATCATCCGCGCGATGACACCGAAGGAGCGCGCAGATATCACGATCATCAACGGCAGCCGCCGCAAGCGCATCGCTGCCGGCAGCGGAACGCGCGTGCAGGATGTCAACAAGCTGCTCAAGCAGTTCGGCGAGATGCGTAAGATGATGAAGAAGATGAAAAAGCTGAAAGGCAAGGGCGGGATGCCCTCCATACCGTCGCTCGGCGGCATGGGGCTCCCGAAAATGCCGTTCTTCAAATAGCAGAGGAGCTGCGCTATGCAGCCTCGTACAGTGAAAGGTGGTGAAAATATGGCAGTCAAGATCAGACTCAACCGCATGGGGGCAAAGAAGAATCCGTTCTACCGCATTGTGGTCGCTGACTCTCGTGCACCGCGTGATGGTCGCTTCATCGAGATTCTGGGAAACTACGATCCGTCGAAGCAGCCCGCCGTTGTCAGCATCGACGAGGACAAGGCGATCGATTGGATGAAGAAGGGCGCACAGCCGACCGATACGGTTCGCAACATTCTCAGCAAGAATGGAACGATGGCAAAGTTCGCCGAGGCAAAGCGTCAGAAGGACTGACCGATCCAGCGCGCTGCCGGGGGATGCTCCATCCAGATGGAGGATTCTCCGCGTGAGCGCGTATTGTACTGTGAGGAGAGACGACCGGCGTGAAAGAGATAGTCGAGGTTATCGCGAAATCCTTGGTAGATCATCCGGAAGCTGTCGTCGTTGACGAGACGCAGGATGATCAGGAGATCATTTTGAGACTTCGTGTAGCGGAGGATGACATGGGTAAGGTCATCGGTAAGCAGGGGCGTATCGCAAAGGCGCTGCGCAGTGTGGTCAAGGCCGCTGCCACGAAGGAGAATAAGAGGGCGACAGTCGAGATCGGCTGAGCCATAGCGGGGCTGCGCCCCGGAGAACGGCGTGCGTCTCGGACGATCGCCGTTTTTGCATAAGGAGAGATACAGTGGATTCTATTTCGATCAAAGTGCCTGTTACGGTCAAGGCAAAACTGACGGAGAAGCTGCGCGCGAAGATGCTGAAGGAGATGGAGGAAGGTCTCAGCCGTGCAGAGCTCGAGATGCAGCAGCTCGGCATTCAGGAGAAGCGCGTCATGCAGGAGGCGGAGCAGGGCGAGCTGACCCCGCAGGCGATTCAGCACATTAACACCATTCGGCAGGAACGCCAGCGCCGTATCGACTACATCGAGGAGACCCGTGCGCATCAGGAGGAACTGCAGAAGTTTGCGGAGGGCGCGGAGATCGTGCAGGGGACGCTCGAGCGTCAGGTCGAGGCAAAGGTCGGCGACGATATGCGTGAGCTGATGAATGTCGAGATTCTCGTGGAGGATGACAAGATTGTCGCCATCCGCTCCTGAGGGACGCATCATCATCGGACGGGTCGGTGCACCGCACGGCGTGCGCGGCGATCTGCGCATCATCCCTCTGACAGACTTTCCGGCGCGGTTTTCCACGCTGCGCGAGGTCATGGTGGGCGAAGAGCTCCTGCATATCGACAGTGTAAAACCGCAGGGAAAGAACTTTCTCATGCGGTTTCGCGAGTGCGCTGTCCGCGAGGAGGCACAGCGTCTGACGGGGCAGCTGCTCACAGTGGCGCGTGCGGATGCTGCGCCGCTCAATGAGGGCGAGTATTATGTTTTTGATATTGTAGGACTGACGGTTTATGACGAGGCGGAGCAGATGCTCGGTACGGTGGAGAACGTCATCCGTACGGGCAGCAACGATGTCTATGCCGTGCGGACGGAGGAGGGGCGCGAACTCCTCATTCCAGCGCTGCGGACGGTCGTCCTGCAGATTGATCTGCCGGCGGGGCGTATGATGGTACGCCTGCCGTCGTAGGCGGACGGAGAGAGCCTCTCCGCTCCGCTTTTTCTTTACAGAAATCCAGCGTGTCCTTTGCGCAAAGTTGACGGTCATGCTATAATAGATAAAATATTTTAGATTTTTGCATGAACGATCAAAGGGGACAGACAATGCTTACCTGTATTACGCATTCTCCCGAGGAGACTGCGCATCTAGCGGGAACAATCGGTAAAATTATTCATGAGGGGACGGTGATCTGCCTCGACGGGGAACTCGGTGCGGGCAAAACCCTCTTTGTGCGGGCGCTGGCGCGGACGCTCGGCGTGGAGAGCGATGTGACCAGCCCGACGTTCAACCTCATGAATATCTACGAGGCTGCATGTCCCATCGTGCATTTCGACCTCTATCGGCTTGCGTCCGAGGCAGAGCTGGAGGAGATCGGATTCTATGAGTATGCGGAGGCGACGGAGGGCATTGTCCTGATCGAGTGGGCGGAGAAGTTTCCCAATGCGATGCCGGAGGATCGTCTTCAGGTACGGATCGAGGCACTGACGCGGGAGGAACGGCAATTCATCTTTGCCGCGGAGGGGGAAAAGAGCACGGCGCTCTTGGAGGAGTTGAGCAGAATTGTCGATCGTGAGCATTGATACCTCCTCTGCGGTCTCCAGTGTCGCTGTCCTCTCGCCGGAGCGCGTCGCAGCGGAGATCTCGATGCAGGGGGCTCTGACGCACTCGGAGACGCTCATGCCGCACATCGAGGAGGCACTCCGCATGGCGCGTACGGAGAAAAGCGCGCTGAACGGCATCGCTGTCAGCATCGGTCCCGGCTCATTCACAGGACTGCGCATCGGGCTTGCGGCGGCGAAGATGATGGCGTATGCGCTTTCTGTTCCGCTGATCTGTGTACCGACTCTCGAGGCGCTCGCCTATCATACGATGTGTGAGGGCGTGCGCCTCGCTCCTATGATGGACGCGCAGAAGGGAAATGTCTATGTGCAGGAATTTGCGTGGCGTGCGGACGGTAATGAACTGAACCTGCAGGAAATCCGCCCGCTTGCGATTCTGCCGCTGACGGAGGTTATTGCATCGCTTGCGGAGACGAATCTGCCTGTGCTCCTGCTCGGTGATGCCATGCAGCGGCAGACATCGACGACGCTGCCCCCCGGCGTGCGTCTTGCCCCCATCCATGCGCGCATGCCGCGTGCGGCGTGTGTAGGGCTTGCGGCGCTTGACCGTCTCATGCGCGGGATGACTGATGACCCCATGACCGCTGCACCGATTTATCTGCGCCGCAGCGAGGCAGAGGTACTCTGGGAGCAGCGGAACGGAGCGGCATCGTGATCCGTTACCGCGCGCTTGTACCCGAGGATGCAGAGGCTGTGGCACGCATCGAGGCGGAGAGCTTCCCGACGCCGTGGTCGCGTGAGGACTTCTGGCGAGAGGCATCGAATGACTTTGCGTGCTACATCGTCGTGCTGGATGAGGCGGATATCATCGGCTTCGGTGGTTGCTGGATCTCGTTCGAGGAGGCTCAGGTGACGAACATCGCGCTGACGGCAGTACAGCGGGGCAGGGGGCTGGGGAAAGCACTGATGACCCGCCTCATGTGTGCAGCTGCAGCGCGTGGTGCGGCGCGCATGACGCTCGAGGTGCGTCCGTCGAATGCATCTGCACGCCGACTCTATGAGGAGTTGGGCTTTGCCCCCATCGGCGTGCGAAAGAAATACTATCAGGACAATGACGAGGATGCCATTTTGATGTGGCATACGAGATTAAAGGAATTTGCAGATGAACAGACTGACGCTCGGGATTGAGACAAGCTGCGACGAGACCTCGGCAGCAGTGCTGCGTGGGATGCGCGACCTCCGTTCCTGCGTCATCGCTACGCAGATTCCGATTCACCAGAAATATGGCGGTGTTGTGCCGGAGATTGCCTCGCGCAACCACATTCTGAGCATTCTGCCCGTCATCGAGCAGGCACTTCACGAGGCGGACGCAGCACTCGCGGATGTGGATCAGATCGCCGTCACCTATGGACCGGGGCTGGTCGGCGCACTCCTCGTCGGCGTATCGGCGGCAAAGGCACTTTCTTTTGCGCTCGGTGTGCCGCTCATCGGGGTCAATCACCTTGAGGGACATATCTTTGCGAACTTCCTCGCGGACAAGGAACTCGCGCCGCCCTTCATGGCTCTTGTCGTCTCAGGCGGGCACACGGCGCTCGTCGATGTCGCGGACTATGAGACGTTCCGTCAGATGGGACAGACGCGTGATGATGCGGCGGGCGAGGCATTCGACAAGGTGGCGCGCGTGATGGGGCTGCCGTATCCCGGCGGGCCGGAGATCGACCGTCTCGCGCATGCGGGAGATCCAGAGGCGGTTGACTTCCCGCGCGCACTTGCGCAGGAGGGAAACTATGAGTTCAGTTTCAGCGGGCTGAAGTCTGCTGTTCTGAACTATATCAATAGTGAGACGATGAAGGGACATGAGCTGTGCAGGGAGGACATCGCTGCTTCGTTTCAGGCGGCGGTGGTCGAGGTGCTCGTACACAAGGCGTTCGAGGCAATTCGTGCAGCGGGGCGTGATACGCTCGTCCTTGCGGGCGGGGTCGCGGCGAATGCGTCGCTCGAGATGCGCCTGCGGACGGAGGCGGAGGCCGCCGGTATCCGATTCCTATACCCGCCGCTGCGTCTCTGCACGGACAATGCGGCGATGATTGCCTGCCGCGGTGCATATCAAGCGGCGGCGGGCAGGTACAGCGACCTGCATCTGAACGCTGTGCCGGGGCTCTCTTTTGCGTGATTTCATGTGCCGTTTATAACGAAACGATCTGCTGCTGTGTGAGCATGCTCATGCAGCAGCTTTTTTTATCACTGCACGGGGACAGAAATGTGGTATAATGGACGCAGGTCATCTCCGCGCGCAGATGACCCGCGATGAGGGGACAGAGCGTGTACTTGGGTTAGATGGAAGCAGCTCTGATGAATTAATCGGTTTAGGTTAAAGGGGGATTTTTATGTCGCAGCAAAGTGGTGGGGCACAGGAGGCCATGCAGAAATTCGGCCGCTTCCTGTCCGGCATGGTGATGCCGAACATCGGCGCATTTATTGCGTGGGGCTTTCTGACGGCGCTGTTCATCCCGACGGGATGGATGCCGAACGAGTACCTCGCGCAGGTTGGCGGGCCGATGAGCAAATGGCTGATTCCGCTGCTCATTGGGTACAGCGGCGGTGCCGCAATTTATGGACACCGCGGCGGTGTCATGGCGGCAATCGCCACATCCGGCATCATCGCCGGATCAGACATTCCGATGTTCCTCGGTGCGATGATCATGGGACCGCTCGGCGGCTGCGTCATCAAAAAATTTGACGATGCCATCCGCGACAGCATTCCGGGCGGATTCGAGATGCTCGTCAACAACTTCTCCGTCGGTATTCTCGGCGGGATTCTTGCGATGCTTGCCTTTGCCGTGGTCGGCCCTGTCGTTGGCGGGGCGAACGACATCCTGCGCAGCGGTGTCGAGGGCATCGTCGCAGCGGGACTGCTTCCGCTGGCATCCATTATCATCGAGCCGGCGAAGGTGCTCTTTCTCAACAATGCGCTCAACCATGGCGTGCTTAGCCCGCTTGGCATCCAGCAGGCGCAGGAGTACGGCAAGTCCATGTTCTTCCTGCTCGAAGCGAATCCGGGTCCCGGCTTCGGCATACTGCTCGCTTACTGGCTCTTTGGCAAGGGCATGGCGAAATCATCCTCGCCCGGTGCAATGATCATTCACGTTCTGGGCGGTATCCATGAGATCTACTTTCCGTACATCCTCATGAAGCCGAGCCTCATCATCGCAGCCATCGCCGGCGGCATGTCCGGCGTCTTTACGCTTGGCCTGCTGGACGGCGGTCTGATTGCGCCGTCCTCGCCGGGATCGATCTTTGCCATCATTGCTATGACCCCGAGCGGTTCGGCACTCTTTGCGAATCTCTCTGCATTCGTTGTTGCAACGGCTGTTTCGTGCGCCGTGGGCTCGGTCTTCATCAAGATGTCGAAGGAGGTCGAGGACGAGTCGCTCACATCTGCCCGTGAGAGCATGGCGAACATGAAGAATCGCGGCAAGGACCTCCCGCAGGAGCAGAAGGTCGCAGGCAAGGAACTGAAGGTCATTGTCTACGCCTGCGATGCAGGCATGGGATCGTCTGCGCTCGGTGCTGCCGCGCTGCGCAAAAAACTCAAGCAGGACGGTTATACGGGCATCTCCGTCACGAACTGTGCCATCGGTGCGATTCCTGCCGAGGCGCAGCTTGTCATCTCGCATGAGAAGCTCGCTGAACGTGCGCTTGCGGATTCTCCGCAGGCAGAGCATATCTGGGTGCGTGACTTCACGCAGAACAATGTCTATGAGATCGTCTCTGCCCGCTTGCGGGAGGGGGATGTGGCCGTCTCAGCTCCGGCGGAGGATGACGGTGCAGCACAGCATGTCAGCGCGGGTGTCTTGCTGCAGGAAAATATCAAGGTCGGTCTTCCGACGGTCGGCCGTGATGAGGCAATCACGGCAGCGGGCAGGATGCTCGCTGCAAGCGGCTATGTTGATGAGGGCTATGTGCAGGGGATGCTGAACCGTGAACAGGAACTCTCGACCTACATCGGCAAGGGGATTGCCATCCCGCATGGTGAGAATGCCGTCAAGGACACAATCAAAAAGACGGGTATTGTCGTCCTCCAATACCCTGAGGGCGTACAGTTCGGCGATGAGACGGCGCATCTCGTCATCGGCATCGCGGGTGTCGGCAACGATCACCTCGCCATCCTCGCGAATATCGCGACGATGGTCGGCGACTATACTGACGAGCAGCTTGCAGAACTTTTCCGCACGAAGCGTGCCGAGGAGCTCTACAAGGTATTTACCCAGGCGGAGTGAAAGGAGTTTCTGATGAAACAGGCAATCCATTTCGGCGGAGGAAACATCGGCCGCGGCTTCATCGGCGAACTCCTTGTGCGTTCGGGTTATGAGGTGATCTTCGTGGATGTCGCAGAGTCTCTCGTCGATGAGATCAATGCGCGCCATGCGTACGACATCGAGGTCGTTGGGAATGTGCCGGAGATCATCCATGTTGCGCATGTGAGGGCGATCAACAGCAACATGAATCTTGAGGAGCTGCTGGATGCATTCGTCACGGCGGATATTGTGACCACTGCCATCGGGCCGAATATCCTCAAATTCATTGCGCCGAATATCGCTAAGGGGCTTGCGCGCCGTCTTGCCAAGAATGAGGCCCCGCTCAATATCATCGCGTGCGAGAACATGGTCGGCGGTTCGACCGTCCTCAAGAATTTCGTCTATGAGCATCTGAACGATGATATAAAGGAAAAGGCAGCACACTGCATTGGATTTCCTGATGCAGCTGTCGACCGCATCGTTCCCGTCCAGCACAATGACGATCCGCTGCTTGTAAAGGTCGAGCCGTTCGCAGAATGGGATGTCGACCGCAAGGGCGTTGTAGGTGCAGAGCCGCAGATCGAGGGGCTGATGTGGGTGGACGACCTCGAAGCCTATATCGAACGCAAGCTGTTCTCCGTCAACACGGGGCATGCCTCTATTGCCTACATGGCGTATCTGAGAGGTATCGATGACATTGCAGCAGCGATGCAGGATGCAGAGATTGCTGCATTCGTTCGCCGTGTCTGGGCGGAGACGAGTGAGCTGCTCATTGAGAAATACGGATTTGACCGTGAAACACATGCGGCATATATCCGCACGGTAGAGGAGCGGTTTACGAATCCGCATCTCTCTGATGCGGTGACTCGTGTCGCACGAGGCCCCAAGCGCAAACTCAGCGCAAAGGACCGCCTCGTATCACCCGCTGTGCAGCTCATGGCACGCGGCAGGAAGCCGGACACTCTTGCAACCGTCATCGCTGCGGCGCTTCACTTCGACTATGCGGAGGATCCAGAGGCAGCTGAGGTGCAGGACTATGTGAAGGCGCACGGCGTCGAACAGGCGATTACGCACTTCACGGAGATTCCGGCAGGAACAGAACTTTTCAACCTTGTTATTGAGAAGAATGCAGCGTTAAAGAAGTAATCTCATCATCGCTCAAAGAATCGCGGCGCAGATGTGCCGCGATTCTTTTGCTTGACCGCAGGGAAGGGCAGGGGTATGATGAGGAAAATGGAGGAAAACAGATGAACTATCGCACCCTTGGAAATCTCACCGTCTCCTCTGTCGGCCTCGGCTGCATGGGGATGAGCCAGAGTTACGGCCTTCCTGCCGACAAAAAGGAGATGTGCGAACTGATTGCTGCTGCCGTGGATATGGGGATAACACTCTTTGACACGGCGGAGGCATACGGCTCGCCTGATGATCCGCATGACAATGAACAGCTGGTCGGAGCGTCCCTTGCCCCGTATCGGAACGATGTCGTCATTGCGACGAAGTTCGGCATTCACTTCGATATGAGTCTGCTGAAGCAGGGGAAAAGCCCGATTGTTCCCGATGCTCGTCCCGCTGTGATTCGCGCCTCTGTGGAGGGATCGCTGCGGCGCCTTGGTACAGACCGCATTGACCTCTATTATCAGCACCGTATCGACCCGAAGATTCCTGTCGAGGAGGTCGCGGGCGTGATGGGAGAACTGATACAGGAAGGAAAGATTCGTCACTGGGGTATTTCCGAGGCGACAGCGGAGGACATCCGCCGTGCGCATGTTGTCTGCCCGCTCACAGCGGTGCAGAACCGTTACTCCATGATGGCGCGCGGCTATGAGATCCTCTTTCCCGTACTCGAGGAGCTGCAGATCGGTTTTGTGGCGTTCTCGCCATTTGCGAACGGCATTTTGACAGGGGCATACGACAAGGATACTGCGTTCGAGGCGGCGGACATGCGCGCGCGGATGCCGCAGTTCAGTGCAGCAGCGATGCAGGAGAATGCTGCTCTGCTCGCACTGCTGCGGGATCTGGCGGAGGAACGGGGGGTGGCCTGCGGACAGATTGCCCTCGCATGGATGCTGTGCAAGCGGCCGTACATCGTACCGATTCCGGGGACGCGCAGCCGTGCGCGCCTTGCGGAGAATGCAGGCGCTGCCGAGGTACATCTCACAGCGGCTGAGGTTGCTGCCATCGACGCGCAGCTTGCCGTTGTCCCCATGTCGGAGGTGTTCGGCATGATGCGTCCAAAGGCATGAGTGCAGGCATTCATAATGAAAGAAAACAAAATATGTGCGGCTGGGCTGGAATATGATGTCCGGTCGTATTTTTGTTGTAATAGTCAGTAGAATTGAAGAACATTCATCATTGAGATAGCTTGCAGCTATAAAAAGAGTTAATATGAAATATGTATTTCATATTCGTTTCATAGTCGTGTTAAAATAAACAAAAGTTATGAAAGGGATATCCTATGCTTGAAATCTGTTTCGATCATGTCTGTCAGGTATATGAGGGACGTGAAGTCCTGCATCAGGTGACAGCTTCCTTTCATAGCGGCCATGTAACGGCCGTTGCCGGTGCGAATGGGAGCGGGAAATCGACGCTTCTGCGCATTGCCGCGCGGCTTGTGCTCCCGTCTGCCGGCAGGATTGAGACCTTGCGGGACGGTATGCCTGTCTGCGGTGCGGACTATCGGGCGATGCTCGCCGTGGCGACACCCGAGATGGAGCTGTATACGCGGCTCACGGTGCGCGAGAATCTCGCTTTTCTTCTCTCTGTGCGCGGTGCTGTGCACGAGGAGGAACGCTTGGCATCCCTCCTCACGCGTGTGGGACTTTCGTCAGACGTTCTGCCGCGTATGGCGGGGCAGCTCTCGACGGGGATGCGCCAGCGTATCCGCCTCGCCGCTGTTCTCGGCCTGGATGCGCAGATCTGGCTGCTCGATGAGCCTGGGCTTGCGCTCGACGATCGTGGGCGTGCGCTCCTCATGGCAGAGGCGCACGCAGCGGCACAGCGGGGACGGCTTATCCTGTGGGCGACAAATGATCGGGAGGAGAGGGAGGCTGCGGATGCGTGCATCGATCTTTCAAGCGACGTACCGTGTTGCCTCTAAGGAGCTGATGGATGGCATCCGTCACCGTGCAGGCTATGTGACGATGGGGATGTTCGCGCTGACAGTGATCGCATTCCTGAGCATGTCTCTTGTAGGGGAGAGGACGGATGCGCGGCTGACGGCGGCGCTTTTCTGGGCGGTGCTGTTTTTTGCGGCAACGCTGCAGGGTGAGCGCCTCTTTGCAGAGGAGGCCGCAGGGGGGACACTGCTCTTCCTGCGGATCTATGTTCCGGCGCAGGCGGTGCTCTTCGGCAAAATGGCAGCGCATCTGATTACGCTCACCCTTCTGTCGGTGTTTGTTCTGCCGCTCGTCATCATTCTGATGGATGCGCCGCTCATTCTCAATGGCTGCTTTGTCGTCACCTTGTTTTTAGGACTTTGGGGGATGGCGGCGGCGGACACGCTGCTCGCAGCGGTGGCTTCCAATGCGAGCGTGCGCGGGGGGCTCGTTCCCGTGCTGCTGCTCCCGTCCATGCTTCCGATTCTCTTGCCTGCAATTTCGCTTTCGGCGGGAGAAGGGGAGGCTGCCCTCCTCGGCGGTATGCTGATTTACGACATGGCGCTTACGGTAGGCGCGTCAATGCTGTTTGATTCTCTCTGGATAGAGAGTTAGAGATGGAGGCGAAATGCTTGCAGGCGTGATCAGTGTTTTGACGCTGGCGGCTCTGTACGCTGTTTTTTTCCTAGTTCCCCCTGCAGAGGGATTGGGAAACTATGTGCGTATTGCGTTCTTTCACATCCCTGCCGCATGGGTTTCTGTGGTCGCGTTCTTCTGCGCCGCCTACTGGGGGGCACGCTATCTGCGGACGCGTGAACTCTCCTACGATGGAAAAAGTGCACGCTCTGCGGTACTCGGGCTGATCTTCACACTTTTTGCCACGGGGAGCGGGGCGGTCTTCTCGAAGCTCACATGGGGAGCATACTGGAACTGGGATCCGCGGCAGACGACCATCTTTGTTCTGCTCCTCATCTATGGCGCGTATGTGACGCTGCGCCTCACCATGCGGGATGAGCGGGCACGTGCCTCATCGTCTGCTGTCTACGCGCTTTTTTCCTTTATAGCAGTCCCCTTTCTCGTCTTCATCCTTCCGCGTATGTTCTTCTCGCTGCATCCGTCGCCCGTCATCAACGGGGCGGGGCGTCTGGATATGGATGCGGTGATGCTCGGAACGCTGCTGCTGTCGATGCTTGATATCACGTTGATCTATATTTGGCTGATGAAACGGGGGGAGCGTCATGCGTAAATACTTCTTCGTCGTACTGATTCTTGGATTTATCGGATATGCAGGATACTTCTTCGCAGATTCTGTGACCCCTTACGTTGGGGTCGCGGAGGCACGCAGCGCACAGCGGAATGTGCAGGTCAAGGGACTCCCCGATGATACGGTTGAGCCGCACATGGAGAATGAGATGTTCGTGTTCTCCATCTCCGACGAGGAGACGGGAGAGACCATGCTCGTCCGCTACAAGGGAATCAAGCCGGACAACTTTGATGAGGCGTACCACATCGTCGCCATTGGGAAATATACGGGCGATGCATTCGCGGCGGACAAGCTGCTCATCAAGTGTCCGTCGAAATACGAGGCAGAAAAAGGAAGGGCACAGGTATGACGGGGACAATCCTACTCGGCGGTGCGCTGCTTTTCGCTCTCGCCGCTGTTTTCTGCGAGTCGCAGGGCAAGGTGCATGCGGGACGCACCTGCAGCGCGCTTGCGGGACTTTCCTCTCTCTGCGCGGCGGCGGTGCTCTTTGCCATCATTCTTACAGATGATTTCAGCTATGCCTATGCCGTCAGCTACTCATCCGTCGCACTGCCGTTCCTCTACAAGGTTTCGGCATTCTGGGCGGGACAGCAGGGCTCGTTCCTCCTCTGGCTCGTGATTCACGCCGTCGTCGGCGTATGTATCGCACAGGAGGGGCGGATGAGCGCAGCGGGGCGCAGCATCTATCATTTGCTCACGGCGATGCTCGCTGTGCTCGTACTCATCAAAAGTCCCTTTGTCCCTGCAGAGACGATACTCCCCGACGGGCACGGGATGAATCCGCTACTCCAAGACCCGTGGATGGCGGTGCACCCGCCCATCATCTTCGTCGGTTATGCGCTCCTCGCCGTACCCTTCGTTTACGCACTGGAGAGTATGCTGCGCGCGCCTGGGGACGGCAGTTTCCTCGCGCCGATGCGCCGCTGGACACTCATTGCGTGGGCCTTCCTTGGGGCAGGCATTTTCATCGGCGGCTACTGGGCCTACAAGGTACTCGGCTGGGGCGGTTACTGGGGCTGGGATCCCGTGGAGAACTCCTCGCTCGTGCCATGGCTGCTCGCCTGCGTACTGCTCCATCTGATTGCAGTCGCGCGCACGCGGCGCGGTGCGTTCTATCTCGTTCATCTCGCTGCGGTATTCTCCTACGCATTCGTCCTTTACGGCACGTTTCTGACACGCAGCGGGATTCTCGGAGACTTCTCTGTACACTCCTTTGCGGGCTCTGACATCGGATTCTACATTGCGCTCGCGAATGCGCTCGTTCTCCTCGCGGGACTCATCATTCTCCTCTATCGGATTGAGCGTCTGCCGAAGGGAGATGTCTACGAAAACCACCGCAGTCGTCCGTTTCTCATTCTGCTCGGGATGCTGCTCATCGTATTCATTACGGCAATTGTTTTCTTTGGGATGTCGATGCCGCTCATTTCTGGGCTGATCGGTGAGAGCGCTGCGGTGGATACCAGCTACTATGTACGCACGACGCTGCCGATTGCAATCTTCCTTGCCTTCCTGATGGCTGTCGGTGTGCTCGTTCCTCAGGAGGGCGCGTGTCCACGCCGTCCCTACTGGATCCTCGCGGCGAATATCGTTGGCGGTGTGTCGGCGTGGGCAGCTGGTGTCACGGACATCCCATCCATTCTGCTGGCATCGTTCTCTCTTTTTGCCGCGGCAGCGGCAGTCGAGGCATACCGTACCCATAGACTCGGCGTCGGTGGGATGATTGCTCACATCGGGACAGGGCTGGCGCTGCTCTCCTTCATCCTTTCGGGGACAGGCAGCCAGAGCACGACGGTTACGCTTCTGCCGGATGTACCGCAGGAGGTCTACGGACGCACTGTTGTCTATCGCGGACAGACATTTGCGGAGAGCGGCAGCGAGAAATCCTATCGCTACGAGGTGGACGGCTCACTCTGCGAGGCCGTGACAAAACTGCGGGCGAACGGCGAGGATGCGGCGCGCGAGCCGGCGATCGCCAAGGGACTGGCAGGCGACCTCTATATTGCGCCCGCACCGACCTCGGCAGAACGTGAGGAGATCATCCTCCGCCGTGGTAAGACTGTTATGGGCATCAATGACTATGCCTACCGCTACGAGTCGATCTCCTTCGAGCCGCAGGGCGGGGGCAAGACCCTCGTCACGGCGCAGGTCTCCTTGACCGACGGAGAGGCGGTGGACGATGCCGCCCCCACGATTCTTGCGACGGAGACCGGCGGGACATCCCGTCCCATCGACGTAATGAACGGCAAATTCCGCATTCGCCTCACCGGCGTCTCAGCGGATGAGCGCGATATACGGATCGAGATTCTGCCCTCCCTTGCGGAGGAGATGGCATTGCCGGTGACGGCATCCATCAGCACCAAGCCCGGCATATCGCTTCTGTGGCTCGCCTGTGTTCTCGTGACTGCCGGAGGTCTCCTGGCAGCTGCGCAGGCGGTAAGTCCTGTTGAAGGAGGTGGATCGCCAGGCCAGTCTCAAAAGAAATCATAGGAAAGGCTGAGCGTATCGGCGCTTTCCGTAGAAAGGAGGAAGGAACATGAATCTGAAGCAGCTTTTGGAGCGGCATACACTGCGCTGTATCATCGGCGGTTTCGCTCTTGCGCTCGTCGTAATCGGGGGCGGAATGCTCATGGACAAGGCATCGGCATCGCCGAAGTTCTGCGGCATGTGCCATGCCATGCAGCACGAGGCAAAGACACACGCCATGTCCACACACGCGGACATCGCCTGTGTGGAGTGCCATCTGCCGCACGACAATATTGCCGTTTACTATTTTGAAAAGGGCAAGACAGGCATGCATGACACGCTCCATCAGGTACTGAACGACTATCCCGTACACATCAAGATCTCCGATCACGGACGGGATATCGTGAATGCCAACTGTCTGCGCTGCCATACATCGACCATGGGATCGGTATGTCTGGACAGGGGCAAGGACGGAAATGCAAACTGTACGAAGTGTCACAGTGGTATGCCGCATGGTTCCAATCCTTTAGAAGGGGGGATAAGAGTTGAGTAACAGAAAGAAAATCATCGCGGGTGTTGCCGGCGTCTGTGCCCTGTTCTTTGGATTCGTCGCCGTTCGCATCGGCGCACACCCGAACGATGACAGCATCAAACGCGTGCAGATCCAGGGCGACACCGCTGCCAAGATCGGCAAAGAGGCGTACAAGGACGCCTATCCGCTCCAGTACAATTCGTTTATGAAGAATATGGAAGAAGCACCGTCGCCCACGGGCTACGGCGGCAGCATGGAGGGCAACAGTCATCTGGAGCACCAGCCCGAGATGCTTGAGAACTTTAAGGGCTATAAGTTCGCCATCCAGTATGACGACGACCGCGGTCATACCTATGCGGGGGCGGATCTCCTGAACTCCAAGCGCCGTCCCGGGCAGAAGGGCAGCTGTATCGTCTGCAAGGGCTCGTATATGTACGATGTCGCCTTTAAGCAGGATGGCTGGGCATTTGCCTCGAAGCCATTTGATGAAGTTGCGGCGCCCATTACAGACGACGAATGGTTCGGCTGCTCCACCTGTCACGATCCTGAGACGATGGAGCTGCGCGTTTATCAGCAGGGTTTCATTGAGTCGATGGCACGCCGCGGCATTGACGTGAATGCTGCGACGCATAACGAGATGCGTGCCTATGTGTGCTCGCAGTGCCATACGGAGTACTACTTCACCGCCGAGGATGGTCGTGTCGCACATCCATACGAGAACGGTCTGGATGCCGAGTCCGAGTATCAGTACTACCAGTCCGGTCAGGCAGGCGGATTCAAGGGTGACTGGGTACATCCCGACTCCAAGACACAGATGCTGAAAGCACAGCATCCGGAATTCGAGACATGGGCGACGAGCGTTCATGCGGATGCAGGTGTTACCTGCGTGGACTGCCACATGCCCTATATGCGTGACGGCGGCAAGAAGTACACCTCGCACTGGATGACGAGCCCGCTGAAGACCACGCAACAGTCCTGTCTGAAGTGTCATGACGAGAGCGAGGAGACCCTCGTAGCGCGTGTCAAGACCATCCATGACAACACGTTCAAACTCCAGCGCATTGCTGGGCAGACGGTTGCACGCGCACATCGCACAGTCAAGGCCGCGATGGATGCGGGCGTACCCGATGCAGCACTCGACGATGCACGCGCGAAGATCCGCGAAGCGCAGTGGTATTGGGATTGGGTTGCTGCCGAGAACGGCATGGGCTTCCACAACCCTGACAAGATCATGCGTACCCTTGGACTTGCGATTGACCTGGCGCACCAGGCAATCGAGTCCGCCGAGGGCGCACGCCACGGCTTCCAGCCGCTTTAATCTGCGCAGAGACATACAAAAAGAATCGCCCCATACGGGGCGATTCTTTTTGTATGTCTTACATCATTCCGCTCATCCAGATGAGCCGCGCACCGAGACCGAACATGGCGAGTGAGAGGAGGGTGAGGATGACGCGCGATTTCGTCTTCTGCGAGAGAGCCGCGCCGATCTGTGCACCGACAGCCGCGCCCGCAGAGATGCAGAGAGCGGGGGTCCAGATGACGTGCCCGAGCCAGACATGACTGACGACACCGAACGTCGCCGAGCAGGCGAGGACAAAATGCGAGGTCGCCGTCGCCACATGCACGGGGAAGCCGAGCAGATATACCATCAGCGGTACATGGATCACGCCTCCGCCAATGCCGAAGATACTTGAGATGAAGCCGACACCCGCACTCGATCCGACACCGAGCGTGCGGCTAAATGTAAAGCCCGCGGGCAGATCATGAACATCTGCGTGCTTCTTATGCGTGGCATTCCAGTACATGAGCAATGCCATTACCAGCAGGAATGCGCCGTAGGAGGCGTAGAGCATCGGCCCTGTGAAATCATCAACGATATACGAGCCGAGGAACGCACCCGGCAGCGTCGCAGCGGCAAAGGGGACAGCGGCGGCGAAGTAGACACGGCGTTGGCGGATATAGGCGAGCGTCCCCGAAAGCGCGTTCGCGCATACAATGACGAGTGATGTGCCCGTAATCTGTGCTGCTGTATGGAAATACGGATAGATCCCCCCATCGGATAGAAAGAAGATGAAGATCGGCACGCAGATCAGACCGCCGCCGATGCCGACGAGCGTGCCGAAGGTTCCGACGAAAAGTCCCAGTACCAGAAAAAGCAGAATATCCATCCGTGCGCATCCTCCCCAAAGTGTAAATACGGTACAATTCACAGCTCATTATAGCACATAGGAAGTATTAGACAAGACGGCAGACGTATGGTATGATGAGCGCAAAGAAGCCAAATTGCCGTTTGGGTACACATATTAGGAGAGCTTCTTAGACTCTAGGTGAAAGGAGGAAGTGCGGAAACGCATGGGGGATGCCGGAGCATCCGGCAGATATATTTGTGTGTATTATATTTGGTACTAAAGAAAGAAGTGACAATTAATGGTTACATTTCTTGGTGCGCTTGCGACGCTCGTGATCGGCTATATTGTATATGGGGCAATCGTCGATCGGGCATTCGGACGGACGGGGCAGCCTGCCCCTGCGATACGGCTGGAGGACGGGGTGGACTACATCCCGCTGCCGACGTGGAAGGTCTTTCTCATCCAGCTGCTCAACATCGCGGGACTCGGCCCGATCTTCGGTGCACTCGCAGGAGCGCTATGGGGACCGAGCGTTTACCTCTGGATTGTGTTCGGTACAATTTTCGCGGGCGGTGTGCATGACTACCTCTCGGGGATGATCTCGTTCCGTGAGGACGGCAAGAGCCTTTCAGAGATCGTCGGCAAGAATCTGGGGACGATCATGCTGCAGATCATGCGCATCTTCTCCATCGTCCTGCTCGTGCTCGTCGGCGTCGTCTTCATGACCGGCCCCGCGATGCTCCTTGCAAAGCTCACGGGGCAGGAGATGCTGCTCTGGCTCGGCGTCATCTTCATCTACTACACGATGGCGACGCTCCTGCCGATTGACAAGATCATCGCACGGTTTTACCCGCTCTTCGGCATCTGTCTCATCGTCATGGCGCTCGGCATCATGGGCGGGATGCTCTTCGGTGTCGGCGGGCACATTATGCCCGAGATGACGCTTGAGAATCTTCATCCGAAACAGCTGCCCATCTGGCCGCTGCTCTTCATCACCGTTGCCTGCGGCGCAGTCTCCGGATTCCACGCCACACAGTCGCCGATCATGTCGCGCTGCCTCAAGGATGAGCGGATGGGGCGCCCCGTGTTCTACGGCGCAATGGTTGCCGAGGGCATCATCGCCCTCTGCTGGGCTGCTGCAGGCGCGACCTTCTACGATGGGACGGCGGGTCTCGGTGCTGCGCTCAAGGAGGCAGGCCCCGGCGGTGTTGTATATGAGATCTGCAACGGATTCATGGGGGCTGTCGGCATCGGCGGGGTCAGCATCGGTGCAATGCTTGCGATGCTCGGCGTCATCGCCTGCCCGATCACCTCGGGAGACACTGCATTCCGCTCCGCACGTCTGACTCTTGCAGACTGGCTGAACATCCCGCAGAAGGAGAGCTCGAAGCGCCTTATCATCGCTGTCCCGATGCTCGCCATCGGGCTCGTCCTCTCGCAGATGGATTTCTCCATCATCTGGCGGTACTTCTCATGGGCGAACCAGACCCTCGCCATGATTACCCTCTGGATGGGAGCGGCATACCTCTATCTGCACAAGCCCGGCTCGTATGCCTACGTCTTTGCGCTCCTGCCCGCCATCTTTATGTCGGCAGTCACGACCACCTATCTCCTGCAGGCACCCGAGGGATTCGGGCTGCCGACGGACATCACCTATCCTGCGGGCATCGGCTTTGCCCTACTATTTACGCTGCTCTTTGTCCGCGCCTATATCCTGCGCAGGAAAACGCTCTGAGCGAGACTACTGTCGAACCGCTGTGCCGAGGTACGGCGGTTTTTCTTTGCAAATCGGTCAAGATATGATACAATAGCCGCAGACTGAGCGGGGGAATGACACCCGTTCGCAGACAACAAGGGAGGACAATACACATGGCGAAGAACGAAGAAAAGGACGTCGCGAGCGCAGCGCAGGAGACAGCGCCCGAGGGTACGGTGAAGGCGGAAAAATTCAAAGCGTTTCTCAAAGAGCAGGAGATCACCTACTTTGAAGACCCGCAGTCCTTTGACGACGAATACCATACAACACGGTTTGATACCCGCATCGGCATCAAGGGGCAGGTTGTACCCACGGCAGTATTCATCGACGACAGTATCTTCACGATCATCCGCACAAACGTTGTGACCGGGATCAGCGAGAAGAACAGTGCGCGTGTCAAGGAATACCTCAACAAGCTCAATGCCGACTATAAAATCTTCAAATACTACCTCATCGGAGACGGCAGCATCTATCTTGATGTCTGTGTACCGTGCGTCGCGGCGACATTCGACGGCATCATGATCCGTACCCTGCTCGAGATCATTGCAAAGCATCTTGAGGACGGCTATGAGGACCTTATGGCGGCCGTCTGGGCGAAGGACTGAGAGATCTCTGGGGCTGACTCCGATGGGAGGCAGCCCTTTTGTATGCGCGAATTCGTTCAGAATTTTCTCCCATTCGACCCGCAGCGCTTGATTTCCCATGCAAATCTGAGTACAATGGAGCACAATATGAAAGGAAGCGCGGAGGGATGACATGCAGCTGAAAAAGGTAATTGCGGGACGGCAGTTCTGGCCTGTGCTCGCCGTCATGTTCATCCTGCTCGGCATTCTCCTCATCGTTGGACGGCCGCACACGGAGGAGACGCATCCCGCACTGCCGCCCCCCGAGGACGATACGAAGGTGCTCGTGCTCAACTATCACATGGTCAACAGCATGTTCATATCACTCGCCATCGAGCCGTCGGACTTCGACTGGCAGATGAAGTATCTCGTTGATCACGGCTACCACAGCATCACCCCCGACGAACTCTATGCATTCATGGAGGGGCAGGGGACACTGCCCGACCGCCCCGTGCTCATCACATTTGATGATGGCTATGTCGATAACTATACAAACGCCTACCCGATTCTAAAGAAATACAACCTCAAGGCAACCATCTTCGTCGTGACTGGATTCCTCAGCAAGCGCAAGGGCTATCTCACATGGGATCAGCTCCGCGAGATGGAGCAGCACGGCATCAGCATCGAGTCGCACACCGTCACACATGCTCCTCTGCCGGAGCTGCCGGACGAGCGTATCCGCGAGGAGCTCGTTGAGTCGAAGCGCCACGCTGAGCAGGAGCTGGGGCATCCCATCACATTCATTGCCTACCCGACGGGCGTGCATGACCTGCATATCGCTCAGATCGCACAGGAGGCTGGGTATCGCGGCGGTTTTACGGTGAAGTACGGCAACGTCGACCGAGCGAGCAATATCTATGCGCTCGAGCGCGTGCCGATCTTCCGAACAAGTGCGACGAATACGGACTTTGTCGACCGCCTGCGGTTCACGTCGAATATGACAGAGTTTGGATGGACACGCCATTGATTTCATCATAATGAAATCCTTATATAATTTTTATGTAAAAATGGTGAAATGCCGTAAAAATGCGTCGATTTAGGACTATGCAAAGCAAATAAGTTTGTGTTATAATGCGGTTAATTGAGCCTGCGGCAGGGTGGTACTGCGAGGAAACACGGACACTCCGTTCCTCCTGCATCGGGTCAAGAATCATATCTGACAGCGGAATATTCCGCAGAAGGAGGAAGTATTCATGAAGAAGACGATGGTGGCTGCTCTGGCAGCAGCACTGACGATCGGCGCAGCATCCACGACGTTCGCTGCCTCGAACCCGTTCTCGGATGTGCCCCGTGACCACTGGGCATACGATGCTGTGACGCAGCTTGCTGCTGACGGCGTTGTCGAGGGCTACGGCGACGGCACCTACCGCGGCGACCGCAACATCACGCGCTATGAGATGGCACAGATGGTTGCACGCGCGATGGCAAAGGGAGATATGTCCGCATCGGATCGTGCGCTCGTTGACCGCCTCGCAGCTGAGTTCGCAGACGAGCTGAACAACCTCGGCGTTCGCGTTGCAAATCTCGAGAGAAATGCGGATATGGTCAAGTGGACGGGCGAACTCCGCTACCGTTATTGGAGCCTCCGTCATGAGGATCAGGCAAAGACGAATAAGGATCAGCTCCAGCTCCGCCTCTTCCCGACGGCTGAGGTCAACAAGAACTGGAAGGTCAAGGCTCGTCTGACGGCAGGCAATAACATGAAGACGGATGAGAGCGGCAAAGTTGCTCTGAGCTATGCCTATGCGGACGGCAACTACGGCAACCTCAATGTGAAACTTGGTAAGATGTCGCTTTATACAGCTTCGGATGAGGGGCTCGTTGCGGATGACTTCTTCTCCGGTGCTTCGGTCACGTTCGGCAGCAAGCTCAAGACAACGATTGAGGCTGGTCGCTGGAAGGGGATCAAGAGCGCTGCAGATCCTGCTGCCAACTATCAGGGCATCAACTTCGGCTATGCTACGGGCAAGCTCGCTGCGGGTCTTGGCTATCGCCACTTCACGAGTGATGCATTCAAGAAGGTTGACTATGCTAAGAGTGGCAATGAGGATACGGCAGATATCATCTCGCTCGGCGGCAAGTACACGTTTGACAAGAATGTTTCGCTTGCTGGCTACTATGCAAAGAACACGAAGGCTGATAACCTCGAGCAGTCTGCTACGATTCAGCTCAACTACAAGGGTGAAAAGAAGGCTGATATGGGCTCGTGGGGCGCATACGTTGCCTATCGCCATGTAGCGCCGAACGTCAGCTTTGTACCGACCTATTCGACGGATCATCTGACCAACGGTGCTTCTACCAAGGGAACGAAGGGCATCGATCTTGGTGTTTCCTATGTCCCGTTCAAGAATGTGCTGACTCAGATGCAGTACTTCAACGGCAAGGAGCTCGGCTCTGATCATAAGGTTCAGACGCTCTTCAGCCGTGTCAGCTTCTTCTTCTAATCTCGACCACTCAGCGGAATTCCCGCACAAAAAGAGCGCTGCAATCGCAGCGCTCTTTTTGTGCGCTTTTGGGGATGGAAATGGGCGCATCTTCCTAGTTTTTGTGGTGGAAGGAGTGCTCCTACAATACCTCTCTCAGCAGCCACGGAATGAGCGGCTCTCTGCAGGGCGGAGCGATACGATCCGCCGCCTCCTTTGCTTCGGTGGAGGCATCCTCGGGCGCGATGCCGATATCCGCCATGCGCAGCAGCTCGACATCGTTGCCGTAATCTCCGCAGGCGATCACGCGCCGTCCCTCGTAGGCGGGCAGGTGTTTCAGCACCTCTGCCATTGCCCCCTTGCTCGTCGCGGGCGGGACGAACTCGAGATAGTTCTCGTCCGAGTAGAACGAGGTGGAGCACTGGTCTACGCCTAGCTCTTTCGCGAGACGCTCGACGAAGCGCAGGTTGATGGGCGCGTCGCAGATGAAAAACTTCATCCATGTCTCACCCTCCACGGAACGCAGATCGGTGTGGTGGACGCTGTAAAACTCCTCGGCGAGACGCGGATCGTCGTTCTCCTCGGGTGTAATGACGTGGCAGTGTTCTGCCGTGTAGACCTCAACGCAGGCACGTGGAAACTGGTAGAGTACGCGTGCAGCGAAGGTGCGCCAGATCTCGCCCTCGAGCGTGCGTGTCTCGAGGACGCGGTCTGCCGTGAGATCCTTCAGCATCGCGCCGTTGAAGAAGATGCTCGGTGCATTCACCGTGATCCCTTCGAGATAGGGAAGTGCAGACTCCGGCGTACGCCCCGTGGCTGCGGCGAACGCGCCGCCCGCTGCGGTGAATGCGTTCAGCGCCTCGATGTTCTCCGCGCGGATGTCCTCATAGCGTGGAATGAGAGTGCCGTCCAGATCGCTGATCAAGAGGATGTTGCTGTAATTTTTCTCGCTCATAATACCTCGATGTCTCTGAGATAGTCTGCCATCATCGTCCGCCCCTCGGGGGTGAGGATGGACTCGGGATGGAACTGTATGCCCTCGATGGGGAGCGTCCGATGGCGCACGCCCATGATTGTGCCGTCGTCCAGCTCACTCGTTACGGTGAGCACGTCCGGCAGGCTGCTGCGCTCGATGATGAGAGAGTGGTAGCGTGCGACCTGCGTGCCGTCCGCTGCGCTGCGGTAGAGTCCGCTGCCGCAATGGCGGATGGGGGAGCACTTACCGTGGACGATCTCCTCGGCGCGTACGATACGCCCGCCGAACACTTCGCCGATTGCCTGATGGCCGAGGCAGACACCGAGGATGGGCAGCGTCCCGCCGAGGATGCGGATCACGTCCTCAGTGATGCCTGCATCCTGCGGAAGACCGGGGCCCGGGGAGATGATGATGCCGTCATACTTCTTTGTACGAATCTCGTCCACGGTGACGGCATCGTTGCGGATGACCTCGACAGGGACGCCGAGACTCGCGAGGAGCTGATAGATGTTATGGGTGAACGAGTCGTAGTTGTCAAGCAAAAGCAGCATCGTTCTCCACCTCCTCTACGACCTTGAACAGTGCCTTTGCCTTCTGCAGCATCTCGAGATACTCGCTCTCCGGCACGGAGTCCTTGACGATGCCCGCACCCGCCTGGATGATGGCGGTGTCGTCATGCTCGATGCACATGGTACGCAGGGTGATGCACATATCCATATTGCCGCGAAAATCCATATAGCCGACCGTACCCGCGTAGAATCCGCGCGGCTGCGGTTCGAGCTGATGGATGATCTCCATGGCGCGGAGCTTCGGCGCACCGCTGACCGTGCCGGCGGGGAAGGTCGCACGCAGGACGTCCATGGGTGTATAGGCAGGGTCTATCGTTCCGACGACGCTGCTCACCATGTGGGAGACGTGAGAGAACCGCTCCACCGCCATGAGTTTTGGTACGCGCACCGAGCCGGGGATACTGATGCGTCCAAGGTCGTTGCGTGCGAGGTCGACGAGCATGGCGTGCTCGGCGCATTCCTTTGCATCGGCACGCAGTTCCGCCGCGAGCGCGGCATCCTCCTCATCGCTGCTGCCGCGCCGCCGGGTACCTGCGATGGGATAGGTGTGGACGGTGCTGCCGGAGACCTTGATGAGCATCTCGGGGGAGGCGCCGACGAGCTTCACTGCGCCGAAGTTGTAGTAGAACATATAGGGCGAGGGATTGACCTGCCGCAGTCGTCGATAGAAGAGGAACGGGGGCCGTGTGATGCGCTCCGTGAAGCGGAACGAGGGGACAGCCTGAAAGATATCGCCCGCATAGATGTGCTCCTTGACCGTGCGGATGGCGCTGAGAATCTCAGATGTCGGTGCCGCGTAGCGCGCCATGAAATCGGCAGGGGAAGATCGCCGCACGGGCGGTGCAGCAGGTGCGGAAAAGGGGGCCGCGAGACGCATCCGCATCGCCGCCAGCCGTTCTGCCGCCGTGTCGTACAGCTCTCCCGCATCGTCGCCGGCATGGATATCGGCGAGATAGTGCAGGCGGGCGCTGTTGCGGAGTGCATCAAAGACGACGAGGTAGCGGCACATCATAAACTGTCCGAGCAGATCCTCTGTGCCAAGCGTTACGCCGCGCACGCGGTCGAATGTTGCTGCCGTCTCGTATGTGAAGTAGCCTGCGAGCCCGCCATGTACGAGGGGAAGCTGTTCATCCCTCGCTGCGGCGGGGGTGAAGCGTGCAGCGTATGCCTTCATCGTCTCGTGGGGGGCACCCTCGATGCTCTTCATG
The DNA here is from genome assembly GCA_963518105.1 of uncultured Selenomonas sp. Lineage (GTDB taxonomy): Bacteria > Bacillota > Negativicutes > Selenomonadales > Selenomonadaceae > Centipeda. The sequence continues at coordinate 85,456 of CAUQID010000003.1, forward strand.
AGGCCGTTCTCATTGATGAGAAGCTTGTCCGCGAATACCTGCACGCGCACGAACGGCTCGCCGCCGATGAAGGAATAGCGGCCGAACTGCTGCTGCGTCGTGTCCACGGACTCCATGATGTAGCCTTTTTTCTCTCCGACCAGCTTGTAGTAGATGGAGACGGGGGTGTCGAGATCCATCGTCAGCTCGGTGGAGACGGTGATGAGGTTCGCCGTCTCTGCGGCTGCGATGAATTCTGCCCGCGTTATAGAGAGATTCATGCGTTGATCTCCATGACGACATCGCGCTCCTTGCGCCCGAGCACCCATCCGAGCACCTTCAGCTCGGCGTAGAGCATCTGCTGCTGCTCACGATTGTTCTCTCGGCTGAACTTCAGCTGTCTGTACTGCTGGCGGCCGAGGTTGTAGCGTGCGAGGATCTCTGCCTCGCTGCGCATCTTGTGGCGTCCGCCGGCGTGCATGCGCACCAGTTCCTCCACCTCCGCCTCTCCGTAGGTCGGCGGCGGGGGCGGTGCTGCCATCTGGCGGACGAGATCGGTGATCTCGTGATCGTTCATCGTCATAGGAATCTCCCTTCATCTTGTATCTTTGGGGCGCACCGTGCTAGACGGCAGCGCTGCGCTCCTCTAGGTAGCGGATCATGGCATCGGCGGCGTGCTTGGCATCCTTGACCACCTGTACGACATTCCACGGACCGAGAACAACGTCGCCTGCCGAGAACACCCCGTCGCGCTCTGTCATGCCGTTCTCGTCGACCTTGACCAATCCCTTCTCATTGAGGGTAATACCCGTCGTCGTGCGGATGATCTTGTCCTTTGCCGCCTGACTCGCAGCGATGACGGTGCTGTCGGCGGGAATGAGGTAGGGGGCGCCCTCGCTGACGAGCTGTTCATTCTCATCAAAGATGCGGTCGTACATCATCGGCCCCTCGGGCGTGACGGAGTGGATGCCCTTGGCATACTGGATCTCACAGCCGTCCATGAGAGCGTACTCCAGCTCGCGCTCGCTCGCGGAGATACCGTTGCGCCGTGCGTAGATCGTGACGTAGCGGCTGCCCTTGCGGATCGCTGTACGCGCCACATCCATCGCAGAGTTGCCGGAGCCGATGACGGCGACGCGGTCACCGAGGTTGTAAACGTCGGGGTTCTGGAGATAGTTGACTGCATAGTGGCAGTTGCCGAGGGTCTCGCCGCGGATGCCGAGGCTCTTGGCACGCCATGCGCCCGTACCCATGAAGATTGCTTCGTAGCCGTCGCGGAAGAGGTCGTCGATGCTGAGTGCACCGCCGATGGTTGTGTTCGGACGGATGTGGATGCCGAGGGTATGGAGTTTCTCTGCATAGCGGTCGATGGTCGAGGGGGGTAGACGGAAATCGGGGATCCCGTAGCGGAGCATACCGCCGATCTTCTGCATGCGCTCGAAGATCGTGACCCCGTAGCCCTCCTGCGCGAGCTTCACTGCTACAACAATGCCTGCGGGACCTGCGCCGATGACGGCGACGTTGTGCCCGTTGTAGGACTTTCGCGAGAGGACGAGTTTGTCGAGGTAGGTGTCTGAAATGTAATGCTCAATACTGGAGATCTGGATGGGCGCACCACGCCGTCCCTGAATGCAGTTTCCCTCGCACTGTGCGTCGTGGTCGCAGACGAGAGAGCAGAATACGCTCATCGGGTTGTTGTCATAGAGCATCGCACCCGCCTCGTTGATCTTGCCGTCGAGGAAGAGGCGTACCATCTCGGGGACATTCGTCTGGACGGGGCAGCCCTTGATGCGGCAGAGCGGCTTCTTGCACTGGAGGCAGCGCCGCGCCTCGTTGATTACATGAACAGCCATGACTGGAATCCTTTCGTATTGCTTCCTAAAAATAAGCGAGATACACGGGTATCATTATAGCATATTTCTTGCTTCTTGTCAGAAAGAAGAATTTGAAAAAATTTAGAGGCTATTTAATAAGAGTGATTCTTATGGATGATACTTGTTTTATTTTTGTTTGATATAGTCTTGAAAATGTTGGGAAATGGTGATAGTATGATTTCAATAAAGTTAGACAAGGATGTACGGTGTTCTGCCGGAGGAGGACGAAGCCATGCAATTCACATCAATAAGGACGAAGTTCTTAGCGTTCATTCTTCCTGTTGTATTGATTGGTTTCCTGATTTTTTTTGGAGTCAGCTACAAGATGTCCAGCGATATGCTCAATACGAACGCTGAGCAGATCGGAACGGGACTCGGCAGACAGGTGTCTCTCGAGGTTCGGCGTGAGTTCGATGTAAATAAGACACATCTGGAAATTCTCGCCCGCGAGCAAGTTATCCTTAGCGGTGACCGTGCCGCCCGTCTGGCAGCACTGCAGGCAGTCAAGGCGAACACAGGGGTGTTCTCGAATATCTCCTATCTGACGGCAGACGGCACGGGCTTCGACTATGAGGACCGCACCATCGACCGCTCGAACCGCGACTATTTTAAGAAGGCGTATCAGACGGGCAAGACGGTTGTTTCCGAGCCGGTCATTTCGGCAATCTCCGGCAAGGTCATCGTTGTCATTGCCGTACCTGTCGTGAACAACGGCAAGGTGGAGGCGGTCGTGACGGGTACGATCGGACTCGCGAACTTCGACGAGACGCTGGGGGACATGTCGGTCTATAAGACGGGGCGCATGCTCGTAGCGGATGAGTCGGGCATCGTCATTGTCGATCCGAAGAAGCCTGAGTATGTCGGTAAGCTCGATCTCAGCCGCGAGGAGTCGACGGTCAAGATCTCGCCGGTTGTCGTATCCACGTTCAAGAGCGTGCTCGAGAAGAATGCACCTGCGGTGGGACACTATGTTGCATCGACGGGCGAGGAGATGACAGGCATCTTCGTTCCTATTGAACTGGACGGCCGCCGCTGGGTGGTTGTCTCGCAGGTCACGACGGATGAGGTGCTCGCAGAGGCAAATCATCTGCTGATGGTACTCGCGGCGCTGACGCTCGTGGTTGTCATCGTGACGACGGGCGGCATCTTCTTTATCTCGAATTCTTTTGCGGCAAAGCTCAAGCGTCTCGTTGAGTCGTGTAATCTCATCAATGACGGCGATTTGCGCGATCGGCCGCGCTCGATTCTCTCTCTGGATGAGATCGGCCAGCTTGCAGATGGATTTGTCCAGATGCGGCATACGCTGCACAACCTCATTAAGAGCATCCAGACCCATGCGGTAGAGCTGTCGAACTCCGCCGAGGCGGTAACGACGGCATCGCATCAGTCGGCTGAGGCATCGACGCAGGTGGCGGACACGGTGACGAGCATCGCCGAGGGGGCCTCCCAGCAGGCGGAATCCGCGACGAGTGTGACGAATGCAGCTGCGGCGATCTCCGACCATACGGCGACGATGGCGGAGCGCGCAGAGGAAGTGGTTGCCGTAACGCACAACACGATCCAGCGCGTCGAGGAAGGACGCCACTCCATCGATGAGGTTGTCAGCTACATGGAGCAAATCAAGACCGGCTCCGAGACGGTGGATGCTGCTATCTCGGCACTCGGCAAGAGCTCCGAGGAGATCAGCCACAGCGTCGAGGTCATCGCAAGCATCGCAGACCAGACGAATCTGCTCGCACTCAACGCCGCCATCGAGGCTGCGCGCGCGGGCGAGCAAGGTCGTGGATTTGCGGTTGTCGCCGAGGAGGTTAGAAAACTCGCCGAGGAGTCGGGTGAGTTCTCGAAGCGGATTACACAGACCATGCAGTCTGTGCAGTCGGATATGGAACGCGCAGTCGAGGCGAGCAAGCGCGGGAGCGAGTATGTTGGCTACGGCCTTACCTCCGTCCGCACGGCGGACGATGTATTCCAGTCCATCTCAGCGGCGATCCAGCAGCTCAGCGGCGGTGTCAAGGGAATCACGGACGGCATCCGCCAGATGGATGAGGAGGCGCAGACGGTGCGCACGCAGATCGAGGCAGTACACAAGATCACGCTCGAGAATGCCAGCAGCGTACAGTCTGTCTCTGGTGCAACGCAGGAGCAGTCGGCATCGCTCGAGGAGATCTCGGCGGAGACGCAGGGACTGCTGAATCTCTCCGAGGAACTGGCAGCCGAGACGAAGAAATTCAGGCTCTGATCGATTTTTTGACGAAGATGGGGCAGCAAATGCTGTCCTTTCTTTTTTGCTCAAAATTATTGTCGCATCATACAGATATTTTTTAGTATTACTATTATTTGTTTTGCCGAGAAAATACTTGTTTATGTGCGTAGGATGTGATACGCTCCTTCATGAAAGAATGATTTGTAAAATAGCCTTTGTATCTGTCTTTGGAGGAATGTTCATGCAGTTCAAATCCATACGGACGAAGTTCCTGGCGTCCATTCTGCCCGTTATGATTGTCGGGTTTCTTGTCTTCTTCGGCGTCAGCTACAAGATGGCGAGCGATATGCTCGTCGACAATGCGGAGACGATCGGCAAGGGGGTCGGCAAGCAGGCAGCCCTGGAGGTGCAGCGTCTGTTTGAGACGAACGAGGTGCATCTCGAGACGGCGGCGCGCAGCAGTGCCCTCCTGCATGGCGACGATGCAGAGAAGATGGAGAAAATTAAGGCGGTCAAGCAGAATACAGAGGTGTTCTCGAATGTCACCTATCTGAATGTGAACGGTGTCGGCTTTGACTCTGACGGCAACGAGACGGACCGCAGCGACCGCGACTACTTCAAGAAGGTTGTCCAGACGAAGAAGGTCGTTGTCTCCGAGCCGGTGATCTCTGCCGTTACGGGCAAGGTAGTCACGGTCATCGCCGTCCCCGTGCTTGAGAACGGTACGCTCACGGGTATTGTCACGGGAACGGTTGGTCTCTCGCGTTTCGATGATATCCTCTCAAAGATGGCGACTTACCGCACGGGGCAGATCGTTGTCATGGACGAGACAGGTCTTGTCATCATCCACCCGAATGAGCCGGCGCAGATCGGCAAGCTCGACTTCAGCAAGGAGGTTTCGAGCGTCAAGATCTCGATGAGCCTCGTTGATGCGTTCAAGTCGGTCATTGACAAGGATGCGTCTGCACTCGCACACTATGAGCGCGAGTCGGGCGAGGGCATGACGGGGATTCTCGTGCCGATCCACCTTGAGGGACGCCGTTGGGTTGTCATGTCTGAGGCGAGCGATGATGAGATCCTTGAGAAGGCGCATCAGCTCCTCTACGTTCTCGCAGGTCTGACGGTACTCATCGTCCTTATTGTCTCTGCGATCATCTTCTTTATCTCGAATAAATTCGCAGAGGATATCAACAAAATTGTCCGCGTCTGCAATATGCTCAATGAGGGCGATCTGCGCGAGCATCCGAAGTCGATTCACTCCCAGGATGAGATGGGGATGCTCTCGGACGGCTTTATCAAGATGCGGCACACGCTCAACCAGCTCATCAAGACTATCCAGTCGAATGCGGAGGATCTCTCGGCATCGGCAGAGGGGCTGACCGAGGCATCCCAGCAGTCGGCAGAGGCGTCGAATCATGTGGCGGGGGCAATCACGGAGATCGCTGAGGGCGTGGAACGCCAGTCCGATGCGTCCGGTACGGTGTCCAAGGCGGCAGCATCCATCTCAACCCATGCGGCGAATATGTCCAAGAAGGCGGATGAGGTCAGCGCAGTGACGAATGATACCGTCGAGCGTGTTCGTGAGGGACGACGCTCCATCGATGAGGTCGTCAGCTATATGGAGCAGATCAAGACCGGCTCTGAGACGGTGGATGCGGCGATCTCGGCACTTGGCAAGAGCTCTGAGGAGATTAGTCACAGCGTCGAGGTCATCGGCAGCATCGCTGAGCAGACGAATCTGCTTGCGCTCAACGCCGCCATCGAGGCAGCGCGCGCAGGCGAGCATGGACGCGGATTTGCGGTCGTTGCCGAGGAGGTTAGAAAACTTGCCGAGGAGTCGGGGGAGTTCTCGAAGAAGATCTCCCAGACGATGCAGTCCATCCAGACAGATATGGAGCGTGCCGTCGAGGCAGGCAAGCGCAGCGGAGAGTTTGTCGGACATGGGCTTGCCTCTGTCCGCACGGCAGATGATGTGTTCCAGTCCATCTACGATGCGATTCAGCAGCTCGGCGACGGGGTGCAGGGGATCACGGCCGGTATTCAGCAGATGGAGCACGAGACGCAGACAGTACGCACACAGATCGAAGAGGTGCAGAGGGTCAGCGTATCGAATGCGGACAGCGCGCAGAACGTCTCTGCAGCAACGGAGGAACAGTCGGCATCCATGGAAGAGATCGCAGCGGCGACACGTCGTCTCGCGAATCTCGCCGAGGATCTGACCACCGAGACGAAAAAGTTCAGACTTTAATTGCATAGAAATAGAACCCAAAGAGAGCCGCTGCTATTGCAGTGGCTCTCTTGCTGTTGTATGATAGGGTTACATATAAGGAGGCGGTTTCATGGGAAAAGCGATGATCATCGGCGCAGGTGGCGTGGCAAGCGTCGCTGTGCACAAATGCTGTCAGAATCCGGAGGTGTTTGAGGAAATCCTCATCGCCTCGCGTACAAAGTCGAAATGCGACGCACTAAAGGAGAAGCTGGACGGCGGCAGAACGAAGATTGCGACCGCTGCCGTGGATGCAGACGATGTGCCGGCGCTGACGGCACTCATCCGCTCGTTCCAGCCTGAGGTGGTGCTGAATCTCGCCCTCCCGTATCAGGACCTTCATATCATGGATGCCTGCCTTGCAGCGGGCGTGCACTATGTCGATACGGCAAACTATGAGCCGGAGGATACGGCGAAGTTCGAGTACAGCTGGCAGTGGGCGTATGCCGACCGTTTCCGTGCGGCAGGGCTGACGGCGCTCCTCGGATCGGGGTTCGACCCCGGGGTAACGGGCGTATTCAGCGCCTATGCGATGAAGCACGAGTTTGACGAGATCAACTATATCGATATCCTCGACTGCAACGGCGGCGATCACGGGTATCCTTTTGCGACGAATTTTAACCCAGAGATCAACATCCGCGAGGTCTCTGCGAAGGGAAGCTATTGGGAAAACGGCGCGTGGGTCGAGACAGAGCCGATGGAGATCAAGCGCGTCTATGACTTCGCCGAAGTTGGCCGGAAGGATATGTATCTCCTGCATCACGAGGAGCTCGAGTCGCTCGCGAAGAATATCAAGGGAATTCGGCGTATCCGCTTCTTTATGACATTCGGCGAGAGCTATTTGACGCATCTGCGCTGCCTTGAAAATGTCGGTATGACCGCAATTGAGCCGATCGACTTTGAGGGGCACAAGATTATCCCGCTCCAGTTCCTCAAGGCCGTGCTGCCGGATCCGGCGAGTCTCGGCCCGCGTACAAAGGGAAAGACGAACATCGGCTGTATCTTCCGCGGGAAGAAGGACGGCAAGGAGAAGAATTACTATCTCTACAACGTCTGCGACCATGAGAAATGCTATGCCGAGGTCGGCTCCCAGGCAGTTGCCTATACGACCGGCGTGCCTGCGATGATCGGTGCGATGATGGTGATGACGGGCAAGTGGCGGAAACCGGGTGTGTTCAATGTCGAGGAGTTCGATCCAGATCCGTTTATGGACGCACTGAATACATGGGGACTGCCGTGGCAGGAGAATCACAGCCCCGTGCTGGTGGACTGATGGCGGGGGGCAAGGCATGGCGGGCGGAGTGGGATGGTGTCCCGACGCCCTCCTATCTCGTCTATGAGGAGCTGCTCGAATGCAACCTGAGGATTCTCGCGGATGTGGCGGAGGAGACGGGGGCAAAGGTACTGCTCGCGCAGAAATGTTTCTCCATGTATCACTACTACCCGCTCATTGGACGCTATCTTTCGGGTACGACGGCGAGCGGCATCTACGAAGCACGGCTCTCGCAGGAGGAGATGGGCAAGGAGAATCACGTCTTTAAGCCTGCCTACGAGGCGGATGAGATTGCTCGGCTCGCGGCTATCTGCGACCATATCATCTTCAACTCCTTTGCGCAGTGGGAACAGTTTGGCGCGGCGGCGTGCGCGGCAGGTGTGTCCTGCGGGATCCGCATCAACCCTGAGTGCTCGACGCAGGAGCATGCCATCTATGACCCTTGTGCGCCGAACTCTCGGCTTGGCGTGAAGATTGCGGATTTCCGCGCCGACCTGCTTGAAGGGCTGGACGGGCTGCACTTTCATACGCTTTGCGAGCAGGGGGCGGACGCGCTTGCCGCGACCCTTGCTGCCGTGGAGGAGAAGTTTGGTATCTATCTCCATCGAATGAAGTGGCTGAACTTCGGCGGGGGACATCATATTACGCGTACAGGCTATGACATCCCCCTGCTCAAGCGCCTTATTCGCCATGTACAGGATACCTATGATGTGGCAGTCTATCTCGAACCGGGCGAGGCGGTTGCGCTGAATGCAGGCTTCCTGGTGGCAGAGGTGCTCGAGGTGCAGCCGGATGGGAACGTTATCCTCAACACATCTGCTGCTTGTCATATGCCCGATGTCATTGAGATGCCCTATCGGCCTCCCGTTATCGGTGCGGGAGCAGCGGGGGAGAAGGCACATACCTACACCCTCGCAGGACCGACGTGTCTCGCCGGTGATACCATCGGGACATACTCCTTTGACGCGCCGCTCACAACGGGCAGCCGTGTCGCATTCGGTGATATGGCAATCTATACGATGGTGAAGAACAATACGTTCAACGGTATGCCTTTGCCCTCCATCCTTGCTGTCGCGCCGGATGGAACGTGGGAAACAGTGCGCTCGTTCGGCTATGAGGACTTTAAGATGCGGCTCTGAGTGAGCTGCATTCATTATGCAGCGGGAATGCAGAACCGCAGGACTTTTCTCTTTGAAGAGGATATAAACAGAAATAGTTATTAAAAAGTATAAATTTCTGTTGACATGAAACTCTGCCTGTGCTATGATGAGTCCATCGATAAGACAGCGACAGCCGAACAGATAGGATCGGCTGCTTACATCAAAAGGAGGAACTTCAATGTCACTCATTAATAAGGAAATTGCCGATTTTAAGGTAGATGCTTTCCAGAAGAAGGCAGGCGCAGCACAGGGAGAGTTCACGCAGTACACGAAGGCGGATCTCAAGGGCAAGTGGAGCGTATTCTTCTTCTACCCGGCGGACTTCACGTTCGTCTGCCCGACGGAGCTGGCAGATCTGCAGGAGCAGTACGGCGAGTTCCAGAAGCTGGGTTGTGAGATCTTTGGTGTCTCCTGCGACTCCCACTTCGTTCACAAGGCATGGCATGAGAGCTCTGAGCTGGTCAGTAAGCTGACGTATCCGATGCTCGCAGACCCGACGGCGAAACTTGCACGAGATTTCGATGTCTACATTGAGGAGGACGGCCGCTCCGAGCGCGGGACGTTCGTCGTGAACCCCGAGGGCAAGATTGTTTCCTACGAGGTGAGCGCAGGCAACGTCGGACGTAATGCGAAGGAACTGCTCCGCAAGGTGCAGGCACTCCAGTTCGTCGCAGCGCATGGTGATGAGGTCTGCCCCGCACGCTGGCAGCCGGGCGAAAAGACGCTGAAGCCGAGTTTCGATCTCGTCGGCAAGCTCTAAGAGATGACAGGGCACTTTGCGAGGGCGCTCGTAAAGTGCTTTTTTCTTATTTGTAAACACCAGAGGTGCTTGGATGGATAAAATATATGATGCCGTGATTGTCGGCGGCGGTCCTGCGGGACTCTCTGCCGCCATTTATCTGGCGCGCGCCAAATGCAAAGTGCTGGTCATAGAAAAAGAGAAAATCGGCGGGCAGATCACCATTACTGCCGATGTCGTGAACTATCCCGGCACGGGGAAAGTCAGCGGGACTGCGCTCGCAGAGCAGATGGAGCAGCAGGCACGCGGGTTCGGCGCGGAGTTTATCTCCGCCGAGGTCATTGGGCTAAAGCTCGATCAGGACATCAAGGAACTTGAGACGACGGCAGGAACGGTGGAGGCGCTTACGGTCATTCTTGCGACCGGTGCGAACCCCCGCAAGGTCGGGTTCTACGGCGAGAAGAAGTTCCAAGGGCGCGGCGTTGCTTACTGTGCGACCTGCGATGCGGAGTTCTTCGCCGGTATGGATATCTTCGTCATTGGCGGGGGACTTTCGGCGGTGGAGGAAAGTATGTTCCTCTCTCGTTACGGTAAGACGGTTACCATCCTCGTGCGCAGTGATAAGTTCCGCGCCCCGCAGACAGCGGTGGATGCACTCGCAAACTATCCGAATATCAAGGTGCGTTTCAACACAGTGGTCGAGCGTGTCGGCGGCGAGACGATGATCTCCTATGCGGATTTCCGCGACGAGGTGACAGGCAGGATCGAGCACTACATGGCGAAGGATGGAGAGACATTCGGTGTCTTTGTCTTTGCCGGTTATGTGCCGAATACGGGACTGTTCCGCGACCAGATCGATCTGAACGAGCAGGGCTATATCATCACGAATGAAGAGAAAGAGACGAGCGTTGCGGGCGTATTCGCAGCGGGCGATGTCTGCATTAAGACTCTGCGCCAGGTGGTGACGGCAGTCTCCGATGGCGCGGTCAGTGCGGTTGCGGCGGAGCGCCATGCGGCTGCGCTGCACGACCGCTTAAAGCTGCCCGCATTTGCACGCGCAGAGGTGGATGCAGCCCGCTTCGAGCAGCGTAAGATCTCCATCGAGCAGGAGGCGGCAGACGGGCACGAGACGAATTTTATTTCCGCAGAGATTCGCGATCAGCTGCAGGCAGTCTTTGAGAAGTTCGCATCTCCTGTGAAGGTCATCGGACACTATGATGATGGTGATCTCTCACGCGAACTGCGCGGTTTTATGGAGGAATTCGCAGAACTGTCGGATAAGATCATATATGAGGCGGTCACAGATGCAGATAGTACGCCGGGGATCGAGCTCCTCCACGCCGACGGCACGCCGAGCGGTATTACGTTCCACGCTGTTCCGGGCGGGCATGAGTTCAACTCTTTTATCCTCGCCCTTTACAATGTAGCAGGACCTGGGCAGGAGCTGCGTCCAGAAACCCAGGAGAAGATTGCAAAGATCACTGCACCCGTCGATGTGCGTGTGCTCATGTCGCTGTCCTGTACGATGTGTCCGGACGTGGTGGCTGCAGTGCAGCGCATCGCGGTGGGAAAACGAGACGTACGTGCGGATATCTATGACATCCGCTATTTCCCAGAACTAAAGGAAAAATACAGTGTTATGAGTGTCCCTTGTATGATTGTCGGGGACCAGCTGTACTTTGGCAAGAAGAACATCGACGAGGTGGCTGATATTCTGATCAATTGCGGCTGATGAATGCCGTCTGCGCCCCTGAGCAAGGCGCGGCATGGCGGTATTTTTTGCCCGTTGATATATTGATGTGTATTTATTTAGAAAAGGAGAGTACGATGGAACTCAAGGGATCACAGACTGAGAAGAATCTCTGGGCAGCATTCGCCGGAGAGTCGCAGGCACACACGAAGTATCTCTACTACGCTTCACAGGCAAAGAAGGACGGCTATGTCCAGATCTCGAATATCTTCAATGAGACGGCGGTCAATGAGAAGGCACATGCAAAGATCTGGTTCAAGCTCGTGAGCGGTATCGGCGATACGAAGGCGAATCTCGCTGCTGCTGCTGCCGGAGAGAATGAGGAGTGGACGAGCATGTACCCCGAGTTCGCCCGTGTGGCGCGCGAGGAGGGATTCGACAAGATCGCCCGTCTCTTTGATGCGGTCGGCAAGATCGAGAAGGAGCACGATGCCCGCTACAAGCTGCTCCTGCAGAAGGTAGATGAGGGCACGGTGTTTGCGCGTGATGAGAAGATCATCTGGCAGTGTCTCAACTGTGGCTATGTCTGCGAGAGTCCGAAAGCGCCGATGAAGTGCCCTGTCTGTGAGCACCCGCAGTCCTTCTTCCAACAGGTTGTGCAGAATTATTGAGTCGGATGCGCTTCAGCGGCGCGGCTGTGATAGAAAAAACCCCGCCGATTGGCGGGGTTTTTTGTAGGAGAATGATATATGCGAAACCAATTCGATCTGTCTGCCTATCTCGTTCTGGGACCGGAGAATACGGGCGGCCGCCCTGTGCATGATGTGATTAGCGCAGCGGTGCGCGCAGGATTTACCTTCATCCAGATTCGCGCCAAGAACAGCGATGCGCGCGAGATCATCGCGCTCACGCGTGCAGCGGCAGATGCTATTTCCGCACAGGGAAAGTCCGATGCGGTGGCACTCGTCATCAACGATCGTCTCGATGCCGTGCTCGCCGCACGGGCGCAGGGAATCAAGGCGGACGGTGTACACGTCGGACAGGATGATATCCCCCCCGATGTCTGCCGCAGATATCTTGGTGCGGATGCGATTGTCGGACTGTCGGCACGAACGACGGCACTGATCGACTATGCTGAGACGTGTGATACCTCGTGTATTGACTACTTTGGTGCAAGTCCGCTGCATGCGACGCCGACGAAGCCCGAGGCGGGACGCATTGCAACGGGAGAGATTGTGACGCGCAGCTTTGAGGAGCTGGCGCAGCTGCATCGCGTGAGCCCCATACCCGTAGTTGTGGGCGGCGGGGTGAAGGCAGCTGATCTGCCCGCGCTCAGAGAGACAGGGGTCGAAGGCTTCTTTGTCGTCAGCGCCGTCGCGGACGCGCCGGATCCCTATGATGCGGCGGCAGAGATGGTGCGGATTTGGCGCGGTCTGTAATTTTCGGGCGGTTCACGCATAGTATTTCAAGAGACTCTGCGTCCCGTCCGCGCCGCCGCCGCGCTCCTCGAGCGCGCGTGCTTCATGCAGAACCTGTTCCAGAACGGGCAGGTCGATGCCGTATTCCCTGCCGGTTTCTGCGCCGATTGTCATGTCCTTTACAAAGTGCTTGATCATAAAGCCGGGGTTGAAATTGCCGTCGAGCGCCATGCGTACCATGTTCGACATCTGGAAGCTTGCGGCAGCGCCGCCGGAAATAGAGGCAAAGACCTTCTCCACGTCCAGTCCCGCTGCGCGCGCATAGGCGAACGCCTCGCATGCGCCTGCGAGCGCACCCGCAATTGCAATCTGGTTCGCCGCTTTCGTCTTTTGTCCTGCGCCAGCTGGACCCTCGTAGATGATATTTTTCCCCATCGCGGCAAAAACTGGCTGCATGGCAAGGAACGCATCCTCGTCACCGCCGACGAGGATATTCAGCGTTGCGTTTCGTGCACCCATATCACCGCCTGTTACGGGGGCATCCAGGGCATGGATGCCGCGCTTTTTTGCCTCAGCGTAGATGCGTTCGGCGAGCGCGGGGGAAGAGGTCGTCATATCAGCAGTGTATGCGCCTGCATCAAGACTGTGCAGAATACCCTCTGCCCCGAGATAGACCTCCTCGACATCCTTCGGATAGCCGACGATGGTGATGACTGCATCCTGCCCGTGTGCGCAGGCAGCGGGACTGTCGCAGTAGTGTGCACCTGCCGCAACGAGTGCATCCGCCTTGGCCTTTGTGCGGTTATAGACGGTGAGCTCATAGCCGGCGTCCATGAGGTGTGATGCCATTGCCGCGCCCATGATGCCGAGTCCGATGAATCCAATTCTTTTCATAAAGATACCTCCATTTCACCATGATACTTTTGCAGTTCAGTGTAGCATAAAATCCGCTGAAATTGCAGGATTTTTTTGCTTTATTCCGAATTTTATACAGCAAAGAAGTCATGATGGTGATGAAGGGAGGATGCTCTATGCGGCTCGAATTTCTGGGGGCGGCGCATGCTGTGACCGGCTCGTGCTATCTGATTCATGTAGGCGATCACAGATACCTGGTGGATTGCGGAATGTATCAGGGGACGCGCCGTCTGCGTGAGATGAACTACGAGGCGTTCTCGTTCAATCCTGCGGAGATTGATGCGGTCTTTCTGACACACGCACATATCGACCACTGCGGCCGTATTCCGCGGCTCGTGCGCGAGGGATTTCGCGGCAAGATCTATGCGACACGCGCGACCTGTGACCTCGTGCGCATCATGCTGCCGGATTCGGCGCATATACAGGAAAGCGATGCAGAGCTGGTGAATCGGAAGAATGCGCGCCGCAGCGAGGCTCCGATCGCGCCTCTCTATACGCAGGCGGATGTATCCGCCGCACTTGAACTCTTTGAGCCGGTCGGCTACCAGAGCGAGCTGTGTGTGGACGATCTGCGGCTGATATTCCGTGATGCGGGGCATATCTTGGGTTCGGCGATTCTCGAGATGACGGTGAGGGAGCATGGGCAGGAGACGAAGCTCGTCTTTTCAGGCGATCTTGGACAGCCGAATCAGCCCATCCTGCGTGATCCGGAACGCATCTCCGGTGCGGACTTCCTGCTTGTCGAGTCAACCTACGGTGACCGCGAGCACCGCGACTATGACAAGGAGACGGCGCTGCTCGAGGTCATCCGCGACACGATGGATCGCGGCGGCAATGTTATCATCCCGTCGTTTGCCGTAGGGCGGACGCAGACGCTGCTTTACTATTTCTACAATTTGTGGAAGGCAGGGCGGCTCGACGGAGATATCCCCATCATTATCGACAGTCCGCTTGCGATTCAGGCGACGCGTATATTTCTCAAGAACTACGAAGATTTCGATGAGGAGACAATTGCGTTCTTTGGAGAACAGGGAACGATTCCTGCGTTTCCGCAGGTGCGCATCGCAGAGACGGCGGCGGAGTCGCGCGCATTGAATTCTGCCGAGGGCTCCGCCATTATCCTATCGGCATCGGGCATGGCGGATGCGGGACGTATCCTGCACCACCTCAAGCACAACCTCTGGCGGCCGGAATCCACGGTGCTCTTTGTCGGCTATCAGGCGGAGGGGAGCCTTGGGCGGCGGCTTGTGGACGGCATTAAGCGCGTACGTGTGCTCGGCGAGGAGATTGCCGTGAAGGCGCAGATTCAGATGCTCGAGGGATTCTCGGCGCATGCTGATGCAGCGCAGATTGTCGACTGGATGCGCACCATCGCTGCACCGCGCCCCGCGAAGGTATTCCTCGTTCACGGTGAGGGGCAGGCGCAGGAGGCGCTCAAGGAACGCATACAGGAGGAACTCGGCATCGAGGTCTATGCGCCGTTCCTTGGTGATATCGTGACGATACAGGGCCGCAGCGCCGTACTCATCCCTTCTCATATTCCGTCGGTCTCGGTGGAGGCGGAGATGGAGGAGGTCATGCGCGAATTTGATGCGGACTATCGCCAGCTGCGTAAGGCCGTTATTCGGACGGTCGTGCGCCAGCCGAAGCTGATGGAGCCGCTCATTCGCACGATGCAGAAGGCACGCAACTACTTCAAAAAGCTCGCTGCCCCCTACAACATTTAGAAGAAATGCACTGTGCGTCATGCACTTGCATACGCATCGTAAATACGTTAAAATAGGGAAGCCTAAAATGGCTTTCCTATTTAATATGTATTGTACGCAGACAAGAAAGTTTCCTCTGCGGACATGATTGGTGGTGTTATTTTGGAATCCCCATTTCGTGTCGGGGTAGATGTCGGCTCGACAACGATCAAGCTTGTCGTGCTCGGCGAGGAACATGAGATCCTCTACAAGAACTATGCCCGACATTTCTCCGAGATCGGCAAGGCGCTGCAGGAGAATATGACCCAGCTGCGCGCGGTGGTTGGTGAGGCAAAATTCTCATTTGCACTCACAGGATCAGCGGGTATGGGCATCGCCCAGCGCATCGGTCTGCCGTTTGTACAGGAGGTGATCGCCTGTGCCTCTGCCGTACGCCGCCTCATTCCGGAGACAACGGCTGCGGTAGAACTCGGCGGCGAGGATGCGAAGATTACCTACTTCGGTGATGCACCTGAGCAGCGTATGAACGGTGTCTGTGCGGGCGGTACAGGTTCATTCATCGACCACATGGCGTCGCTTCTTTCGACCGATCCGATCGGCCTCAATGCGCTTGCGGAGAAGGGGAAGCGTGTCTATGCGATCGCCTCGCGCTGCGGAGTGTTTGCCAAGACGGATGTACAGGCACTCATGAATGACGGAGCGGAGAAGGCGGATATCGCACTCTCCGTCCTGCAGGCAGTTGTCAATCAGACTATCGGCAACCTCGCACAAGGACGCCCGATTGATGGAAATGTCGCGTTTCTCGGCGGCCCGCTCCATTTTCTCCCGGAACTGAAAAGACGCTTTATCGAGACTTTGAAGCTGGACGATGCACACGTCGTCGATGTGGATTACGGCAATTATTTCGTCGCGGTCGGCGCGGCGCTCTCTGATGATGCCAAGACAACCGATATGCGGGAGATGGAGGCGTGTATTGCACGCGCGGAGCAGGCTGCGGCGGCAGAGACACGGACGGCGGATGTGACGCTGTTCCGCGATGCGGCGGACTATGCGGCGTTCAAGGAGCGTCATGACCGAGACCGCGTGCCGCGCGGGAATCTTGCGGCCTACTGCGGACCCATCTGTATCGGCATTGATGCCGGCTCGACGACGACGAAGCTTGTCGCCATCGGCAGCGGCAAGGAACTGCTCTATACCTCGTACGGGAGCAACCACGGCTCACCGCTGCAGTCTGTCATTGACGCGCTGCGAGCGTTCTACGCCGAGATGCCGGCAGATGCCTACATCGCTGGTGCGATGACGACGGGGTACGGCGAGGCGATTGTTAAGGCGGCGCTGCACGCGGACGGCGGTGAGGTCGAGACCTTTGCCCATTTGCGTGCGGCACAGGAATTCTGCCCAGAGGTCACGTTCGTCCTCGATATTGGCGGACAGGACATGAAATGCTTCTTCGTGCAGGACGGCAGCGTCGGTAACATCACACTGAACGAGGCATGTTCTGCAGGGTGCGGTTCGTTCATTCAAAACTTTGCCGAGGGGCTTCACATGACAGCGGCAGAGTTCGCGGGCAAGGCAGTGGATGCGAGAGCGCCCGTTGACCTCGGCACGCGCTGCACGGTCTTTATGAACTCGAAAGTCAAGCAGGCCCAGAAAGAGGGGGCGGAGGTCGCCGACATCTCGGCGGGCATTGCACTCTCGGTTGTCAAGAACGCGCTCTTCAAGGTGATGCAGCTCAAGGATGTGAGCGCGCTCGGCGATCACATCGTCGTGCAGGGAGGGACATTCTACAACGACGCTGTACTGCGCGCCATCGAGAAACTGCTCGGCAAGGATGTCGTTCGTCCCGATATCGCGGGACTCATGGGCGCATACGGCGCAGCTATCCTCGCCCTTGAGACGGGGGCGGAGCGCTCGACGCTGCTCGGTGCGGACGAACTTGGGACATTTGAGACAAAGACCAGCTCCTACCGCTGCGGAAAGTGCGGGAACAAGTGTCTCATCACGATGCAGCAGTTCCCGAACGGCGAGCGCTACTTCACGGGCAATCGCTGCGAGCGCGGCATCGGCGGGGAAAAGCGCACGGATGATACACCGAACATCTACAAGTTCAAGTACCGCCGCGTGTTCAAGCATTACAAGTCGCCCGCAGAGCCGCGGCGCGGCCGCATCGGTATTCCGCGTACGCTCAATATGTATGAGGACTATCCGTTCTGGTTTACCTTCTTCGATACACTCGGCTACGGTGTCGTGCTTTCGGGAAAGTCCTCGCCCCAGCTTTTCTACAAGGGGATGGCGACCATCCCGTCGGACTCGCTCTGCTATCCTGCAAAGCTCGCGCACGGGCATATCGTCGACCTTGTGGAAAAAGGCGTTGATACCATCTTCTATCCCTGCGAGCCATATAATATGGAGGATAAGCCAGGCACGTCGGCGAACAATTTCAACTGTCCGATCGTTGCGTCCTATGCTGAGAACATCCGCATCAATATGGATATCCTGCGTGAGAAACATATCCGCTTCCTCCAGCCGTTTCTGCCGATCAACGATCGAAATCGCATGATCGAGCGCCTGACGGAGGAGTTCGGCAAAGCAGAGGGCCTCGACAGGAAGGAGATTGCTGCCGCCGTTGATGCAGGCTATGCAGAGATTGAGCACTATCGGCAGGATGTCCGCGACTATGGCCAGCAGATTCTCGACCGCATTGCAGAGACGGGGGAGCCTGCGATTTTGCTTGCAGGGCGGCCGTATCACGTCGATCCGGAGATCAATCACGGCATCCCTGAGATGATTCAGTCATACAAGCTGCCTATTCTCTCCGAGGATGCAGTCTACCATATCCCCGTGCAGAAGCGGCATTTGCAGGTCGTCAACCAGTGGAGTTACCACGCACGTCTCTATCATGCGGCGCAGTTCGTTGCGGAGCATCCAAATGTAACGCTCATCCAGCTCAGTTCATTCGGCTGCGGGCTCGATGCGCTCACGACCTCCGAGGTGCGTGAGATTCTCGAGTCTCACCAGCGCATCTATACGATGATCAAACTGGACGAGGTATCGAATCTCGGGGCGGCACGTATCCGTCTGCGCTCGCTGATCGCCGCGCTTGCCCGCAGGGAGAACCCTGCCTATCACGAGGTTCCCGTCATCGAGCGTCCGCGCTTTACCGAGGACTGCAGAAAGACGCATACGATTCTTGCACCCCAGATGGCGCCGATCCATTTCGAACTGTTCCGCACCACGATGCGGAAGCATGGCTACAACGTCGTCATTCCGCCGATGCCGGATAAAGGGGCAATCGACCTCGGGCTGCGCTATGTGCACAACGATATGTGCTATCCTGCCATCGTCGTCATCGGGCAGCTGCTTGCGGCGCTGAAGGCAGGGATGTGTGATGCCGACCACACGAGCATCGCACTCTTTCAGACCTGCGGCGCATGCCGCGCGACAAACTATCTTGGTGTCCTGCGCAAGGCGCTGCGCGATGCGGGCTTCCCCAATGTTGCGGTCTTTGCTGTGCGCGGTCTTCCCGAGGAGACGGACAGCTTCGCCTTCACACGCGAGATGATGGTCGATGCTATTAAGGCGGCCGTCTACGGTGATCTGCTCATGAATGTGCGCAACCGTATGATGCCGTATGAATTGGTGAAGGGAACGACGCAGGCGATGTTCGATAAATGGATGGCGCGTGCCAAGGAGGAGATCGAGCACGGCAGCGTCTTCAAGTTCCGGCGGATGGTGAAGGATATCGTGCGTGATTTTGACCATATCCCGATTGATGAACATCTCTGGAAACCGAAGGTCGGCATCGTCGGCGAGATCCTCGTGAAATATCATCCCGTTGCGAACAATGACATCGAGACAGTGCTGATGAACGAGGGCGCCGAGGTCGTCATGCCGGACTTCGTGGATTTCTTCCTCTATGCGGCATACGACCCTATTGCACAACATAAGCTGCTCGCGGGCTCATATAAGGAGCGGATCTTCGGGCGCATGTTCATCAAGGTCATTGAGTTCTTCCGTGCGCCCATGCGAAAGGTGCTCACGCAGAGCCGTCACTTCCGTCCGCCGCAGTCCATTGATCATACAGCAGCGCTTGCAGCTCGCCATGTCAGTCTCGGCAATATGGCAGGGGAGGGGTGGTTTCTCACGGGTGAGATGGTCAAACTCATCGAGGAGGGGGTGCCCAACGTCGTCTGCCTCCAGCCGTTCGGCTGTCTGCCGAATCATATCACGGGCAAGGGCGTCATGCACGATCTGCGCAAGGCATATCATGGTGCGAACATCACGGCAATCGACTGTGATGCGGGCTCAAGCGAGGTCAATCAGCTGAACCGCCTCAAGCTTATGCTTGCCGTTGCGAAGGAGCGACGGCCGGCAGAGATGCATTTGGCAGAGCAGATGCACGAGAGCGCGCAGCGCCGATAGAATATCGTATGAGAGTTGCTGTACTTTGTGCAGCAGCTCTTTTGATTTGAGACAATATGTTCTGCGAACAAAAATTTCGCAAAAATGCGTTCTAAACTATTGACCGAACACGCTTTCTGTGTTATCCTATATCCGAACAAAAGTTTTGGGAATTTATGTACGGATATTGATTTGACGGAGGGATAGAGATGAAACGCATTGGTCTTGTTCTCGCTGTTTTTGCTCTGATATGGATGGGCGTATCGGCGCTGCATCTGACGAACCCATATCTGCGTTCGTCAGACTTCATCGAGGTATCGGTGATGCGTGGCGAGAGTGTCTGGACGATCGCACGCCGGTATGCGGCGCGGGAGACGATGGCGGAGCAGCTCGAGGAGGCGATCATCGAGGTCAATGGGCTGGCGCCGGATGGTGCTGTCCATGCAGGTCGACGCCTGCGTGTTCCTGTTATCGGGCAGGCGGAGCAGCTGCAGGCGATGGCGGATCACAAACCACAAATCCCTTGACACATCCGCGTGTGCGCCTTATAATGGCGTTACCGAGTAGGGTGGAAACTGACGGAAGCACTGATGCATTCAGTGCTTCTTATTGCCTTGTCCCTGGGGGATGGATTTCCTATCCCGCAAGGACAGGGCTTTTGTATATTTTGAAGGGAGAGCGTTCTATGGTAAAGCTGACACTGCCGGATGGATCCATTCGCGAGGCAGAACAGGGAATGACGCTGCTGGATGTCGTCAAGGGGATGAGCAACTCGCTGGCAAAGAAGGCGCTTGCGGCAAGTTTGGACGGCAAGACCGTCGATCTGATGACTCCCGTGACCCGTGATGCTGCGTTCCAAGTGCTGACCTTCGAGGATGCGGGCGGACGGCTTGCCCTGCGCCATACCTGCGCCCATATCATGGCACAGGCGGTGAAGCGGCTCTATCCGGAGAGCAACGTTCAGCTCGCCATCGGGCCTGCCATCGAGAATGGCTACTACTATGATTTCGATATGGAACATCAGCTGACGGAGGCTGACCTACGTGATATCGAAAAGGAAATGAAGAAGATTGTAAAGGAGAATCTAAAACTAGAGCGCCGCGAGATTCCGCGTACCGAGGCAATCGAATACTTCCGTGCGCAGGGAGAGCACTACAAGGTGGAACTGATCGAGGATCTGCCGGAGGATGCCGCCATCTCGACCTATACGCAGGGCGAGTTCACGGATCTGTGCGCAGGGCCTCACGTTGTATCTACGGGCAAGGTTAAGGCGCTCAAGCTGCAAAGCGTGGCGGGCGCATACTGGCGCGGCAGTGAGAAGAATAAGATGCTGCAGCGTATTTACGGTACGGCATTCGAAAAGCAGGAGGAGCTGGATGCATACCTCCACATGCTGGAGGAGGCGGCCAAGCGCGATCATCGAAAGCTCGGCAGAGAACTTGATCTCTTTAGCCTGCATGAGGAGGGACCGGGCTTCCCGTTCTTCCATCCGAACGGCATGATCCTGCGCGAGGAGCTGCTGCGCTACTGGCATGAGGTGCATCGCCGCTACGGCTATCAGGAGATCAGCACCCCGATGATCCTCAGCCGCAAGCTGTGGGAGACCTCAGGGCATTGGTTTCACTATCGCGAGAATATGTATACGACCGAGATTGACGACGAGGACTATGCCATCAAGCCGATGAACTGCCCCGGCTGTATGCTCGTCTATCGCTCGCAGCTGCACAGCTACCGCGATCTGCCGCTGCGTCTTGCGGAGCTCGGCGTGGTACACCGCCATGAACTTTCGGGCGCGCTGCACGGACTCTTCCGTGTGCGTAAGTTCACGCAGGATGACTCGCATCTCTTCGTGACACCCGCGCAGATCGAGAGCGAGATTCAGCACACCATCGACCTCTTCGACGAGGTTTACCGCACGTTCGGCCTCTCGTATAAGGCGGAACTCTCGACACGCCCCGAGGATTCGATGGGCTCGGACGAGATGTGGGAGATGGCAACGAACGGTTTGCAGCGCGCACTCGAGAACCGCGGTCTTGATTATGTGGTCAACGAGGGAGACGGCGCATTCTATGGGCCGAAGATAGACTTCCATCTGCGCGACTCCATCGGGCGCACATGGCAGTGCGGGACGATTCAGCTGGATATGAGCCTGCCCGAGAAGTTTGACCTGACCTATGTAGGTGAGGATGGAGAAAAACACCGTCCTGTCATGCTGCATCGTGTGGTCTATGGTTCAGTCGAACGCTTCATCGGCATCCTCATCGAGCACTATGCGGGGGCATTCCCCGTATGGATGGCACCTGTGCAGGTACGCATTCTGCCCATCACGGAGCGCCATGCGGATTATGCCGAGCAGCTGCGTGCACGGATGTTTGACTGCGGCATCCGTGTTGAAGTGGATGGACGCAACGAGAAGACGGGGTACAAGATCCGTGAGAGTCAGGTCAAGAAGACTCCGTATACGCTCGTTGTCGGCGACCAAGAGCAGGAGTCAGGGACCGTCGCACTGCGCAAATATGGTGAGAAAGACAGTACCGTTCTCTCTGCGGATGATTTCATTGCGCGCGTGCAGGAAAAAATTGCTGCACGTGCACAGGAGTATTGACAAACGCTGCACATCTGTGGTAGTATCGAATCTGTTGAAAGCAGAAGCCACCGCTTCTCACCTGCTGGCACATTGTCTGTCGGGTCGCATGAATGCATTTTAGGGTGGCTTTATGCCGCCCTTTTCTATTGCCGGATGGCGCAACGCGCATCCGAACCAGGAGGTGTTCTTGCCATAAGCAGGGAATCTTTGCGAATCAATGAGGAAATCCACATCCGCGAGGTGCGCGTCACCAGCGCGGAGGGAGAACAGCTTGGCATCATGCTGACGCGCGACGCCCTACGCATGGCGGAGGAGCAGCATCTCGACCTGGTCGAGGTCGCGCCGAAGGCAAAGCCGCCCGTCTGCCGCATCATGGACTTTGGAAAGTTTCGCTATGAGCAGCAGAAGCGCGAGAAGGAAGCCAAGAAGAAGCAAAAGACCATCAGCATCAAAGAGGTCAAGCTGCGTCCGAACATCGACGAGCATGACTTCAACGTCAAGCTGAAGAATGCGCTTCGCTTTGTCGAAGAGGGCAACAAGGTCAAGGTGACAATTATGTTCCGCGGCAGAGAGCTCTCTCATCCGGAACTCGGACGCGTGGTTCTCGATCGCGTCTCCGAGCGGCTGGGTGATCTCGTGACCATCGAACGCGGTGCAAAGCTGGAGGGGAAGAACATGACCATGATTCTTTCTCCGAAGGCACAGAAGCCCGTTAAAGCGGCCAAACCCGCGCAACAGGAAGATAAAGGAGGAAATGGCGATGCCGAAGATTAAGACACGCCGCGCTGCAGCAAAGCGCTTCACTGTAACAGGGAGCGGAGAATTCCGCCGAAACAAGGCGTACAAGAGACATATTCTGGAGAAGAAGACACCGAAGCGCAAGCGCAACCTGCGCAAGGCTGCTCTTGCCGATACGTCGGACTACAAGCGCATCCGCAAGATGCTCCCCTACGCATAATCGGGGCAGATACGAAGACCCCGTGTGTGGGTAGGAACAAGGAGGAATCGAAATGCCAAGAGTAAAGAGCGGTGTCACGGCACACCGTCGTCATAAGAAGATCCTGAAGCTTGCGAAGGGCTATCGCGGTTCGCGCAGCAAACAATTCAAGAAGGCCAATGAGACCGTCATGAAGGCGCTCTACTATGCGCGCCGTGACCGCCGTGCGAAGAAGGGGACATTCCGCCGTCTCTGGATCGCGCGCATCAACGCTGCTGCCCGAGCCAACGGCATCTCGTACAGCCGTCTGATAGCAGGGCTGACGAATGCAGGTGTCGAGGTCAACCGCAAGATGCTTGCCGATCTCGCTGTCGCTGATGCTGCGGCGTTCACCCAGCTCGTCGCTGTGGCGAAGGAGAACCAGTAAGAAGAATTGCGTCTGATGAGTCAGCAGATTCATCAGACGTTTTTTTATGAGGAGGGGTGAAGCAGATGATTTCCAGTGCAGCGAATCCACTCATCCGCCTTGCTGCCGCTGTCTTGCAGTCGCACCGTCGTGCGGCGAAAGAGGGGCTGTGTGCGGTGGAGGGACTGCGCCTCGCTGAGATGGCGGCGGCATCGAGATGGAGCATCCGGCATGCGCTGATGACCGAGCGTGCAGCGATATCGCCGCGCGGGCGTGCACTGCGAGATGCGCTCTGCGCACGCGGTGCTGCACCTGTGCTGATTGCCGAGAATATTGCAGCGTCTCTCTCTGAGACAGAGACGCCGCAGGGGATCCTCCTCCTTGCAGAACGACATGCGCATACCTCGCTTGCGGCACTGCACGATGGGCTGCAGGACGGTGACGCACCGCTCTATATTGCACTTGATCGTGTACAGGATCCTGGCAACGTTGGGACAATCATCCGCACTGCCGATGCAGCGGGGGCATCCGGCATCATCCTTTTGCGTGGCTGCGCCGATGCATACAGCGGCAAGGTGGTGCGTGCGACGATGGGGGCACTATTCTCCCTGCCGTTTGCAGAGGGGGTGACAGCGGCAGAGCTGGCAGACTTCGCACGGGGGTCAGGGGTGACCCTCTGCGCAGCGGCGTGCGATGCGGGGGCACGGACGCATTTCTCCGCGGATCTCTGTCGTCCGCTCATTGTCGTATTCGGCAATGAGGCGAATGGTGTCTCCGAGGAGCTGCTGCGCGTCTCTGAGCATATCTACATCCCGATGCGCGGCAGCGCTGAGTCGCTGAATGTCGCTGCGGCTGCGGCTGCCGTCCTCTATGAGGCGATGCGTCAGCGCTGCTATGGCGAGCATCCATGATGGCATGATAAAAGGGCTTGTGCCGGATTATCCGGTACAAGCCCTTTGCTATATGCAGCGCGACCCAGTCGATAGAGCAAAGCGAACGAAACAATAACCCGCCCGCTGTGCGGGTGGAGCGTAATGCGGCTCTTACTGCGGCAGAAAGGAAAGCAGGCGCTCTTTCGAGATGAGTCCGATGGACTCGTCGAATGGCTCTCCGTTTTTGAAAAAAAGGAGAATGGGCAGGCTCATAACACCGTACTTTTCGGCGATGTCCTGTGCCTCGTCCACATTGATCTTACAGAATTTCACATCCGTACGCGCAGCAGCGATCTCCTCCAAGATCGGCGTGAGCATACGGCAGGGGGTGCACCATGTAGCCCAGAAATCTACCACAACCAGCCGGCTCTCACGCAGCACCTCTGCTTCAAATGTCTCCCCCGTCAGCTCGATAACTTCCATTCTTCGCGTCTCCTTCGCAAATACATCCGTCATTCCTCAGTCCATCATAATCAAAAGAAGATACTTTTTCAAGTGATATTAGGAAAAATTTCCTAAAATTTATTTTTCTCTGATGTAAGGAGCTGAATCGAAATACACCGAATTCGCATCTGGGGTCTCTGTGCCCCTGCGGAATCCAGAGATTGTCTGGTTGCACGGTACATGGAAAAGGTATATAATATCGGGAAGAGGGAAATAATCTTCGCGGCATTATCGAGGATAGAAAAGTGAGGAAGGGAATATGAGCGGAAAGAAGAGGATTGCCCTGAGCCCTGTGCTCAACGAGCATAAATACATCTTTGATCTGATGAAGGACACAACCTCCGACTATACCTTTATGATGGATCCCGCTGCCGGAATTTTTCTGGCAGCGCCAACATTCGTGCAGGCGTATGCACTGCCCGCAGAGACGATGGAGGACATTGCCGGCGTACTCAGTCCGCTTGTCCATCTCAAGGACCGGAGACTGCTCGCAGCGCTGTTTGATTCTCTCGGTACTCTGGCGGAGGGGCGGGATCGCCAGCTCGATTTTCGTATGCGCGATGCGAATGGAGACTATGCGTGGCTGCGGCTGAAGGGGCGGATCGGTCTCGCTGAGGACGGCACACCGAATCTGTTCGTCGGAACGATCAGCCAGCTCGCACGGCGCAATTCAGCAGACTCCGTGACGGGACTGCTGAACCGCTACCAGTTTATTGAGGATCTGGGTGCAGCGCTTGCTGCAGCACGCGAGACGGGAGGGGGCGGCGGTCTTCTTGTCATGGGGATCGACAACTTCCGTACAGTCAACGAGGCGTTCAACCATGAGGTCGGCGATGTTATCCTGCGCCAGATCTCTGAGCGTATTCTGCAGAATACGCCGCGTATGCTTTCGCTCTACCGCCTCGACGGTGATGAATTCGGCCTCATCTATCCAGATGCAGATGCGGAGATGCTGACGGAGTTCTTCATCCGTGTACAGCGCGAATTTGCACATCCGCAGGTCTATGACGGGCGGCAGTATATCGTTACCGTGTCTGCGGGCATGGTGTTCTATCCCCAGTCCGCACGTGATCCGCTCGTCCTCCACAAATATGCGCAGGCAGCGCTGGATGCGGCGAAATCAGGCGGCAAGAACCGTATTAATGAGTTCTCGAAAGAGGTCTATAATCGCTGGCTGCGGTCGCTGACAATTCAGGAGCAGATCCTGCAGGATGTCAAGGCGGGCTGCCGCAACTTCGAGCTGTATTTTCAGCCGCAGGTGGCGGGCGACGATCAACATCTGGTTGGGGCAGAGACGCTGCTTCGCTGGAAGAACAGCAAGGGGCGCATGGTCGCACCCATGGAGTTCATCCGCATTCTCGAGGAGACGAAAACCATTGTTCCGGTTGGGCGATGGATCTTCGAGCAGGCACTGCGTGTCTGTAAGGAGTGGCGTAAGTATGTGCCGCAGTTCCGTATGAGTGTCAACATGAGCTACGAGCAGATCAAGGACCTCTCGTTTCTCGAGTTTGTCGAAGATTGTCTGCGCCGGCATGATATGCCCCCTGATGCGGTCGTGCTCGAACTGACGGAGAGCAAGATTGTCAGCGATTTGAAATTTGTTAATGCACAGTTCGATGCGTTTCGCAGCCACGGCATCAAGGTGGCGATGGATGATTTCGGCACGGGCTACTCCTCGCTCTCCTCGCTCAAGAACCTCAACTGCGATATCGTCAAGATTGACCGCGCCTTTGTTATGCGGATTCTTGAGAACCACTTCGATCAGAAGCTGGTCGAGTATACGGTCGATCTCTGCCACAGCATCGGCATGACGACCTGCATCGAGGGGGTAGAGCGTGAGGACGAGTATGAATGCCTCGTGAAGATCTGCAAGACGGATACGATTCAGGGCTACCTTTTCGGCCGTCCAGAACCGCAGGAAATATTTGAACAGAAGTTTTTGGGTGTGTGATGGCAAGAGAGAAGGTACAGGAGGGGCTGACCCTCCTCGGGGAGCAGCGTACGGACTATGGATACGACTATGCCCCCGAGGCACTGGAAACGTTTCAGAACAGGCACACGGAGCGTGACTACTGGGTGCGGCTGAACTGTCCTGAGTTTACGACGCTCTGCCCGATTACGGGGCAGCCGGACTATGGGACGATCTATATTTCCTATATTCCCGCGGAGCGCATGGTGGAGAGTAAATCGCTGAAGCTCTATCTCGTGAGCTTCCGCAACCATGGGGACTTTCATGAAGACGCGGTGAATATCATCATGCAGGATCTCATCCGGCTGATGGCGCCGAAATACATTGAGG
Source organism: uncultured Selenomonas sp. (assembly GCA_963518105.1). GTDB lineage: Bacteria > Bacillota > Negativicutes > Selenomonadales > Selenomonadaceae > Centipeda. Next base: position 112,685 of record CAUQID010000003.1, read on the forward strand.
TACAGGGAAAGTTCCTGCCGCGCGGCGGTATCTCTATCGACCCATACGCGAACTACGGACTGCCGGGGACGAAATACGAGGCGCTCGCGTGGGAACGCCTCTCTCTGCATGACCGTGTGCCGGAACAGGTGGACAATCGCTGATGGCGCGGCAGAAACGGATTGCGCTCATCAACGACATCACGGGGTTCGGACGCTGCTCGGTGACGGTGCAGCTGCCGCTCATCTCAGCGATGCGCGTGCAGGCCTGTCCGCTCCCAACGGCGATTCTCTCGGTGCATACGGGATTCCCGCAGCATTATCTCGACGACTATACGGCACGAATGCGGCCCTATATGGAGAACTGGGCAGCGAACGGATTGTCGTTCGATGCGGTACTGACAGGGTTCCTAGGTTCGGAGGAACAGATCGCCGTCGTCCTAGATGCCATCGCCCTGCTGCGGGGCGATGAGACACGCATCATCGTTGACCCCGTGATGGGGGATAACGGCAGCCTTTATACCTCCTACACGCCTGCACTCTGTGCGCAGATGCGCCGCCTGCTTCCGTATGCAGATGTGGTGACGCCGAACCTCACGGAGGCGTGTCGGCTTCTCGATATCCCGTATCCCGCGGATGGCATGGTCTCTGTGGCTGCACTGAGGGAGATGGCCGCGGGAATTGCGGAGATGGGGCCGCATGAGGTTATCATCACGGGACTCAATGCGGGTCATTGTGTGCGTACCTACCTCTATGCGGGCGGCAGGGGGTACTCTTTTGACAATGAGAAGGTGGGGCGTGACCGCTCGGGCGCAGGCGATGCCTTTGCGGCGATTGTCGCTGCTGCGCTCGTGCGTGGAATGCCGCTCGAGGAAGGCGTACGCCGTGCCGCGGACTTCATCGGACACTGTCTCCGGTATGCCGAGGAACTGGATTTGCCATGGAATCACGGCCTGCCGTTCGAGGAATATATGGGGGAGCTGACAGCGTTATAGCGCATATACTAACAAACGTAGCTGCCGCAACGCGGCAGCTTTTCTCATTTCTGTGTATGATAGGAGCATCTTATGATTGTTTATGCAACCCATGCGGGCGGGCGTTATCTGCCCGTCTCTGAGAGTCTGCGTGAGCAGCCGGAGGGCAGACGTGCCATTTATATCAACATCACAAATGACTGCAACTGCGACTGCGTCTTTTGCTTGCGCAGTATGAAGAAGATGGCACAGGAATCTTCGCTCTGGGTGGAGCGTGACCCCAGCACAGAGGAGATCATCGCCGCACTCTCTGGTGTGCCGTGGGACTATGTTTGCGAGGTGGTCTGCTGCGGATTTGGTGAGCCGCTCATGCGTCTGGATACGGTGCTTGCCGTGCTGCGCTATGTAAAAGAACACCATCCGGAGATGCCGACACGCGTCAATACGAACGGTCTCGGCGAACTCGAGCATGGATATGTCTTTGCAGAGCGATTCGCGGGACTGCTCGATACAGTCTCCATCAGTCTCAACGCGTCGAATGCAGAGCGCTATCTCGCGCTTACGCGGTCGCAGTTCGGTATCGGATCGTATGAGGCGATGCTGACCTTCGCCGAGCACTGCAAGCCATATGTGCCGAATGTCGTGCTCACCGTCGTGGAAAAGGTGGAGGATGCGGAGGAAATTGCGCTCTGCCGTAAGATCTGTGCGGCGCGTGGGCTGACACTGCGTGTCCGTACCTACGAGGATCACTGATAAGGGCTTAGTATACGCCGAATCTGTGGTGCGATATGGATTTTTTCAGACAAATATGGTACACTAATCGTTGACTTTTATGATGAGTGAATCAGCTGCGTGTGGCGTACACGATGCCGTGCGCACACAGGAGGACGATATGGACGAGACGATCAGAGCACTCAGAGAGCGCGCCCGCGCTGCCATTGCGGAGACGGCGGAGAGCCTCGGTGAGCTCAATGACATCCGCGTGAAGTTTCTGGGTAAAAAGGGGGAAATTACGTCGCTCCTGCGCAGTATGAGTGCCCTTGCAGAGGAGGAGCGCCCGCGCATCGGCAAGATCGTCAATGAGGCGCGCGCCGAGCTGGAGGAGCTGATTGCGCAGAAGACGGCGGAGTTGTCACACCGTGCGCTCGCAGAGAAGATCGCTGCCGAGCAGATTGATGTGACCCAGCCGGGGCGCGCCGCGCACGTTGGACATCTGCACCCGCTCACCATTACACTCAACCGCATCAAGAAGATTTTTCTCAATATGGGCTTTACCGTTGAGGAGGGGCCGGAGATTGAAAGCGACTACTATAACTTCGAGGCGCTGAATCTGCCGAAGGATCATCCCGCCCGCGATATGCAGGATTCGTTCTACATCACGGAGGACATTCTCCTGCGTTCGCAGACATCGCCCGTACAGGCGCGCACAATGCAGCAGTCAGAGCCGAATGCGCCCATCCGCATGATTGCGCCCGGCCGCGTCTACCGCCGTGACTCCTACGATGCGACGCACTCCCCAATGTTCACCCAGGTGGAGGGGCTGGTCATTGATCAAGGCATCTCCTTTGCCGATCTCAAGGGGACGCTTGAACTGTGTCTGCATCAACTCTTTGATGCGGATGCAAAGGTGCGCTTCCGCCCAAGTTTTTTCCCATTCACAGAGCCGTCGACCGAGGTCGATATCTCCTGCTCCGCCTGCCATGGTGCGGGCTGCCGCGTGTGCAAGGGAACGGGCTGGCTCGAGATCCTCGGTGCGGGCATGGTACATCCGAATGTCCTGCGCATGAGCGGATACGACCCCGCACAGGTATCGGGCTTCGCCTTCGGTATGGGGGTGGAGCGCATCGCCATGATCGCCTACGGTGTGGACGACCTGCGCCTGTTTTATGACAATGACGTGCGGTTCTTACATCAATTCTGAGGAGGCGGGACGATGCAGGTTTCAATTAAATGGCTGAAAGACTATGTGGATATTGACGAGCCGGCGGAGGAGATTGCTGACCGCCTGACAATGGCGGGCGTGCCAGTCGAGCGCATTGTGCGTGCGGATGAAGGACTCGAGAAGGTCATGACGGGGCGTATCGAGCAGATCTCGCCGCACCCGGACTCCGACCATCTGCTCGTCTGCCAGCTGGACCTCGGCAAGGGGGAGCCGTTGCAGATCGTCACGGGGGCATCGAATGTGCGCGCGGGACATATCGTCCCCGTCGCCATGGTCGGCGCTGTGCTGCCGGACGGCAAGAAAATCTCCAAGGGAAAGCTGCGCGGCATTCCCTCGAACGGTATGATGTGCTCGGCGGGAGAGCTGGCGATTGATACCGAGGGACTGCCAGATGAGCAGGTGCATGGCATCTACATTCTGCCGGCGGATACGCCGGTCGGTATCCCTGCGGCAGAGGCACTCGGCCTTGATGATGTCGTGTTCGAGTTCGAACTGACGGCGAATCGTGCGGATTGTTTCAGTGTCATCGGCATCGCGCGCGAGATTGCTGCGCTGATGGGCAGGGAACTGCGACTCCCGGAGATCTCCATTACTGAGAGCAGTGCAGTGCGGGCGGAGGATCTCGTGACGATTCGGATCGCAGAGGAGGCACTCTGCCGCCGGTTCTCCGCACGGGTTCTGCGCGATGTGAAGGTCGCGCCGTCGCCTGCGTGGATGGTGGAGCGTCTGCGTGGAGCAGGCATCCGCGCCATCAACAACGTGGTTGATGTAACGAACTTCGTCATGCTCGAACTGGGACAGCCCCTACACGCTTACGACTACGATGCGGTGGCGGGACGTACGCTGATTGCACGGCGAGCGTGTGCAGGGGAGAACCTGCACACGCTTGATGATTCGACGCGTATCGCCGTCGGGGATGAGCTGGTCATCGCCGACAGTGAGAAGCCCGCAGGGCTTGCGGGCATCATGGGCGGGCTCGAGTCCGAGATTACAGACGATACGTCCGCTGTCATTCTTGAGGCGGCGTCCTTCCACGGAGCGACAATCCGCCGTACGGCACGCCGCATCGGCCTGCACTCGGAGTCCTCAGGACGCTTCGAGCGCGGCGTCGATGAGACGGGGACGGTGCGCGCCGTAACGCGTGCCGCGCAGCTGCTCAGCGATATGGGCGCATGTACGGTCGCGGCAGGTATCGTCGATGTCTATCCGCAGCCGTGCACGCAGACCGTGATTGACTTTAGCGCGCGTGCTGTCGGAGAGCATATCGGTGCGAATATTCCCGGCGAGTGGATGGCATCCGCGCTTCGCTCGCTCGGTTTCGGTGTCGAGGAGACGGGGCTGGAGACCTACCGGGTGGATGTGCCTTCGTGGCGTGGCGATGTGACGCTGATGGAGGACATCGCTGAGGAAGTCGCACGTCTCTATGGCTATGACAACATTGCTTCCCGTCTGCCCGCGGGGGCTGTCCGGCAGGGGAAGACGAGCGAGATGCAGGAGTTCGTCGATGTGATGCGCGGGACGCTTGCGGCACTCGGCATGACCGAAGAACTGTCGTTCAGCTTTACAAGTGAGAAGACCCTCGACAAGCTGAACGTACCTGCAGACAGCCCGCTTCGGCAGGCAATCCCCATCATGAATCCGCTCACGGACGAGTATCCGCTCATCCGAACAACGCTGCTTACGAGTATCCTCGAGAATGCGGCGCGCAACATCGCACGCAAGAATATGGACCTGCGCCTCTTTGATATCGCGCCTGTCTTCTTCCCGAAGGCGCTGCCCGTCACGGATCTGGCGCACGAGCGGCTGATGGTCGCGGGCCTCATTACGGGGCGGCGCAGCCCCATTGCATGGGATACCGATAACGCGCAGGTGGACTTCTATGATATGAAGGGGGTTCTCGAGCGCTTCCTTGCGGGCATCGGGGTGCAGAAGTACACGGTGGAGCGCGGGACTCACTTTGCCCTGCATTCGGGCAAGACCGCCTTCTTCAAAAAAGGGCGCGACGTGATTGCCGTGCTGGGCGAGGTGCATCCGATCGTCGCCGAGAATTTCGCCATTGGGCAGAGTATCTATGTCTTTGAGATGGATGCTGCGATGCTCCTGCGTTACCGTAAGAAAAAGACGGCGATTGCGCCGCTGCCGAAGTATCCGGCATCGACGCGCGATCTTGCTGTTTTGGTGGATCGTGATCTCACAACGGCAGAGATAGAGCGCGTTATCATGAAGAAAGGCGGGAAATATTTCCGCAGTGCGACGCTCTTTGATGTCTATATGGGCAAGCAGGTTGCTGAGGGGAAAAAGAGCATGGCCTTCCACCTGCATTTCCAGTCCGATGAGAAGACGCTGACCGATGAGGAAGTGGATGCGGCGTTTGCCGACATTCTAAAGGCGGCAGAGGAACAGCTTCACGCGCAGCTGCGCGGATAAGGGGCGGTGAGAGCCATGGCAGAGGAAAAAAAGGCGGCGCAGCGTGTCGTCGTTGAGATCTTCGGACAGTCCTATCAGCTCAAGACGGACGATCCAGAGCGGCTCAAGCGGCTCGCGGCGGAGAGCGACCGCCGTATCAAGGAGATGTCGAAGAAGGTGCGCAGCTTCGATGTGCAGCGTATTGCCTCACTCACAGTCCTCCAGATGATGGATGACTACGAGCAGCTGCAGCGGGACTATGATGAACTTGTGCAGCTCCTTGAGGAGAAATAGGGATAGACAAAAAGAAAGCGGCAGAAATGCCGCTTTCTTTTTGTCTATCGTATGCTGAAGTTGACATTCGTCGTGACGGTCACCGTCGCGCCTGTTGGATTCGGATAGCTGCCGACCGCATAGGCGGCTGAGACTGCCGCATCGTCGAGGATCCCGTGTCCGGAGGAGGAGGCAACCGACACGCTCGTAATCGCACCCGATGTGCTGATCGTCGTGACAATCGTCACTGTTCCTTCGAGGCGGCGTTTCATCGCCATGTAGGGATATTCCTTGTTCGCATTAACGGCTGACCAGAAGCCGTTCGTATCGAACGGTGCGCTGCCTGTGCCGGAAACGTTGCCGCCGCCTGAGCCCTGACCTGCGCCTGTGCCGGAACCAACGCCCTGTCCGTCGCCAGTACCGTCGCCGCTGCCCGTTCCGCTGCCGCTGCCGGAGCCACCGCCCTCTCCCGCACCCGAACCTGCGCCTGCATCAGAGGATGCAGCGGAGGGAGCAGCAGAGGGAGCAGCAGAGGGGGATGCCGTCGACTGTGCGGGCAGAGATACCGCATCCTGCACAGGGACGGGGGACTCGGCCGCTGTTGGCGTCGGTACGGTCTGCTGTACGGTCTCGACGCGTTTTGCGACCTCCTCTGCCCTCAGCGGCTCGGGGAAGAGATTCTCACCGCCCCCCCCGCCGCCGGCATGACCGCTGCCCTGACTGAAATCAGATGCCTGCAGGTCAATCTCATAGGTTTGCTGCTCCTGCTCAGCAACCACAGCGGCAAGGCCAAGGGTGAGCAGGAGGAAGAGGACGAGATGCAGTACGGCTGAGACGATATATGCCTTACTCCATGAGAGTTTCTGCTCCATATATCTATCCCTTCTGCTCTGCGGCAATCGAGAGCCGTTTTACCCCCGCTCCTTTGAGCATATCCATGACCGCGACCACCTGCCCATGCGCTGTGCGTTTATCCGCCTGCAGTACAACTGCCGCATTCGGGTTCTCCGCCATGTGACGTTTCATAATAGCAGCCGATTCCGTGATGCTCACGGGATTGTTGTCAATCGTGATGTGCCCCTGCTCGTCAATCGTCATGATGATGGGGAGCTGCGCGGGCGCGGTGGCACTCTGGGCCTGCGGGAGCTGGACGGCGAGTGCTTTCTGCGCGACCGTCTGCAGACTGTTCATCATGAAGAAGACAAGCAGGAAAAAGATGATGTCAATCATCGGGATGATCATGAACTCCGGCTTTTTCTTCATGCGGTGATTGCTAAAATTCATTTTGCATCCCAGCTTTCTTTCTTCGCTGTCACAATCGTCGCGCATAGACGCTCCGTATCCGTTACGACCGCATCCAGTTGATGGCTGAAGTAGGTGTATACGCAGAATGCAATGATGGCGACGCAAAGACCCGATGCCGTTGCGACTAGTGCCTCACCAACACCGCCCGTAATTGCCGCGGCGCCGCCGCCTGCATCCAGTACGCTGAACGTCTGGATCATGCCTGTGACCGTGCCGAGCAGACCGAGCAGAGGGGCAATCGTAACGATCGCACTCAGATAGTCGAGATAGCGGCGAAAGCCGATCGATTCCATCGACATACGGTCGGAGAATGCACCCTTCATCGCAGTCTCCGTGCCTGCATTTTCCATGCCGCTCTCGACAATGCGGGCAATCGCGGAGGGGAACTCCTTGCACAGCTTGCCGATGGTCTCAAAGTCTTTCTGCACGGCGGAGTGATAGACCCCGTGGAAGAAGACGCGCGCCCCCTTGCGGTTGAGCTGGTAGTAGTAGAAGCGCTCCACCGCAATTGCAAGTGTGATGAGCGAGAGAAGGAGAAGGGGATACATGACCAGTCCGCCGCTGTGAAAGAGGTGGACGGCACTTTCAAAACCTGACATAAGCTGAACTCCTTTATCATTGAACATAAAAACTGAAGACGATTTTCATTATAGGAGAAAAAAGATAGATGTCAAGAGAAAAATTCATCTTTTCTGAAAGCTCTATTTTGACAATGCGACTTTTTTTTATTATACTGAAAGAGGCGTTCTGTGCCCTGCGCAGGGCTGTCCAAACAAATGCATACGGGGGAGGTGAATCTTTGTTACTCGAACGAATTTTACGGTTTTTCATTGTGCTGATCATGGCGATTGTCGGAGGAACACTCTTTGAGTTGGCTGTGCCGACAGCGAACGCCTACTTCACTGCACCCCTGTGGCACGAGGAGATTGCCGTGTTGGGACTCTCTCCGGCGGGGCTGCTCTGCATCCTCTGTGGGACGGCGCTCGGCGGCATGATCGGCTATCCGCTCGCCCCTTTTGTTACGGGATGGCTCAGACGGCTCTCTCTGTGGGTGGAGGCGCAGCTCGGCAAGATGCCGACGCGGGATGTGATTGCCGGCGCGATGGGGCTTTTCATCGGACTAATCATTGCACGCCTTTTGGGCGATGCGTTTTTTACGATCCCCATTGTCGGCGACTATATCCCCATCGTGTTCAGCATCGTGCTCGGCTATCTCGGTGTTCATATTATGGTGAGAAAGCAGCAGGAACTGGCAGAGGTCTTTGACTTCATCCCGCGTTTTTTTCGCGATATGCCGCGCGTTCGTGAGGCACGCGTTGCCCCGCAGGCTCCTGCGGCAGTGCGGGACGGACAGACTGACCGTCAGTACAAGCTGCTCGATACGAGTGTCATTATCGACGGACGTATCGCAGATATCTGTGAGACAGGCTTTCTCGAGGGGACGCTGCTCATTCCGGTCTTTGTCCTGGAGGAGCTGCAGCACATCGCGGACTCGGCAGACTCTTTGAAGCGTGTGCGCGGACGGCGGGGACTCGATATCCTGCAAAAAATCCGCAAGGAGTCGCGCATGAAGGTGGAGATCACAGAGGCTGATTTCGAGGAGATTGCGGAGGTGGACTCTAAACTCCTCCAGTTGGCGCAGGAGGTCGGCGGGAAGATCATCACGAATGACTTCAACCTGAACAAGGTGGCGCAGCTGCGCGGGGTCTCCGTGCTGAACATCAATGCGCTGTCGAATGCGGTAAAGCCGGTTGCTATCCCAGGAGATCTAATGACAGTCCAGATTGTCCGTCCGGGCAAGGAGCATGGGCAGGGGCTTGCGTATCTTGACGATGGGACGATGATTGTCGTGGATGGCGGCTACCGCTGCATGAATGAGGTGGTCTCCGTCGAGGTGACCTCGGCACTCCAGACAGCAGCGGGACGCATGATCTTTGCGAAATTGACGCGCTAGCCAGATGGCGCAGGGGGAGGGAATCAATGGTTAGTGTAGTCTTTCCGGCGGCAGGACAGGCGCATCGGATGCAGGTTGGGTTGAACAAAGTGTTCCTGACGCTTGCGGGAAAACCAATGCTCCTGCGGACGCTGCTCACGTTCTCCAAGGTGAAGGAGGTCGGGGAGCTGATCGTTGCTGTCGGTGCGGATGAGGTGGACGCGGTAACGAGTCTCCTCAGCCGTGTAAAAGGACTTGCCCCGTGGCGGGTAGTCGCGGGCGGCTCGGAGCGGCAGTACTCGATCCGCAACGGTCTCGCGCTCGTATCGGAGGACGCGGATATCGTACTCGTTCATGATGCGGCGCGCCCGCTGATCCGCCGAGAGGCGATTGAGGAGCTGATCCGTATCGTCCGTGAGAAGGGGGCGGCGATCATCGCTGTGCCCGAGAAGAATACAATTAAGATTGCGGACGAGGAAGGTGTTGTGGTCTCGACACCGCCGCGCAGGACGCTCTGGCAGGTGCAGACACCGCAGGGCTTTCGCAGGGAGATCCTCTGTGAGGCGAATCGGCGCGCAGAGGAGGACGGATTTCTCGGGACAGACGATGCGAGCCTCGTGGAACGCATCGGCGTACAGGTTCATATTGTCAAAGGGGAGTACAGTAATATCAAGGTGACGACACCAGAGGACATGATTGTTGCTGAGGCCATCCTGCGCAACGACATGGGGGCGGGCGAGCTGATGAAGACGGCTGTTCATGAGGCGAAGCGCCTGCTCGGAGGTGTTGTGCGGCGGCGGAAGGGAGATGGAGAATGACGAGATTTGGGATCGGCTATGATGTGCATCGTCTGGTCGAGGGACGCAGTCTCATCCTCGGCGGGGTGGACATTCCGTATGAGCGTGGACTACTTGGCCACTCGGATGCGGATGTGTTGCTGCATGCCGTATCGGATGCGCTGCTCGGCGCTGCGGCGCTCGGGGACATCGGCGCACATTTTCCGGATACCGATGCACGCTATGCTGGTGCGGACAGCGGAAAGCTGCTTGCAGAGGTCGCACATCTCGTGCGTACGGCGGGGTTTTCCATTGGCAACGTAGATGCGACGGTTGTCGCACAGGCACCGAAGCTGCAGCAGTATATTCCGCTGATGCGTGAGAATATTGCGCGTCTCCTGGGTATCGACATTGGCGAAGTGAATGTCAAGGCGACCACAGAGGAACGGCTTGGCTTTACGGGCGCGGGAGAAGGGATGTCCGCTTACGCCGTTGCAGGCGTGGAGCGTTGTTCATAATATATTTTATTGGAGGTAGTAATATGGGAAATAAGCTGAAAGAACTGCTCGGTATCGAGGCGCCGATTCTGCAGGGAGGCATGGCATGGATCTCGGAGGCGAATCTCGCCTCGGCGGTTTCGAATGCTGGCGGTGCCGGCATCATCTCGACAGGCGGCCGTACGACGGAGTTCACACGCGAGGAGATCCGTCGCTGCCGTACGCTGACAGATCGTCCGTTCGGTGTGAATGTCATGCTCATGGCCCCGAATAAGGATGAGATCGTAGATGTCATCTGCGAGGAGAAACCGGCGTTCGTGACGCTTGGTGCAGGTAACCCTGTGCCGTATTTTGAGAAACTCCACGCGGCCGGCGTGAAGGTCATCCCCGTCGTGCCGAGCGTGAAGCTTGCCAAGCGCGTGGAAGAAAAGGGGGCAGATGCCATCGTCGTAGAGGGGATGGAGGCCGGCGGACATATCGGCGTACTCTCGACCATGCCGCTGATGGAGCAGGTCATTCCAGAGGTCTCTCTGCCTGTTATCATGGCAGGCGGATTCGGCGACGGGCGCGGTCTTGCGGCGGCACTCCTCATGGGTGCTGCGGGCATCCAGATGGGGACGCGCTTCCTCGTTGCCGAGGAATGCATCGTGCATCCGAATGTCAAGGCAAAGCTGCTCGAGGCAGTGGATACGGATACGATTGTCACGGGGGTTACCATCGGCGGTTCAGTGCGCGGTATCAAGAACAAGTTCTCCGAGGAGTTCGTTGCACTTGAGTACTCTGGCAAGGCAACGAGGCAGGAGCTGCTCGACCGCGCTACGGGAACGAACAAGCTTGCTGCGGTGGACGGTGATGTCGTCAACGGTATGGTACAGGCGGGCGAGACACTGACGCTCCTGCGCGAGATCGAGCCGACGCGTACCATCATCGAGCGCATTGTCCGCGAGGCGCGTGAGACACTCGCGCACGCGCAGTCGATTCAGCTCTGAGGCATAGGGCAGGGGTATGGGCACGGATGAACTGACACGGATTCATGAACTCGCGAAGCGGGTGACGCTTCTCGAAAAGATGGCGCTGCGCCAGCAGAGCCGCATTGATGAACTGGTGCAGCGTCTGGAGCAGGCGGAGCGAAGTGCGGGCCGTCCTGTGCCCGTGCACGCGGCGGAAGCGCAAAGCGCTGACGAACGTGCGGCGGAGGAGCATCATGCCGCAGTGCGCGCTGTCCCCTCCGTGAGCGATCTCCTCGACGAGGAGATGAAGCGGGAGCTCTCGCGCGCCTATGGCGCTGGTGCATCGCCGCCGGAGCGGGCGGAGACGCCGCAGGAACGCACAGCGCGCGCAATGGAGCGCGCTGCAGGAAGCTATGCACGGGCGACGGGCGGAAAAGAGCCGACGCAGAGCGACCGCGCGCGGCAGAATGATGCTGCGCGCAGGAAGGCGGAGGATGCTGCTGCACTCCAACAGATCCCGACGCCTGAGCTGCGTGAACGTACCCCCGCAGAGCGTGCCGCAGACTATGTGAAGGACTATAATGCCCTCTATGAGGTGCAGGGCACGATGTTCCAGAAGAAGAAGGCGCAGGATGATTTCATCCGTCTCTACGAGGTGCAGGGGATGCGCTGTACGAATATGCAGCTGCGTCTGAGCCGCCCCGAGCTGGAGCCGCGCTTCGTCGCCGTCACACCGACGCGCGATGCGGACTTCTGGGGGATGCCGATGGGCAACGGCCTGTTTGCCGTCGTGCCGAATCCGTTCCTCGTCTACGGCGAGGAAATGCATACGGCTGGAGGTATGCGCGAGGCATTCAACTCGAACTACCGCGCGGGGACAACCTACGGCAGGTTCACCGTTAAGGAGACGGCAATCTTCCAGGTCGGTACCATCGGTAAGGTATTCAAAAAAGGACAATTGGAGGCTGCGATTTAGACGAAAAATACGGCAGAGAATTTCTCTGCCGTATTTTTTGTACCGTTTTTCTATGTACGCACTTGCCGGCCCGCACCAACGCCGTCGATGGCGACGGCAACGCCGGTCTCAGCGAATGTCTTCATATCGTTCAGGACATGAAGGGCGGCGCGGATGATATCGCACCCGAGAATGCCTGCCATGCCCGCGGGCAGGGGGGCATCCGGCGTGAGCATATCCGGCAGGATGTGCAGGAGATGCGGAGCGATGTCTGGATGTGCTGCAGCAAATTTCCGTGCAATGCAGTCGGTCTGTTCATCACCGGGCAGGATGAGGCGGCCAGCAGCTGCTGCGCCAGTGAGTGCGCCGTGCAGGAGTGAGATGCAGCGGCCTGTATCTGCAGCATCTGCTGCCATGCCGAGGATGAGGATTGGATGGGTGCGGGCATTCTTTTGCGCTGCGGTGTATCCTATGGCATATGTACTGCCTTCTGCTAAAGAGAGGCATGGGAGGTGATGGGGGGATAGTCCCGTATGCGATGCCATTGCTGTAAGTATGGAAGCAATGGGTGCAGGGATACCATCCGCATCTGTTACGAGGAGGAGGGCCGCTCCGAGATCAAGGGAGGGGCGCTCACAGCCTGTGATGCCGGCGAGGCGTACGGCGATCTGCTCGAGATAGCCGAGGCTATGGATCGGTTTTGCGAGGTTGTCGAGGCGATATTGGCATGCATCCATCGCTCGCTGGTCGAGTGAGGATGCTTCGTTTGCCGTTTCATACGATTTCGTTTCTGCAATGATAGGTGCAAAGACAGAGGCGCGGGGCCTAGGGGAATCAATCGTCTCCCATACGCGCAGCATTTGATGCAGCATAGAGAGTGCGATGGATGAGCCCGCCGCCTCGCTCAGACGGATGTCGAGCCGGAGCATGGGAGAGAGTCCGAGGCGGCGCAGCGCGTGGGGCTGAGAGTGCTCGGTCAGTGAGGCGTGGGAGGCGAGGAGGTAATGTGTGCAGTTCGGTGCGAGGGCATGCGCAATGAGTGCCGCCGATGTGGTGTTTGCGCCGTCGAGAATGACGAGCATCCGCCGCGCTGATGCACCGAGGATCAGCCCTGCGATACAGCCCAGCTCAAATCCGCCGACTTTGGCGAGGACATCCAGGCCGTCGTGCGGGTCAGGTGCATTGACGGAAAGGGCACGGCGGACGATCTCAATCTTGTGCGCGAGACGCGCGTCGGAGATATTTGCACCGCGTCCCGTCACCTCCTCGGGAGTGAGGCTGAGCAGGGCTGCGACGATGGCGGCGCTCGAGGTGGTGTTGGAGATGCCCATTTCGCCGGGGAGGATACAGCGTCCGCCGGCATCCGCCCATGTCTGCGCGAGCGCAATACCTGTCTCGATGGCCTGCACCGCCTGTGCGCGTGTCATGGCCGCGCCTGCGGTCATATTTGCCGTACCGCGTGCGATGCTGTGATGAAGAAGGTGCGGGATGTCCATGCTGTCTGCATTCACACCGAGATCTGCAACGACGAGCTGTGCATCCGCATAGTTTGCGACGGCATTGGCAGCGCCGCCGTGTGCGATGAGATAGTTGCACATCATATTGAGTGTCGTCTCGGGCGGATAGGCGCTGACGCTCTCGGCAGCAACGCCGTGGTCGGCGCAGGAAATGATGACACGCGTGCGGGGAGCAGCGGGATGCCGTTCCCCTGTGATGCGGATGTAGCGGACGAGGGCATCACCCAGCCGCCCAAATGCGCCATCCGTATGTGCTGAGAGTGCTGCGTGTACGGAGGATGAAAGTGCTTCGTCGGGGACTTTGATGGATGAGATGGTTTGTGTTAGGAGGTTCATGCCTGTGTCTTTTCCTTTTCCATGCGTTTCAAAGAGAGGCCGATGCGGCCGCGCTGCTCGTCAATGCTGATGATCATGACGTTGAACGTGTCGCCGACAGAGAGAATATCGAGCGGATGGCGGATGCGGCTGCGGCTCATCTCGGAGATATGCAGGAGTCCTGCCTGCTTCAAGCCGATGTCGATGAATGCACCGAAGTCCGTGATGTTGCGCACTGTTCCAAGTACGATTGTGCCGACGGCGAGATCGGAGAGATGGACGACGTTCTGCCGCATGACCGGAGCGGGCAGATCCTCGCGTGGGTCGCGTCCGGGGCGGGCAATGGATTTGAGAATATCGGCGACGGTTGGCACACCTGCACCGAGTTTTCGTGCCAGTACAGTCGGCTCTGTCCGTGCGGCGCGCTGTGCGACTGCAGACAGCTGCGTGCGGTCGCGCAGTGCATCCTCTGATGCGCCAAGCTCCGTCAGTATAGCGCGTGCAAGGTCGTAGGACTCCGGGTGAATGGCGGTGCTGTCGAGAGCGGTTTCTCCATCATAGATACGTAGGAAGCCGGCGCACTGGGTAAAGGCGGCTTCTCCGAGCCGTGTGATCTTGTGCAGAGTTTTGCGGCTTGCAAATCGCCCGTTTTCGTTGCGGTAGGCGACAATGTTCTTTGCGATTGTGGCATTGATGCCGGCGATGCGGTTCAGCAGGGAGGGAGAGGCGGTGTTGAGGTCAACGCCGACATGGTTCACCGCGTCCTCGACAGTGGCATCGAGAGCCTCCTTGAGCTGTTTCTGGCTGACATCGTGCTGATACTGACCGACACCGATTGCCTGCGGGTCGATCTTGACCAGTTCTGCGAGTGGATCCTGCACCCGTCGTGCGATGGAGACTGCACCGCGAATCGTGACATCGTAGTTCGGCAGTTCCTCTTTTGCAAGCTGGGAGGCGGAGTAGACGGACGCACCCGCCTCGTTCGTGATGAGATAGTGTACATGGTCGAGGTGATGCTCGCGCATCAGCGCAGCGACAAACTGCTCTGTTTCGTAGGATGCTGTGCCGTTGCCGATGGAGATGAGTGTAATCCCGTGTGCTCTAATGAGTTTCAGGAGCATCTCTGCTGCGGCCCTGCGTGCACCGTCGCTCTGCGTCACTTGGATGACGCCGCTCGCAAGGACGTTGCCGGTCGCATCGACGACCGCCATCTTGCATCCTGTACGGTAGCCAGGGTCAAGTCCCAGTACCGTATGTCCTGCGAGCGGCGGCTGCAGGAGCAGCTGGCGCAGATTGCTCCCGAACACAGCGATTGCCTTTTCCTCCGCTGTCTCAGTCAGCCGTGAACGCAGTTCGCGCTCCAGTGCAGGCAGGAGGAGCCGCTTATATCCGTCCTCGACCGCCGCACGCAGCTCCTCATCGAAGATGGATGGGCGGCGATGGATGCGCCGCATGATCCATTCGATGTAGGATTCGTTGTCAGCGCTGATGCGCACCGTGAGGCACCCCTTCTTTTCGCCGCGGTTGATCGCGAGGATGCGGTGTGAGGGCAGGGTGCGTACAGGCTCGCTGTATCCGTCATACATCTGAAATATTTGCGCATCCTCGGCATCCTTGTTCAGTGCGGTCTCGAGCAGAGCGTTCTTCCATAGGCGCTCGCGCATCTGGCTGCGGAGCGCCGCCTCATCCATGATGGCCTCTGCGAGAATGTCGCGTGCACCTGCGAGGGCATCGGCAGCCGTCGAGATCTCCTTCTCCACGTCAACGAATGCGGCGGCATACGCCTCTGCCGTGCCCTTTGCCTCATGCTGCAGGAGCATCGC
The DNA here is from genome assembly GCA_963518105.1 of uncultured Selenomonas sp. Classification (GTDB taxonomy): domain Bacteria; phylum Bacillota; class Negativicutes; order Selenomonadales; family Selenomonadaceae; genus Centipeda. The sequence goes on from CAUQID010000003.1 coordinate 128,329, forward strand.
ATTTGCCAGCGGCTCGAGTCCGCGCGTACGGGCGATAGAGGCACGTGTGTGTTTCTTCTGTTTATAGGGGCGATAGAGATCCTCGAGTGTCTGAAGCTTTACTGCACCCTCGATTGCCGTACGCAGTTCATCCGTCAATTTGCCCTGCTCCCCAATGCGTGTGAGGATTTCCTCCTGGCGTTTGACGAGGCTGCGCAGGTAGGTCAGCCGCGTCTCCAGACGGCGGAGCGTTTCGTCCTCGAGCGAGCCGGTCGCCTCTTTGCGGTAGCGTGCGATGAACGGGATTGTATTGCCCTCGTTGAGCAGTGTGATGGCGGCCTCTGCCTGCTGCGGACGAATGCCGAGTTCGCCCGCGATTGCGGCAGGGATATCGGAGATACGCATGAAACCAAGCCTTTCTTAGTAAAAATATTCCTCATTATAACATGACTTTGCCGCAGAGCAAAAGCATCTCCTGCGTCATTTGCTCCACGAAGATGGGGGCAGGACTATTGACAGGAGTTATAGGATAGAGTATTATGATACATAAATAATAACTTTTGTTTTGAGAGAATAAAAAGTAGGAACATCATGCACGAACATACCATGCTGACCATTGCCGAGGTTACGGACATCCTTCGGCAGAATAAGAAGAAGGTGACCCCGCAGCGTCTTGCCGTCTATGCGGCGCTTGCTGCGACAACGGATCATCCGACGGCAGAGACGCTCTACAAGGAGCTGCGTCCGAACTATCCGACGATGAGTCTTGCCACCGTCTACAAGTCACTCGATGCGTTCTGCGAGATCGGTATTGTACGCGAGTTGAACGTGGGTGAGGAGGCATTTCGCTACGATGCGGACATCTCTGCTCATCCTCATGTCCGCTGCATTGCCTGTGACAAGGTCGCCGACGTTCCCATCGCCTCGCTTCCTGCGCTCGATAAAAATGTCTCGTCCGTTACGGGCTATCGCATTGTGTCCCAGCAGATGTACTTCTTCGGGTACTGTCCCGAGTGCCAGCAGAGCAGGGCAGAGCAGAACTGAATCAGATTCTAGACAGATGGACTCATTCGTAGGGATGAGTCCAATTTTATTGTATCTAAAAAATTAAAATTCTGTTATTAGAGACAATATTTATTATTTGTAAAATTCTCTTGACTTTTAGAAAAAATCGTAGATAATTACGCTTATAGGACATGGGCCATTCTTCCTATAATTGTTTCTATATGAATCAGAAAATTATATCGTTCGATTTATGCGCGAAATTTACAGAATGTTTGAAATGGAGAGATTCTACCGTGAACACCTATCGATGCGGATTGACCGCTGCGATCTGTCTATGCGTGTCTCTCGCACCCGCTGCTGCATCGGCTGAGACCTCTCTGCCGCAGTGGGTCTATGATGCGCTTTCGCAGCTGGAGACAGAGGGATACGTTGATCTCGGCGGGCGTCTGCCGGCACAGCTGACGCGTGCGGAGCTGGCTGCCGCCACAGGGCAGCTGCTGCATGAGATCGATCGTGTGCAGCAGGGAACACGCGCCGATGAGTATGGACGCATCACCAGTCTCATGGTGCGGGATGAGGCACATCTGCGTCTCTATCAGGAGCAGGAGCGCAAAGCACTGCGTTCCTTTGAGACGGCGCGCAGCGATGCACAGCGTGCGGAGGAGATGTTGGCACGGCAGTCCATGCGCGGCGAGAATCGGCTGGAACAGATGCGGCCGCTGCAGGAAAAGGCGACGGCTGCAAGCCACCGCCTGCAGTTTGCTGCGCGAGACTACGCGCTCATACAGATGCGCTGTCAGAAACGGGCGCTTGGACTGCGCCGTCTGCGCGAGCGGCAGCAGAGTCTCTTTGCTGGGATGACAGCCGATGCACCTGCCTCAGATATGGAGGCAGAACCGCTCGTGCCGGTATCCGTACTGGATATCGCTGCGCGTCTGCGTGCGGTTCTGTTTGCTGATCTTGCAGATATCGGCTATACCGAGGATGAGAATGCCGCGCAGCAGCTCTATGCATCGTCGCTCCTGCCAGCTGCTCCTGTGCCGCGCCTGAAGGTGGACGCAGAGGTGCGGACGGATGCCAGCCGCTCCGGCGGACTGGAACGCGGGCATAACCGTTCGCGTGTCCGTGCGCGTCTCTATCCGGACTATGATATCGATGGGAACTGGCATGCGGCGGCGATGCTGGAATACGAAAAGCAGATGAGCGGAGGTGCCGGTGACCGGGATGGACGTCTCTCTCTGGACAGGTACTATCTGACAGGCAGGTTGGGTGCTGTGCAGATGACGGCAGGGGTGTTCGGCATGACGATGGCAGAGGGGAATATCTATGACAGTAAGTTCCGCGGCATCCGCTTCTCTGCCGGTGCACCAATCACCTACGAAGCGGCATACGGCAGGATTGACCGCGCGCGGACGGTGCTGGGGATGACGGCATCCTATGACGGCACGGTCTATCGTGCGGAGGCGGGCGTGTACCGTTTCGATCTGATCGGAGCAGCACGCAATATCTATATGCTGAATGTCCGCCGCCCTCTCGGGGCACTTGATTTTGGTGCGATGGCGCTGTACGGGAGAGACCGTGCGGCCGGCAGCGGTGCGGGCTATGTCTTTACTCTTGCGCGCAGGGGCGCTGCGGCGTGGCGGCCCGGTGCATCCTCCTACTGGGTGAAATACTACCGTCAGCCGAGTGCTTCCTATGTGAGCCACACGATGAACGGTATGGCGGACTACATGAGCTACGATGCCGCAGGCAGAGGAGCACTGCGCGGCGGATTCCGCGGCTGGGGGACAGGATGGTCGTATACTGTGCAGAAGGATCTGACCTTCTCCCTTGAGTACTTTGATCTGCGCGACCTCTCGACACATGCGCGCAGCAGGACAATATGGGGCGCGCTCACGGGCTATTTTAAGAACTACGGCGAATAGAGAGCAGGAGGTTTTGATATGCTAGAGCGTTTGGAGCGGTGGGAGGAAAAACTCGCCGTTATCGGACTGGGCTATGTCGGCCTGCCGCTTGCTGCTGCCTTTTCCAAACATTTTGCGGTCATCGGCTACGACCGCGATACGGACAAGATTGCAGGGTGCCGCGCGGGCATAGACCCGATGGGGACTCTCGCGGCGGAGGATGTGCAGAAGGGGCAGATTGATTTTACAGACGATGAGAAACGGCTGCGTGAGGCATCCTTTATCGTTGTTGCCGTACCGACGCCGATCAATGGGGACAAGACCCCCGATCTGACTCCGCTCAAGGAGGCAACGCGGATGATCGGGCGCAATCTCCGTCCACGCAGCATTGTGGTCTATGAGTCTACGGTCTATCCTGGGGTGACGGAGGACATCTGCTGTCCGCTGCTCGAGGAGGTATCGGGACTGTGCGCAGGCGTGGATTTCCGTGTGGGTTATTCGCCGGAGCGTATCAATCCCGGGGATGCAGAGAACCGTCTGGAGAATATCGTCAAGATCGTCTCTGGCATGGATGCAGAGACGCTGGATGATATCGCCGACGTCTACGGTACGATCATCCAGCGCCTTCACCGTGCCTCGCGTATCCGCATCGCAGAGGCAGCGAAGGTGGCGGAGAATGCACAGCGCGACATCAACATCGCCTTTATGAATGAACTGGCAATGGTGTTCCAGCGGATGGAGATCGACACGGGCGAGGTCGTCGATGCGATGAATACGAAGTGGAATGCGCTCGGTTTCCGCCCCGGACTGGTTGGCGGGCACTGTATCGGCGTCGATCCCTACTATTTCATTTATCAGGCGCAGAATCTCGGCTATCACTCCCAGCTGATTTCGACGGGGCGGCGCATCAACGACGGTATGAGCGGCTATATCGCACAGACTGCGGTCCGTGAGTTGGTACGGGCAAAGGTAGATCTGGCGCAGGCGCGCGTCTACCTTATGGGGATGACGTTCAAGGAGAACTGCCCCGATACGCGAAACTCGCGTGCTGCCGATGTCTATCAGATGCTCTCGGAGTACAATCTGAATCTCTGGGCGGTTGATCCGCAGGTGGATGGTGAGAAATTCCGTGCGGCCTACGGTTTCGGCGTGGTACCTCTCTCCGAGGTGCATGACGCAGACTGCATCGTCTTCCTCGTCGCGCACGATGAGTTCGCGCGTCTGACATGGGCGCAGCAGCGCCGTTTCTTCCGCGCCGACGGACCGCATCTGATCATCGACGTGAAGGGTATCTTCTCCCGTGCGGAGGCGGAGACAGAGGGATGTCAGTACTGGAGTCTTTAGGATTGGAGGGGATGCCGGATGAACGGCCGCAAAATGATGCTGCTTGCCGTTTTTCTTGTCGCACTGCTCTGCGGTATCCTGACTGTGCTGCGGGACTATGTGATAGAGGCCGCGGATACGGCGGCGGAGATTACAGATCTCAGTGCACTCTATGCTGCGCACGATGAGACGGATGCCGCTGCGGAGAAGCTCGCAGCAGGGACGAGGCCGGCAGAGGTCGTGACACGCCTGCACGAGGATACGCGCCATGTCGCCATTGTGTTCGACGGCTTGCCGGAGCGCCCCGTTGCGGCGCGTCTGCTCGATGTACTGGAAAAACATCATGCACCTGCCGTTTTCTTCGTCGAGGGGCAGAATGCTGCCAATCAGCCGGAGACCATCCGTCTCATCTATGAGGCGGGGCAGGAACTGGGCAACTATACCTTCGTCGGCGTCAGAGCGGCAGAGAAGCTGCCGGTCAGGCGGCTGCTTTCTGAGCTGTGCCGTACACAGACAGCGGTTGCTGCGCTCTCGCCGCAGACACCGTCGCTCTTTCGTGCGCCGCGTACGGTGTATACGGAGGAACTGCTGCGTGCGGTCAGTGCGGCAGGGATTTCCTGTGCGGTGAAGGAAAATGTGCGCTGCGAGGCGGGGTCGTTTCGTGATGCAGATGCAGCCGCCGCATTTGCCGCTGCCGTACCGCCGGGCAGCATTATCGCCGTTGCGCTCTCCCGTCCTGTGGAGCTTCCTGCAGCAGATCCCGTGCAGGATACTGCGCAGCCTGCGGTGGACAAGAAGCCGACGGTCAAAGATCCACCGCCTGTGCGTCAAACACCGCCGCCGCCGAACGCGGCGGATGCACTGGACTGGCTGCTGACGGCACTCGAGGCGGCGGGTATGCAGGTGACGGATATCCATGATTTTCGTAAGATACGCTATATTCCTGCTCCGCTCGCGCCGGAGGGGCCGGGTAAAGGAGGTGCATGAGGTTGGAGATCCGAACGGATGGGCAGAAGAAGCCTGCGGCGGGAGATGCTGCACAGAGGGGAGAGATCCTCTATGCGCAGAAGAAGGATCGCCGACTCCTCTCCTATGTTCCCGACGGAGCAGGTTTGCGCAGCAACCGCAGCCGCCGCGGCGCATCGGATGCGATGAATACTGCAGACTATGTGCACTATGAGCAGGATGCAAAGAATGGGCAGCGCTATCTCGTCGACTATCCTGTCGAGATTCATCTGCCGGGCGGGGTGCCCGTGCGGCAGGCGCGTGCTGTCGATATCTCCACGACAGGCATTCTCGTGCGCATTGAGGAGGAGGGGGCACCTGCACTCGCAGGAGATGTGCGGCTGTCCTTCGAGATCACGCCCGGCTCAATGCCTGAGGGCTATGAAATGACGGTCAAGAAGCTGCCCGCGGTCGTTGCGCGCCGCTTCTCAAGCTCGGGTGAAATACTCTACGGGATGGAGTTCCGCAAGAGTCTTGCGGAGTATGCCGCTGCCGAGCGGCGGGATTATATGCTGTGGATTTCCGCATTCTTTCTCGCTGTCGTCACCTTTATCATCGTCCTCATGCGCACGGAGTCCGTCATCTATTTTCAATTCAACCGCTGGCTTTACCTATACAGCATCATCGCAGCGACGTTTCTGCTCACGCGCTATTTCTTCGCAGCGTTCTACCGTCCCGTGCGGATTGATCCAGACTTTACCCCCGGCGTGTCCATCATCATCCCGTGCTTCGACGAGGAGGAGTGGATCCAGCGCACCATCCACAGCTGCATCAATCAGGACTATCCTGTGGACAAACTTGAGGTAATTGTCATCGATGACTGCTCGAATGACTGCTCTGCAGAGCGTGTGGAGGAGATCATCGCCCAGCTGCAGGAAGCGGATACCAGAGAGGGGGCATATCGTGTCTCAGAACGTATCCGTTTCCTGCGCCAGCCGCGGAACATGGGCAAGCGGGATGCGATGGCGCGCGGTGCACGCGCGGCGCGGCACGAACTGCTCATATTTGTGGATTCAGACAGCTTTCTCGATCCCTTTGCCGTGCGTAACATTGTGCAGCCGTTCCGCGATGCACAGATGGGCGGTGTCTCCGGCCGCACGGATGTGGCGAACACCTACACGAATGCGCTGACCAAGATGCAGGCGGTGCGCTACTCGATTGCGTTTCGCATCATGAAGGCGGCGGAGGGATATTTCGACGCGGCGACTTGTCTCTCAGGCCCGCTCTCCTGCTATCGCAGAGATCTTGTGCTCAAATATGCGGATGCGTGGCTGAATCAGAAGTTCCTCGGGCAGAAGGCGACTTTCGGAGATGACCGCAGTATGACGAATTTCATCCTGCGGCACCATCGAACGACGTATCAGGATACCGCTGTCTGCATGACGATCGTACCGCGCTCGTATGCGGTTTTTCTGCGGCAGCAGATGCGGTGGAAACGTTCGTGGCTGCGCGAGTCGCTGATTGCTTCACGCTATATGTGGCGCAAAGAGCCGTTCATGTCGCTCGGCTTCTATATGGGCGTGCTCGTGCCGATTGCAGCGCCTGTGATCGTGCTCTACAACTTCATCTATGTGCCGATCATGCACCGCGTCTTTCCGCTGAGCTTTACGCTCGGCATGCTGATGATGGCGCTGCTCATGAGCATGGCGCAGCTGCTCATTCGACGCAGTTCAACATGGGCGTATGCGCTCTGGTTCTGCATCTACTATGAGGCGGTGCTGCTCTGGCAGATGCCGATCGCGTGGGTTACGTTCTGGAAGACCACATGGGGAACGCGCCTCACAGCGGCAGATCTGGAGGAGCTGCGCAAGCGGCAGGAGCATGCGCAGGCGAAGAAGATACACGCCGGAGGGGCAGAGGGCTAATGGAAAGAGAGACGTGGGGACAGGAGCATCCGCTCGGCGACCCATCCTTTACGCAGGGGAAAAACCGGCGGAAGAGATACCGGACAGCGTTTGAGATTGTTGTTCTGGTGTTCGCTGCCGTCGCATTGATCCAGCTGTTCTTCTCGTTTCGTAGTTATGAGCCGTTTGCGGATGACCTGCGGACGGTGGAGGACGGCGGATTTATTGCGCTCTCCTATACGGGAGTTGAGCGTAGGGGGGATATGAGCGGACGTATCGGCAGGGAGGAGCTGCGCGCGCAGCTTGCAGAACTGAGGCGGCAGGGGTATGTCACCATCACGCAGCAGGATATTCTGGACTACTACCGCAGCGGCAGACCGCTGCCGCCGCGGGCGCTCTACCTCATGTTTGAGGACGGACGCCGTGATACCGCCGTCTTTGCACAGGAGATTGCCGAGGATCTGAACCTCAAGGCGACGATGATGACCTACCCGGAGAAGTTTACGCGCCATGATGCAAAGTTTCTGAATCCGAAGGATCTGCGTGATATGGAGGAGTCCGGCTTTTGGGAGATGGGGACGAACGGCTACCGCATCTCGTACATCAATGTATCCGACCGCTACGGGAACTTCCTCGGTGAGCTCGATCCGCTGCGGTTCGAGCAGGTGCGCCCTTATCTCGGCCGCCGCTACAATCACTATCTGATGGACTATATCCGTGATGCCGACGGTGTGCCCGTCGAGAGCGAGCGTCACATGAAAGAACGTGTCAGCTACGACTATATGCGCCTGCGCGACGTGTATGAGGAGGAACTCGGCTATCTGCCGATGACGTATGTTCTGCTCCATGCCAATACGGGGAAGTTCGGAAACAATCCGCAGGTGAGCGCCGTCAATGAGCGCTGGATCCGCGAGCTGTTCCCGATGAATTTCAACCGCGAGGGTTTCGCACTCAACCGGCGGGACAGTAGCCTCTACGATCTCACGCGGATGCAGCCGCAGCCCTACTGGCCGGTCAATCACCTGCTCATGCGGATACGGTATGATACGGACGAGGATCTTGCTTTCGTCGAAGGCACCCGGGAGAACCGCCGTGCATGGGAGACGGTGGAGGGGGCGCTGGAACTGCACGGCGAGGATTTGCTGCTGACCACGCTGCCGGAGGGGTGCGGGCGTGCTCGGCTGCGGGAGGTGGCGGAACTGCGCGACCTGCACATGGAGACGGAACTCTGCGGGAATGCCTTCGGTGCGCAGCAGATCTTCCTGCGGAGCACACCGGACTGCAGCCGTGCAATATGCGTCCAGCTGGTCAACAACTGTCTCATCGTACAGGAGCTGCAGGACGGCGCAGTGCAGGAACTCTATCGGGAGAAGGTTTCTGTCATTCGCGGGGAGCATATTCCGTCCGTGGAAGAGGATCGGCGGGATGCCATGGTATGCGAGAATGAGACGTTCGCGCGCTATGCGCCGTCGTCTGCCAGTGCCAAGGAGTATATCGGGCGCGCAGAGGCACTGCGGGATATGCCAGCGCTGTCGGTTGCAGACGGAGCTGCGCCGTACGATGGCATAGAGAGCTTTCATCGGCGTGCACAGCATCATCTGACGCTTCAGCTGCGTGATGCGCATCTGACGATGGCACTTGACGGGCAGCCGATCGGGCAGGAGATTACGGTACAGCGCACGGAGCGCGGGGGAATATTTCTCGGTGCATCGTGGCAGGGCGAGGCGTGGAGTCAGCGGAATCTCGCCGACGATGTGTACGACGGCGTCTTTCGCAAGGTACGCATCCTAACAGCCGGAAGCGACGGCGGGGCTGCCGAGCGTGTTCTATACACGAGCGCTTACACAGGTTGGGAAAAAGCGCGTTATCGTATAGAGACGCTCTGGCAGGATATTGTTGAGCTGTTTTTAGATATTTAGAAAAAGGAAATTTCATGCGTGTAGTGATGACAGGTCTGCTGTTTGCCGTCAGTGTGCTCATCGGCGGCTGCGCGCAGGCAGAGCCGATGCAGAGCGGGGCGCACCCGCCCGTGCGCCTGACGGCGTGGCATACCTACTGGGACGTGGCGGGCGGCAGCGCGGACGAGGCGGCGCTGCATAAAAAGCTGGATGCTGTATCGATCTTCGCCGTCTGCTACGATGCGCACGATGTGCTGTATGTTCCGCCGCAGGTGCGGGAGATGGCGGAGATGTACCGCAGACAAAGGCGGGAGACGTATCTGTCCTTTACCAATGACATTATCGGTGTGCGCCGTGCGGAGAAGGACAGGGCGCTGCTGCACCGTCTGTTGGATGACGGTGCTGCCGCAGTGCGCCGTGCTGATGAGATGGCTGCACTGGCGGAGGAACTGGGGGTGCAGGGCGTGGAACTGGACTATGAGAACTTCGCGAAGGATGCGCCGCTTCTTATGCACTATCTGCATTTTACCTACCGACTCGCTGCTGTGTGTGCGGAGCGCGGCCTGAAGCTGCGCATCGTACTCGAGCCGTCCGTCCCATTTGACGCAGGATTTGCCAAAGGTCCTGAGTACGTCGTTATGCTCTACAATCTCCACGGAAAGCACAGCGGCCCCGGCGCAAAGGCGGATGTGGACTTCATTCGAATGACGATTGCACGCATGGCAGCACTGCCGGACAAACGCGCCGCCGCGTTCGCAGGCGGCGGCTGTCTATGGCAGGACTACGGGATCCTCGGCCTCGCGAGCGGGGAGAAGCGCTTCCTCACGGCGCAGGAGGCAGGGCAGCTCGCCGAGCGTCACGGTGTTCCGCCGCTGCGTGATGCGGAGAGCGCTGCCCTGCACTTTTCCTATGCGGAGGATGGGCACTGCTATGAGGTCTGGTATGCTGACACTGAGACGTTGAATGCGTGGATCACCTGTGCCGCTGCCCAGGGAATCGCATCGGTCAGTCTCTGGCGGCTCGGCGGGAATACGGAGCTCAGGCAGCTGTGTACACACTGATGTGTATCGGTATCAATGAAAGGAGCATGCGGATGGCGTATCGAAAAATAGGCGCTGTTCTGCTGGTGCTCTGCGCCGTTGCAGGCATCCTGCTGCCGTGTGTGCATGTGGCGCACGCCGCCCCACAAAGAGCGGAGAAGCAGAGCTTCATTACGACGGTCGCACCTGTTGTGATCTTCACCTTTGGCGGGTTATCGCAGCAGGCATCCCTGGATGAGATTCTGGCGGAGATGGTGGCGCAGGGAATGCGCGGCACATTCTTCGTCACGGAGCGCGAGCTGCAGAGAAACAGCGGAAACATTGCACGGATTGCAGCGGCAGGGCAGGATCTCGGTATCGGGCTGCGGCCGGAGGCAGGTGCGGATGCTGCCGCCTACCGTGCTCAGATCATACGGATACAGACGGCGCTGCGCACGCAGTACGGTGCAGAGACGAATATTGTCCGCCAGATGTCCGGCGCGGATGAGCCTGCCGTTTGTGAGGCAGTGGCAGAGGCGGGCTGCATCCTCGTCGGGCAGGGAGTCAATGTCGTCCAGTCACGGCATCGGGATGCACAGACGGCGGAGGAGCTGATGCCGCAGCTATTCGGACGTTGGACGACTTCGCTCAACCGCGGGCAGATTGTTTATCTGCGCACGGATTTCTATACGCGTGCGGGGCTTGCCGCAGAGATGCTGCGCGCGGTCAAGGCACAGAAGGTGGACAATATCGCCTACGCTGCGCCCCATGCAGCTCCCGTCGATGCCGCGCGCGAACGTGCGGCATCGGGCTACCGTGTCGTCTCCGTGCAGGATGCATTGGGAACGGCAGCGGCACGCTATGCCTATCCTGTGAATATCGGCACGCTGCCGTCGGATATGCGCCCCTATGTGCGTGCGGCGAAACTCAGCGGGCGCGCATTCTCCAAGGAATTTTTCAAACGTTACATCGGTGCGCCGGAGGTTGGGGAGACCGACCGGATGCTCGGCTTCTCACGCACGGAGATTGCGCGTGCGGATAAGACCGGCATCGTCAAGACCGTGGCGGACAACACCATCTTTCTGACTTTTGATGACTGGGGGAGCGATGACTCCATCAATCACCTGCTCTATGTACTGCGCAAGCACGGAGTACACGGCACGTTCTTCGTCATCACATGGAACATCCACAACAATCCCAATCTCCTGCGCGCCATTGCTGCTGAGGGGAATGAGATCGGCAGCCATACCGATGGGCACAAGCCGATGACGGTGCAGGATGCGAAGGGACGCCAAATCCCCGTGCAGAATCCGCAGGAGTATGATGAGGATGTCCGTTCCTCCTATGAAAAGCTCGCGGCGACCGTTGGCGATATGCGTATGCCCTCAGGGCGCGCCGTGCTCACGCGGCTGCTTCGCCCGCCGACGCTCGCAGTCAGCCGCATGGGTGTGGCGGCGATTCTGAACAATGGATTCACCTACGTTGTCAACGGCAGCGGCAGCACGGAGGACTATGATGCCGTCACGATGGAGTCCCTCGTCGGCATCCTGCACCGTCTGAGTCACGAACCCAACGGTGCTGTCCGGCGCGGTGCCATCCTCGTCATGCACATGAGTGCGACTGCGGCACACACGGCGGCGGCGCTGGATATGCTGCTCACGGCGAACGATCTCCTGCCGGACGGACATCCAGGGAAATTCCGCGTCGGCCTTCTCGGCGACTATCTCACGGACGGCTATGACCAGTCCATGAAGCAGGTTCGTCCGTCCCCGTCCTATGTCAGCTTTCACTGACTCGTTTGAGGACGCTCCGCTTTCTGCGGAGCGTCTTTTCTTTTTCATCATTTTGTGGTAATATTTACGTTATAATTTTCTGCACGCACTGCGGCAGAGGGAGACAGCGGGGGAGTTTTCTCCCGGCGAGGTGAATCAAATGGATGATCAGAAAACAATGATGTTTTCGTTCGGCGAGGACAAACCGAAGGCGGATGCCGTCATACGGGAGGTTAGCGCCGCGATGCGTGAGAAGGGGTATGATCCCATCAGCCAGCTGGTCGGCTATCTGCTCTCGGGCGATCCTGCCTATGTGACGAGCCATCGAGATGCGCGGAGCAAGGTGCGCAGTCTCGAGCGCGACGAGTTGCTTGATGAACTGGTGCGGTTCTACCTGGAGCATGAGCAGTGAGACGCTATCTGTCGCTCGATATCGGCGACGCGACCATCGGCATCGCGGTCAGCGATCTTCTTGGTCTGACGGCGCAGGGGGTGGAGACGATCCGGCGTACCGAACTGTCTGCCGATCTCGACCGTCTGGCGCAGCTCGTGCAGGAGTATGAGCCTGCGGGCTTCGTTGCGGGGCTGCCGAAGCACATGAACGGGGATGAGGGCGAGCGGTGCAGGATTGTCCGCGATTTCATGGCGCAGGTGGCGGAGCGATTTCCTGCAGCGGAGATTCACTACTGGGATGAGCGTCTCTCGACGGTTGCGGCTGCACGCACGCTCATAGAGGGAGATGTTTCGCGCAAGAAGCGCCGCAAGGTCATCGACAAGATGGCGGCGGTCTATATTTTACAAGGATTTTTGGACAAGCAGCAAACGCTGCGGTCATCGTGACAAAGAGGAGTCAAACGTATGTCAGAGCATGAGGAACTGCAGGACGAGGATGTCATTGTCGTTATTGCGAATGAGGAGGGCGAGGAGCGATACTACCGCGAGGAGATGATCATTCCCCTCGGAGAGGAGCGGTTCGCGGTACTGATCGCGCTGGATGCTGCGTCTGAGGAGGAACTTGAAAACGCTGCCGAGGGCGACGAGGCGACCATCGCGAAGATCATCACGGACGAGGAGGGCGAGGACATCTACACCGATCCGTCGGATGAGGAATTCGATGCGGTGCGCCGCGCCTATGAATTGATCGAGGAAGAAGACTGAAGTATGGACGTGAGGCTGTCATCAGAGGGAGATGACAGCTTTTTCATCGGGTGTTGGTGCGCGGAGAGGGAGGATTCGCTTGCAGGAGTCATGGCAGGGAATAAGGGACTTCTTGAAGAACAACGGACTGCAGCAGGCGTTTAACGCGGTCTATCGGGGGAAGGGAACGCCGCTGCAGAAAAAGGTTGTATTCGGAATTCCGCTGCTGGCAATTTTGTTTTTTCTGCTGGTGGTATTTGTTGTCATTCCGCTGTCCGGCGCATCCTCCTATACGGGGGAGCGCGGTGTTCCCATTTACTTTACCGTCCGTCCGGGCATGAGCGTGCGCGAGATCGGGAAGGAGCTGGCGGAGCGCGGTGTCGTCGAGAGTGAGACAAAGTTCTGGTGGACAGCGAAGCTGAACGGATTTGAGAACAAGGTCAAGAGCGGTACCTTTGCATTGGAAACGGGCATGGGCGCGCGTGATGCACTCGAGATGCTGGTCTATGGCAATACTGTGGTCATCCGCTTTACGATCCCAGAGGGGTTCAGCGTACGTGAGATTGCTGCGCGGCTTGAGGATGAGGGACTCGTTCGAGCGGATGAGTTCATGCGTCTGGCACGCACCTACCGTCCCTATCCCTACATCGAGGAGCACGCGCATACGCGCTATGCGGCGGAGGGGTTCCTCTTTCCAGATACCTACGAAATCAATGGCGCATTTGATGCTGCGCGTATCATGGAGATGATGGCGGAGAACTTTGACCGCCGTCTGACACAGGAGATGCGCGACCGCGCGAAGGAGATGCATCTGTCCATCTACGAACTGGTCACACTTGCTTCGCTCGTAGAGAAGGAGGCGTACCATGAGGAGGATCGTCCGATCATCGCACAGATCTTCCTGAAACGCCTGCGGCTCGGCATGCCGCTGCAGGCAGATCCGACGGTGCAGTATCTTCTCGATGCCCCCAAGGAGGATCTGCTCTACCGCGATACGGAGATTGACTCCCCGTACAACACCTACCAGAATACAGGTCTGCCGCCGGGGCCCATCGCCAGTCCGGGCACAGCGTCGCTGACGGCAGTGCTGCACCCTGCGGAGACGAACTACCTGTACTTTGTCGCCGATCGAAATGGGAACAACTACTATGCAACGAACTATGCAGATCATCTCGCGCTGGTCGATCGGGTGCGCTGAGAGAGTGGGAGGCTGATGGATGGAGAAGCGACCTGAGCTGCTTGCGCCCGCGGGGACGATGGAGAAACTGCGGATGGCGCTTGCCTACGGCGCAGATGCTGCATATCTCGGCGGTGAACAGTTCGGCCTGCGGGCACTCGGCGGGAATTTTACCGATGAGGAGATCCGTGCAGCGGTGCAGCTCGCTCATGGGCAAGGGAAGAAAATCTATGCAACGGTGAATGTGTTCCCCCACAACGAGGATCTTGTCTCTTTGCCGGACTATCTTCGCTTTCTTGTTGATGCCGGTGTGGATGCAGCGCTCGTCGCCGACCTCGGCGTGTTCATGCTGGCGCGCGAGCATGCCCCTGCGCTGCCTCTGCACATCAGCACACAAGCAAACAATGTGAATTGGCGTACGGTACATGCATGGCAGGAACTCGGGGCGGAGCGCATTGTCCTCGCGCGGGAGCTGTCGCGTGCGGAGATTGCAGAGATACGACGGCATACGGATGCGGAGCTGGAGCTATTCGTGCATGGTGCAATGTGCATCTCCTACTCGGGGCGCTGTCTTCTCAGCAGCTATTTTACAGGACGCGATGCGAACCGCGGCAGCTGCGCCCAGTCCTGTCGATGGAAGTATGCATTGGTCGAGGAGTCGCGTCCTGGCGAATACTATCCGATTGCCGAAGATGCGCGCGGGACGTATATCATGAACTCGAAGGATCTCTGCCTCCTGCCGTATCTGGATGAGGTTGTCGCCTGCGGGGTGGACAGTCTCAAGATCGAGGGGCGGATGAAGAGCGTCCACTATGTCGCCAGCGTGGTAAAGGCATACCGCATGGCGCTCGATGCCTGTCTTACGGGCGCGCCTTATGAGGTGCAGCCGGAATGGATGGAGGAGCTGGGGAAGGTATCACACCGTTCCTATACGACAGGATTTTTCCATGGAAAAACAAGTGCGGGGGATCAGATCTATGGATCCTCCTCCTACGAGCAGACCTCTGACTTCGTGGGGCTGGTGCGTTCCTATGATGCACAGACGGGGGTTGCCTGTGTGGAGCAGCGCAATCACATGAGGCTGGGGCAGGAGATCGAGGTGTTTCAGCCTGTGGGTGCATCCTTTCGGCAGGAACTTGCGGAGATGCAGGATGCACAAGGACAGCCGATTACATCTGCACCGCACCCCCAGCAGATGCTCCGGATTCGGATGGCGCAGCCTGTTGTGCCGTACACAATTCTGCGTCGTGATATACCGCGTAAGAAGGAGACTGCCTCATGAGCCATACAGTGCGCTGCTATGCCGTTGCCGCAGGGCGCGTGCAGGGCGTCGGATTCCGTATGTTTGTCCGTCAGCAGGCGCTGATGCATGACATCACGGGCTGGGTAAAGAATATGGAGGACGGTACGGTGACAATGGAGCTGCAGGGAGCGGCATCCGCAGTTGCGGCGGCATTCGATGCGATGCGTGCCGGCAACGTGTTCATCTGCGTGAATCGGCTGGATGTCGAGGAGCGCGTGCCGCAGGACGGTGAGCGGGATTTTTCGATACGATATTAGGGAGATGCCATGCCAAAGATACTGGTACTGAACGGTCCGAATCTCAATCTGCTCGGTACACGTGAGCCGGAGATCTACGGTGCGCTGACGCTTGCAGATATCAACGAGCGTTTGCGCCGCCGCGCGGAGGAAGCAGGCTGCACGATTGCGTTTTTGCAGTCGAATCATGAGGGAGATCTCATCGATGCTATACAGGGGGCACGCGGAACAGCTGATTATATCATCCTGAATGCAGCGGCATTCACGCATTACAGCATCGCCATCCGCGATGCGATTGCCGCCGTCGATATTCCTGTCATCGAGGTACATCTCTCGAATATCCATCGACGCGAGGCGTTCCGCCACACGTCGGTGATTGCACCCGTTGTACTTGGTCAGATCGCAGGGTTCGGTGCGGAGAGCTATATGGCGGCGCTTGAGGTCATCCTCTGCCGTACGGGAGGAATATCATGCGCATAGAAAACCGTATCAGCCGTCTGCGGACGTTGCTGGAGGAAAAAATTCTGGATGCCGTTCTCGTCACGAAGGAGGAGAATGTCCGCTATTTCAGCGGATTCAGCGGAGACTCTGCCGTGCTCCTCGTGACGCGTGAGTACCTGATGCTCGTGACCGACAGCCGCTATACCGAGCAGGCAGCGGCGGAGGCACCGCTCTATGAGATCGTTGCGCAGAAGGATGGACTCTATGCAAAAACGGCAGAACTCACTGCACAGATGGGTGTCGTGGCACTCGGATTCGAGGGCGGGGCGCTTGTCTATGATCAGCATCAGAAGCTGTGTACGCTGCTTGGGGAGATTTCTTTCGATACATCACTCTCGCTCGATGCGCTCCGGCAGATCAAGGATGCGAACGAGATTGCGCTCATTCGGCGTGCGTGCGCAATTGCGGATGAAGCATTTGCCCGCGTTATTGGTGACATTCGGCCGGGCATGACGGAGATGGAAATTGCCGCTGCACTGGAGTGGTATATGCGCCGTGCAGGTTCGGAGCGGCCGGCGTTCCAAACCATTGTAGCATCCGGTGTACGCGGCAGCCTGCCGCACGGTGTTGCAAGCGGGAAGCAGGTTGCGCACGGCGAGCTCGTGACGATGGATTTTGGTGCGGTCTGCGGAGGCTATCACTCGGATATCACGCGGACGATCTGCATCGGACGTGCGGATGCACGCCAGCGATCCGTCTACGATGCCGTGCTGACGGCGCAGCAGCGTGCACTTTCTGCCATTCGCCCGGGGGTGACGGGGGCTGCGGTCGATGATGCTGCACGCGCCGTACTCGATGCGCAGGATTTGAATCAGTATTTCGGACATGGGCTGGGGCACAGCCTCGGTCTTGAGATTCATGAGGAACCGCGGCTCTCACAGGCGGGCAAGGAGCTCCTGCAGCCGGGGATGCTCATCACGGACGAGCCGGGAGTCTATATCCCCGGATGGGGCGGCGTCCGTATCGAGGACACTGTGCTCGTCACATCGGAGGGCTCAGAAGCGCTGACGCACGCGCCAAAAGAATTTATTGAAATCTGCCTATAAAAACGCTATAATATGCAGAGATAATTACTATATGGAGGAACGAACGATATGATTAACAGCACCGATTTCCGCACGGGTCTTACCATTGAGTATGATGGGGGCGTCTGGCAGATTGTTGATTTCCAGCATGTAAAGCCAGGGAAGGGTGCTGCGTTCGTCCGTACCAAGATTAAGAACGTCGAGACCGGCGCAGTCGTGGAGCGCACGTTCAACCCGAACGAAAAGATGCCGGCAGCACACCTCGAGACGCATACGATGCAGTATCTCTATGAGGCGGACGGTGCCTATACGTTCATGAACATGGAGACCTATGAGCAGAGCGAGCTCTCGAAGGAGCAGCTCGGTGATGCGCTGAACTACCTCATGGAGAACATGGAGGTTGCAATGCAAGAGTTCAAGGGACGCATCATCGGCATTCAGCTCCCGAACTCCGTCAGCCTCAAGGTCGTCGAATGCGAGCCGAGTGTCAAGGGCAACACGGCGACGGGCGCAACCAAGATGGCGAAGGTCGAGACCGGCTACGAGGTACGCGTACCGCTCTTCATCAACGAGGGGGATGTGCTTCGTATCGACACGCGCACAGGCAACTACATCGAACGCGCCTGAGCGCGGCAGATGATTTAAGATTGGAGGCTATGGAAATGGATAACGAGAAGAACGCTGTGAAGAAGGAAACAGGACTCGGTATGATCCGCGTAGCGGATGAAGTCGTCAGCATCATTGCGGGACTGGCTACGACAGAGGTCGAGGGTGTCGCCGGTATGAGCGGCGGTATCGCAGGCGGCATCGCAGAGATTCTCGGACGCAAGAACTTCTCCAAAGGGGTCAAGGTCGAGGTGGGAGAGAAAGAAGCCGCTGTTGATCTCTATATCATCGTGAAGTACGGCATCCGCATCCCAGAGGTTGCGCTGGCGGCACAGGAAAATGTCAAGCGCGCGATTGAGACGATGACGGGACTCGCTGTCGTCGAGGTCAATGTGCATGTGCAGGGCGTCGGCTTCCCTGAGGAAGAGCCGCGCGTTGAGGAGGCTCGTGTCCGCTGAGTGCGGCTGAGGAGCTGAATACGATGGGGATATTAAATCGTTTGCTGCTCCTGCCCTATGCTCTCCTCACCATGGTGCTGAGTGTCGCAGCTGCGGCTGCGGCGCTGCGTGTTGTGCCGGAGAGTGTCTGGCTGAATGAATTGCACTATGTGCTGTCACGCCAGGAACTGTTAGCGGGCTGCGGGGTGTTATTTCTCGTCAGCCTTAAGCTGTTCTTTGCGGTGTTTTCCAGTGGTGCGCCCCGTGCACGGACGCATGGAGAATTCATGGTTGTGGATACGCCGTCAGGCGCTGTGCAGGTTGCGCTGTCCGCTGTGCGCGGCATTGTGGAGCGTGTGGCACTCTCCCTGCCGGGGGTACGTGCGGCATCTGCCGTGATTTCCGTCCGCGATGTCCCGCAGGGGACAGCCGGCACTCCCATGGAGACAGAGCTGAAGATCACACTGGCGGAGCATACGAATCTGCATACCGTTTCGGAGCAGCTGACGCACGAGGTGCGCCAGAGCCTCCATGAGGTGTTGGGCATCGCGGACGTTCCTGTGCATATCCGCATCGCCGAGATTTCGAATACCGCTGCGGGACAGACCAAACGTGCTGTATCCTAGCGGGGAGGGGACTGCATGAAAGAATATCTGCTGCATCTCCTGCAGGATCAGTGGACGTATCATCGCGGGCGTACGACTGGACTAGTGCTGGGGGCATTCTTCGGCATCTGTGTCCTGCTGTTTGGATTTTGGCACATTGTCTTTGTCATCCTCTGTGCGGGAATCGGTATGTATATAGGTTTACGGGCGGAGCACGCCGGCAGCTGGGCGGAGTTTCTGGATACCGGAGTGTTGAACCGGCTGTTTCGGAGGATGTCATGAGCCGAAGACATGCGCGGGAGGTTGCGCTGCTGACGCTGTTCCAGATGGAATTCAATACGGATGATGTCCGTACGGACGGTGCGAGTGCGCTCGCACTGGACGAGGTGGAGGACATCAAGGAGGAAGACCTGCCCTACGCACATGGGCTCGTGCAGGGGACATTGGCGTTCCGAGCGGAGATTGATGCGGAGATTGCGCAGATGGCGAAGGAGTGGAAACTCCATCGCATGGCTGCCGTGGATCGCAACCTCATCCGTATGGCATACTACGAGATGCGGTATCAGGAGGAGCGGATCGATCCTCCCATCGCCATCAATGAGGCGATCGAGCTGGCGAAGAAATATGGTTCGGATGATGCGAGCCGCTATGTCAACGGCATTCTGGCTGCGATGCAGAAATCTGTTCCGCCTGCCGCGTCTGTCGATCAAGAGTAAAGCCGTTGCACGATCGTTTCGTGCAATGGTCTTTTTTTATCAGTGCGGAAAGGTAATTTATGACCGTCCATAGTGTCAGTGATGTCACGCGGTATATCAAGGGAATGTTCGAGGGGGAGGAAATTCTTTCGGATATTCTAATCCGCGGGGAACTGTCCAATTTCAAACGCTATCCTTCGGGGCATTGCTATTTTACGCTGAAGGATGCGGGAGCGAGCATGAAATGCGTCATGTTCAACGGATATGCGCGCAGTCTGCGTTTCACCCCTGAGAACGGGATGCAGGTCATTGCGGGCGGCAATGTATCTATTTATGAGCGCGATGGTGCCTATCAGCTCTATGTGAATACACTCACGCCGGAGGGCGCAGGGGCGCTCGCTCTTGCATTCGAGCAGCTGAAAGAAAAACTCTATGCGGAGGGACTCTTCGACGAGGCCCATAAGCAGCCGCTTCCGCGTTTCCCACGCCGCATCGGCATCGTTACCTCGTCTGCAGGTGCTGTTCTGCGCGATATCCACAAGGTCGCCAAACGCCGCTGGCCGTCTGTCCAGCTCGTCCTTCGTCCCGTACTCGTGCAGGGCGCGGAGGCGGCGGGGCAGATCGCCGATGCGGTGCGTTTCTTCAATGAAACGTATCCCGTAGATGTTCTCATCGTCGGACGCGGCGGCGGCTCGGCGGAGGATCTCTGGGCATTCAATGAGGAGGCAGTTGTGCGTGCTATCTATCATTCTCGCATCCCTGTGATCTCTGCCGTGGGGCACGAGACGGATACGACGCTGGCAGACTATGTCAGCGACCGCCGTGCGGCGACACCGTCGCAGGCGGCAGAGTTTGCCGTGCCGGATGCGGTGGAACTGTCGCAGTACCTAAACGGACTCTGCACACGTCTTGCGGTGGGCGGAAGACGACAGATTGAGCGCTGCGGTACGCGTCTCACGGGGCTCACGGAGCGGCCGTGGCAGCGGCATCCGAGTCTCCTCCTCAGTGCGGCGATGCAGCGCAGCGACCGTGTGGCAGAGCGCCTGCACCATGCAGTACAGGCGCAGCGGCTGCAGGCACGTCATCGGCTGGCGATCGTCCTTGAGCGTCTGGAGCTGCTGAACCCCGTACGGATGCTCTACCGCGGCTTCACTGTTGTGGAGCGAGACGGACGGACGGTGAGCCACGCACAGGATGTAGCGGTCGGAGATCGTTTGGACATCACATTTGCAGACGGCAGGGTATCGGCTGTGGTCGATCGAATAAAGGAGCAGGAGCATGGGACGTAAGAAGGAAATGGCATTTGAGGATGCACTCAGTACATTGGAGCAGATTGTCTCCGAGATTGAGGCGGGTGATTTGCCGCTTGCCGATCTCATGGCAAAGTATTCGGAAGGAATTCAGCTGTCCGATTTCTGTACGAAATCATTGAAGCGTGCCGAGGAGACAATGGATCTCCTCGTCAGAGAGACAGCAGACGGCATAGCGGAAGAGCCGTTACAGATCGGAGGCCGATGATGAAGGAGCTGTGGAAAGCAAGGCAGGCGCTCGTAGAGCATGCGTTGGAGGAGGAACTGGCGAAGACGGATGTCCTCGATGCGCAGCTGCGTGCGTCGATGACATACAGCCTGATGGCAGGCGGCAAGCGCCTGCGCCCCATCCTGCTGATGGCAGCAGCAGATGCAGTGGGCGAGGACGGAACGCGGTTCCTGCCGGCTGCATGCGCCCTTGAGATGATTCATACCTACTCGCTGATTCATGACGATCTGCCTGCGATGGACAATGACGACTATCGGCGCGGGAAGCTGACGAATCACAAGGTCTATGGGGACGGCATCGCCATCCTTGCAGGTGACGCGCTTCTTACGCTTGCCTTCTCTGTCATTCTGCGTCAGCAGGATGTCTCCTCAGATGCGCTCCTGCGAGTTGTGGAGGAGGTGAGCTGTGCAGCGGGAGCAGAGGGGATGGTCGGCGGGCAGGTGCTCGATATCAGGGCAGAGAACCGCACCATCTCGATGGAGGAGCTGCGCCGTATCCACATGGGAAAGACGGGGGCGCTTTTCCGTGCGGCGCTGCGCAGCGGTGCAATCCTTGCGGGTGCAACAGAGGAACAGCTGACGGCGCTCACATCGTATGCTGATCATTTCGGGCTGGCGTTCCAGATCACGGATGATATCCTCGATGTGGTCGGGAGCGCGGAGGATCTCGGCAAGCCCATCGGCAGTGATGAAAAGAACCACAAGTCGACCTATGTGACGCTGACCTCTCTCGCAGAGGCGCAGGCACTCGCGCGGAATGCGGCAGATGAGGCGACGGCCGTCCTTGATGTGTTCGGCGCGCAGGCATCCTTCCTGCGCGATCTGGCAGCATATATTGTCAATCGGAAGCAGTAGGAGTGATCTTGAAAAAAGAGCGTTTGGATATTCTCCTCGTGGAGCAGGGGCTTGCCGTGAGCCGAGAGCGCGCAAAGCGGCTCATCATGGCGGGGCAAGTACTCGTCGATGAGCAGCGCGTCGACAAGGCCGGCACGATGGTATCCACTGCCGCGCAGCTGCGTGTTGTAGGAGAAGATCTGCCCTACGTCAGCCGCGGCGGTCTGAAACTGGAAAAGGGGATGGCATCGTTCGGCGCTGTTCTTACGGGAAAGACAGCGGCGGATATCGGAGCCTCGACGGGCGGTTTCACGGACTGCATGCTGCAAAACGGTGCAGCAAAGGTCTACGCTATCGACGTCGGTTATGGTCAGCTCGACTGGAAGCTGCGCACGGATGCCCGCGTAGTCAATATGGAGCGGACAAATATCCGAAATGTTACGCCGGAGATGCTGGGACAGCTCCTATATTTCGCATCGATTGATGTTGCGTTTATCTCGCTGGATAAGGTGCTGCCTGTGGTACGGAGGCTGCTCACATCGGATGGCGCGGTGATTGCGCTCATCAAGCCGCAGTTCGAGGCTGGGAAGGAGCGCGTTGGTAAGAACGGTGTCGTGCGTGATCCGCAGGTGCATGAGGATGTCATTCGCCGGGTACTCGCGGTTGCTGCGGTACAGGGATTTGTCCCCGCAGGACTGACATTCTCTCCCGTGAAAGGCCCGAAGGGGAATATCGAGTACCTCCTGTATCTACGGATGCAGGGCGATGCTGCGCCGGATGAAATGCTCTCCGTATCTGCTGTTGTCGCAGACGCGCACCGCACATTGGGTGGATGAGGTGTTACAGTTCTATGATGACCGTTGCTGTTTTTCCGAATTTGGACAAGCCGGAGACACGGCAGATTCTGCTGCGTATCCGCGACTGTCTCGCTTCCCATGATGCACGGATGATTCTGCCGCGTTTGCGTGCCAAGGAGTTTGGCATGGAGCAGTACGGCGTCGATGACATTGAGTGCCTGCCGGCGAACTTTGCCCTCAGTCTGGGGGGGGACGGGACTCTGCTCGGTATTTGCCGCAGATATGCGGAGAATCCTGTGCCTGTCTGCGGGATCAATATGGGGACGCTCGGATTCATGGCGGATATCGAGCAGAACGAGCTGGAGGTGCGTCTCGCGCAGCTCTGCATGGGCAGCTTTCGTGTGGAGCGGCGTCCGTTCCTCGCCGGCTATGTGAGAAAGCCGCAGGGGGCAGAGCACCTTCTCGGCTATGCCATCAACGATATTGTCGTTGCCAAGGGGGATGTTGCACGCATTATCTCGCTCGGGCTAACGGTCAACGAGACACCGCTTGTTGAGTGCATGGCAGACGGTTTTATCGTTGCTACGCCGACAGGCTCAACGGCGTACTCGCTCTCGGCGGGCGGCCCGATCATGAACCCTATGGTGAAGGGCATCCTGCTCACGCCCATTTGCGCGCATACGCTCAATATCCGTCCCCTCATCATCAGCGAGTCGGATGTCGTGCACATCCACCTCGTCGATACACGACAAAGTGTCATTGTCACACTAGACGGACAGGAGATCACACCTGTGCACCCGGATGATGTTGTGACCGTAAAGTGTTCTGATGCGCGCGCGGGCATCATCAAATTCGAAGACAAGGACTACTACCGCACGCTGCGGACAAAACTCTGGAGAAACTGCTAGGAGAGAGCGGAATGAAAAGGCGGCGTCACGATCTCATCAAGAAGATTATCAGTGAGGAGATCATTGAGACCCAGGAAGCCCTTGCCGAAGCGTTGGCCGCACGCCATGTGCGCGTCACGCAGGCAACCATATCACGGGATATCAAGGAACTGTATCTCATCAAAGTACCTGCGGGCAGTGGGCGATATCGCTATGCCGTATCGCCGCATGAGAGTGTACGGTTCTCCGAGGCACGGATGAAACGCCTCTTTAAGGATAACATCGTGAGCTGTGACTTCAGTGAGAACATCGTTGTGGTCAAGACTATTCCAGGTGGTGCTGCGACGGTCGCCTCTGCGCTCGATGCATCCGACTGGACGGAGATCATCGGGACGGTTGCAGGTGATGACAGTATCTTTGTGCTGGTGAAACCAAAGGATACTGCAGAAACGATTACCGACCGTATTCATGCGCTGATTCGCTGAGGGGGAGGAAAACCATGCTGCACAGTCTTCGCGTCACGAATTTTGCATTGATTGAGGAGGTTACTGTAGAGTTCGGTGCGGGACTCAATATCTTGACCGGTGAGACCGGCGCGGGTAAATCCATCCTCATTGACGCACTCGGGGCGATCCTTGGGCAGCGGATATCGAGCGATGCCATCCGCAGCGGCTGTGATTTCCTTCGTGTCGAGGCTGTGTTTTCCATTGGTGCGGAGGATGCTCTGTATGCATTGCTCGCGGAACAGGAAATCGACTGTGATGATGAACTTATTATCGTGCGCAAGATCGCCCGTGCGGGAAAGAGTTCGATTCTCGTCAATGGAAGTCACGTTACGCTGGCATTTTTGAAAAAAATTGCACCCTGTCTCGTGGATATCCATGGACAGAACGAGAACCTGGCACTGCTGCGCGAGGATACGCAGCGAGATCTCCTTGAGAGCGATGGATTGCGTACTGTGTTGGAAGCGTATCAGCAGGTCTATGGGGACTGGCGGGAGAAGTCGCGCCTGCACACGGAGCGTGCAGATCAGATTGGGGAGATCGAGGAACGCTTGGATATGCTGCGCTGGCAGGAGCGCGAGATCGCCGAGGCAGAACTTGCAGTGGGAGAGGATGAGGAACTCGAGACGGAGATCCGGCGGCTTGCACATGCCGAGCGCCTCATGGAGAATGCTGCTGAGGCGAGCAACCTGCTTGGTGAGGACAGTGGTGCGGGGCTTGCTGTCTTATCTGCACTCTCACGCATCACGCACAACCTCGATGAAATCGCACGCTATGATGATGGGCTGGCAAACGCGCAGGTGATGATCGGAGAGGCATATATCTCTCTCCAGGAGGCATCCTATGAAGTGTGTGACTATCTGGACAACATTGATGCTGATCCTGCACGGTTGGATCGTATGCAGACGCGCATGGATACAATTGAGCGGATGAAAAAGAAGTATGGCGGGACGATTTCTGCTGTCCTCGCACGTCTGGAGGAGATTCGCAGCGAGCTGGCAGCGGTCGAGAACTATGATGCCGATATGGCGCAGCTGCTCCAGGAGATTGCTGGTCTGCGACAGCGGATGGAGACTCTTGCAGCAGCGCTGACGCGGGAGCGGCAGACAGTTGGCGCAGCGCTCTCTGCAGATATCGCACGAGAACTGCAGGGGCTCGGTATGGAAAAGGCACGCTTTCGCATTGTCGTTACGCCGGAGGAGAAATACACGAGTCGAGGTGCGGATAGTCTTGCGATGCTTTTTTCGGCGAATGTTGGGGAGGTGGAAAAACCACTCGAGAAGATTGCCTCGGGCGGTGAGCTCTCGCGTATTGCACTCGCCATTAAGGCAATTGTCGCAGCACGAGATAGCAGCGGGACGAGCATGGTGTTCGATGAGATCGACACTGGTATCGGCGGGCGCACGGCACAGATGGTCGCTGAACGCATTGCCTTCGTCGCGCATTACAAGCAAGTGCTCTGCATCACACACTTGCCGCAGATTGCCTGTATGGCAGACGCGCATCTCTACATCGCGAAATCTGTGCGCGGGGATACTACGGTAACGCAGGTATCACTCCTGTCTGCAGAGGAGCGAGAGCGCGAGATTGCGCGTATGGCATCTGGTGATGATGTCACCGAGGTGGCGCTTGCCAATGCGCGTGAGATGCTGGCGGGAGCACAAGCGAAGAAGCAGGCATTTCAGAAGAACAAGAAGAAATCGGAGATGTCATGAAAAAATATGGAATGAAGCGAATCCTGCTTGTAGGCGTTGCTGCATCGGCATTTTATGGTGGAGATGTCCATGCGGAGCAGCCGGTGCAGCACATACCATTTCCGCTCGTTCCCTATACGAGTGTGCGTGATGCATGGGCGGTTGCCGGTCTCCCGGTCTACACGCCGACTCTTCTCCCGGTCGGATATCTCCAGAAGGATATCATCGTCATTGACAAGAGTCTTGCAGAAATCTTTTACCGCAACGAGGCTGGGAAAGAGATTCTCTTCCGTATGGCGCGGGGGGATGCAGATATCAGCGGAGACAACACTGCCTATGAGGTTAATCAAGTCATTCAGGCTGGGCGGCAGTACATCCGTGTCAAGGGGACGGAAAAACTTGTCAGTCTTGCCCTCTGGTCACGCAGCGGCTATACATTCTCTCTTTCCTTTGAAGAACCTGTCTCCGTTGAGGCAGTACAGGCAATCGTCACCACAATCCTGTGGAACTAAAGGTCAGACGACGCGTTGGATGTCAGCGCGATTGTGCGCAGCTTGTTTTCTCATAAACCCCACTGGAAGAGATAAAGTTATACAAAAAGCATCTTTCCTGCTTATACTAAGGTTGTTCAAGCCGGTATAAGAAGAAAGGAAAGATGCTTAAATGGCACAGAAGGAAAATAGTTTATCCTCCACAAAGTGGAATTGTGAATATCACCCTCCGGATCATATCCACTTATTATGAAACGACCAGCGGGAGGAAGTATGCTTCTGTTCCTGCAATCTCCTCGGGCGAGAAGCGGCAGCCGACGGCGGAGGGGACGCCGAAGAGCATGAAGCACGAGAGCGTCAGGCACCCCTCCATCGTGCCGGAATCGGCCGTGTGCATGAAGCGGGGCTGGCGGATGAAGTCCTGATACATGGCGGCGCGGCTCTCGCGGCAGATGATGTCGTCCGCATTGGAAGGGTGCTTTTTGAATGCGGTTGTTGGGATGCTGCCCTGCTTTTGAACAACAGAGATGTTGCGCCCCTCGCGCCCCCAGATCTCCTTGCGGATATACGTACCGTCTGCGAGCGCGGGGAAATCGTCTTCGAAATACGACGGGGCGAGCCAACGGCGGATGAGCGCACACTCCTCTGCGGAGAAGAACTGCTCCGTCTGTGCGAGTGCATAGACGAGCGCCATAAAGGACTTGTTCTGGAGGATGATGGCCTCGGGTGGATTCATCAGCGCGAATCTGCCCTCCTGATAGAGGTCGAGGAACATCTGCCCGAGGGGCTCTCCGTCCGGTGTGCGTTCATCGATCAAAATTTCCATCGGGTGCAGACGATAGAGCGCGGATGCATATACATTGTCGTCGAACGGGATACCCTGCCCGTCAATCTCCATCTCGTAGAACGAGCGGAAGCGGATGTCGCTGTGCGCTGTTCCTTCCTGCATGAGACGCATGAGAAAGCGCGTGGTTGCGAGGTCCTCGGGATAGTCATCGAAGCAGCTGAACAGGAATGGGCGCGGTGTGAGCGTGCGTGTGCGGAGGTCGGCAACGGGGGGGCAGGAACGCGTGTGAATCTGCGCGAGGAAGTCTCGCAGCTGGGCGAGCGCACCCGCGTTTGGGTCCTTTTTGCCGAAATAGGATGCGGCAATGCTGTTCGCGTAGAAGGATTCAATGATAAAACACGGCGTATCCGCATTGATCTCAACCATGCGGATACGCCGTTCCTCATCGAGGACAAAGTCGAGGCGCGAGAGCCATGTCGGCAGCTGAAAGGCATTCGGAATGCGCAGATAGGGCAGCAGCTCCTCCGGCATATCCATTGCGCGGGCAAAGTTGTCCGGCGCCTGCTGAAAGACCTGCGCCGCCTTGCAGAAGACGGCGAAGAGGGCAGCGGAGGCCGTGCGGAGCTCGTCGTAGAACTCCTGCGGGAAGGCCTGCGCTGTGTGTGCCGGATAGCGGTCGGCATAGTCGCCGTATTGGATATAGGTAAAGATGGCGGAGTCAAGTGCGTCGATGTAGGTCGGCTTTTGGTTTGTCTGCATCTCTTACGACCCTCCCGAGGAGCGGATGCCTGCCTGGCCGAAACCGGACTTCCGGCTGACCTCGCCCGACTTCTCGCTTTTCTTTTCGTTGTAGCTGCCGCGCCCCGTATAACCACGGGAACCGTGGGCGTGACTGCGGGAGGATGCCTTGAATGTTTCGGGGAGCGGTGTGAGCGGCGCATTCGTGCGGTAGGTCATATGTGCGAGATCCATTGTGCCGCCCGCGTAGGAGAATCCGTGAAATGCGAAGTAGTTCGGCGCGAGGGGGGCGAGGAGGCTCGCCGTCCCGGACAGCCAGACGAGGTCGCCCGCGCCGTCGTGGCGAAAGGTGACGGCAGTGCTGTCGTCATAGAGTGCGGTCTCCGTGCCGTCGCCGTTGTTGAGAAGGGTGTAGCGGCGGTCATAGGCATCCGCAAGCCGCGCCTCGCCCGCATTCCACTCGGGATGCACGGCATCGGCGATGGAAAAAGCGATGTCATGACGATAGACATACGCTGCGCCAAGTGCGCCGACCGAAGCAAATGCAGCGGCGAGGATGGCGGCTTTGCGCCCTATGTTTTCCATCGTTCACATCCTTTCTGACATTATGCTTGTAGATGTCATATGAGGGATTTATTGCAGTTGGCGCATATCCCTGAGCGACCGCTTGCGTAACGAGGTGTTCGCGTGGGATATGCACGAACAGTTGCTTTAGTGTACTGCGCCGCTGATGACGAGCGACAGCCCGACGAAGATGCCGAAAACAAAGATCCCCGCCGCCGTATTGCCGCGCTGGATTTCGGCGGCAAGTGCGTATTTGCGGTGCCACGCATTGATGATGAAGAAGCCGATGATGAAGAAGAAAATACCGACGGCCGCGTAGACCACGCTTGCTGCGACGCCCTGCACAAAGTCCGTTGTCATCGAATCATAGGCGGGCGAGAGGATGACGGCGCGCAGAATCTCGCCGATGCCTATGAAGGAGCCGGCCGAGAGCCACGCGACCGCACGGTTGCCCCGCCGGATCTCCTCGGCGAAGTTGCCGGGGATGAAGAAGTCCATTACGATGTTCGACACAATCATGAGCAGAATGCCGAACGCGGCGTAGAATGCGGTGAGTATGAGTGCGGATTGGTCAATCATGTGCGTTCTCCTATCGTCTGTGAGTCGTTTGCAAAAGCGGGGGATTAGTGTGCAAGATGTCGTGTGCGGCGCTGCGCGTCCTCGCTCGCAGATGCTGCCGGCACGGGGGCATCCGCAGGCGGCGCGGGAGCAGCATTTGGCGCTGTGCCCGCAGGTGCGGCGGAAGGAGTGACTGTCCCCGAAGCATCCTGTTCCGCCGCTACGACCATACGGCCGCGCTGATCGCCCGTACGCACGACTTCGCCGTAGCGCATGAGGACATAGCTGCGCTGCAGTTTTTCGGCAGCGGGAGCGGCGTCGGGGGGCGCTTCAATGAGAACGATGCGTGCCGTTCCGTCTGCCGAAGCTGTAATGCGTGCGAGTTCCGCTTGTGTGCGAACGATGATCGGGCGCTCCGCATCGTGCAGATCTTCATAGGCATCCTGCACTCTGCCGTCTACGCCCTCGATGAGATCGAGCGCGGCGCTGCCGGCGTCGATATGCGCCGTATAGATGCGCGCGCCGCCCTCCTCCGCCGACTCCTGATAGTAGGGTGCATCGGCAAGCCGTTCATGCAGGTCATAGGGCATGTTCACGAAGCGGCGGAAATCATGCCAGTCCCGTGCATCGAGATCGGGGATTCCGTACATGATGAAGAGGACAATGGCGACTGCAGCGAGCCCGCTCCCCATATGGACGGTGAGATCGCGAAGCTGTGTCCGCAGAAATGCTCCCCGCGCATGCTGCTTCATATTCGTGTCTGCGGTGATGATGCCGGCGGCAATCTTTCGCCCCCCGGAGCTGCTGCGGCGGCCGTTCCAATGCTCGACAAAGAAGGTTTCCTGACCGTCTGCGCTCTCGTACTGCTCGTATTTTGTCTCATCGCCGACGGAGGCATCCGTATCGCCCCATACGCCCGTCACAACCTCCGTGCCGCTGTCATGGAGGCGGTAGCCCTTCGGCACTTTGTTTCCCACAGGGGAGGACAGACTGCATGAAAGTCCCCCCTCCGCGATGCTCAGCCAGAGGCGTGCATCGCTGTCTTCTGTAATAAGACCATACTCTGTCCATGCATCGTCCGATGTTTTCTCCTTATAGCGAATTTTCTCCGCGATAATGTATGACTTCTCCCCTATTTTGATCCCTGTCCAGCAGTCGAAGTCCATGCCCGCACCTCCTTTGCACATATTAGCTGCAATTTATTAGAAAAATTGCATGGTCAATCATTACAGCGAAAAATAGATGCCCTCCACAATCAGCACCATTATGCTTGCGCCCGCCGCACAGCGGAAGAGACTCGCCCCGTTCCAGGCGAGGAAGGCGGCAAATGCAAATGCCGCCGCGCCGGCAAGCGGCGTGCGCGTCGCCTCTACGATGGCGGGGAAGGTCATGACGGAAAGCGTTACATAGGGGACGTAGAAGAGGAAAGAGCGGACAAAGACGTTTTTGATCTCGCGCCGCAGGAGAAGCGCCGGGGTGAGGCGGATGGCGATGGTCACCGCGCTCATGACGGCGATGTAGATCCATATATCACGCATTGCGGCCCTCCTGTTCTTCCTTGATCGGGCAGAGTGCTGCGCCGACTCCGGCGATGAGGAGGGTGAGAATGATCGTGCGGGTGCCGCCCGAGAGCTCACTCAGGCCGGGCGCATATGCTGCTGCGGCGGACAGGACGAAGCTGGCGGCGACCATGGCGGCGATGGGGCGGCTTTTCTTTGTCGGCGGGAGGATGATCCATGTAAACATCCCGTAGAGCGCGACCGAGAGTGCGGACAGCGCCATCGCGGGGAGAACATCGCCCGCTGCGATGCCGATCGCCGTGCCGGCAGACCATGCGGGGACGGAGATCGCCAATGCGCCGTAGTTGTAGTACGGGTTCACCATGCCGCCGCGCGCGATGGCGATGCCGAAGATCTCGTCCGTCACGCCGAAACTCACGGCGAGGCGGTGCAGGAGGGGCAGCTCCGGCGAGAAGCGCTGCGTCAGCGCAGCAGCCATGAGGAAGTAGCGTGCGTTCGCAACGAGGGTCAGCACGGCGATCTCAAGATAGGGCGCCTGTGCCGCGATCACGGTGAAGCCGGCGTATTCGCCCGCCGAGGCAATGTTCACCATGCTCGTCACGAAGCCCTGCCACGGGGTCAGTCCCGCCGTCTGTGCGAGAATCCCGAGGGTGAACGCCACGACAAAATAGCCGAGCGCAATCGGCACGCCGTCGTGCACGCCCTCGATGAACACCGCGCGCCGCGATGTGCCGAGCTGTTCCTCCATCATACAAACCACCTCACAGATTGATTTACTTATTGTAGGACAAAGGCGCGGTTTTGTAAATCAAATATGTGCGGCATATTTCGCAGAACCTCATACAAAGGCTTCCATGCAGCTTGAGCTGCCCCCCAATGGTTAGTGAACTGCACCCTAGATAACGGACAAGGAAGAAAAATCCCTCCTGTTGTAGAATAAAAACTACAGCAGGAGGGATTTGTCATGCCTAGGAAGTGTACGAAAATAGAAATGCTTTTGGATGAAATCTTTCGTCTGAAAGAACATGGTAAAACATATCGAGAAATTGGAGAACTCTACGGACTTACAAAAGAACAGATCAAAGGGTTCGTCAATCGTCAGAACAGGAAACAGCGTTTGCTGGATCAAGGCTATGTACCACGTCCCAAAGGTCGCCCCCGTAAAAACGCTGTCGATGAACGTACCCTGCTGGAAAACGAACTCATTGAGCTGCGTATGAAAGTCGATGTCCTGCAAAATTTTCTCTGCGCCATTGGAAGGATGTGATCGTAAAGTATCGTGTCGTCGAATATGCGGATATGCAGGTCGATGGGCATACGGTTATTTTATTTGCAGATGTATCCTGGTAACCTGCCAACTCCAAACAGGGGGGACAGCTTGTTTTTAACTTGTCATTGCGGGATGACCACCACGATACTTTCTGTCATAGAGAAGAGCTGCCAGCAGTACAACAAAACAAGACCCCGCATTGTGTACCAAAGCGCCAGTGGTAGGAGTAAGAACGCCTTGCACAGAAAGGAGGATTGCGACAAAATTTATCGTCATAGAAAGGAGGATTGCCGTATTGATGGTGCGCACGGTGGCATTTGACAGCCATTTCAGATAGGGGATTTTGGAAATATCGTCGGTCATGAGTGCAACATCTGCAGCCTCAATCGCAATATCGCTTCCAATGACGCCCATGGCTACCCCTACATCGGCTGTTTTTAATGCGGGAGCATCGTTCACACCGTCGCCAATCATGCAGACGTTATTTTTCCGCTTTAGCTCGACAATGTTCTTTACTTTGTCTTCGGGCAAAAGGTCGGCTGCAATTTTTTTGATTCCTACCTGTCCGGCAAAATACTCTGCCGCCTTTTGATTGTCGCCGGTCAAAAGTATAACTTCGGTGTTCAACGCAGCGAGCGTCTCCACCATATGAGCAGCATCCGGGCGCAATACATCCGTAAGCGTGATGATGCCAATGACGCCATCTGTATTTGCTACGATAACGGATGCCTTGCCCTCTGTCCTTGCCTGTTCCAGAGACTGCTTGACTTGATCGGTGGTTGCGATTCCAACTTCACGGAGCAGTTTTTCATTTCCGAGGATGTATTTGATGTCCTTTAGCGTTGCGATGATGCCTTTTCCTGCGATCATGGTAAACTCTGATACATTGTACAAGGGCATTCCTTTTGCCTTTGCGTTCAGTGCAATGGCTTTGCCAAGCGGATGTTCGCTGCGGCTTTCTGCCGAAGCCGCTATTGCCAAGAGTTCCTCTGGTGTTATATCTGCGATGGGAAGTATATCGCTGATCTCCAAGCATCCATAGGTTAGGGTTCCCGTTTTGTCAAATGCAATGGTATTAACCTTGCCCATTTTCTCCAACGCTTCTCCGGACTTGATAATCACGCCGTGTTTTGTGGCCTGCCCAATGGCGGCTGTAATCGCTGTCGGCGTTGCCAATACCAGAGCGCATGGACAGAAAACCACCAAAACGGTAACAGCGCGCACAATGTCTCCCGTGAAGAAATATGTGCCTATCGCGATCATGAGCGCTACAGGGACGAGCCAGCTTGCTGCTTTGTCTGCGATTCTTTGGGTAGGCGCTTGTTTTGCCTCGGCATCAGCGACCATACGAATCAGTTTTTGCAGGGAACTATCCTCGCCTATTTTCGTTGCCCTAATATCAATCGCACCAAATTGATTCATCGTACCGCTGAACACGGCATCACCCGCAGCTTTATCCACTGGGAGGCTTTCGCCGGTCATTACCGACTGATCCACGGAAGTCTCTCCTGTCTCGATAACGCCGTCCACGGGAATTGTTTCGCCCGGAAGGATCCGTAGAATATCATCTTTTTTGATCTCGGTTACACGAACTATATTTTCTTGATCGTTTTTGATGAGCCGTCCGGTTTCCGGTTCCAAGGCAATCAAATTTTTGAGGCCTTGCTTGGCGCGGTTGGTCGTCATATCCTCCAGCAATGCACCAACCGACATAATGAAGGCCACTTCTCCAGCGGCGAACAAGTCTCCGATGAGGAGCGCTGCTGCCATTGCCATGGAAATCAAAAGTGCCGAAGAAATCTTGCGGATTCCTTCATTCCTAACCAGTCGGAAAGCGGACAGGTACAAGAGTGGAAGCCCGCATACAATAACAGTCACCCATGCCAAATTTTCCGCCCAGGGATACCCCGTCATTGGGAGGAAAAAGGAAGCTGCTAAGAAAACGCCGGCCATCCATGTCATTTGCCAACCCGATAAAAATGTATTCACCTTCGCAATCATGAGAAATGCCCCCAATTCTGATATAGATACATATCATCCGATGGAATCTTTCGTTCTGCTGCAAGTATATTCATCAGTAAGGGGCGCTACAAGAATCAGATAGCGTCTAAAGTTCATTACGAAACAATCGGGGTAAAGTGTTCGATAAAATGATCTACGGAGGTGTGCGGTTGCTTCTCTTATTGGCTTAGTGAAAGATGTTGACAGGTTAGAAGAGCAATAATATACTAACTATGCAATAGAGAACACATTGTTCGGTTGCTTTTTGATTTCCAAATAAAACCGTCGGGAGGCTATCGGCGTGGATCGACGACAAAAGAAGACGCGGCAAGCTGTGTTTCAGGCGTTTACATCTTTGCTGGAAAAGAAGCACTACTCCAAAATCACTACCCAAGAGATTATTGAGCGTGCCAATATTGGAAGAAGTACCTTTTATTCGCACTTTGATACGAAGGATGAACTTCTTAAGGCATTGTGCACAGAGATTTTTAATCATGTGTTTGTCGATAATTTATCAAGGGAGAGCACCCATGATTTTTCTGCGGAGCCCATCAGCTTGCAAGCAGAGATCACGCATATTTTATATCATTTGCAGGATAGCCGGCATTATCTCAGAGGGCTGCTTTTGTCTGAGAGCGGAGAGATGTTTATCAAGCATTTTAAAGACTATCTTGTTGATATTTTTAGAAAAAATCTTAAAGATTCTTGTATGGATGTACCTGCTGACTATATGCTCAATCATGTTGTATGCAATTTTGCGGAAACTGTTCGTTGGTGGATGCAGAATGGGGAGTACTCTCCAGAGGATGTCAGTCGATTCTTCTTCACGGTCAGCTGTCTGCTCCATGAGGGGGGAACAGTGATAGGCCACAGCTCTGTCACAAAAAATTGACGAACACCCCAAATTCAATTATCTAAAACTATGGATCCTGTATGTTCTGCTTTTTATGAGTCCCATTATATTGCCGATAAGGAATGATACGAATGGAACTGAAGATATTCACGACGTTCCGGACAATCGTGCGCA
Organism: uncultured Selenomonas sp.; assembly: GCA_963518105.1. Classification (GTDB taxonomy): domain Bacteria; phylum Bacillota; class Negativicutes; order Selenomonadales; family Selenomonadaceae; genus Centipeda. The sequence continues at coordinate 163,009 of CAUQID010000003.1, forward strand.
CGGGTAGCTTTACAAAGGCGGCGCGCCTCCTCAGCTATACGCCGTCGACGATCACGTTCCACATCGCGCAGCTGGAAAAGCTGACGGGGGTACCGCTTTTTGAGAAAAGCGGGCGGCGCATGGTTCTGACAAAGGCGGGCGAGGCGCTGATTCCGTATGTGGACGAGGTGCTTGCGGCGGCGAACAAGATCAAGAACTTTCAATACGGCATTGCCGCCTATCAGGGGACGCTCACGGTCGGCGCGCCGGAGTCGCTGCTCTGCTTCCGTCTGCCGCCCCTGCTCAAGCGTCTGCATGCGCATGCTCCGCGCCGTCGATCTGCGTCTGCGCTCGCTCACGAGCCGCGATGTCGTTGCGGCGCTCAGCGACGGGCAGCTCGACGTCGGCTTCGCGTACGCGATCCATGAGAGAGACAAGGAGAACCTTGCATTCTGGACGTTCGAGGAGAGTCCCGTGCATTTTTACACTTCGGCCGGCACAGCCGCATGGTGCCCGGACTTTCGTGAGCAGGAGATGGAGATCAACGAAATGCCGCTGATCACAATGCCGCGCCCGGGCGAGATTCGCCAGATGGCGGATGACTATCTGCGGCAGCGGGGGATCTCGTTTACGAATATGATTGAGCTGCGGAGCACGCAGACCATCATCAATCTGGTTGAGAACGATATGGGGATTGCACTGCTGCCGGACCATGCGGTACGGGAACGCAGAGCCCTCGGCCGGCTGGCCGCAGCGCAGTCGGATCCGATGACCGTCACGTCATACTACGGGGTTCATCGGAATAAATGGCGCAGTCCTGCAATGAATCTCCTCCTCGAAATCCTTGGGGAGGAGAGCGGACATTCGGGCGGGGAGGAACTGTTTTGTGATGAGGAGGGGGCCGATGCAGCCGATTGCCGCTGAGGAGATTCGCGACTTTGACACGAGCCTCGACCGGCTGTGGGCGCGGCGCGATCTCGTTGTCGCTGCAGCGGGGGCACTCATCTGTTTTCGCTCCATCTACCGGCGCGCACTGCAGATCGGCGCGCTCGGGCGGTTTCGCTATGCCGCCGTGCGGGCAGAGGATTATGTGCTCGGAACGGCGGAGGAAGCGATTCGGGAGGCGGTGCGGGATGCCGCACGTCTGCCCGGTGCGCGCGCGGTCGTGATCTATCTCTCCTGCCTTGACATCCTCACGCGCCCGGACTTTGCAGACATCGAGCGCACACTTTCTGCGGAGACGGGCTGCATCGTGCGCTGTTTCTTTCGCGGGCCGCTGGCAAAGGCGGACGGCATCCGGCACGAGACTGCAGAGGAACTCCTCGCCGCGCTGCCGCCGGAGGAGGGGGCGGTCACGGCGCCGGCCCAGCTGCCGCCGCCGATGAGCGATACGGCGGGCGTGGCGGATTTCCTGCGTGCGGACGGCGCAGCGCATGTGCTTGTCACGCCGTCGGGCTGCCGCAATGCGCTCGCACGCATGGATCTCATGGCGGAGCGCAGCGATGTCTATGCGCTCATACCGCAAGCGGAGGACTACATCTTCGGCATGGAGGATACCGCTGCCGCAGAGACCGGTGCGCTTGCGGCAGGGGGTGTATACCGCACGGTGCATCTCCTCAGCTCACCCGTGCCCGCATTCATGGCGATGGAGGCCGCGCCGGTCCTGCAGGCAGCGGAGGAGCAGGGCTGCCGCGCGTGTGCACCGCCGACGGACGGCTTTCATGATGCCGTGTACGGCGCTGCAGAGGCGGCACTTCGCCTTGTGCAGGAGGCGGCCGATGGATGGCGGGAGGCGGGGCGGACGGTCCTCGTCCTCGGGTACAGCCCGCTGCTGTTCGGCGATATGGCGCAGCTGGATGCCCCGCTCGCTTTTCTCACCGCGTACGGCTGCGATGTGTGCACTGCAGGGCGCGATGCACTGACCGAACGCCCCGCGCTGGTCTGGCTGGTATCTGCTGCCGGCGTGTCTGCGGCGGAATGGCTGCGCAGTGAATACGATGTGCCCGTTGTCCGCAGCCTGCCGCTCGGGGATGCGGGCCGGACGGCCTGGCGGGCTGAGATCGCCGCGGCGCTCGGTTTGTCCCCAGAGGATGCAGGTGCGGAGCAGGTAGCGGGAGATGTGCGTGCGGACAAGATCCTCATCATCGCCGATCCGATTGCTGCCGCAGCCATCGATCGCCTGCTCCGCGCATATGGATTTCGCAATATCCGCTGCGCGGCCTATGCGTGGGACGAGGAGACGGCGGCGCTTTACCGGCAGGCAGACGGGGCCGACCTGCTTATCTTTCGTACAGCTGTGGAGCTGCAGCCTGCATGGGACGCGGCGGATGCGGTCATTGCCGATCCTGCGCTGCTGCCTGCGATGGGGGAGAAGCGCCTCCTTCCGTTGCCGTCGGGGCTGCTCTCGGGCAGAGATGCCGCGGGAGAGGGGAGCGGCATGCTTGGCACGGACTTCGCTGCAGTTCTGGACGCGTTTTTGAAAGGTTGATGTTTCAAAAATATTGAACTATCGTTTTGAATCTATTCGATTGTATTTAATCGTAGACTATGATAATCTTTCCGTCGATTCATAGTTTCGATACAAAGGATGGTTCAAAATGACACGGAAGAAGAAAATTGCACTGCTCCTCGCATGTCTGACGGGCACGGGCATGATGAGCACTGCTGCTGCCGCGGAGCATCCGCAGATAGAGGCGGCAGAGGAGATGGACACCTATGATCTGCCAGAGGTAACGGTGATCGGGGTGCGCCGCTCTGCAGACACCACGGTGCGCAGAAGTCTGCCCGGCGGATTCCAGGCAGAGCAGACGAATTTCGGCCTGCTGGGCGATCGGGACGTGATGCAGGTGCCGTATACGGCGCAAAGCCTCACGACGAAGAATTTCGATACGTTTTCTGCGCCGTCGGGCGACGTGAATCAGGTTCTCGCGAATGTGCCGTCGCTGCGCGTGGGCACCTCGCTCATCAAGACGGACTTCTCCGCGCGCGGGATGCTTGCGAACGGTTCGGCGATGTATCTCAACAATGTGCCGGGCTTCTTCATCATGGCAGCTGGTCCGGTGACGAATACGATTGGACGTGCCGATGTTATGGTCGGGCCTGCGGCAACGCTTTCCGGCTCGGTGCAGTCCTACAATGGCCCCGACGGCGGACAGCCGGTCTCCGTCTACCTCTACACGAAACGGCCGGAGAAGGGCGATTTCACGCGCTACCGGCAGACGATCGGCGGCTACGGACACTACGGCGGCTATATCGACGTGAACCGCAGCGGTCTCGGCGACGGGACGTTTGGTGTGCGCGTCTACGGCGAGCACAGCGAGGGGAATTTCGCCGTGAGTGGTGCGGGACGACAAAAGACGAACCTCTTTGTCGATGTCAGCCGCGAGACGCCGAAGAGCACGACGAATTTCTTCGGCGGATACTACAAGGACCGCCTGCGCGGGACGGAGCGGCGCTTCCAGATCCAGCGCTCCGCGCGGCAGGTGCCGGACGCACCCGATGCGAGCCGCAGTTACGATGATCCGAACCTCATGCACAGCGACTGGGACGGCTATCAGATCACGCTCAACCACGAGCAGAAGATCAATCTGCATACGAAGTGGTTCCTGAACGCAGGCACGAACGACATGACGAACCGCCGCTTCATCTACTGGTCACAGATCACAATTGACGGTGACGGGAATCTGCGCAGCAATCAGGTCTGGTCGCAGTATTTCTATCTCAAGAGCCGCTACGGGCAGGTCGGTGTGAACCACAAGTTCAAGACAGGGGCGGCGGAGCATGACGTGACGCTCGCCGTGGACCGTTCGTGGCGCGTGCAGTACAACAATACGCGGAGAGACACTCCAAATGCTCATGTGACAGGCAATATCTACTCCGGCATCATCTACAATCCCTCGATCTACAGCTACGACATCTCCGGCAGCCTCGGCCAGAAGTTCCAGTATCAGGAGATGGATACGAGCATCAACCTGATGGACAATGTAAAGATCGGGAAGTGGAATCTGCTCGCGGCCGTCACGCGCCGCCACGGGAACTACCGCGGCGCAGCTGTAGGCAGTGAGACGAAGGATACGCAGTATGCGCCGACGTTTGGCGTGACCTATGCGCCGACGGACCGCCTCTCGGTCTACGGCGCGTATGCAAAAGCCACGACGCGCGGGCAGGTGGTCGGCAGCGGCTATGTCAACGAGGGGGCGATTCTCCCCGCAGTAAAGGTCACGCAGAAGGAAGTCGGCGTAAAGTACAAGTTCGGCAGCATGTATGCCGCGCTCGCCTATTTCGACGTGAACCAGCCGAACTATGTCGATGTCGCGAATCCCGCCGTTCCGGGGACAAAGTTCCGCCGCCTCGACGGCGAGAACCGCTACCGCGGACTTGACCTCAGCGTCACGGGCGCCGCTGCGCCGAAATGGAACGTATTCGGCGGGATTCAGTACCTCCATGCGCGTCAGCAGCGGACGCAGGGAGGTGCAAACGACGGCCTGCCGACGGACAGCTCGGCGCCGTGGAGCGCCGTTGCGGGGGTTGAGTATATGCCGAATGCGGACTGGACCATCACGGGGCGTCTGAACTACGTCTCGCGCGGCACGATCATCGGCACCGGCCGCCGCGAACTCTCCGTGCCGTCCTCGGCGGTATTTGATCTCTTTGCCAGCTATCGGACGAAGATCGGGACGACGCCGGTCTCCGTGCAGGCATCCGTCTACAACGTATTCAACCGCAGCTACTGGATTCTGCAGCCGGGACAGGGGAGCAAGCTCCTGCTCTCGATGCCGCGGACGTTTATGCTCTCCGCGACGTTTGATCTCTGACGGCACAGCACAAAAGATACAGACGGGACCGTTTCTGAGGCGAATATGCCTGCGAGGTGCGGTCCCGTATTCTAATTTATTCGGATTCGGAGGATGATCATGAAACATCGTTTGCCATTTGGTTTTCTTGCAGCGCTGATGCTCCTCTGCGTTGTGCTCGCAGGATGCGGACAGGAGCAGGCATCTGCGCCGAAGGAGGAGCGGGTCGTGGCGGACACGACCGGACGTGAGGTTCATTTGCCGGGAGAGATCAAGAGCATCGCCGTCGTGCCGATTCCATGGGCATCTGTTGCCTTTGCGGTGGACGGTTCGGCGGACCGCATTGCGGGCATGCACCCGTCGGCGAAGGCGTCGTATGAGAAGTCCATGCTCAAGGTGCTTGCGCCGGGGATGGCGAATGCCGCAACAGACTTTGTCGGACAGGACTTCTCCATCCACATGGAGGAACTTGGCAAGCTGAACCCAAGTGCCATCATCGTATGGAACTATCAGGAGGATGAGATCGCGCAGCTCGAGAAGCTGAAGGTTCCAACGATTGCGCTGAAGTACGGCACGCTGGAGGATGTCCAGAACGGCATTCGCGTCATCGGGCAGGTGTTCGGCAAGGAGCAGCGCGCCGAGGAGCTTGTGCGCTTTCAGCAGGACACGATGGCGTATTTTGAGACGAAAAAGGCGGCGCTCGAAGGCAAAGCAAAGCCGAAGGTGCTCTACCTGCGCGATCGCGATCTCAAGGTTGCGGCGGGCGGAACTGTCAACACGATGATGATCGAGACGGCGGGCGGCATGAATATCGCAAAGGAGCTGCAGGGGCAGTGGACGCCGGTGACGATGGAGCAGATCGCCGCATGGGACCCGGATGTCGTTATTCTCAGCAATTTTGATCCGATTCAGCCGGCCGATCTCTTCGAGGATAAACTTGAGGGACAGAATTGGAAGAACATCAAGGCAGTGCGTGAGGGACGTGTCTACAAGGCACCGATCGGTCTGTACCGCTGGGATGCGCCCTGCGTCGAGACGCCGCTGATGATCAAGTGGATTGCGCAGAAGCTGCATCCGGAGGTGTTCGACGATTACCGCCTGGCGAACGATCTGCGCGGATTCTATGAGAAATTCTTCTCATACACGCTGACGGATGCTGATCTCAAGATGATTCTGCACGAGTGAGCTGCCTTATGAAACAAAGCAATGCAGCTCTCTGGACGATCATGATGGTACTACTCATTGCGGTCTTTTTCCTCTCGCTCGTAGCGGGGCGCTTTGCGATCGCGCCCGGCGAAGTCTGTGACATTCTCATGCGCGCGGCCGGAGGCAATGCGGGGACGGATATGGCGTCGACCGTTGTTCTGGAGCTGCGCCTGCCGCGGACGCTCCTCGCCATGCTCGTTGGCGCGGGGCTTTCGCTCTCGGGCGCGGTCTACCAGGGCATTTTCCGCAATCCGCTCGTCAGCCCCGATGTGCTCGGCGTCTCGAGCGGCGCAGGGTTCGGTGCCGTGCTCGGCATCCTCCTCTGGGGGACGGGTACGGGGACCTCGGTCATCGCCTTCGCCTGCGGTATGGCGAGTGTCGGGCTCGCATACTACTTCTCGCGCAGCCGCGGCTCCGTCTCGATGATGTCGCTCGTGCTCTCGGGCATCATCATCTCGTCGATCTTTTCCGCACTCATCTCGCTGGTGAAATATACCGCTGACCCCTACGACAAGCTGCCGGCCATCACCTACTGGCTCATGGGCAGTCTTGGCAAGGCGGACTTTGATAAAATCCAGATCATCGGGCTGCCCATGATTGCCGCAGGGGCGCTCCTGATCGCGATCCGCTGGCGCATCAACATCCTCTCGCTCGGCGAGGAGGAGGCGCGCAGCCTCGGGGTGAATCCCGCGCGCATCCGCAACATTGCCATTGTCGCGGCGACGATCCTCACGGCTCTCTCGGTGACGGCCTGCGGCATTGTCGGATGGGTCGGGCTCGTCATTCCGCACATGTGCCGCCGCATGGTCGGCGTCGATCATGCGCGGCTCCTGCCCGCGGCGTGCTTCACGGGGGCGATCTTCCTCGCGCTCGTCGATATCTGCGCACGGAATCTCCTCGCAGCGGAGCTGCCGATCGGCATTCTCACGGCACTCCTCGGTGCGCCGTTCTTTGCCTTCCTGCTGAAGCGTACGCGGGAGAAACAGGGGGACTGGTCATGATTACGGTGAAGCATGCCGCCTTTTCCTACGACGGCAGAAACGAACTGTTCTCCGATCTCGCCTTCTCCCTCACGGCGGGCGAGGTCCTCACCATTCTCGGGCGCAACGGCATCGGCAAGACGACGTTCCTACGCTGCCTGCTCGGGATTCTGCCGTGGACGCGCGGGGAGTGCCTGGTGGACGGCAAGCGGCCCGATCCCGCTGCGGTCAGCGATGTGATCGGCTACGTGCCGCAGAGTCATGCGCCCGCCTTTCCCTACACTGTCTTTGAGATGGTCATGATGGGGCGTGCACGGCGCATCGGCCTCTTTCGGACACCTGCGGCGGCAGACCGCGCGCGTGTTGCGGAGCTGCTCGATCTGGTCGGCATTCTGCCGCTCGCGGACCGTGCGGCGACCGAGCTGAGCGGCGGACAGCTGCAGATGGTCTACATCGCCCGCGCACTCGCGGTCGAGCCGAAGCTGATGATCCTCGACGAGCCGGAGGCACATCTGGACTTTCATAACCAGATGATTGTTCTGCGCCTGCTGAAGAAGCTGTCAACAGAGCAGAACATGACCATTGTCATGAACACGCACTCGCCCGAGAATGCACTCAAGATCTCGGACAAGAGTCTGCTCATGCGGCGCGGGGAGCAGCTCTTTGGGCCGACGGAAAGCCTGCTCATCGAGGAGAACCTTCGTCGGTTCTATGACATCGACTGCCGCATCACAGAGACCCGTATCGGGGATACGGTGCATCGGGGCCTGCTGACACTGCTATGACGGCATGGCTGAGATACGGAGCATATTTGCAATCTAAGGAAAAAGGGGATTGCACTGTGACCTAACACCCAAAAGCTAGACTTAGGAAAACGAACGTCTGCAGATATTTTTATTGTCCGGAATGGGAGGATAAGCATACCGCCGTATATGAATGTATCTAAGTTTATGGGAGACTTGAAAAGTAAAAGAACGGCTCGATGTAGCTTTTAAGGTGGTTTGAGCATCATGGAGCCTGCTCAACCAGCAGATTAGCAGCTGATTTTGATTTAAAGAAATTAGGCAAGTCGCTATGTCCTGTGCTATAATATTTCATCGTCTATATAAATGACCATGTTTTTAATTATAGAGACCGAAGGAGCTGTTTGTTTGATTTGGGAGAAACTAAAAGATTTTTTTGACTTGCATGGCGACATTGCCTCGACACAGGAAATTACGAAGCGGATCAACGCCGGCGTGCGATTTCGGGGGACGAATCTCAGTGTCCTGATGCTGGCGATCTTTATCGCCTCCATCGGGCTCAATATGAACAGCACGGCGGTCATCATCGGCGCGATGCTGATCTCTCCGCTGATGGGGTCGATCCTTGGAATTGGCTATGGGCTTGCCCGTTATGACAGCACATACGTTCGTTCCAGTGCAGGAAGTCTGCTCGCCCAAGTGATCATTTCGGTTGCCACATCGACGCTTTATTTTTCCCTCACACCGATCGATGCCCCTTCGTCGGAACTGCTTGCACGAACATCGCCGACCATCTGGGACGTTTTGATTGCTGTCTTTGGCGGCTTGGCAGGAATCATCGGCGTAACACGCAAAGAGGGCGGGAATGTCATCCCCGGTGTTGCGATTGCAACAGCTCTGATGCCTCCTCTCTGCACCGCAGGATATGGCATTGCTATGGGCGTTATGGCGTACACCGTGGGTGCACTCTACCTGTTCTTTATCAACAGCTTCTTTATCTGTCTGACGGCGTTCATCGTCCTGAAAATCATTGACATTCCCTCCAAGATAGAGCGCAACTCCGTGGAATTTTCAAGACAGAAACGCTATCTGATGGCCTTTGCAGTGCTTGTCACGCTGCCCAGCTGTTTCTTTGCGTATCAAAGCGTGCAGAAAAATCTGGAGAACGAGCAGGCGAAGATTTATATCGAGGAGAATTTCAAAGCACCACCTCGTCTGGCAATCTCCTATACTTTGGATAACGAGAAGAAAATGCTGACAGTGTTTACGATTGCCGGAATATCGGAGGATGATTTGACGGTATTGACAGAGAAACTGCATGAAAAGGCACATCTTAGACCGTTCCGGTTGGAGGTGTTTTCTGCGGAAACGGTGGAAGAGAGAGAAAAGATGGAGGCGATGATCGATCAAAGACTCAGCGAGGTCGAAAAAAGTGCCATTCCCTCTATGCAGGAGCAGCAGACCGTGACCGCACTCAAGTCTGCCCGCGAGGAAAGTGAGAAGCAGGGGACTTACATATTGGACTGGAATCGAGAGGCGCGTATTGTATTTCCGCAAATCTCCCGCATCGCCGTCGGGAGTGTACACGCCCCAGCTTCGGCGGCGGATAAAACGGCTGCGTTGAGTGAAACGCAAATTGCGTTCATATATCTGCAATCGGATATGGACGAAGCGTCGCGTGCTCGCTTGACCGAATGGATTTCGGACAAAGCAAAGAACCGTGTAGAGGTGCATTTTTTTGCTGAACCCCTGCCAAGATAGATGTTTTAAGGGGGGGCGGCACAGAAAGGTTGCGTAAGGAAATCAAAAGACTGCTGTACCAAGCAAAACCAGCTTGGTATAGCAGTCTTTTTGTGCGCTAGGGAAGCAGTCATAAAGTTGGCAGAAGTATTTTAGGTTTTTTTCGCTCTTGTGCGTTGCTGCACAAAGTCATTTTGATTCGTATGGCAAACCTTTTAGACCTTTGCGACGGGATCGAGTGCCTTGACTTCGCCAGTGGCAGTCATCTCGAGGCTCGCACCCTCGGGGAGTCCCGTGAAGATGACAAGGCAGGCATCGGACTTTGCGTTTTCCTGAATATAGGGGATATCGAACTCCATGAGCTTGTCGCCCTTTTTCACCTGCTGCCCGGACTCGACAAAGACCGTAAATCCTTTGCCACCGAGTGCGACCGTATCCACACCGATGTGGAGCAGATACTCCGTGCCGTCCGCACTCTTCATGCCGATTGCGTGCTTTGTGTCAAAGACAAAGACCACCTCGCCGTCCGCAGGTGCCACAACCTCGCCCACGCTCGGGTAGATAAAGAAGCCGTCTCCCATCATCTTGCTGGCAAACGCCTCGTCAGGTGCCTCTGTAATCGGATGCACTGTACCCGTGACAGGGCTGTTCAGTACCCGTTTTTCCGTATTTGCAGACGTCGATACCTCTGCTGCGGCAGGGGATTCCTGCACGGGAGATGCTGCCGGCACATCGTCCTCCGGCTCAACATCTGGTGCTGTCATGAGGTAGGTTTCAAGGTTCGATTTGATGACGGCGACCTGCGGTCCGTAGATGACCTGTACACCCGTACCCTTGATAATGACACCGACCGCGCCTGTCGACTTGAGCAATTTTTCATTGACGACCGAGGAGTCCGCCACGGAGCAACGCAGACGCGTTGCACAGCAGTCGACGGAGGTGATGTTGCGCTTGCTGCCGAGTGCACGCGCAATCGCCGCGCTCTTTACATCAAAACCTGCGTTGCCGTCCGAAGCACCGCCTGCACCCTCACGCGCATTGTAGTCTGCCTTTGTGTAGAGCTTCGTTTCCTCATCGTCGTCCTCACGGCCCGGTGTCTTGAAGTTGAAGTGCTGAATCATCCAACGGAAGATGAAATAGTAGAGGAAGAAGTAGATCACACCGACGGGGATGACATACATCCAGCTCGTTTTTGCCTCACCCTGAAGGATGCCGAAGATGAAGAAGTCCAGCAGACCGCCTGAGAATGTGAGGCCTACGGCGACTCCTAGGATATGCGCGATCATATACGCAGCTCCAGCGAGTGCGACCTGAACAGCGAAGAGTGCGGGAGCCACGAAGAGGAAGGAGAACTCGATTGGCTCTGTGATACCTGTCAGCATACAGGTGAGTGCAGCCGAGAGCAGGAGACCGCCGGCAGCCTTCTTCTTTTCGGGACGCGCACAGTGATACATTGCGAGCGCCGCGCCCGGCAGGCCGAAGATCATGAAGATGAACTCACCCGAGAAGTAGCGCGTTGCATCCGCACTGAAATGCGCGACATTCGGCGAGGCGAGCTGTGCAAAGAAGATGTTCTGGCCGCCCTGAATGAGCTGCCCGTCGATCATCATCGAGCCGCCGACACCCGTCTGCCAGAACGGCAGGTAGAAAACGTGGTGCAGGCCAAAGGGGATGAGCGCGCGCTTGATGATACCGAAGATCAACGTGCCGATGTAGCCCGTACCCGTAACTAGACCGCCGAGGGCGAAGATGCCCTGCTGTGCAAGCGGCCAGAGGAAGTACATTGCGATACCGACGAATAGGAAGACAATCGTGGAGATAATCGGAACGAAACGAGAACCGCCGAAGAAGGAGAGCGCATTCGGCAGAACGATTTTGTGATACTTGTTGTGCAGCCATGCGACGCCGATACCGACAATGATGCCGCCGAAGACGCCCATCTGGAACGACATGATGCCGCAGGAGGCGGCAATGGTTCCCTCGAGGACGTGCGGTGCGATCGAACCGTCCGGCAGGATCTGCCCGCTGATTTTCAGCATCGCATTGCAGGCAGTGTGCATAACGAAGAACGCGATCATCGCCGAGAGCGCAGCGACCTCCTTCTCCGCCTTTGCCATGCCGATTGCAACGCCGACCGCAAAGATGATCGGCAGATTGCCAAAGATCGTGCTGCCAGCACTCGCCATGATCGTCAGCAGAGAGTGCAGTGCCGTCCCCGCACCGAGGATACCGCCGAGACCGTATGTCTCAATCGTCGTCGGGTTCGTGAATGATGCGCCGATGCCGAGCAGGATACCTGCAATCGGCAGGATTGCGACCGGCAGCATGAAGCTACGCCCAACGCGTTGGAGTACACTGAAGATTTCATCCTTCATGATTCTCTACACCCCTTTCCCTCCGTGTCCATCTCCCACTGTACATGCCCTCCCCTTTGGGCAATACATAAAAAAACGGCATCAAGAAGGTTATGACAATCTGGATGATGCCTGTGTGCGATGAAAACGGAATCTATAAACAATATATTTTAATTATACCTTAGACAGAGAGACTGTGTAAAGGGGCGATTTTAAGAGGAGCAACAATGTGTTGCAGGTTTTTCAATCATAATATGTAAGTATTGTTGGATTGAATGAAGCAACGATATGTAAATATATCCAAGAGCAGGAAAAGCATCAAATCGTCTTGGATAAACTCAGTGTGAGTGAGGTAGGATCCGAGGGAATCTACAAAAAGGGAAGCAGCTTCAGCCTTGACGGCATAGGTCGGCTACTAGAGCAATCTCTCGGCATCGACATATGGTTTGAAAAAGAGGCGATCTGGACATTCCAGGCTCGCGGCGAAATCCTCTTGACCATCCTCAGCAGCTTATCGCAGGAGGAAGCACGATCTATCTCGGAGAACACCACATGGGGCAAGCGCAAGCAGTTCGCCGAGGGCAAGACCAGTGTGGGCTACAGTGCATTCCTCGGCTATGACAAGGATTTCAAAATCAACGAGGAACAGGCGAAAGTGGTGAAGCTCATCTACAAGCTCTTCCTTGGCGGGCGATCCTTCTATGCCATTACCAAGGAACTGGAGAAGCGCGGCATCAAATCCCCCTCAGGTAAGGACAAGTGGTACATCTCCACAGTGCGCTCCATTCTTACCAACGAGAAGTACCGTGGCGATGCGCTGATCCAGAAAGAGTACACGGCAGACTTCTTGGATAAGACACGCCGTAAGAACACGGGCGAGATTCCGCAGTATTATATGGAGGAGCACCACGAGGCGATCATCCCGCCGGACTTATTCGACTTTGTGCAATCGGAGATAAAACGCAGAGAGCAGAACGGCAAGCACAGCGGCGTGAGCATCTTCGCGAACAAAATCAAATGCGGCTGCTGCGGCGGTTGGTACGGAGCGAAGGTATGGCACTCGACCGACAAATACCGCAGAGTCATCTATCGCTGCAACAAGAAATACGCCCACAAGGGCAAGCCATGCAGTACAAGGCATCTGACAGAGGAGGAGATCAAACAGATTTTCGTCAAGGCTCTGAACTCCTTGGTGGAAGTCAAAGAGAACGTAATTGCGGAACTCCGATCCCTGATTGACGACGTTTGCCAAACGGTAGAGCTGACGGAGGAACGTAACAGAGTAGAGCAGGAACTTTGTGTTTTGGCAGAACGGATCGAAATACTGATTCAGGAGAATGCGCGGGTGGCACAGGATCAGACGCCATATCTGAAACAGGAAAATGAGATTCGTGCAAGCTATCTGGAAAAGCAGGGGCATCTAGCGAGGTTGGATGAGAAAATTGTCGAGAGGGAGGGCAAGAGAAACACCTTGGAGGGCATGATTCAAGTGGTATGTGGGATCAATGGAGAGTTAGTTGAGTTCGACGAGGATTTGTGGAGCGGACTGCTTGATTACATCGGTGTTAGTGGGGATGGAACGATAGTTGTTGTTTTCAAGGGCGGGATTGAGATTGCGGTTGATGGATGAAAGCCTCTAGAAAAATAGATTCCATTCATCATAGCGACGTTTGGAATCTATTTTTTGATACTTCACTTGTTCGTAGATATATGGCTATATAGTGATTACCCACTATATAACGCAATCAAGGATTCCTCTAAAATCAAGAAGTATCGGATTTTGTATTTTGATTGGAGGAATCATAATGGACATCAGTCATATTCATAACGCAGAAAGCGTACATAGTATTGAAGCAACGCATGAAGGTGTCACCTATGGCTACATTAGGGTATCTACTGCACTTCAGCATGATGACCGACAGCGCATGGCGATGGAGTCCTTTGGTGTTTCAGAGAATCATCTTTTCGCCGATAAGCAGAGCGGTAAAGATTTTGACCGTCCTGCCTATAACGCGATGATGGCTCAGCTGGCAAGCGGCGATACGGTGGTGGTGAAAAGCCTAGACAGACTAGGTCGCGACTACGAGGAGATGATTCGTCAGCTCGACATCATAACACGTGAGAAGAATGCCGCTATCGTTATTCTGGATATGCCGCTCATTGACACACGGCGTAAGGAGGGCGATGACATTACGGGAAAATTCATCTCGAATCTTGTTATTCAGATTTTTTCCTATGTTGCTCATATGGAGCGGAACATGAACCACCAGCGTACAATGGAGGGAATAGCAGCTGCAAAAGGTAAGGGGGTACGGTTCGGCAGACCTCCAATTACGAAGCCAGAGAATTTTGAAGTCGTCCGTGCCAAGTGGGAGGCAGGAGAATTTTCGGAGCATGAAGCTGCACGACTTTTGGGTATATCCCGCCCTACTTTTCACAAATGGACACACAAATAAACGGCAGAAAATCCTTCAGTTTTCTGCCGTTGGTAGAATCCTTGATAAGCATTTATTTTGCTATAATTCGCTACAAATACTCTTATTTCCTTCTTAAAATTGAAATTTTTCTATCGGCAGAAAAACGAAGGCTTTTCTGCCACTGGGAGATGTATATGATGGTTCATAAAGACGATTTTTCAGAGTGTGAAGTGACCGTAAAACTAGTAAATAAAGACAGATCACAATTTGACCGAAAAAGTATCTATGAGTGTATATTAGGCAGATTATGGGGCAATTACCAAGAACCTCTGTCACTGTAAGATATAAATGTTTTCGTTTGGCGAACCCTCGTGATTCTTTGGAGGAGTATCTGCCTTGTGGTAAAGTTCAGCATTGCACTCCCCGTTCTTATTGATCATGTTGTAGATCACGGTCAAGAGCATGCATGAATCGCAATAATCGCCTTCTTGTGTTCGTGTTGTTTCTTCAAATTCAAGTATCGGCAGTGAATCTCGGAATTGCTTTTCTTACGAGTAGAGCACATTGTTTAGCAAAGATTTTTCTGCGTTAGGGTATATCCTTTCGTAACAATTTTGTATCTTGAAGGATAGCTGAAAGGAATGGTCATAAAAATGGTAACACTTGTTTGTATTATTCTTGGTGGGCTCATCGTTGGCTCATACGTCTGTGGGCTTGTCGGGATCTTTAACAACGGAAAAGCCTTCTGGTTCTCAGGAGCTGCACCGACACTGAAGAAGAAGCGGTATGCCCTGCCGCTTCATTGGTTCGTATATCCCTTTGTTTTGTCCATCATCATTGTGATGATCTCTCCGGAGAGCAACCCGAATACGCCGAATTCCAGTCAACCGGATCCGGTGATGAGCGTCGTCGGGGAAACTCTTGGGGCAGATCAGGAGATGCCAGCATTGGACGATTTGAATAATAACAAATACATTGATATTCCGGCGGGCTTCACCCCCAATCATTCTGAAGATGACGCAAAGAAAATTGTTATCGACTTTCTTACTTCCGTATGGAATCAGATTCCCAGCGAAGGAAATCCGGATGCCCATAGTATGGGGAATGGGAAAGTATGGCAGCATGATGGACGACTCTACTACGTATTCAACGCGAGCAATACGAAGCTGAAGGAGCGTGGCCTTGTTGTTGATGTTGGTAATGGTAAAATCCTCTATCGTGCAGAGAATGCCCTGTTTGACACGAAGCGATGGTTGAAATATGCAGCCGATGCGAAGAAGCGCGATGAAAGCGAAAAGAAAGCATCGTATGAGAATTGGCAGGGAATCGAGATCGTCAGCCAGACAAGAGACGTCAACACGTTTGGTGGTGGGTTGAACGGAGATATTATTCTTTATAACACCAATAATGAGGACAAACGAGTCACGGTTACAATTGAAGGGATTGACGATGCCGGCATCAACTGCGGTATGTTTGAAGTGGAAGCTAGGATTCCGGCTCTCCAGAAGTATCATGCAACATTCAGCCTCCCTTCTCCCTGTACCAACTACCGAATTGCTTCTATTAAGAAGTATACTTTGTTCTAAATCATTTATGTAAGAAGATAAGAGAGGGGAACATTCCTCTCTCTTATTTTTAAACCGACTTATATTCTATATTGGAGGAAAATATAATGGAAATTATTTCTGGGTTTATCTTTATCATCTTCCTTGCGGTATCCGTCGGATGTGGAATTGCGGGAATTTTCAATCATGGAAAGACGTTCTGGTTTTCGAACAAATTTCCCAGCTTGAAAAAGAAGAAGTTTGCACTGCCCCTTCATTTCATTGTCTACCCTTATGTTGTGATGGTTATTTCTGCCATTATCATCGGAATCGGCTCAACCTCCGATGAGGTTACTGCCGCAAATACGGAACAGAACACACAGACAGAACAATCAATCTCCGGACTGAAGGCATCGAACAACAATAAATTTATCGATGTTCCGAGTGGATTCACACCTGTACATTCAGTTGCCGAAAGTAAAAAGATTGTACTTAACTATCTACAGTCGAGCAACGTTCCATCCGGTTCTCCGATTGTCGAGGTCGAAGATCGTGGGAACGGGAAAGTGTATCAGCATGATGGTAGTCTTTACTATGTTTTCACTCTGAGAGATCCGAAGTTAAACGAATGTACATTTGCCATTGATGTAAACGGGGGAGAGATCTTCTATTACGAAGACAGCAAGCTTCAGGGGCTGGATCAGTGGAACCGGTATCTGGATGGTATTCGGAAGCATGATGAAGAGGTTGCGAAAGCAGAGTTTGAGAAATGGCATGGGCTTAAAGTCATTCGTTCCGAATATACAATTGAATCGTACGGGCTTGGGCTGGAAGCCATTCGAATCAATGCAACAATCAAAAATACGACAGACGAGAATCACAACTACACCCTTGTCTTTGAAACATATGATAAGAAAGGTAATGTCGTAAATGTTGTAAAGGATAACAGGGATATCAAAGCCCACCAAGAATATCCTTTGGTTGCACGTATTCCTGCCGGCAATACGATCGTCCGGGCTGCTATTGTCGGCGCATATTGATTTATTTCAATAAAAGAGAAGGGGATAAATGCCTTTTCTTTTTGAATATAATGCGACCGTGCATCAGTGAAGTCGATCAAACAATGAAGGAATTTAAAGAGATTCCATTCGCCCCACCTAGCGAATGGAATCTCTTTTTTGTTGCAAAGAATCATTAGGCAACACACCCTCTCTTGTGTTATAATTTTCTTATATTTGAAACGTGGGAGGGAAAGCCGTTGTTTGCAAAGACTTATGGTGCGACGACCCTCGGGATCGACGGACGGATTATCGACGTGGAGGTGGATGTGTCGCCCAGGCTGCCGGGCTTTGAACTGGTGGGACTTCCCGATACGTCGGTAAAGGAGTCAAAGGAGCGGGTGCGGACTGCCATCCGCAACTCGGGCATCCAACTGCGGCAGGAACGGGTGACGGTGAATCTTGCTCTCGCTGATGTGCGAAAGGACAGCTCCGGGCTTGATCTGCCGATCGCCGTTGGTCTCCTTGCATCCTACGGTATGGTTCCGGAGGCGGCGGTGCAGAGTGCGCTTTTCTCGGCGGAACTTTCCCTCGATGGGAACTGCCGACCGATCAGCGGCATTCTCCCGATGGCGATTATGGCGCGGGAATATGGTCTGACGGAGCTTTATATCGCACCGTCTAATGTGGACGAGGCGCTGCTCATTGACGGGCTGAAGATCTTTGCCGTTGAGAATCTGGCGCAGCTTGTGCGTCACTTGACGGGCGTGGAAATGCTTTCTCCCGCCATGCCACACCCAACAGAACAGAAAAAAGACGCCGCTTTCACCGATGACTTTACGGACGTACAGGGGCAGTATCAGGCGAAGCGTGCGCTTGAGATTGCAGCGGCGGGAGGGCATAATGTTCTGATGGTCGGTGTGCCCGGCTCTGGCAAAACAATGCTGGCACGTCGGATGAGCTCAATCCTGCCGGAGTTGACGAAGGAAGAAGCCATCGAGATCACGAAGATTTACAGTATCTCGGGACTGCTCGGCAAGGACACGGGACTTGTTACCACACGCCCCTTCCGCAGTCCGCATCATACGTCCTCGACGGTGGCGATGATCGGCGGCGGGAGCATTCCGCGTCCGGGCGAGGTGACACTCGCGCATCACGACGTACTCTTTCTCGACGAGCTGCCGGAGTTCAGCAAGAAGACGCTTGAGGTGCTGCGTGAGCCGATTGAGGATCGGCAGATTACGGTGTCGCGTGCGAATGCGACGCTGACCTTTCCCTCTAGTATCATTTTGGTAGCGGCAATGAATAATGTAACGTCGATAACGATACAATGTAATGATGAACGAGAGGTGGCGTGAAAACGTTGATAATCCACGCTTTCACTGATTTCCTGCAGATGAAGGTAGAGGAAACTATAGCATTAACTACTGAAAGAGACTTCTCTTTCAATCCTCCGGAAGCCGAGGCTTTTATGCACACTTGGGGCATTTAATTTTTGTAGGTGTGAGCATGAGCAAAGAATTAGCGAATATGGACAGCAACGATCATTTGGTGGAGCAAATCGCTGCTCTTATTGAAAATGCCAAACAGCATGTTGTCACTGTGGTTAACTCCACAATGATTGTTACTTACTATGAAATTGGTCGCATGATCGTGGAGCATGAGCAAAAGGGAGCGTTGCGGGCAGACTATGGAAAAGGTGTCCTAAAGGAACTCTCGAAAAAGCTTACGAATCGCTTTGGCAGAGGATTCTCGGTAGATAATCTCGAGAATATGCGTCGTTTTTACATTACATACAGCAACGAGGTGATTTCCGAAACACCGTCTCGGGAATTGATCGCGCAGAAATCCGAAACAGCGTCTCGGATTTTTGAACCGTCTCCGACCAATTTGCAGACACTTTCTGCACAATTCACGTTGAGTTGGTCACATTATTTGTTCCTCATGCGCATCACAAATGACAAGGAACGTAAATTCTATGAAAAGGAGGCTACAAACGAGCGATGGAGTCTACGTGAGTTGAAGCGACAGTTCAACGCTGCCCTCTATGAGCGCTTGGCACTTTCCCGTGATAAGAAAGCTATCGCCGAGATATCCAAACAGGGCATGATTGTGGAACGTCCTGAGGACATCGTGAAAGATCCATACATCTTGGAGTTCTTGGGAATGCCCGAGGAGAGCCGCTATTCGGAGTCTGATTTGGAGCAGCGCATCATTGATGAATTGCAGCATTTTCTATTGGAACTGGGAAAGGGCTATACCTTTGTAGGTCGGCAGGAACGACTGACCTTTGATGAACAGCACTTCTATGTGGATCTGGTATTTTTCAATCGTCTGCTTCAATGTTTTGTCCTCATCGATCTCAAGATCGGCAGCATTACACATCAGGACTTGGGGCAAATGCAGATGTATGTGAACTACTATGACCGCAAGGTGAAACTGGCGACAGAGAATCCCACCGTTGGTATTCTGCTCTGCAAGGAGAAAAATAATGCTGTTGTGGAGATGACATTGCCGGAAGATAATACGCAAATTTTTGCCAGCAAGTATGAACTTGTCCTGCCGGACAAGGAGGCTCTTATGCAACTCTTGGAAAATAAGTTTAACGATGAGGAATGATCAAGGGGGCAGGGGGAAATATATTCCTACCGATTTCGATACAATCGCATACCGCTCAAAAATCCCGAAACCGCAATATACAAACGGTCTCGGGATTTTTGTGTTTTGTGGTTGGCGTTTTCCTCACGTCGAGCGCCGGAAAGTCCGCCTCTGCTTACCAGAAAACGAGCCTTCTTTGGGGAGAGAGCAGGGAATAATTAAAAGGTTGGAGGAATCGTTACATTATTTGAAGAAAATTGAAAGGATTAGGATGCGGAGCTTTTGGAATTCAACGATATTATCTATGATACATTTTCTCGAAATGCATGCTTATTCATCCTCTTCATTAGAAAAATTCGGTGCATGACCGATTCCAAAGTATTTCTCAAAAAATACTTTAAGTTTCTTGATGATGCCCATCTTCTTCTTGTCCCGATTTCCTCCACCAAAGCGACTCATGGCAGGCATGATTTTGTCAATATCCGTACCGACGGTTTTTACTTCTCCGTCGCGGAAGGTGCCATCAAGGAATTTGCGCGTCTCCTCGGGCTTCAAACGTTCTTCTCGGATGATTTGTTCTAAGTCTTTTTCTCGTTGCTCGGCAACATATCCACTCCAAGCACTGACAACATCCTCCACTTCATTGACTTTGGTAATGAATGTTTCAATGAGTTGCTTTTTGCTGCGGAGTTCTGGGCTGGCCTCCACTGCCTTTTGATGCTGACGAGAACTTCTTCGTCTTTGCACTGACTGTCATGGTATTTCTTGACCAGTATGAGAATGTAATCAATATTGATTTCAATCTGTTTAATCAGCTCGATCTCAAAGACAATATCATCCGTGATGTCGGTACTCTCTCCGCTTTCACGGCGACGATTCCACTCGTCCTGTAAATCCTGATATTTGCCAAGGTAATCCTGCAAATCGCGGTCGCTAAGAAGTTCATTTTCCTTGAAGTCATCGAAGGAAAGAAGCAAATTCCGCATTCGTAGGATTGCCCCAAAGAGAGAGATAAAATCCTTCTGATTTTGCTCGCCAATAAAAGGAAATCTTCAGGAGATACCTTACCGGGGAATCCGCATACGCTATCGCCAAGACACTTGCGGGGCGCGGTATCACAGGATGGCAGGGGAGACTCATCGAGCAGACCACGGTAAAGGACATCCTCTCCAACATCTCCTACACAGGCACAATGGCATTGCAGAAAAACTACATCACGGAAGGTCATATCCGTAAGCGGAATAAAGGGGAACTGCCCATGTATCTGGTGGAGGGAATATTCGAGCCGCTCATAAGCCGAGATGATTTCGATAAGGCGCAGGAGATACGAAAACTGAGGGCCGAAAGGGCTATGAATCGGAATCCTGTGCTGATGCCGTTTTCCGGAATGGTGAAATGCGGATGTTGCGGAGGCGGCTTCAGCAGAAGAACCGCCGGGAAGTACAGACGATGGGGCTGCAACACAAGAGAGCGGAAAGGCAGGGAATCCTGTGACAGCCGTCCGATCAAGGAAGAGGAGCTTGCGGCTGCGGTTAAAGCCGTCATGGAGAAGGACAATTTCGATGCCGCAGAACTCAGACGCAAAGTCTCTAAGATCGTCATTCACAATGACTGTGTGGAATTTCACCTAATCAACGGTCACATAAAAAAGACTGCCCGAATATACACAGGGCAGCGCGGTAGTAATCCCTTCACGAATAAAGTCTACTGCGCTTCCTGCGGAAGCAAGTGTGAGCGCGATACTTGGACGAAGGGGATTAAGGTGTGGTCTTCCAGTCAGCCACGCACGAAATGCGGATTGAAACGGCTGCCCGAATCCAAACTAAAGGAAGCTGCAGCATCCTTCTTTGGGGGCTGCTACGAAGGGCAGATTGTGCAGAATGTCGAGCGGATTTTCATATCCGATGATGAGGTCATATTTCAACTCAAAGAAGGAGGCGCGTACCGATGGCAAAGACAGTGCGGGTAATCCCTGCCAGTCCTAAAATCTTTCGGTCGGAGGTTACGGCAGAACCAAGACGGCGCAGGACGGCAGGATATGCCAGAGTTTCGACCGATCATGAAGAACAGGCTTCCAGTTACGAAATGCAGATGGCGCATTACAAGAACTACATCGAGAGCCGTGCAGACTGGGATTTCGTCGGCATGTATTCGGATGAGGGGATAAGTGGAACCAACACAAAGAAGCGTGACGGCTTCAACCAGATGATCGAGGATGCCCTTGCAGGCAAGATTGACCTCATCATCACCAAATCCGTCAGCCGATTTGCGCGGAATACCGTGGATTCTCTGCAGAATGTCCGCAAACTCAAGGAAAACGGCGTAGAGATTTACTTCGAGAAGGAGAACATATGGACGTTCGACACGCGCGGAGAACTCCTCATAACGATTATGTCCAGCCTCGCTCAGGAGGAGAGCCGCAGCATCTCGGAGAACACCACATGGGGCAAGCGGAAGCAGTTCGCCGAGGGCAAAACAAGTGTGGGCTACAGCGCGTTTCTCGGCTATGACAAGGATTTCAAAATCAACGAGGAACAGGCGAAAGTGGTCAAGCTCATCTACAAATTCTTCCTTGGTGGACGATCCTTCTATGCCATCAGTAAGGAATTGGAGACGCGCGGCATCAAATCCCCGGCGGGAAAGGACAAGTGGTACATCTCCACAGTACGGTCGATTCTCACGAATGAGAAGTATCGTAGCGATGCGCTGATCCAGAAGGAGTATACGGCGGACTTCCTCGATAAGACGCGACGGAAGAATACGGGTGAGATTCCGCAGTACTATGTGGAGGAGCATCACGAGGCAATTATTCCGCCAGACTTATTTGACTTTGTCCAGTCGGAGATAAAGCGTAGAGAGCAGAACGGAAAGCACAGCGGCGTCAGCATCTTCGCGAATAAAATCAAATGCGGATGCTGTGGAGGTTGGTACGGAGCGAAGGTATGGCACTCCACGGATAAGTACCGCAGAGTCATCTATCGTTGCAACAAGAAATACGCCCACAAGGGCAAGCCATGCAGCACACGGCATCTGACGGAGTGTGAGATCAAACAGATTTTCGTTAAGGCTCTGAACTCCTTGGTGGAAGTCAAAGAGAATGTGATTGCGGAACTCCGTTCTCTGATTGGCAGTGTTTGCCAAACGGGGGAGCTGATAGAGGAGCGCGGTAGGGTAGAGCAGGAGCTTGTTGTTTTGGCAGAACGCCTTGAAACACTGATTCGTGAGAACGCACGGGTGGCAGAGGATCAGACGGTTTATCTGAAACAGGAAAACGAGATTCGCGCACGCTATTTGGACGAACAGCAGGATTTGGAGAAGCTGGACGAGCGAATTGCCGAGAGGGAGGGAAAGAGAAAAACCTTGGAAGACATGATTCAAGTGGTATGTGGTATCGACGAGGAGCAGGTTACGTTTGACGAGGAGTTATGGGGTGGGCTGCTCGAGCACATTGTGGTTAAGGAGGGCGGAGCGGCAGTCGTTGTTTTCAAGGGCGGGATTGAAATTGTAGGGGGATGACACTCGTTAGATTGCTGCAGAGTATTCGTCTCGGCAAAGAAATAAACTGAATGATGATGAGAATTTCTTGAGATGGACGGGAAAAAGATACATAAAAAGCGAAGAGTACTTTGATGGGGAATGCCCTTCTTACATATTAAATTTTAGGAACTCAAACTTCGCAGATAAATAATGTGTTGTACTATGATGACGGTCTTGTCCTGTGTCAGTGCCTCGATTATCTCTGCGTATTTTGCGTGGAGTCAGGGATACGGCTGAGGCAAACGGCGCAGCAGAGCGCAGCCGATGCGGCGCACACCTGAAGGGCGAGACCGTCCACATAGGTGGCGGGAGAGCTGAGGGATGCGCCGTCTCCCATGAGAAACTCGCCTGCAAGCACAATCCCAAGCGCACCCGCAAGTTGCTGTCCCGTCATCAGGATGGCACCGCCAACACCCGCGTCCGCCATCGGCAGATAGCGCAGAACAACCCCCGTCGCAATCGGAATCACTGTGCCGTTGCCGACACCGAGGACAAACAGCGCGAGGATGACGAAGGGAATCGCAGTGGCTCGTCCTGTGATTGTACCAAGCAACACGGCGAGGATGCCCACGCTGGTACAGATTGTTCCGCAGATCAGTACGCGCGGCGGCGCGAACTTCCGCATGAGTGCAGGTCCTGTGGACGAGGCGAGGACGAATCCCGTGCCGACCGCCATAAAGACGAGCCCCGCCGTATGCGGTGTGAGGTCACAGATATTCTGCAGGTAGAGACCGAGCACGACAAAGAAGGGGACAATGGCGGCGTATAGGCATACAAGGTTCCTTCCTCGCGCTCGACTTCGGCGGCACGAACGTTCGCGCCCAGCGCATCCTCCTCAAGGGCAGCGGTGAATACGAGGTGCTGAGCAGGGTCGCAAAGCCGCTCACACTCCCCGGTGTCTATGACTACGTGAGCGCGGATGCGACGGCAGAGGAACTGTTTGACTTCCTCGCCGCCATCATCGACGAGGTAATCGACGGGAATCGGGAGACGAAATATCTCCTCGGACATACCTTCTCCTTCCCCTCACAGCAGACCGACCTCAACAACGCGAAACTCATCGTCTGGACGAAGGAATTCGCCACGCAGGGGGTCGAGGGCAAGGTCGTCAATGACCTACTCAAGGAGGCACTCGCACGGCGCGGCATGACCAACGTCACACCTGTCGCCGTCATCAACGATACGGTTGCGGTACTGCTCGCGGCGGCGTACAAGCACGAGCACACCGACATCGGATCAATTTACGCCACGGGGCAGAACACCTGCTACTATGAGGAATTCGCGGATGGCAGTGAGCTGTCGACCGTCATCAACATGGAGTCGGGCGGCTTTGGGAAGCTGCCCTTCTCCAAATACGATGAGATCCTCGACAGGGAATCCGAGCAGCCCGGCGCACAGCGTCTGGAAAAGATGGTGTCGGGACGCTACCTCGGGACGCTCTACGGTGCGGCACTTGCCGATCTCCTCGGTGCGGACGGGATCTATCCGTTTTCGAGCATCGAGCTCTCTGAGATCATCACCGATGCCTACCTCGACCGCCATGCGGCAGGTGCGGTCATCGAGGCAAAGACGGGCAGGACCTTCACCGCTGCCGAACGCGCCCTGCTGCAGGAACTTGCGACCGCCGTCATCGTCCGTTCCGCACGCATCGTTGGGGCGACCTTCGTCGCCATCATCCAGCACCGCATGGGCGAGAACGAGCTCGAGAACCAGTTCATCGCCGTCGACGGCTCCGTCTATGAGAAAGTTCCGCTCGTCGCACATCACCTGCGTGGTGTGCTCGACACTCTCCTCCTGGACGAGGCAGTCAACGTCAAGATCATCCTCGAAAACACAGGCTCCGCCCTCGGCGCAGCACTCGCGGCAGCCATGACAGGACGAAACGAAAGCATAAAATGAAGTGGTTCATTGTAAAATGAAACCGGACACATAAAAAATAGGATAAAATGAAGACCGCCATCTGGACGTATCTTTTTTGCCCGCTCAATGCCTCCTTGTTCGGACGAAAAAATCTACGCCAATCTGGCGGTCTTCATTTTGTCAATGGCTCCTTAAATCATCTCTTTTTCCCATAAACGTATGGTGTTGAAGTCGAGCTTGTCTGCCGTGCTCTCGATCAGCGCGATCTCCTCTGTTGTGAGGGTTATCTTCATTGCCTGCACGGCATCTGTGACATGGCTCTTTTTGGTCACACCGATGATGGGCAGCGTGCCCTTGTTGATTGCCCATGCGAGGGGGATCTGCGCGATGTTGACCTTGTACTTGTCTGCGAGCAGTTTGAGCGAAGTGTTCAGCATCTCGATTTTATCCATGATGGGATTGTAGATTGCTGCACGTTCAGAGTTGTTCGGCATAGGATTCAGCGTGCTGTACTGCCCCGAGAGCGCACCCTGCTCGAGCACCATGTACGAGAAGAATCGGATGTCGTTTGCGCGGCAGTAGTCCAAAATCCCCGACTCCTCGGAGGAACGGTTCATGAGACTGTAGTGGTTCTGTACCGCACCGAGTTTTCGCCCGTGCGCGCGAAGGATTTTGTCCGCCTCCTTGATCTCTGTGAGATTGTGGTTTGAGACACCGATCATCGGCGCATCGGCTTTGCCCTCAAAGAACCTCGCTATGCGTTCAATCCAACGCGGAGCTTCTGTTGTGTTATGCAGCCAGTAGATGTCCATGGTCTCCACGCCGAGCATCTTCCGCTGCATTTCCCACATATCCGCCACGGGGGTGTCCGAGGACGGATCCAAGCACTGTGGCGTGAGCTTGTCCGCGATCAGGTAGGAGTCGCGTGCACGTCCTTTGAGGAATGCACCGAGCATCTGCTCCGATGTGCCCATGCCGTATGCGTACGCCGTATCCCAGAGATTCAGCCCGTGAGCCATCGCATCGTCAAAGACGGGGCGCAGCTGCTCCTCTGTGTAGTTTGTGCCGAATGTGCCATCGTTGCCCCATGCCCATGCACCAAGCGCGATCTTTGGCAGATCTGTCATTGTGGATCCCCCCCCCATTTTGTAGAAACAATTCTCTTGCTACGAGGTATAATTTACTGCATGAGGTATTCGGTGCATCAGAGGTGTTTTCCTTCTGTCGATAGTTTTTTTCTTGCCTTGCATGGAGAAACAGCGTACAATCAAAGCGGAAGTTGGATGTATTATGGTATAGGAGGGAGACCTATGGAGGTCAATGCAAATCTTGCGCAGGATGTGTTCAAGGATGCGGGTGAGAGCGTCATTTTCGTTATGCTCTCACTGAAACGCGAGGATATTGAGAAGGAGCGGGAGATCATCGCCGATATGGCAGATCGGATGGAGGCGATTCAGCGCTCGATGAACATCCGCGTCGCACCGGAGACGGTGAAGCTCTCGTTTGGGTTCAGCAACCGTGCGTGGGAATATCTCTTTCCAACGGCAAAGAAGCCGAAGGAACTCGAGGATTTCCAGGGGGTAAACGGCGAACACCACACGGCACCTGCGACACCTGCCGATCTCTTTCTCCATGTGCGTGCGGGTCAGGCGGCAACAAGCTATCTCGTCGTCGATCAGATCATGAGCTTCCTTCGTCCTGTCGTGGACGTGGTAGATGAGACACACGGCTTTCACTATCTTGAGGGACGTGCAATTATTGACTTCATTGACGGAACGGAGAATCCCGTCGGTGAGGAGGCAAAGGAGTGGGCGATCATCGGTGCGGAGGATCCGGAGTTCATCAACGGCTCCTATGCTTTTGCACAGAAATACACTCACGACCTCGACGCGTGGCGGGCACTCCCGACCGAGGTGCAGGAGAAGTATGTCGGCCGGAGGAAATACAGCGATCTTGAACTCTCCGACGAGGAGAAGGATCCGCGTGCGCATAACATCATCTCGCAGGACAACCGCGATGGTGAGGAGCACAAGATCGTGCGCATGAACGTCGTCTTTGCGAATCCCGGCGAGGGGGTGCGCGGCACCTATTTCATCGGCTACGCACGCCATTGGGATGTGACACGGCAGATGGTCACCAATATGTTTACGCAGGATGACCGCCTACTCGAATATTCGACCGCCGAAAAGGGGCAGCTCTTCTTCATTCCGTCGAAGGAAATCTTAGGGCGTATCGCCGAGGGGGAATTGTTCTAGGGAGCATTGAGTATATCGGTATACACTGGGGAATGTGGTATCAGTCAAGAAATTTTGTGTTACAATATCGGGTGTTGAAAGATCATTGATCTTTTTGGAGGGAACACAATATGGAAGAAGTATTAAAAAAACAGAAGCTGAGGTAGAGCATCTGGAAAAGAAGGCTGTACAGCTTGGCAAAGAGGCTGCCAAAAAAAGATGAGCATCGTCGGCGTGATTGCCTCCGGTCTGTCCATCTGTATGTATGTCTCCTATATCCCGCAGATCCTTGGAAATCTGTCCGGTCATCAGGGAGACTGGATTCAGCCGTTCGTCGCATTCATCAACTGCACGATGTGGGTTGGATACGGGTTTTTCAAAAAGCAGCGCGACTGGCCGCTCGTAATCGCCAATTCTCCGGGCATCATCTTTGGTCTGACGGCTGCGATTACCGCTCGTCTCTAAATGCGTAAACACAGCAGCCAATACAAATGATGTGAATTTCCGTGAGTTCGCGGGACTGTTGCACGAAGTTAGAAAACTTCGTGCAACAGTCCCTTTTTGTCGAACGGATTCCACTCAGTCTGCACAAGCACGTCGGTGTATTCCTCCCTGCCGCGCATCATCTTCTCTGCATAGGAGCAGACGGGGACGATCCTCTTCCCTGTACGGCGCGCCTCGGCGATGATCTCCTCGATGAGGCGGCGGGCGATGCCCTGCCCTCCGTAGGCGGGGTCAACCTCGGTATGTGTGATGCCCCAGCATCCGCGCGCCTCCTCAAGCTCTGCGACGCCGACGCGTGTTTCGCCGTTATAGGCCGCGCTGCAGAAATGTTCGGGTTCAAATACGAGCTGCATGGCGATTGCTCCTTTGCCCGTATTGTAACGCATGAGGAATGTGCCTGTCCAGTATGCGGCAGCAGATTATAAATTGTGCACAGCAGGAAATCGGAGGGCTTTTCTCGAATACCGAATGCAGGTAAATTTTGTCAGCGAAAGGAGAAAATATGGACAAGAAAGGGTATGCTCTGTTGAGCGATCCGTTCCAAAACAAGGGGACGGCGTTCCGTGCCGACGAGCGCGCACAGTTTGGACTTACGGGCCTCCTGCCGCCGCATGTTGACACGATTGCGGAGCAGGCGCAGCGCATCTATCAGCAGATGGAACGCAAGAGCTCGGGGATCGAGAAGCGCCGCTTCCTGATGGATGTGTTCAACCGCAACCGCCGTCTGTTCTACTATGTGTTCCGTCAGCATATCGCAGAGCTCATGCCGATCGTCTATGATCCCGTGATCGCTGAGAGCATCGAGCAGTACAGCGAGCAGTTTATCAACCCGCAGGAGACGGCATATCTCTCGATCGATCATCCGGAGGCGGTCGAGACGACGCTGCGGCAGGCGGCGGGCGACCGGGAGATCCGTCTCATCGTTGCAACGGACGCAGAGGGCATTCTCGGCATCGGCGACTGGGGTACGAACGGTGCCGATATCGCCGTCGGGAAGCTGATGGTCTATACCGCAGCAGCGGGAATTGACCCCGCGTCGGTGCTGCCGGTCATGCTCGACTGCGGGACGAACCGCGAGAGCCTCCTGCAGGATCCGCTCTACCTCGGCAATCGTCACGAACGCGTGCGGGGCAAGGCATACGACGACTTCATCGATGCCTTTGTGCAGACGGCGGAGCGGCTTTTCCCACGCCTCTATCTCCACTTCGAGGACTTTGGACGGCCGAACGCCGCGCCGATTCTGCGCCGGTACCAGAAGACCTATCCCGTCTTCAACGACGACTGTCAGGGGACGGGCATCATCACGCTCGCAGGACTCCTTGGCGCGATGAAGATCACGGGGCAGAAGCTCACGGAGCAGAGATACATGTGCTTCGGCGCGGGCACGGCAGGCGCGGGCATCACGAGCCGTATCTGCCGCGAGATGGTCGAACAGGGCCTCAGCGAGGAGGAGGCGCGCGGGCATTTCTACCTCGTGGACAAGCAGGGACTCCTCTTTGACGACATGGGCGACCTGACGCCGGAGCAAAAGCCGTTCGCGCGAAAACGCAGCGAGTTCGACCATGCGGATTCCCTCACGACGCTCACGGCTGCCGTGATGGCGGTAAAGCCGACCATCCTTGTCGGAACGTCGACAATGCCGGGCGCGTTCACAGAGACGATTGTGCGAGCGATGGCATCGTGGTGTGAGCGTCCGATCATCTTCCCGCTGAGCAATCCGACGGAGCTTGCCGAGGCGACGGCGGAGGACCTCATTCGCTGGTCGGACGGGCGTGCGTTGGTTGCGACCGGCGTTCCGCGTGATCCGGTCTCCCACCGAGGAACGACCTACGAGATCGGACAGGCGAACAACGCACTCATCTATCCGGGACTCGGACTCGGCAGCATGGCGGTCGACGCGAAGCTCGTGACCGATGAGATGATCTCGGCCGCGGCGCATTCACTCGGCGCATTCCTTACGCCCGAGGCAAAGGGCGCTGCCGTCATTCCGCCCGTTACGCGTCTCATTGAGTTCTCTGCCGCCGTCGCTGTTGCCGTTGCGGAGTGTGCCGTGAAGCAGGGACTGAACCGACGCGCGGTCGCGGATGTAAAGGCCGCTGTGGATGAAATGGTCTGGAAGGCAGAATACTGACGCATTGAGAAAGGGGCTGTTGCACGAAACAAACGTGTAGCAGCCTCAAATTTTGTGCAAAAAACACAGAAGGAGGTGTTGCCCCATGAGTGACCGACTTCTCCCCTATGAAACCATTGTAAAGGCACATGAGGGCGACCCCATAGCAATAGAATGGTTCTGTTCATCAGTTACCATATGATACGATCCTTTCTCGTTTTTTTCAGCCAATCCAAGAGGAATTGACGGAATGTACGCGCCGCTTCGGTGAGGATGACGGTCTTGTCCTGTATGAGGCATACCTCCTGCCCCGCATCTTTTCCGTCGCCAAGTTCTCGCATGACAATGTCCGGTTGTCTGTTCATGACGGCTGCGTAGTCGTAGCCGAGATTGATCGCAGGATTATGACGCAGCAGATCAACAATGAGAGATTCATCGGCGGTTTCGGCTAGAATCTCGATTTTGAGACCTGGCAGGAGGATGTGTTTGTCGATATTATGACGGAAACATTGATAGGCGCGTCCTTTACTGATGATCATTTGCCCGTCGAGATCTGTGTAGGTGATACGGCTCTTTTCTGCCAAGGGATGATGCGCAGAGAGACGAGCACAGTAGCGGGAGAAAAAGAGTACGTCCCCTTGAAAGCGGGTCTGATCAAAAGGGGCAGTGACGATGGCAAAATGACATCGCTTTGTCAGAAGTCCCTCCATTGCATCGTCGTCCGTTGTATCGACAATGCTCAAAATAATGCTCGGATGGGCGGCATGAAAATCCTGTAGAAATTGCGCTCCGAGATAAGAAAAGACGTGATCCAGTGCAAAAATGGTAACGACACTTTTTGAATGGGTGGCGAGGGATTTCATGCTTTCGATGGATTGATATTCATCCAACATACGTTGAACGTGGGGCAGTAGCGCTGCTGCATAATCGGTCGGAATGATTCCGCGTGGGGTACGGGTGAAAAGCGGCTGCCCAAGCTCCTCCTCCAATGATCTCATCGCTCTGCTGAGACCTTGTCTTGCAACATAAAGATGATCTGCTGCCGTCTGGATATTGCCGCAGCGATAGACCTCAATGAAATACTCCATCTGCTTTCGATTCATCTTCATATCTCCCAGCTTTTTCATCGTTATCTATTTTACTGCAACAATATCGTTGCGACAAGTCCCGTTGTTTTTCTTGTTATCATTTGGGAAGTTCGATATACTGCTGAAACAGATCAACTAAATGATGAACAGGAGAAACACTTATGAAACTCACACAGATTCGCAATGCAACGAACCGTTTGGATTATGCGGGGAAGGTATTTCTGATTGACCCGTGGCTTGCACCGAAACACCAGATGTCATTTGTCGATATTCCAGACATGCCGTTCCATGTCCCCGATCCGATGAAGGAGCATCTTCCGATGCCGTTCTACAATTTGCCGATGGATATGGGGCAGATTTTGAGCGGTGTCGACTACTACATCGTTACGCATCTGCATCCCGATCATATTGATATGGCACCGGACGGGACGGTCGGTGCACCGCTTGATAAGGCGGTTCCAGTCATCTGTCAGTCGGAGGAGGATGCCTCTGTTCTGCGGAGTTCCGGGTTTTCAGAGATAATCGTCCTGCCGACAAGCGGTATGGAGTTCGGTGCGGCGAGACTGACCCGCGTCCCTGCCCTGCACGGCACCGTTGTTCCGTGTGGTGACGCGATGGGGATTGTGTTTGAGGCATCGGAGGAGAACACCTTCTATTTGGCAGGGGATACGGTCTGGTATTCCGGCGTAGCTGAGACACTGCGGATCTATCAGCCTGAGGTGATTGCCCTAAACTGTTGTGCCGCAGAGACCATGGAAAACGGACGCCTCATCATGAACGATGAGGATGTTCACTGCGTTGCAATGACTGCGCCTAACGCCCGTCTTTATCTAACGCACTTGGACAATGTCGCACATGCTGCGCTTACGAGGCATACACTGCGAGGATGTTTGGCACGTCGCGGCGTGGTGAATTATGATATGCCGTCCGATGGTGCGTCGGTTGAATATAAAGCCGCAACAGTCGGAGCTTAATTCCTGTCATACGGTAAATTCCGCACAAAAAAGAGATTCCATTCGTCAATTCGACGTTTGGAATCTCTTTTCTTTTGCAAAGAATCATTAGGCAACATACCCTCTCTTGTGTTATAATTTTCTTATATTTGAAACGTAGGAGGGAAGGCCGTTGTTTGCAAAGACCTATGGTGCGACGACCCTCGGGATTGATGGACGAATTATCGACGTTGAGGTGGATGTGTCCCGGGGCTGCCGGGCTTCGAGCTGGTGGGACTTCCCGATACGTCGGTGAAGGAGTCGAAGGAGCGTGTGACGATGAATCTTGCACTCGCCGATGTGCGAAAGGACAGATCGGGGCTTGATCTGCCGATTGCCGTTGGTTTCCTTGCATCCTACGGTATGGTTCCGGAGGCGGCGGCGCAGAGTGCGCTTTTCTCAGCGGAGCTTTCTCTCGATGGAAACTGCCATCCGATCAGCGGCATTCTTCCAATGGCGATTACGGCATGTGAGCGGGGACTGACGAAGTTCTACGTTGCTCCGTCCATTGCGGTGGAGAATTTCATCTGACAACATTTCTATTTTTGTATACTTCCTAGACATGACGAATCCCTACTGTTGTAATTTTTATTTTACAACAGTAGGGATCTTTTTTACTGTCCGTTCTCTAGAGAGCTGTCCACTTGACCGAGGAGGAAATGAAACAGATTTTCGTCAAGGCACTGAACTCCTTGATGGAAGTCAAAGAGAACGTGATCGCAGAACTCCGTTCCCTGATTGATAGCGTTTGCCAGATGGAGGAGCTGATAGAGGAGCGCAGTATGGTAGAGCAAGACTTAGGCAATTTGGCAGAAAGGATTGAAAAACTGATTCGCGAGAATGCACTGGTGGCACAGGACCAGACGGCATATCTGAAACAGGAAAATGAGATTCGCGCACTCTATGTGGAAAAGCAGGGACATTTGGAGCAGTTGGACGAGCAAATTACCGAGAGGGAGAGTAAGAGAAACGCTTTGGAGAGCATGATTCAAGTGCTATGTGGTATCAACGAGGAGCAGGTTGCGTTTGACGAGGAGCTATGGGGCGGGGTGCTCGATCACATTATGGTCAAGGAGGATGGTGTGGCAGTTGTTGTTTTCAAGGGTGGGATTGAGAGCGGCGTTGATGGATGTAGAGGTTTGTTCTATTTAAGGAAATAAAGCGGATGAAGATCGGTACTCTATAGGGGGACATTGGCAGGGAAAAGATGCGCTGAGAGAAGTTGGACTACAGTTATCAGCGTTTCTTACAATACAGTCAACAAATTAATTAAGAAGTGTTATCCTTAAAGCTTTTCGAGTTGTTTTAAATGATCTTGCACTAATGTGTGTGAATACATTTTAGGTTGATCGGAATCACGAACAATTCGCCATAGGATAGCAGCTGCCTTTAATTTTGATTTGAACTTGTCATTTATGGGATCAGCGCAGAAATCTTTTAAGAAGCGGTTCCATTCGCATACAGAAGAATCATACTTTGCATACGTCGATATCCCCTTATATACATTCAACATGTCCTGTATAGTAAACGATGTGTCGTGATCCGCTTTCACCTTTCGCCATGCGGTCGCCATATCTGCTGTAAATTTAAAGGGAGAAACCCTCGTCAGATTTGAGAAATATGTTCTAAACTTTGTGTTGAACGAAAAGTTGCAAGCAAGTAATGGTGTGTCCAAGGAAATCGCTCCAGATGACATCATCTGCTCTTTTTGGGGAGTGGCTTTGACTATGTTCCCTTTAAAGTATTCTGCAATGTTGTGATTGAGATCTTTTTTTACCCCCCTGTGTGCAATTCCAAGCTTTTTGCAAATCTCTACGAGTTCTGTTCGATACCAATAATATTTTATAAACTCCTCATATGAGCGAATCTCATCAAATGCAGGACGCTGTGTCATAATGACATCTCCTCGTAAATAGCAGGTCAGACGAATAGATGTCTATCATTATATCACATTTATGGTATGACACAACGCATGATTTCGAGATGGAGCAGGCGCGTGTCTTTCGGTGTGGCCGCATCACTGTGGTGGAGGAGTGTACGGATGTGACGGGGATGCCACTTTTATCCTTTGCTCATCCCGCAGAGGATCTCTATTGCCGTGTCGATGCACTCTCCTTTGTCGTCGAGATTACGGCACAGGGACGGGATTTCTTTTATAAAGAACACTATCCATCCATGCGACTTGTGGAGGAGAATGGGCGGTACTATATCCATGGATTTTACAATGTGGGCGAGGAGGAGTTCATCGCGGATTACTTTATCCACTATGGGGATGCAGTGCAAACAGTCGAGCCTTTGGCACTCAGAGATGTGATCCGCACAAGACTGCATACGTTGACGGTGCATTATAAGGAGATAGCGTAATTCTTCATTATGTGTAGAGCCTCCCGCATGGGGGCTGCTACAGGCAGATTTTTTCACAAAGAATCATTAGCCATCTTCCCCTCTCTTGTGTTATAATTTTCTTATATTTGAAACGTAGGAGGGAAGGCCCTTGTTTGCAAAGACCTATGGTGCGACGACCCTCGGGATAGATGGACAGATTATCGACGTTGAGGTGGATGTGTCGCCCGGGCTGCCGGGCTTTGAACTGGTGGGGCTTCCCGATACGTCGGTGAAGGAGTCGAAGGAGCGGGTGATGTTGTATAAATAAAGTTGACAACTTCTCTGCAAGGATTTTAGATAAAGTCA
>CAUQID010000004.1:0-148047 GCA_963518105.1 uncultured Selenomonas sp.
ATCGTCAGAGTGACCTCGCGGTTTTCACCATGCTCTGCCGTAACCTTCATTGTATGAAACAACCTCCTGTTTTTTCCTATGGAAACATCGAGTCAGATGTCTCCCGATATGCGGACATGCAAAGAGCACAACGTCCGCCATTGTCTCTGTATCGTATCACAAAAACACTGAAATGACAAGCAAGGGATTCTCCGCGCTATTTCAGCAGCTCCGTCATGCGCGCAAGCGGTTCGGAGAGGTCCATGTGTCCGGAGAGTGTCTCCACCGGTGCACCGTCAATCAGAATACGCACCCTCTGCACCTCGGGGAACTCCGTGAGCGTGTTGACAATCGAACCGATGAGCATCTCCTCACCCGTCGAGCCGCCGCTGAAGTTCTGCTGCAGTTCCTTGGAAAAATCCGCTGCTGCAATACCGTCCTGCACGGTGACGCGCAGCAGCTTCGCCTTCTTCGGAATGACATTCGTCTGCCCCTTCTCCTTCGTCCCCATAAGGAGCGATTTGAGCGCCGCCGTATACTTATCGTCCTTCTCCGTTGAGAGGGTACGGGAGACAGCAGTCAGTCCCATTCCGTCGCTGCGCGGATAGTAGATGTTCGTCTGCAGCTGCTTGGGCTGCTGCACACTCTTATCCGCGCTGTCCTTCACCTGTTCTGTCTGTGCCGCAGGAGCGGACGGGACGGCCTTCTGCTCATCACCGCAGCCTGCCGTCAGCGTAAGCAGCACAGCGCAGCCCACCGCCGCACAGGTGTATGTCATCTTCTCGCATCGCATCAGCATCTCCGCACCTTGTCCCTTCATTCAAAATAGCGTGCGATGGCACGGACGAGTGCCTGCGCCAACGTCTCCTGATAATCAGCACTGGCGAGCAGCGCCTCCTCCTCCGGATTTGAGAGAAAGCCTAGCTCTACAAGTGAGGCTGGGATCTCCGTATGGCGCATGAGGTAGAATTTCGCATACTTCACGCCGCGGTTAAAAAGTCCGCCTGCCGCCGCCAGTTCCTCGTTGAGCAGGATCGCAAACCGCTCATCAGCATCCGTCTTCGGATAGTAGTAGGTCTCCATGCCGTGCGCATCCGAATTCGTAAATGCATTGCAGTGGATGGAGAGAAACAGCTCTGCTGCCGGATGTGCCAAACTGACATCAACACGCGCCTGCAATTCCTGCACCGAGGCACTGCCCGCCGGGGCAACATCCGTATCCCGCGTGCGCGTCATGATGACCTCAGCTCCTGCCCCGCGCAGCAATTTCTCCGTACGCAGCGCTACGGCGAGCGCCACATCCTTTTCACGCACGCCGGAGAACCCAATCGCCCCTGAGTCGCTGCCCCCGTGTCCGGGGTCGAGGACGATGCTGTGCCCTTTCAGATCAATAGGGTTCTGCGCGCCGCCATCGGCAAAAATGTCGATGACAAGATACTCCTGCCGCTTCCCGCGCGTCTCCCCCGCCTCCGTACGGATGCGGTAGGCATCCGCATTGGTGAGCGGCTGCGTAGCCTCGATGCGCAGCGCAGTGCGCCGGTTCTCACGCGGGATGATCGTGACGCGCGGTGCGATCGTACTTCTCGTATCGAAGCTGCGGACAAGCTTATGATCCGGCTCTGCATCCGACAACTCGATGAGGAGCTGATGCTCCGCATAATAGCGCTCCGAGAGCGCGTAGACCAGCCCCGGACGGTGCAGCGCGATACGGATCTCAAGTGCCGCACGTCCGTCAATCTCGGTCTCACGGCTCTCGATGCCCGTCAATCGGTGTATCTTCTCCTTTGCCTCACCCGTCTGTGCAAAAACGGCAAAAAAACAGACAAAAAGCGCTGCCATAGCAAGCAGCGTTTTCATCCGCCAACTGTGTTCTGCTCGACCTGTCAATGCCGATAACACCTCCGATTCAATCCTTCAGCAGTGCCAGTGCCGCATCCTCGGCGGCCTCTGTCGCCGCCGCATCGCGTGCGACGTCAATGGTCAGATAGTCCCCCTCGGACAATTCCGCAGGCAGAAACTCCCGCGGAAAATTCACCTTCTTCATAGCATCGCCAAGCAGCAGCACGGCACAGTTCTCCTCAAACCTATCCAGATAGGCAGAAATCACTGTTGTCCCCCCCGTTCCACAGAGATATGGTAATCCCTTCCGTCACTCGTTACAGTGATGGTGCCGTTCTCTGCAGTCACATAGACGGACAGGTTCAGTGCATGGTATTTCTTCATAGTCTCCTTATGCGGATGTCCGTAGTCATTGTGTGCGCCGCAGGAGATGAGCGCCGTCTCCGGCTGCACCGCACGCAGAAAGTCCGCTGAGGAAGAGGTCTTGCTGCCGTGATGGCCTGCCTTGAGCACCTTGCTCTGCACAGCGCTGCCGCCGGCGAGGATATCCTTTTCCTCCTTCTTCTCCGCATCACCCGTCAGCATCATGGTAAAACTGCCGTAGACGAGACGGCCAACGACCGACTCATTGTTCGGGTCATGCTTATACCCCTTAACGCTTCCCTCCTTGACCAGAGCAGCCGAGGGTGCGAGCACCTCGAATACCGCACCTCCACCGAGATCAACCGCATCTCCTGCAGTGAGGCTCTTGCGCTCGATATGTTTTTCCTTGAGCTGCTTCATATAGCCGAGGTAGATCTTCGAAGTCGACGGCATACCGTTATCACAGACCATGCCGACGGGATACTCCGCGAGGAGCATCCCCATGCCGCCGATGTGGTCGGCATGGGGATGTGTGAGGATAATCCTGTCGATTGTTTCAACCCCCGCCGTACGCAGCGCAGCGCGCAGCTTTTCCCGCTCGTCCAGATCTCCCGTATCAACAAGTGTGTTCTGTCCACCCGACTGAATGAGGATGGCATCCCCCTGTCCAACATCAAGCACGCGGACGACAATCTCTCCCCGTCCGTCCTGCCCGCTCTGCGCTTGCTTGGCAATGCCCATGCAGCCGCCCAGCAGCGGCGTAAGAAAGAGTACCAGCGCTGCAAGCGCTGCGGTCACCCAGCGTTTCACCTGCACAACCTCCTCTCGCTGCTGATTACGAGCGCAGTGCCAGATTGATGAGGAACGCGAGAGAGACGAGGTACATAATCCAACTCACTTGACGATACTGCCCCGCCACGAGTTTCATGACCGTGTAGCTGATGAACCCGAACGCGAATCCGTTTGCGATGCTCGAGGTAAGCGGCATCATGATGATGGTGAGGAATGCTGGAAGTGCATTCGTGAAATCCGAAAAGTCAATTCTGCCCACCTCAGACATGAGCAGTGCGCCCACAAGAATGAGTGCCGGTGCCGTCGCAAAAGCAGGTACAAGACCGATGAGAGGGGTGAAGATCAGTGCCGTCAGGAAAAGCACGCCCGCTGCCACCGCAGTGAGACCTGTACGCCCGCCGGCAGCAATGCCCGCGGCGCTCTCGACGTAGGAGGTGACGGTCGATGTGCCGAATACGGCAGAGACCATCGTACCGACCGCATCCGTTGTGAGCGCCTTGTCGATGTTTTCGATGTGTCCGTCGGGCTTTACCATCTTCGCCTTAGTCGTCACACCAATCAAGGTTCCCATATTGTCAAACAGTTCCACAACAGTGAATGTAAAGATGATGGAGAGGAGACCGTAATGCCATGCTCCCGCCAAATCAAGCTGCCCGAACGTCTCCCCCATGTGCGGGAGGGACATGCTCACAATGCCGTCGATCCCCTGCGGTGCGGGGGTCATTCCAAGTACCATAGCCAATGCCGTCGTAACAAAAATACCGATGAGAATGGAGCCGTGAATGTTGCGTGCCATTAGGGCCGCCGTAAAGAGCAGGCCAAAGAGCGAGAGCATCGTCGTCGGCGCCGTCACATGACCGAGAGAGACATAGGTCGCGGCATTCTCAACAATCAGCCCCGTCCCCTTGAGTCCGATGAATGCAATAAAGAGCCCGATACCGACACTGATGGCGAGTTTCAGATCGCGCGGCACAGCATTGATAATGGCCTGTCTGATCCCGCCGACTGTCAGGATCAGGAACAATACGCCCGAAAAGAACACCGCGCCGAGCGCTACCGTCCACGGCAGCCCGAGCACGCCGCAGACATAGTAGGCAAAAAACGCATTGAGTCCCATGCCCGGCGCAAGTGCAACAGGATAGTTTGCGAAGAGCCCCATCGCCATGGAGGCGAGCGCTGCAATCCAAATCGTCGAGGCAATCGCCGCTTCCTTCGGAATGCCCGCATCCGCGAGAATATTCGGGTTGACGAACACGATGTAGGACATTGCGATGAACGTCGTCATACCTGCGAGCAGCTCCGTACGAACCGTCGAGCCTCTCTCTCTCACCTTAAAATAGCGCTCGATCCATGATGACGGTGCGCTCTGCATCTGCATATCAGCATCTCCCTTAAACTAAAAAAACCCGACGCAGGCCAGGTATAAAAATGGCGGAGTGGGAGAGATTCGAACTCTCGCAGCGGTTACCCACTCTAACGATTTAGCAAACCGTCCTCTTCAGCCTCTTGAGTACCACTCCATTATGAACTTCTCGCTTTATCTGCGACATGAGATATATTAGCAGAACACACCGGCGTTGTCAAGGACAAAATCACGATGTCGATATCTTCTTTTATTGCAGATATTTTTTTCTTATCACTATATAAGATCAAGTAATTACAACTCATCTGAAGAAAATTCAAAAAAATATTTTTTATTTATTGTATCTAGGTCTTTTGATGGATATAATAGAACAATAGAAAGGAATGACAGAATGGAACTCGCACAGCTAAAATATTTCCAGGTGATGGCAAATATCCGCCACTTTACACGCGCCGCCCGTATGCTCGATGTAACGCAGCCGGCACTGAGCCGCTCCATGTCAAAACTCGAAAAGGATCTCGATGTCCAGCTGTTCAAACGAAATGACGGTGAAATCGAACTCACATCCGAGGGAGAACGGCTGCTCAAGCGTGTCGACCGTATCCTGCGCGAGGTGGAGAGTGCAAAGGAGGAAGCAAGCAGCGGCCAGCCCGGCGCAGCAGCCGAGTTCAAACTGTCGTTCATCCACTCGCTCGGCAGTTATGCGCTCCCGCATATATTGCAGGATTTCCGCACCAGCTATCCTGATATCCGTGTGCATCTCAACCAGCAGGACTCTGCAACACTCGCACAAAAGGTAGCGGCGGGCGAAACCGATCTCTGCCTCTGCTCTACTCTGCCGACGACGGAGTACAGTGCATGGGTCTATCTCTGGTCGGAGGAGCTGTTCGTCACTGTACCGCTCGGTCATCCCTTCACCGGCCGCAGCAGCATTGACCTGCACGAGCTGGAAAACGAGCCGCTCATCGCACTCAAGAGCAGTTACAGCATGCGTATTCTCGTCGACCAGTTCTTCGATCTGGCAGGCATCCATCCGGAGATCGCCTTCGAGGGCGACGATATCGCGACTATTTCTGGTCTCGTCTCGGCAGGACTCGGCGTAAGTCTCCTGCCGAAACTCGCAGGGGTTGAGCATCCCGGCCTCTGCTACATCCCCGTCTCGTTTCCGATCTGCAAGCGTGCCGTCGGGGTCGCATGGAATACGCAGCGCCAGCTCCCCGCAGCTGCCGTCCGATTCCAACAGTTTCTCATCCGCCGCTTCGACAATGCAGCAAAAATCCCCCACGATCCGCAGACAAACTAAAATACACCGTGAAGATTCATCACAACGAATCTTCACGGTGTATTTTTATGCCGGATTAGGCGCCGATATCAACGTTCTTACCAAGGTTCTGCACAGGATGGCTGGTTGCATATGCCTGCTTAACCTGCTGCATGAGTTCGTGCGTCACCTGTCCGCCGACCTGCTGCGCTTCGCGGTTCGATTTTTGGAACTTGCTTGTTCCCAATCGGCGCGGATCTGCGATCTCTGCGCTCTTCTGCGCAGCACGCGATGCGCTTTGCGTGCCTTCCTGAATGACCCGATCCTGCGTCTGGTGGAACTGCCCCTTGCCCAGTTTCGTGCCAGAGCCGAAGTTCGAGCCGCCGATGACGGACTTGACCTCCTCCATCTTTGCATGAGTAGCCTGCCCGCCCAGTGCCTGCGCACGACGATTCGCCTGCTGGAAAAGACTGGAGCCAAAACCGCCGCTTCTGAGTGCCGATATTGCCATGATGGATCCCTCCGTTTCATTTTCCCATCCCATACTCCCTTGGGACGATACGACTACATTATAATGGAAGAAATGGGTTTATGCAATAGTCAAATGCCGCCGAAAATTCTTCAGCGGCATCTATCGACTATTCGTTTATTCAGGGTTTTGTCGTGAGTCGCCCGATGCGCACGATGTTGGACACCTGCACCTGATGGGTTTTGCCGTTCACATCTGCAATCACGCTCGGCTGTCCGTCCGTGATGCTGACACCGATGATCTTGCCCTCGTAGCTCTGCGTCTTCACCTTGCCGTTGCTGTCCTTGATGGGCTTCCCGTCATCGCCCTTGACGATGTCGCTCCACTGGACAGGTTGGCCGATCATGGAACTGAGCTGTCCGATGAGGACGGAGGAGTTGATATTGTCAACAATCTTCGACACGTTCTCGAGCCCCTTTGAGACATTCGTCATCTGCTCGAGTGCAGAGAACTGTGCGAGCTGTGAGAGATACTCGCTGTTGTCCTGCGGATCGAGGGGATCCTGATACTTCATCTGGGTAACGAGCAGCTTCAAGAATGCATCCTTACCGAGCGCGTCGTTCTTCTTGTCCTTCGCTTTTGCCTGGTTCTGCGCAGCCTCGTATTCGGAGAGTTTCTGCGTCACACCGCCGACGTTGATTGTATTCAGTGGGTTTGAACTTGCCACGATATGTCCTCCTCAAATCGCACTAGACGCGATAGTCTACGCCGTTTGCGCCGGCGATGCCGCCGGATGTCTGTACGGCAACAGGAGTGCTCTCCTCGATGCCCTCAATGTAGTTATCCGCATCCCCGCGCGCATAGTTGCGCGTCTCTCCGCGGCTTTGACTGCCCTGCTGCCATGCATCCTGCCCCTGTCCCTGCGGCATCTGTCCATCCGCAAGGCCGGTGTAAACACCGACACGGTCAACCTTAATCCCCTGGTTGCTCAGCTCCTGGCGCAGCTGGACGAGCGAGTTTTCAATGACACTGCGTACATGCGCATTGTCGCTGTGGAACGATGCCTGTACCGCGCCGTCCGATCCGACTGCAACACGCAGTGTGAGATCACCAAGATGCTCGGGTTTCAGGCGGATGACCATCTGCGTATCAGTAAGGGTACGCAAGAGACGTGCCTGCTCCACAATCTGACGGGGGATCTCATAGTCCGGCTGCGGTCTGGCCTGCGTTTCCTGGACAGGAGCAGAGGCAATGTTCTCCTGTATCGGTGCAGCATTCGTCTGCGCTGCGACGGGCTGCGGCATTTGCGGGGCACTCTCCGTCGGGCGCACGGCTGTATCAGTCTGGAATGCTGCGGCACGGAACGCGCCGTTCTCCTCTTTCCCGCCCTGCGGCTGTTGTTCCTGCTGCGTATCACGCTGCATCGTATCATGCCGCATTGTGCGCTGTGCCAGCACATCCAGCGCACTGGGTGCATCCGGCTGCTCCTCCGCCGCAGGGGTATCCCCCAGAAGTTCTGCCGCAGATCTGCCGGCGGGCTCCGCGGCCGCCGGCGGACGCGAGAGTGCTGCTGCGGCCGCCGCTTCCGGCTGCGCCGCCGTACCTGCCTGCATCAAGGCGGTCATGGGAGCAGGCTGCTCTGCCTGCATACGCCCCGTCGTATCGGCAGCGATCTGCGGCGCAGTACTCAGCAGCGCTGCCGGCACCGCTGCTACATTCTCTGCGGCTGCGCCGCCATCAGACACAGCAGATGCAGGCAGATGTGTTGTATCCGCATCCGTCTTCTGCGGCAGCGTTCGCACCGCTGCAGGCAATGCCGCATCGAGTGACGCAAAACGTGCCGTCTGCGCACCTGTCTCAGCAGGCGGCGGGGCAGTCAGCGCATCCTCTGCCGCAAGCGGTTCACCCGAGAGGACGCGCAGGAGATTCTGACTCCTCCGCGTCTCAGCAGGCAGTTCCTGCAGCAAGCTGCGCAGCACCGTCTCCGGCGGTGCGCTGTTGCCCGCATCTGTCATCAGTCCGTATCGCTCAAGGATCTCTGCGAGCGCCGCATCGAGTTTCTCATCTGTTCCTGCGCCGTCCGCCGGAACATCCGCAATGGCGAGCGCTGCTGCAGCGACTGCACTTGCAGCGGCATTTTCGTCCGCAGACAGACCGGTCTGCGGATTCTTTCCCGTCTTGGTATCAGCGGCAGTCTTCGGCGTGTTTGCCGTCACATCCTGTGTGTCCTGCGACGGCTCCCTGTTCTCCGCCGCCTGCTGCGCATATTTGATTTGCGCCTTGGGGGGAACATCGCGCGTGCTGGTCTTTGCGGCATCTGTATCTGCTCCGCTCTGCAGCGCGCCAAACGTATCGCTGAACGATTTCTTCCCTGAGGTTGTCTGCGCACGACTCCCTGCAGCAGCTCCTCGCGGTTTCTGCGCGCCAGCCCCTGCAGAGATCCCATCTGCTGTTGATACAGCCATGAGATTGTTGGCTTCCATCTACACATCACCTCTTCTAGTTTTTTTATCGGCGCTCACGCATCTTTTCTTAAATGTTTTTTGGCATGGCGGCCTTGAGCGCATCGCTGATGTTCTCCGCACCGAAGAGCTGCATCCCCTCGTACCGCCCATCCATCTGCCGATAGTTCTTCATCGGCAGGAGCACTGCGCGGAAGCCGAGCCTGCGTGCCTCCGCAACACGCAGCTCCGCCTGCGAGACCGCACGCACCTCACCCGAGAGTCCGACCTCTCCGCAGACGGCCATCTGCGGGCGCGGCAGGCGTCCGGCAAAGCTGGATGCCATCGCAACGCAGAGTGCAAGGTCGGCGGCAGGCTCGTCAAGACGGATTCCGCCTGCGACCTTCACATAGACATCCGCCCCACCGATAGGCAGTTTGACCCGCTTTTCAAGGACGGCGAGGAGGAGCTGGATGCGCTTCACATCCACGGAGTCCGCTGTCCTCCGCGGCGGTTGGTACGGCGTCGGAGCAACAAGAGCCTGTACCTCGACGAGCAGGGGGCGCGTCCCCTCCACCGTCGGCACGATAACCGAGCCACTCTCCAACGCACGCTCCGAAAGAAACAGTTTCGATGCGTCCGGCACATCGACGAGACCAATATCGCGCATCTCAAAAAGTCCGAGCTCGTTCGTACTGCCGAACCGATTCTTCACAGCACGCAGTATGCGGTACTCGGCATTGCGCTCTCCTTCAAAGTAGAGCACGGTGTCGACGATG
Organism: uncultured Selenomonas sp.; assembly: GCA_963518105.1. Taxonomy (GTDB): domain Bacteria; phylum Bacillota; class Negativicutes; order Selenomonadales; family Selenomonadaceae; genus Centipeda. Next base: position 9,287 of record CAUQID010000004.1, read on the forward strand.
TGCTCGAGGACGCGAGGCCCTGCCAGACTGCCCTCCTTCGTTACATGACCGATGACAAAGACGGCGATGCCCGCCGTTTTTGCCACGCGCATTAGTTCCATGGCACACTCACGCACCTGCGAGACGCTGCCGGGTGCACTCTCGATATCGGGACGATACATGGTCTGAATCGAGTCAATGATGAGGAGCGCCGGCTGCGTACGCTCGACATGTCCGCAAATTGCGTCGAGATTCGTCTCGCTGACAACGAGCAGGTCCTCGGCGATGGCATGCAGCCGGTCAGCGCGCATACGAATCTGCCGTGCACTTTCCTCACCGGTTACATAGAGGACACACCGCCCCGCATGCGCAATATCCGCCGAGATGCGCAGTGTAAGGCTCGACTTGCCGACGCCGGGATCGCCGACGATAAGCACCATCGAGCCTGGGATAACACCGCCGCCGAGTACACGGTCGAGCTCACCTGAGCCGGTTGGAAAGCGCGGCAGATCCTCAACGGCAATTGCACCGATGGGCTGCGGGCACTCCGCACTGCACGCACCAACACCGTGCCGTTCCTCTGCGATCGGTGTCACGACCTCCTCAACGAAGGTATTCCATGCGCCGCAGCCGGGGCATTTACCCATCCACTTTGGCGTATCATAGCCGCACTCCTGACAGACGTACGCTGTCTTTTTCTTCTTCGCCATAAAAACTCCTCGAAATCTGCGGGCAGCGCCCATAGAAAAGGGACTGCTCATGACAGTCCCTTGCGTCTCCTGTATGTGAATGCTGCGCGTATCAGCCAGTACAGCGACCAGCCCAGATTGAGGAGAAAGTCTCCTGCACGCGCTGTTCCCGATACGGGTGCGAGAACGTTGCTCCTCCTAGACCTCATGGCACGTCGCCTTTGTATCATTCTTAGTACGCTTTACGCGGCGCGAATCCCGCTTGACGAAGTCGAGACCGTCGCCGGCTTTGCGTACGGAGATGCTGTCCCCCGCTATAAAATCGCGCGACAGGATGCGCTCGGCAAGTGCGTCCTCGATGTTCTTCTGGATGGCGCGGCGCAGCGGCCGTGCACCGAACTTCACATCCGTTCCCTTCGAGATGAGAATGCGTTTCGCCGACGGGCTGACCTCGATGTTGATCTCCTGCTCCGCCAGACGCGCTTTCACATCGCGCAGCAGAATATCCACGATCTTCGTCAGCTCCGGCTCCCCCAATGCATTGAATACAATCATGTCGTCGATGCGGTTGAGGAACTCGGGGCGGAATATTTTTTTGACCTCATCCATGACGCGCTGTTTTCCGCGCTCCTCGTCCGTACCTGCCCGCTGCCCGACAGAGAACCCGATTGCCCCCGTCGTGGCACGCAGATGATTCGCCCCCGCATTCGAGGTCATGATGATGATGGTATTGCGGAAATCCGTGACTGTCCCCTGTCCATCCGTCAGACGCCCGTCCTCGAGCACCTGAAGCAGCATGTGGAACACGTCGGGGTGTGCCTTCTCTACCTCGTCAAAGAGAACAATAGAGTACGGTTTCTTGCGGACGGCATCGGTAAGCTGTCCTCCCTCCTCATAGCCGATGTAGCCAGGAGGCGCACCGACGAGGCGTGCCGTTGTATGCTTTTCCATATACTCAGACATATCGAATCGGATGATGGCTTCCTCCGATCCGAAGACACTCTCTGCAAGCGCTCGTGCCAGTTCCGTCTTGCCGACTCCCGTCGCGCCGAGAAAGAGAAACGAGCCGATGGGGCGGCGCGGGTCTTTTACTCCCGCACGCGCGCGCCGCACCGCCTTTGAGACGGCGCGCACCGCCTCATCCTGCCCGATGACGCGGCGGCCGATGTACCGCTCGAGCGCCAGCAGACGGTCGGACTCCTTGGCAGCGATGCGCTGCACGGGAATGCCCGTCCACTGCGCCACGACATCCGCAACGTCATGCTCGGTGACACGCACCTCTGAGCGCTGATCGTCCCCGCGATGCAGGGCATCCAGCTGCGCGCGCAGCACCTGCTCGCGGTCGCGGAGCTGCGCCGCCTTCTCATAGTCCTGCGCGCCGATGGCGGTATCCTTCTCCTTGACGATCGCCGCAATTTCACTGCGCAGCCCCATAAGCAGCTCCGTACCGCCGATGTTCTTCATCCGCACCCGCGACGCAGCCTCATCCATGAGATCGATTGCCTTGTCCGGCAAACAGCGCCCCGTAATGTAACGCTTGGAGAGGCGTACTGCACTGCGAATAGCATCATCCTCGATGCGCGCACGGTGAAATTCCTCATATTTGGCCCGCAGGCCGAAGAGAATCTGCACCGCGTCCTCCTCGCATGGCTCATCCACCATAACTGTCTGGAAACGCCGTGCGAGTGCGCTGTCCTTGGTGAAATGTTTCTTGTACTCACTGAGCGTCGTCGCGCCGATGATCTGCATCTCGCCGCGTGCCAATGCAGGCTTCAGAATGTTCGCTGCATCGAGAGAGCCCTCCGCACCGCCTGCCCGGATGAGCGTATGAATCTCGTCGATGAACAGGATGATCTTCTTTGACTTAGTCACCTCGTCCACTATATTCTTGAGGCGCTCCTCAAACTCGCCGCGGTACTTCGTCCCTGCGACCAGGGCCGTCATGGACAGTGTGACGACGCGCTTGTCCTCGAGCAGGAACGGCACATCGCCATCTGCAATGCGCTGTGCAAGCCCCTCTGCGACGGCCGTCTTTCCAACCCCCGCCTCTCCGAGGAGCAGAGGATTGTTCTTCGTGCGGCGGGAGAGAATTTGAATGACACGGTCAATCTCCGGCGCACGCCCGATAACGGGATCGAGTCCGCCCGCACGCGCCACACCGATCAGGTCACGTCCGAATCTCTTGAGTGCAGGCGGCAGTCCCGTCCGATCCGCCTTGGCCGACTTCCGGCGCGCAGACTTCTCCTGCGTTTCCTCCTCCTCGCTCATGCGCTCCAGAACCTCGCTCTGCAGTGCCTCGATATCGACATCCATCTCCTCCATTGTATGGACTGCCGTCCCCTCCGCCTCGGTAAGAAGGCTGAGGAGAATGTGCTCCGTGGTGACAAAGGAGCGCTCCTCGCGCGCCGCGTCAATCGCCCCCTGCATGACGCGCTGGGCACGCCGCGTATAGTAGGGCATCTCTTCCGGCTGCAGGACATCCTGAAAACCGTCCGAGGTGCGGATGATCTGCTCCGCGCTGTCATAATCCACGCCGAATTTATCCAGCACATCCGCCGCAATTGTCTCACGCATGTGCAGCAGACCCAACAGCAGCTGACCTGTGCCGATATATCCCTTGCCGCGCCGCTGCGCGATATACTGCGCGAACTCCACGGCCTTAATGGCCGTCTGTGTGAAGAACTGACGATAGTTCAAGCTGTCCCCCTCCTTACCCCTGCGTCCGATATCTATGCAGTATCTCGCGCACACGCTCGGCACGCATGCTGCTGATTTCCCCCGCCGATAGATTCTCATTGTCCGCATGATACTTCAAATAGCCCTCGCGCGCAGCGACGATGATCTCCGCGCAGCAATCCTGCTGCACCTCTGTGATGATGCCGCGATCGATGCCGTAGGACATACGCGACAGGAGCGCGAACAGCTCCTCCTCCGTCAGTGCACGCGCGTAGGACAGGATGCCGAACGCACGCCATACGCCGTCCTCCACGCCCTCCTTACCGAAGTAGGAGAGTGCCTTGCGGGCGCGCCGCTCATGCGCAATTATCTCCCCTACCATCGTTTGGAGGTTCTCGATCATCTCCGCCTCAGAGTAGCCAAGCGTCAGCTGGTTGGAGATCTTATAGAGATGCGCTCCCTCGCTGATGCCCTCGAGCAGGTGAACTGCAAGCCCTAGCTGCGGCGATGTATTGACAATATTTTCGATGTTGCGTGTATAGACCAGCCCCGGCAGATGCAGGAGCGCAGAAGCGCGCAGCCCCGTCCCGAGGTTTGTCGGATAGGCCGTCAGATAGCCCATCGTCTCGTCAAAGGCGAGATCGAGCCGTTCCTCGATATAGTCGTCCAGATGCGACGCCGCCGCAAATGCCTGCGTCAGCGACAGGCCCGGCGTCATCGACTGAATATGCAGGTGGTCGTCCTCATTGACTAAGATGCTGATGCGTGTATCCGCACTGATATATGCCGTACGGCAGGGCTGCGCCTCGGCAAATTTCTCGCTGATGAGGTGCTTCTCGATCAATACTGTGCGCTGCAATGCTGACAGACGATCGATCGAAATGCGGTCAAATTCCTGTCCCATCTCCGTACCGATTCCTGCCAGCGCCCCGTCCACCGTCTGCTCAATCTCAGACAACTGATCGAGGCCGGCGCGTCCGGGGAACGGCAGACGTACCAGATTGCGTGCGAGACGGACACGGCTCGAGAGCACGACATCACTATCCCGCCCCTCCGTGCCGAGCCACGAGAGCCGCGTACTGCGAAGGAGTTCATCAAGTGCCATAGCCATCCTCCTCCAGCCGCCGTTCCAGGCCGCGGATACGATCACGGTACTCAGCAGCCTTCTCGTACTCTTCACGCGCCACGGCTTCCTTGAGACGGGCACGCAGCTGCTCCGCCTCCTGCCGCAGCATAATCGTGCTGCCGGATCGACGCGGAATTTTGCCGCGATGCACGCTCGATCCATGAATGCGCCGCAGCAGCGGCGTCAGCTCGTGATGGAACGTCTCGTAGCAGACTGAGCAGCCGATTTGTCCCGTCTTCGGGAAATCCTGAAAACGCATCCCGCAGTTCGGACAAGTGATGTGCGGTGCATCGTCCTCCTCCGTCTGTGCCGGCTGATTGCTGCCGAAAATCCCCTTGAGGAAGTCATCTGCCGACACATTCTGCTGCTGCGCGCGGAGAATCGACGCCCCGTATCGTGCGGCGCAACTCATACATATATTCTTTTCGCTTCGTCCCCCCGGACCGATCTGCACAATGTGCACGATTGCCTCGTTGCGGCCGCATTCTTCACAGATCATCTGCGATATTCCTTTCCAGCGTGCATCCGCTGCATTGCATACTCACTAACTCTATCGTACGATTAGGTAAAATTCTCCAGTGTCAGCAGCATTGTCTTCAACATCTGTACGCGCTCCGCCTCCGCCAGTGTCTCCGAGCGGAAGAGTCCTGTTACCATCTGCATCAGGAGCGCTGCCTCGCGCGTCTCGACCATACCATGCTGCGCCAGATAACGCACCATCGACTGCACTGTCTCCATATCGGTATCTGTATCAATCTTTGACAGCATGTCCTGATAGACGAGGTCGCGCAGCGGCACCTGTACGATGCGAATGAATCCGCCAAGCCCGCGCCGCGACTCTACCACAAAGCCCTTGTCCTGCGTAAACCGCGTGGAGAGCACATAGCTGATCTGCGACGGTGCACATGAAATCTCATCCGCGATATCCGTCCGCCGCAGCTCCACCTGCCCATCCTGGCGTGAGGCGAGCTGACGGAGAATATAGGATTCTATCATATCGGCAATATTGCTCATCGTATCACCTGCTCTACTATCTTTCTTAATCGTGCTTTTCCCTATTATATTTGACCTTTCGACCTTTGTCAATCACCAATTATAAAGATGTATGATAAGGAGGTGTCTTCCTTACAGCCGCAAGGCTTTACGCAAATATCACCATTTTTTCTATCACGATCAATTATATTAGTTTATAGAGGCGAATCATGGTTTTTGTAGGCAAACGGCAGACAAATCGCAGACAGAAAAATTGAGGGGCGGCGCACCTTGCACCGTCCCTCAATCTATTTTTTTCGACAAACATCACCACTCCATGATGTTGTATGTAAATGTTGCCCCCTTGTATCGACTGCTATCGAAGTGCGCAAGAGCCTCAAACCGCCCCTGCTCGTAACCAACACTCATGAGCGGCTTTCCATCCACAACAGATGCCCCCACCTTCACGCGGTGATTCTTTCTCAGGTTGATTTTGTAGACATCAACCTTCTGCTGATCGGTTGGCAGCGCCTTCCCGTCCTTGTCCTTGACGATCGGCGTAACGACCGTCCGATCAGACTTCTCCCGCGCCGACCGTGGCACTGTCGGGTCGTCCTCCCTGATCTGCCGCTCGACGACCTGCGCTGCTCGCTCGACAGTTGGAGCGGTGACATGATACGTTACCGTAGGCGCACGCTGCCCCGCCTGTGCTTCCACAAGCCTCTTTTTGAGAGCTTCGGCATTACTCTTAGATATATCCAACTGCGCCCGCAGCTCCTTAACGTCCTGCGACTGCTCCTGCGTCATGGCAGCTGGTTTTTCATCTGAAGTCTCCCCCTCTGCGCCGTATCGTCCAACCGCATAGGCAATAACAACGAGGCAGATAAGGAGAACGCTCAAGGCCACGGCTCTATGCTCCATGAAACTGTTTCGTAGCTGCTCAATCATTTGGCGTACCTCCCTGCTCTTTCCAGTAGCGCCTGTACCAATTCGCTTTCCCACGCAGCACATCACCTCCACGCATACCATCTTCTGCCCAAGGATGATACGTCGGGCTTTCCATTGTGCCGAGATACTCCAAATCCCAGCGTTCACATCCATTTTTCGGGCCATATGGGTCATGCGGATAGATGCCGTCCTCATTATCCGCCGCCTCGCCATGCGTCATGACGCGCTGCTTGTCAATGGTCAACCACAGCCCGTTAGAGAGTGCTGCGATTGCCTGAGCCATACGTTCAATCTGCGCATGTGTGGGAGGTTCTGCGCCGAGACTATTCGTATCTGCGCCGTAGCATCCAAGAATGCAGATGCTGATGCTCCCGCTGTTTCGCTTCCATGTCGCAGCAAGGACTTCATCGAGTACACCATCCCCAATGACATAGATTGCTCCATCTTTGTCAATCTGGACATGGTAGTCCGCAAAGAATTGTCCATAGTGTCCCGCAGACCAGTGGAGATAGATTTTTGTCTCCCGCCCGACTTGTTCCGCTGTATGCTGAATCTCCTCTCGATAGTACATAGCAAGGTTCTCCAGTTCTGCAGGAGTCATCTTCCGCATTGCTGACTTGCTGATAGTGTTGCTCATATTATTTTGCTCCTTTCTTCGTGACAATCGACCGCCCCAAAAAACCGATGAGGCCAGATGCGATACTCATACTGAGTTCATTTGAACCGAAAAAAATAGCCAGAACCAGACTGATAACCAGCCCGACGCTGACAATTGTTTCCGTGTGAATCATGTTCCGTATTTTCATTCATGCCCCCTCACGTCACTTTTCTCCATATCAAGATAGCTCTCAATGTGATTGATGCGGTGATGCGCAGACTTGACACTCGCCTCTGCTTTCACGATGCGCTTATCCATGTCCTGACGCTTCTCTTCATAGTATTTGAGGTCATTCCGCATTTCCTGTATCAAACGCTCTAAACTATGAATCGCCTTGTTAAGCGGGTTAAGAACAATCGCAGTAAACGCTGTGGCAGCAAACCCCATGATTGTAACGCAGGACACCGCAACGGCGAGATATTCCATACGAACCGCCTTTCTCTTATTTCTGGACTGTCACAGCAATACTGACGTTCTTACTACCATCAAAGGCAGCACTGCCCTGTACGCCTCCTGTCAGCTCGATTGTACGCGCTGCTTTCAGTTTGCCCGCTGTTTTTGCATGGTCTGCGGTGCTTACCGTAATAGCAGCACCTCCTTCGTACGTCTCCCATGTCAGATCATTGTCAAGCGTCTCATTTCCGGGCGTATCTTTCCATGCCGGCGGTGTTGCACCAGATTTCCCGACGGGCTTACCCCCTTCGATATAAGTACAGATATACCAGCGGCGAAGCTTCGTTTCCTTTCGGTAAACGATATCCCCAATCCGATATTCTGTGTTCGGCTTGTAGAGCGCCATATCATCCATGATAGACTCTGCTACGGGTGTTGCACTCGGAGGATTGCTGCTGCCAGGCGCAGGTGAAGGTACAACCGCGCCGCCTGTCTGTGCGTCTTGCCATGCGCATTCATAGTCATTGTCGGAAAGTTTGACGAGAACCTGTCCTTTCTTTCCACCAGGCGGGAGTGCAGCAGGAATGTCTGCCTTTTTCTCGTCTACCCAATTCCCGTCCTGGTAGCGCATCGACTTGCCTTCATCCATCCACACCCGCCATCCGTTACGAGGGGCTACAAGAAGCCACGCTCCCGCAAAATACCCCGCCATATATTGCGCTTTCCCCGTCCACAGCCCCGTTGGTGCAGTACCGACAATATAGGTATCTCCTTCGTCAGGATGTGCCGGCGGCGCATTCAAGATGCTTTTCGCTGATGCCTGTACGAGCATGTCCAGTAGATTCAGATTCTCGTTGATCGTGACCTCCTTCTGTGATTGATTCGCCACGATATATTTCATGCTCGTTTTTTTTGTCCTATCTGCCATCAGATGATCTCCTCTCTCACTGTGCCGCGCCCGCGTGATTCACTTATCTGATAAACGCGCACGCGTACAGCACTCTGCACGTTGCCAAAATCTGCAACCTGCTGCTCAGCGGTATAAGCCGCATTTGGCGTATTTGTCGTGAACGTTCGTATTTCAGTACCGTCTTTCACAACACAGCATTCGTATCGCTCTGCCGTTTCATTGAGGGGCACGTCGATGAAATCTTTCATATCTCCATCGCCACGCGTGCGACGCACCCATGTAATCGTCAAATCTCCACTCTGTGCACGCTGCCCCTCTAAATGGCATGGTGATAACGGCATGTTGGAATTCGCATGAACGGTGACAGATGTCTGCTGATAACTGCTATGGAGAACACCATATCGAGCAGAACCATAGCGATACATATAAGGTTTGAACCAATCCGCACTAGTGGATGTGATTTTTTCCACATGGTCTGGATGAATAAGAACAAACCGTTCCCCGGGAATGTGTCCCTTTATATGGTGTTCCGTTCCAAATCTGCCACGCAGCAATCCAGAAAGGCGATACACGCTCTCGGCAATCATCACTGCCGAACGATATTGAACAAGCTCGCTACCAATAATGCAGAGATTTGCGCCGTTCAATACGTCCAGCTCTTGCCTGCTCTCAAGCGTCCCACTGATCAGCTTCACATCAACCGTATTGTGCCAGTCCCATGTGTAGGAAGTTCCTTCCTCTAGCTCTGATACGGCATCTCCAATAACGCCAGCGCGAATATCGGACTTGACAAGAGAAAATGAAACTCCATCATCTATGCTTCGATACAGATGCGCACCGTAGTAGATTTTTGCCGCTGCGGCAACAAGGACGATTCCTGCGCTCTCAATAGTCGGAATTAATACGGTGTCGATAATCTCCATTCGCACCGCTGTCGGTTCTGGTGCTTCAACCTCTTTCCCCGCAGTCTTCAAGTCTCTCTTGATCTCTGTGAATGTCTGCCCATGGATGAGATGCGCCGTCACTTCATTCAACCCCGGTAGCCCGTAACTGACATTAGATACCATAGCTTTGATACTGCGTCCGTTGTACGGCAGGTTAATCAGCGTCCCTGCCTGTACGGTCGCATATCTATTGGGAAGTTTGAAAGAAAATGACGTACGATTCGCCCAGTATTCCTTCATACGTTGTTCAGCAACCGCAACTGCATCACTATCTTTCAAGATGAGACTCGTATCCAGTGAGACTTCGTTAACACCATGTGCCACCGCCTTTGTGCAGGATGCAGTACCATCTTGATAGTTTCGCTCTTTCGAGATATAGGCAAGCTTGACCGTCTTTGGCAGGTCGATTTCCGGTGTGCGCACGGATGTAAGAGCGGGGTCATCGCTCTCGTTTTCCGATGCACCCAAATCCTCCACATCAATCGTGATAAAATCACCTGTTCCACGCTTGCGAAAGATGATATTCCCATCATACTCAAACCCATCGAAGGGAAACACCGTCTGAAGGGCTTCTATCTGACTGCGAAAGGTTTTGTCTCCCGCTACGGTGAATCCCTCGACCACCATATCCTGCAACCCTTCCAGTCTGATCTTCCCGCCGTCAATCCCTGCCGCACTGCTCACATTTCGGATAATATGCTCAACCTTATTTTCTGGAAATTCCACCTCAAATGTGAGTGACGGGATTCTATTCCCAAATTTGCCAACATCGAGGTTCTTCACAACGATATAGGCGAGTCCACGATAAGCGGGCACGTTACCCGCCCCTTCAACCGCAACCATAAATGCATCAGGCTGCTGATCTTCACTGCCCAGATAAACCGTGTAATCCAACGGAACATCTGAGCCCTTCATTTTGATTTCTGCGCCATCTGCCCAGACCCGCAGCACATCTTTGATCGGCCCTGCACAAATTGCCGTTGCAAATGAGACGGTATAGCTGTACGTTGTCGTGGTGATTGTTCCACCACCTCCGCCACCTCCCTTGCCGCCAACTCTTTGGGAGCTCGTGTGCACATGTTCCGTGAATTTTGTCCCCCATATAATATTTCCTGCAACACGCGCTTTCCCATATCCTGTGATGATTGGCGTTCCCATGCTTGCGGTTTGCATCTGCAAGTCGCTTTGCTTGCCAATTTCCTGATGAGAATTGACCCGTGCACCAAAGATGCGCTGGTCAAGCATACCGCCGATAAGTCCCGCCATCCCAAACCAAAACGCATTTGCGCCAAGCGAGGATGCTATCATCGGCAGTGCAATCGCCGCCATTATTCGGCCTCCCGATAACGGAATGCGAAGCGTGCCATTTGTTGCCACTCCTCGTTATAAGGTGTCTCTACGACTCTGCCGACATCCATATACGAGTGAATGATTGTTGCATCTTCTGTGAGGATTGCCATATGATGCGCCGGAAATCGTTCCCGAAAACCGAAGAGCAGGATATCTCCTGCTCCCGCCTCTTTGACTGGAATTTCTGCGAGGTATTTCTTGCACTCTTGATAGAGCTTTTCATCTTCTTTGAACAAGTGCCATGTAGCAGGATAGTCATAATCTCCTGTAAACGCATCTCCTGTGAGCCGCTCATGCACACCGCGTATCAGTCCTACACAATCGCACGCTACTCCACGCACAGAGGCCTGATGAGTCCACTTGCATCCAATCCACAGGCGTGCTTCTCGTACAATCTCTTCCCGCGTCATTTGTTTCTCCTCTCAAGTTTGAAAATCAAAACTTCTCAATCTGACGGGCTGCCCCTCCGGAACAATATTGCCGCCCGTTTTGATTGGATACCCAACAGCATAATCATTGCCGGGGATGTAAGGTTCTCCTCGAAAGTTGACGAAGTTGTTGAAACGCTTCTTACAGGTGCTCGGCTCGCCATTACATCCGGGTACGATACGGAACGTATCCCCAATAATCACCTCATGCATTGGCGGTGAGAAGAAGTAGATTTGTCCATTACGCGCTACGGACTGCTCCACTTCATAAGACGCGCCTTTGTTCATCCCTGATAAGAATGTCACTACGCCATAGGTGAAAAAATCATCTGCACGAGATACATCAGTAAAGATTGAACCATCTTCACGGATGGCCGTCACTTTCCCCGTGGTGATATCTTGTGTGATACTGCATTTGCATGCAGCATCACCAAGATGCGCCCGACATTTACGTTGATACGTCCGTCCTACCTGCTGCTGGTATGCGTCCATGAGCCCACGAATCTCCGCCTTGAATGCCGTTTTCCCCGCTGTAATCTTTCCTACCACTCCTTCGCGCAGGATGAAGCGGTTATCCGTATGCTCGTAATCACAGACGAAAATACGAATCTTTGCATTGTCATAAACGCCAAGGAAAATATCATCCTCCGTGATGCGTTCACTGGAAATCACACCATCAACATCGAGGTTATCGGTGGATAGGTCGTTTGAAGAAGATACTGCCGTCGGTGCAAATCCTGTGCATGACTCGTATCTCTCCCCGTTAATGATTAGGTCTATATCACACGATGTGAATCCCATAACCTGACCATTTGCGAGCTCCAAACGCCAACACCACGCCAACGTAGTCACCTCTCGCTCCAGATATCCGCCCATCACAGGAAATCGCAGGATTTCATACCAATCATCCCTTTCTACCGCAGGCAATCGACTCCACACGCGATTAGACTCCGCATAATCACTGCAGATTTCAACCTCATTTTGCATGCGCACAAGCCAGCCTGAGTCTACGGCTGGAACATCTCCAAAGAATGGATTCCCTTCCTTGATGTTCTTTTGCCACTCTGATGATTTCACATGATATGGCATCAGCACATCATCCAGCATGATGTTTGCCGACCACGACATATAGCCTTCGGCATAACACTCCTGTGCGATTTGTTCACGCAGCTCATCCCCCTCGTGACCATCTGCACAATAATTGAGCGCCAGCACCTCGAAGACATTTTTCTTTCGTAGCTGGCGCAACTTTTCCTTGATTTCCTCATTGTACGCAATGGTCGCGGGGTCTTTGAGTTTGTAATACGTCTTAGTTTCCCAGTTGTATTCTGAAACAAAAGTTTCAAACATAACATAGGAGCATGATGCAATGATATCTTGCATGATACTGAAGCCACGATTCGCAAGAAAATGTTTGTGTGGATATTCCGCTTTCAGCTCGTTAATCATCCGCGCCATCCCCTGCTGGAAGGCTTCCCCCGGATAAACATCTACTGTGTCGAGCGTATCCATAAACACGCCGTCCGCCGCCATACCGACGACATGATAGGATACGGTGACTTCTTTATCGACATCGCCGAATCCTTCAACATCTTCTTTTTCTACTTGAAATGCTCCCGTTGTCGGGTCGAAGTTATAGGCAAGAGGCCGATATTCTCGGCCGTCAGAGGAATACAGATGCACTTCTTCATCTTTGTCGATGGGATATTCAGACGAGCGGAAAATATAACTTGTCCCCACGAGATCAGATGTATACGGCCGTAGCTTGACCTTTTCCGTTACCTTCTTCGGCAGGCCGAATACGCGACGTAGATAGAATGTCGAGAGTTTTTCTTTCCATCGTGGAGCAAGTGGATTTATGTAGGAGCTCCCCCAAATCCCATTTTGATCTGGAAAATCAGGAGTTGTATAGTTTAGGTCTTGTCCCCATCCGTCGTGATGCTCATAGTTTGGACACCCACCATGATATGGCGCATATTTCGGGCACTTTTCATTGGTGCACGCCTCATCACCTGTACGCATCCAATAATTCTTTTTCGTGTAGCCCCCGCCACACTCCCCACCACTCTCCCAGATGGTATATCCTGCTCGCGTATCATGCCGGCAGACACGCGTACAGCATCCCGCTCCTGCGAAATAGTGTGTATCGCCCAGCAGACATTTCTTCTCCCCCGTCTCAATCAGTCCATCGTGCAGACACTGATTGAGCTCCGCATATCCGTTGCCGCCCTTGTTGTAATAGGATGCATATCCGCCAACACCCTTGCCATCATCAGTATGCGGGCGATTGCCTGACTTCACATCCCACGGGTCAATCAGAACGCCGTCTTCTTCGCCGAACGATACATATCCAAAGACCTTGATGCCCATGCGCTGCCATGCTGCGACCTCTTTCCGCGTCACCGTTCCAGGGTCAACGATAATGAGGTCATAGTATTTCAGATTCTCATGGTGCTTGTCGCTGTAATTGAGTGCAAATGTAGGATATCGCCGCATGACTTTGACCTCTTTTGCTCCCTCATTTCTGCGAGGAATGCGATCGTCACGCTGATGCACACTTGTCCCCTCATATTCATACGCCCCTCCGTGCAGTGCTTTCAAATGCGTGACACCAAACGGCTTGATGTAATCGAAGGTCATACGGATTGGAATGGTCTCTACTTTGCGAAAATACGATGTTGCTTCATGTAGTTTGATTTCTGAAAACGCTATTGTATAATCTCGCTGCACTATGCTCCAACCATCTGGAGACCATTTCCCTCCGCCATCCGCAAATATTTTTATAAGCTTATTGTCATGCCCTAAATTATCTACGGAAAATATGCGAACTTCCCTTTCGTTCGCATGTAAATCCCACCTTGCAATCTCTCGACCGTTGCTTTCAACAACAAGCACAGGATAGCCCCAATCGGTTTCAAGCGTCATATCTATCCGACTCGCATGCGTCCGCAGATTTACACTATCTCCCTTTGTATCTGTATGCGCATAAAAATAGTGTTCCTTCCCCAATTCCTCAAACATCCAGTCGCCCATATATTCGAGGCGATTGCTCCGAGGAAAGAGTGTCACCGTTTGTACTTCTGTCGGGTATCCCTCGTGTACTCGCATGCCATATTCAGCTGCCATATTGATAGACAAATCTACCGCATCCTCATAGCCCATGCCATCCACCGACAAAAGGAGCGGGAGCTGCTCTCCCACGCTTAGTTTTTCTATGGTATACGGTGCGGGGAACGTTTTCCCATTCACGCGATTGATATAGCGGGCAGGAATGTCTAATGTAAGGTTTCTGACATCATATTTCGACGTATTGACCAGTCGCAGAGTCGCCTGATTATGTATCAGCGTTTCGCGTGCATGGTATCCATGAATAACAAGGGAATCCATCTCATATCTATGGATTTTTGCCCCGCCGATGAGGAAGTAAACCCCCGCCTTGTTATTCACCAGAATGTCACAGGTGTGTACGCCATCCGCCAACCCCTCCACGACCATCACATCGTGATACTGCATTGTTGCGCCATCACCAAATGCATAATGGTCGAGATCGCAGTCCAGTTCATCTACTGCACCATACACACCGACCTCTGAAGGCCTTCTCCCATCAACGAGAATTTCAGCCTTCCCCTGCCCACTATCAAGCATGATACGAATAGTCAAGTTATTGCCCGTAAAAGAAAATGACGCTTTCCCTTTGATGCAGTAGTGACGCGGTTCTCTCTCCTCTTTCGTCATGACCTCATAGCCCTCGTCCAAGAACCATGAGCCCTTTACGTTCTTTTTCGTAATAGGGTGCACATAGTTCTCCTCATAGGAGAAGTCTGCTGCCGGGATATATGTTTCCTTCAGATTCTTATAATTGAGCCCCGCATGTGTCTGGTTTGTATAAACTTGCAGAAATCCAGACGGGGCAATCAGTTCAGCCATCAGTTCCCAGACTCCCTGAGTTCAATGAGAGGGATGCTTGTCCACATATAGTTATCCCCTTCCTGCATGTTTACGTCCATATGATCGGTGTCAAATCGAACAGGAACATCAAATTCACAGGTGCAATAGATGCCCCTTCCCGGCGACGGCGGATTTTTGAAAGTAATAACGCCGCTGGTGTAGTCTACTGTCCAGTCTGTGGCAGGCGTGGAATCCAGATAGACCGTTACAGTCTCACTCACAGGCTTTCGGATTTTTCGTACCGTTGAAAATCCACCGCTCGTGTAGGTCTTTATCATCTGAAATTTGTTCTTTGCACCATCACCAACAGCGATGAGCTCCCGCGTGAGGCGATAATCCGACCAGTCTTTATAACGAAAACCGAAACCTCGACCCTTGCGTGCATGAAAGAATTCAATAACCTTCGCCATCTGCTCTGCCGTCTTGACACCAAGCGCCGCGTTATATTTGCAGCGCGGCTGTGTATAGTTGACGTTGCGCTGCTCAGTCCCATTCTTCATCGTGACAACATCTGTCGAATATGCGGGTCCCCCAGAGCTCGCATAGGATATTTCTTCTGGAAATCTGACCTCGTGAAATGCTGTTGCCATTCTATCTTCTCCTCACGAAAAGCGCTGCCCAGCGTTCACTGCACGGCGTATACTTGCAGCGACCTGCGCCTCTGAGCGTCGGAAGCTCGTCGCATCTGGCGTTTGGACGATGATCTGTATCGGTCGTGCTGCCTCTCTCTGTTGCGTAATCCCCAGTTTTTCCATATGTCCTTTCGTGAGTGGTATCACGGCTTCACTGTACCCCTTCTCACCAATTAAACCGAGTGTTGGCGCAGTAACGATGCCACCATCTGCAAATGGTCGAATATTGGTCAAGCTCTTGCCCCATCCGATCGCCCCTGCCGCAGGAGATACCATTCCCGCCATATTGGTCGTTTTGCCTCCGAACATTCCACCAAATGCGCCGCCAAAGAGTCCGCCGGCAATATTGGCCGCCATTTTCTGTGCAGCAATCTGGACAATCATGGAGATCACGGCTTTCCCGAAATCCGCAACGGCAGCTTTCGCAGATTTTGTCCCCATAATGACCTCTTCAAACGACTTCGCCATAGAGCTATTCATTGTCTGCATGGCAGACGAAACACCAGAATATACGCTCGCATGAGCATCATTCCATATCCCTATATATGCCTTTGCAAGTTCTTGCTGCCCCGCGATATCAATATCCCGTTGCTGCTGTCGTCCGTTTGCCGCAAGATAGTTCTTTATCCCGAAAGCATCCCCTCTCTCCTGCATATATTGCAGCCGCTTCTTGTTGACCTCGCGCATTGCTTCCTCACGCTGTTTCGCAGCATTTAATAGTTCTGCGTTATACCACTTATTCAGTGCAAGCTCTTCGCCGTAGATATTCTTATCCGTAGCAATTGCCTTATATTTTTCTTTTCTCTCTTTTTCAATCCGCGCAACAGTCTCTTGATACTGCGTCTCTGCAAGCACCGCATAGTCCCCCGCCATCTCGGCTGTGATCTTTCGCTCCTCACGTTGTACCGCTGCCAGCGCCTCTTTCTGCTGGTTGACGAGCTTTTCTGTCAAGACGTGCTCGTATTCTGAGAGCTCTGCTTGTAGTTCTGTTGTATCTACCCCCGCCTGTGCAATCTTATTAATCTCCTGCTGTTTGGAGCGCACATTCTCTGCGATCTTCGACATGCCGGATTCATAGGCAGTTTTCGTTTCACTTGCAATTTCACTTTCCATTGTCTGAAAGAGACGAACCGCCTGCCCGCGTGCCTGATTGAGTTTCTTGAGTGCCTCCTGCGCTACCTTATCACTCTCTCCGACCGTTTTCTTGATCGTTGCGCTGCCCGTGAGCTCAGATACGGAGATATAGCCCGTCACAGCGCCGAAATCGGCTGCGATGCTATTTTTCTCGATAACCCCCGTACTGCTGTTTGCGCCGACGTAGCCGCCCTTGCCGTTGGAAATAACGACATGCTCGTTACCCAGAACAACAGCTGCATCTCCTGCTTGCGGCACATAACCGTCTCCAGCATCATGCCATGCGCCTTTTGCCTTCGCCTCCTCTATCATATGCGGCACATATCTATTCTTGAATGCCACTCCCGCAGCCGTGAAAGCATCCAGCACGAGTTTGCCGCAGTCCGTCGATAGATTTCCGCCATCGTCGCCAAGGCCACCAAGTTGATATGCCGTACCAATACGAGCACGCGCTTCATCCAGCACACTCTCTCCGAGCGGAACCTCTATCTCGTATGTCTTCGCCGTTTCCTCTTTCAGTGCGCGTGTCTTTTCGCCTGCACCTTCATTCAGTCGACTCATGGCCTCTTTCAGCGCCAAATCCGCCGCTGCGTTTTCTTTTTCAGCAGCCTCTTGCCTCAGCTGCATCAGGTAATCTTCATCATTTTTGTGACGCTCATACCATGCCGCATTTAGGTCTTCCAGTGTTCGCGCGTCGGTCTCCTGTACCTCATATTCGCGGGTCATAGAACCCATCATATTGCCATTGGCGACAGCTATGGGGTCAACGTCCTGTTCCAGTCGATAGAACGTTCCATCTCGTTCGAGATATTTCTGTCCATTGACTTCGTAGGTGTTTTTTTCACGCTCGGCAGTCTGCTCTTTGTTATATTCCCAGAGCTTATAGGTTGCATACCCAATCGCTGCTGCGACTCCAAGCCACCCGCCCGCAAGTGCAAAAACCGCCGATGCCGCAGAGCGTACCAGTCTGGATGCAGTTCCCATTGCTGTAATGGTTTTTACGCCTGCTCCTGTTGCAGCAACACCAGCCGCTGCATTCGCTGCCGCTACTGTTTCCACTGCACCCGCATTGACACGCGCTGCTGCTGCGCTCGTATGATGTGCGACAGCGCTCTTTGCTCCTGCTGCCGCCCCCGCCTCGCCCGCAAGCACAGCAGCCTCTGTGAGCCGTGTTTCTGCTGCGGCAGTGTTCAGTGTTGCCGTCATCCTTGCCTTTTCGGACATAATGACACGTTCATTCGCAAGAACAGTCAGCCCTGCGCTCTCCTGCGCCGCTACTCCTTTGGCACGTTCAGACGCAACAATTGCTTCATTCGCGCCAACAATCCCCGTCACGCTCTGCGCTACTCTTGCATTATTTCCGACGACCTGCGCCGCCGTAGCTGCTGATTCTGCGCGTATTGTCTGCATTGACGCAATCTGTACCTCGGCGCTCTGCGTCGCTTGCAGATTGATTTTCCCATACATCTCCGCCATATAGCGCTGCTCTTTGGCTGCGCGTTGGGCAGCTGCCTGCTCGATTCGTATCGCCGATGTTGTTGCGAGGCGCACTTTCTCAGATTCGGATATCTGCATCTTCGCAACGGTCTTTTCCATTGCGCGAATCTCTTTTTCGGCGAGTTGGTCAATCCTGCGCATTCGCCGTGCGATGCTCTTTTCCTGTGCCGCCGTGAGCGCCGCAGCGTCCACCTGTGGAGCAATCTGTGCTCCCTGTACACTTCGCCACGCCCCCGATATCCCCGTGCCAATTTTTGCGGCTGCTTGCATGGTTTTATAGACCGCAACCACTTCAAGTCCTGTTTTCGCAAGACCTTTCAGTTCTTTCTTATTCTCAGCAACGAACTTTGCTGTTGTTGCAAGACCTTCAATGATCGGCGGGAATACATCCGCTGCAATCGGAGCAATTACCGCGCCGCCGACATTTTTCAACTGTCCTGCCTGCATCTCAACCAGTTTCAACTGCTGACTGATGCGGTGCATCTCCTCAGGGTCAATTCCGATACTCTTGATTTTTTGAGCGTTCTCCGCCGCTTCTGCGTAGTTTTGCAGGGTTTTCGTGAGCGCCATTCCGCGCACGCCGAGCGTATTCATGATGAATTCCTGCCCGTACCCCGCAGCAGCAGCTTTCTTGTATCCCTCCGAGAGGTTTTTCAACTGTTCGTTGAGCGGCAAAATCTTGCCTGCGCTGTCCGTGAGAGATACCCCGACAGCATCAAGCATACTGCGCGCCCGCTCGCCTGCTTCTCCCCCCGCTGTTATCGTTTTATCCAGTCTCATGAATGCTGCGCCGCATGTATCTGCGTCACCACCTGTGAGTTTCAGAACCCGCGAAAACTTTCCTGCTTCAGCGTAGGAGATCTGCAGACGATTCGCGAGCTGATATGCGGCTTCTCCTGCATCCACTGCGCCAGATATGAGATTGGATAGTCCAAACCCTGTTGCCGTTATTTTGGCAAGCGAAGAGAACGATCCGACAAGCTTATCTACTTTCCCTGTTGTCCCTACAAGTGCATCAGAAAATTCATTGACAGGATTCACGGAGAATGTCGTGCCGATATCTTTCTGCGCTTTTTGTAACCCTGCGCTCAAGCCAGATGCATCTGCCCCGATCTTTATAACCATCTCGGATATCGTTGCCATATATTTACCTCCTTTCCGTTAAACCAAACTCCTCACGCAGGATGCGTCGATCTTCTTCCGCTTTTCGCTGTTCCTCTATTGGATTTCGCCAGAGCGGTGCTGCAATAGTCTCTGCGTTGACAGCATCTTTCACATGTGGCGCAAGCATCCACGATACGAAATATGCCTGTTTATAGTCTCGTTCCTTTTCGCGTCGTCTCCATCCTCGTATGAGCGCATGAAATTCACGCGGTTGCAAGTCCTCAAACTCTCTCGGTTTCAGAGCGAGCTCGGCGTAGGCAATGACCTCCGCCGCCTCGCACCATTCACCGAAAGAGCTTACGACTTTCCCGCCTCGTCCTCCTGCCCCTCCTCATCCTGTGCAATCGGCTCAAAAAGCCCCGTAGCACGAATGGAATCGACAATCTTTCCATTGATGTAGTCGAGATTCTTTCCGCCCGCACAGATTTCATCAGCGACGTTATACGCTTCATCCTCGCTCAGGGAAAGCGCGCATCTCAGTCCCGCAATTGTTGCGTCTATATCCATCTGTTCGACCATATGGACAATACCGCCCGCGAAAAGAGAAATCACCGATTTCCCAATGCTACGCTCGAATGCAGCGAGTGTCCGAATCGTGAAACAAAGTTCCCACGCCTTACCCGCTGCTCGCATTGTGACTGTCTTTTTCATTGTTTATTCCTCCTCATGGAGAGCCCTGTGATACCGCTCCGCCACCCGCTTCTTTCTTCAGCTCGCTGATTGGCCCATTCCCTTCGATCGTCACTTTGACGGTCGCAATCGCATCGTGCGCATTGTCATCGCTATATGCCGTGATGAACCCCCACCCTGTGCGATAGAAGCCTCCGGGATAGGCGATTTTGACGTGTGCCTGTTTCCCTTGCGTAAAGCAGTAGTCAAGGATTTGCAGTCCCTCATCACTCTCGATTTGGAGGCCGCTGTATTCCACTGACCACGATTTCAGCCCCGGCACATTTGCGCCCCACCCGCCCGAGGCTTTATGAGATGCATCCAGCGTATTCGCTTTGCGCGAGAGCGGCGTATTACGCTGCCCGCCGATGAGCAGCCAGTCTGGCGCATCGGCCTTCCCTTTGTTGATGTAGAGCATCGTATCTTTGCCCGGCGATGCCGTCGCTTTAGACGGGTTGTCGGGCAGTTTTTCCAGTTCCTGTGTAGTAAGCATTTTTCATCCTCCTATTTCTGCAAATCCGTGACAACAGTCACAATTCCATGGTAGCCACCGCTGTTCTCTTCAAATGTTTCAAGAAAATCAATATCGCAGTCCATGACGCAAACCCCCTCTACGGAAAGTTTGTTCCAATACTCCGTGACGAGTGTCGATACATCATTCATTACCTCATTGAGATTACGACGCTGTTCCCGCGCCGCCCAAACCTCGATATTGGTTGTCACCCGCCATATAAGACTTTCTTTTGTCCCAACAGGCTTGAAGGTCGCATCTCCGACTGTGATATAAGGGCGCGCCGCTTTGGACGGTACTTCTCCGTAGACGGGGCAGGATTGTCCCGCTTTCAGTAGTTTTACAAGTGCCGTATGCAGCGCAATCATGGGCACTTCCCTTATAACCCTCATGTCTTTATCGCCCTTTCAATGCTGGTCTCTATGTTCGCGCGCTCTTTCTCAATGGCGGGACGCATGAACGGCTTCTTTGGCATTTTCCCTGTGAATGTCCACCCTCTCACAAATCCTGCATTGATTTTCAATGCCTTTTTGCGAATGGGAGCAGTGACACGCTCACGCGTTCCGAATTCAACAAGGTGTGCGTGCGGGGCTGTCGCCCGCACCTGCCCCGAACAGGTCTTTTCATCAAAGGACTGTTCAATTCCCCTGCGAAGATTCCCCGTTGCCCGTATCGGTGCACCACGCACGGCAGCAGCATGGACAGCATCAATGCCGTCGCGAGTCGCTCGTTTGATTTCTTTCTGTGTCTGCTCGTCATATTTTCTCACGTCCACCATGGCGCGAAATGCTTCTTCCTTGATGTTCGCAAAAATTTTGATAGATTTATCAGCCACCCGGGTCAACTCCCTTCGTCGTCAAGATAATCTCCCCCGGCGTACTATCATCGACATGAAGCACATAGAATTCATTCAAGCCGTGGCGCACCCGCCATCCCTTTCCTATGTCCCGTGCTCGAATGCGTATGCCTTGCGTGATTTCTGTTGTCACGCCGCTCCCCATAGAATCCGTCTGCGTGAAGCGCGGGCGGAGAAACTCCGCCCATACCCGCGCGACACGTTCATACCCAGTTGTCGCACCGAATCCATCATCCTCTCCGTAGATAGGGCGCATGATGTCGATGCGACGGTTGAGGCGGCCGGCGCGTATCATGGCGCACCCGGCGGCACATAGTTTTGTAGCTGCGTGATCATCGAGCGGATGAAATACGGGAATGTCTGCCCCTTTTCATCCATGCTCTCCCTGTTGGTATACATCTCACTAATGACCGCAAGGCGCAGAATGTCTGCGGCCTCCTCAAAATCATCTCTCTTGCAGTGTTCTGAAAAATTGTCAATTGCATTGACGAGATAGGCTTCTGCGCCCTTCATGCACTGACCGAGCAGCTCGTCCTCATCGTCAATGTCGATGCGCAGATACAGCTTGACCTGCGCCAACGTGACCGCCATGGCATCCCCTCCGTTACGGCAGTGTGACCTGCACGAGCTTTACCGCATCCTTGTCATCTGCAACGACACCGAACCGCTCTACGCAGCGCAGCGCGGTCGCATATTTGTCAAAAAGGAAATCCTGCGAAACTGCAATCTCCACCCCGCGACGCTCAAAGAATGCAACGTAGTCTGCGAAACTGCCAATGTAAAACGGCACTTTCTTGCTTACCGTCGCAAGCGTGCCGTTCGATACGACGATGATTTCCTTGCCACGGAAACGATAGGTGTCCGGTGCTACGACATCGGGAACAAGCAGCGGCCTCTTCTGTGCATCTTCGAGCTCAGAAAGCCACTGGAAGCCGTCTTGATTGGTCAGAATGCGCGCATTTGCATAGTATGCGGGGTCGAGGCTCACATTGAGAATCTTCATGACCCCCTTTTCATCCGTCACCTCTTCCGGTGTGAGGGTCTTGAGCGCTTTCAGAATCTCATCATTCTCTGTGTTGACAGCCTTGCGCGCGAAGCGCTGACCGATAATGGCCGTGATGTTGACATCTGCATCGGCGAGCAGCTGGTTCGACACAGGAATGATATCCCCATAGTCTTTGATTTCGTACTTGAGCTGTCCGAAATCAAAATCCGACTGCTGGATGCTGTTCAGCTCTTCGAATGCGACAAGCTTACCCGTCTCATCGCCAAGCGTCGGCATCTTGCCCGACGTGCTGTTTGCTTGCTGGACGTGCGCGAAATCTTTGAGCGCGGTGTATGCCTTACGATATTCGCGAATCTGTGCCATCTGCTCCTCTGGTACAAGATAGCCGCCCTTACTCGGTGTGCCTTCAGCCATTCCCGGCGAGCCAATCTGATTTGCAAACTCGCGTTCCTGCGCATCAAGCGCACGCCCCAGAACCAGCTTGTTGAATACGCGGTTATGCATGACCGCATCGCTCAGTTTTGCCGTAGCAATCGGCGCAGCGTCGCCCGCAAAGTCAGCAATCTGTGCCGCCTCCATCGCCGCAGCTGCCTGATACTGGTGCACGGCATCCGTCAGCTCTTTGGACAGCTTCGCGGCCGCCTCATAGCGCTCCTCCTGCTGCATGTTTTCAATCTGCGCCCTGAGCTCATCCACCGTTTTCTTGAGTTCATCCGACTTCTTCATCTTAAATCATTGCTCCTTTCGCGAGTGCAAGGGCAATCTCCGCCCGTGCCTTATAGTCCTTCGCTGCAATCTCGCAGCATCTATCCTTATCGCCGTCCCCTTTTGCAGAACCGCCATCCGTGGCACTCCTTATCTGATGATCGAGGCGCAGATCAGCGGGCACTTGCTTCATGTGTTTCATGCTGCCAATGCAAGCTGCCATCTGCATGGGTTCCAGTTCCTCAACATCGAAAAGAGATGCGGCCTGTGTCCCCGTCAGCCACGTTTCTGCATTGACCATCTC
Organism: uncultured Selenomonas sp.; assembly: GCA_963518105.1. GTDB lineage: Bacteria > Bacillota > Negativicutes > Selenomonadales > Selenomonadaceae > Centipeda. The sequence continues at coordinate 32,786 of CAUQID010000004.1, forward strand.
ACGGATATCATCCGCTGTTACATGATCGAGAGCGGCTTTTCGATAGATTTCCTCCATCCCCTGCTGAATCGTATCCAGAACCACTGCCGCCTTGCGAAGATCATCCGCATTCCCCCCAGTACCATAGACCGCAGGTTTGTGGATCATCAGATAAGCATTTGCCGGAATCCGACGAGTATCTGCCGAGAAGAATACCTGTGTCGCAATGGAGCAGCACCAACCTTCAACGACTGCCGTGGTATGCCCCTCATGCCGTGCAATCATGTTGGCCATGGCAACTCCCGCAGGAACACTCCCGCCATCCGAGTTGATGTAGATGGTCAGATCTTTCCCTTTCAGCCCTTCCAGCTGTTTCCGAATCTTGTCTGGCCACTGATATCCAGTACTGTTTTCATACCACTCATCAATCAGACCGCCCGTCTTATCATCCACGATGCTGCCTGACAGATAGATTTCTGCACTCTCCGCCGTTTCATTACGAATTTCAATCATTCATTCTCACCTCCTCTCCCTGCGTAAGCCTTTCCAATATCCTCAAGGCGGACATACGAACCGTTCACCATGTGAACATCTCCGCCATCGCATGGCGGGCTGTCTAGCTTTGCCCGCGCCTCGTTCGGGCTATAAATTGCCGACTGCACCATTTTTTGCAGGATATCCGCTTGCTGCGACGGGTCGCCACGCAGAATCACCCAGACATTGAACTTGAAGCCCTTCCCCTCTTTCTGTTCCCGCTCAGTCAACAGCTTCCGATTCATCTCTTGCTCATAGAGCGATACGTTGTACAGCAACGTATTCACATAAAACTGCAAGTTCTGCATGGCGCTGTTGTTGTAGCTGGATTTGGTATAGTCGTTCAAATGGTCTGGATTAACCCCGAACGCAGCTGCGACTTGCAGCGCAGAGTACCGTTTGAGCTCATAAAACTGCGAATCGGTGAGTTTGAGGTCGAGGGTTTGGATATCCGCCCCAACAGGCAGCGTAATAAGCCTTCGCGAATTGTCCCGCGCCTGTGCGTCGATACGTCGCAGCATCTCATCTTGTGCAGGTTTTTTGAGGTCACCCACATACTTGACGACAGCATTTGCCGTCAATCCCTTGCGGTATAGGTCATTGAGAAATCGTTGCGTTGCCTTGTTTCCCGCCATATTTTCTGCGAGAATCTGACGCACCGATTTCCCAACTAGTCCCGTATCATCTGTAATCCATGCACGCAGGTGAATCATATCGTCAGGAGCAATCCAGTATTCTTTCCCCGTTCTGCTGTCCGTATAACGATAGAAATATCTGCGCTCCATATAGCTGTCTGTGTTGTTGACCCACACCTGCACACATTGGGGATTCAATATGTGCAGGTTCTTGAGCGTAGCGCGGACACGGTCACGTTCAATCATGACGTAGGCGTTCCCGTAGTGATTGCGGTGATATTCCAACGTCGTGAAGAATTGCAGTGGAGTCATAATGCTGTTCGGTTGAATGCCGAGAACCCGCGTCGTTTCGTGCTCCACGATGCGATTCTTATCACTGTCCATAAGATAGACTGGCATTTTCCCGATGGATTCGCCGAGTGTTTTGAGGCAGGTGAAATATGTAATCTCTGACAGGTCAGCGCCCTCACCCGATTGTCCTCCATTGCGGAAGAAAAAGTCATGCACGTCCGAGAGAGATACGCCGCCGTCCCCTGCATTGCGAAAAAAACGTTTCAGACTATCTACTATTTTCAAGATTCTTCCTCACCTCCTTCCCCTGCTGTCACCTCAAGCCAAATAGACAGTGCTTCTTCTGCGTCTACTGCCCCAGTGTTATGCCCGTGGAAATATACCACCCATGCATCAATTACCGCATCGCAGGGGTCGATACGATTTGTCTGCGTCATCTTGTCAATCTTAATTTCTCCGAACGAATTCGGTGCAGATATGACTGCATTGACCATGCTCCAGGTGAGCAGCGCATTTTGTCTGTCATAACGTACTTTCCCAGCTTTCACTGAGAGCTGAAAATCTTTCGTCGCGTCGTTCAGCGACCGTGCCGATTGCTTTACCTGTGTAATGTCACACGAAAGCACTGCCTCGAGGTCAGACAGAAACGCCCCTGCATTATGAGTATCATACCCACAGCCAATAACCTCTATGCCATAGTCATTCATGATACGGGCGAGGTCGGCGATGATGTACTTGTAGTCTGTCTTGATGCCATAGATACCGCTCGTAAGTGTCAGCAGCCCCGCATCTTTCCAAACTCCATAGGGCGCGTCATCTGTGCGGATGTGCTCTGCAAGGCGCAGCTCCGGCATATAGCTATGCGACCATATATAGACCTCCTCCTCGTCACCTGGAAAAAGCAGCGCGATACTTGTGAGGTCTCCTCCACTGGACAGGTCGATGCCCAGATAACATTGCCGCCCGCGCATGGCTTCCAGGGTCTCATCCGTGGCACATTTGCGCCATGCCGCAAGATCAAGCAGCCCACCGCCTGTGTATTCGACCCATCTGTTCAGTGTTTTGGTCTGAAAGTTCACGAGGTCGCGCCCCTGCTTCTCTCGCGCGTCGATAGCCTTCTCCGCCATACGGGCGACCATCTCATCATTGAGCGTATCATCAGCGTTCCATAGGTTGAGCGGATTCGCCTTTGCCCAGTTGACGGGATTCCATATATCATCCCCCTCATCCATTTCAGTGATGAAGATGAAGAGAGAATCCTTACGAACATTACCCGACAGGATTTTTTTGCAGAACTGATACTGCTCGAAACATGGCGCGTTTAGGTTGAATCCCGCTGTCGTAATTGCAAGGGTGAGCGCATTATCCACAGCAATCTGACCATCGAGCATCAGCTTATACATCTGGTCGGTTGGATGCGCATGATACTCATCTACAACCGCCAGAATAGAGCGAAAGCCATCAGCAGATTTCGTATCTCTACCAATGGCTTCTATGGTCGTATTCGTTACAAGCGAGCGGATTGTATGGTCATATTCACGCACCTTGTATAACTCCGCAAGGTCAGCATCAGATCGGATAAATTTCGCGACCTCTTCCCATACGATATTTGCCTGCTTCTGTTTTGTTGCCGTACAGTATATGCGTCCATGGTGATACCCCGCAAATGTTGCATAGTCATTGCACATCTCACCTGCGAGGAATGATTTCCCGTTCTGCCGAGCAAGCTGGATATACCCCTCGCGAAATCGTCGAAGGCGTGAGCGCTTCTTTCTCCATCCAAACAGGCTGCCGATGATGAAGTTTTGAAATCCTCTTGTCGTGAGACGCTTTGCTTCACCGCCTTCTCCGATAATGAGCTGATTCGCAAGCTGGATATGGTGTTCAGCTTCCCCTACATCAAAGATATAGGGAAAATCCTTATCCGCCATATCATCAAGATGTCGTTTGCATGCCTGATACTCCGCTTGACCGCAAACCTTCTTTCCATCGACAATCATGCGCGCATATGCTGTCGTCCGGTCACTCATTCTCTGCTGTTCACTCCCACGGGCGGCGCGCGCCTCCATATCTTATCCATATATGTCCTTTATAGATATTTCAGAAACTTGTTTTTCGGCTTGTCATCTGTTGCAACTGGCACGATAAGTTTGAGGCGGTCGGTCGCCGCAAGTCCCAGCTTCGTCGAGCATCGGTGAATCTGCGTCGCTGCGTCACTTGCAATTTTGATATAAGGAGACGGGAATTCACCGTTCTCCGTCGTCACAGTCAAACCGTCCATTTGCAGCGCGGCACTGGCTCTTGTATAGCGGTCATAGTTGTCTGCATAGATGGCAAGGAACGCGCGGTCAATGTTGTCGAGCAAGTTGATCTTTCCAGCTTCGTGAACAATACGCATATACTCTTCTGCTGCCGACGGCGAAAGCCATTCTGGCGCCCCCTCTTCCAGCTGCAGACGGTCAACTCTGATTTTCTCCTCTTGTATCTTGCGACTCAGTCGCTTCTCTTTGCCGATTTTCCCTCTGGAAACTCCGACCGCCTTACGCGGGCGACCCGCCATTATCGTCGTCCTCCTTTGCTTTATTGATTGCTATTATTTCGCACGCCCCTAAAATTTTCATTTCTGGCATTTTCTCAAGAAAAAAGACCGGACGCGGTTTTATATTTCTCATCCCAAACTTTTTAACCACCCCCCGCCCCGTCAATTTTCCGACGTATCGCCGCAAGTTTCTGCTGCATTTCCCACTTGCCACGCGCACTCTTGTTGTATGCGTCATGGATTTCCTTGTGTGTTTTTGCAGAGACAAAGACAAGATTAGCCATGTCCAGACTGCGCGCGGGATTCTCGCCGATCGGTTCAATGTGATGCACGATTGCGCCGGGAACGATTCGCCCCGTCTCCGCAAAGACGACTTCATCCATATACTGCGCACGTCGTCGCGCCGCTTCAGCAGTCCTTTGCCACGCTTTCCCGTTGTAGAACGCAGCTTTCCCCTTGTCCCGCCGTTCTCGATCATACGCCCGATGACGAGACGCACGACACGGGCAGGGCTTCCCCTGTTTCACCGTCCGCCCGCAAATATCACAGATTCTATTCAGCATCGTCTCCCCCACGCAAAAAGGCACGCGCGCGCGTGCCCCTTGTTTGATTCTATATTACTGTACCAGTATACCAGATTCCCAACTCGAATAACGGCGTAAAAATCCCCGTTGTAAAGCCTCTCAAGTTATCCACAGATTATGAACTGAACCAGTGGATACAAAAAGACAGCATTCCGCTGTCTCATTTGTATTGCAAGATAAGAAATATCTTGCTCGTTATTCCGTTTGCAGCATTCGCGCAGCGCGGTCTGGATTGTCCTTTAGAATCTTTGCAAACTCTTTTATGGTATTCCATTCGCCATCTGATGCGCGCAAAGAGCGCATTTTCCGTTCTGTTCCATCTTTAGGGACAGGACGGCGACCTGCACCCGCACGTTTGCCGCCCCATCCTGTTTCACCGCTCACGCGCCCACCACCTTACACAATACATAAAGCGAGATGATGAACGCTATCACCGCAATACCTATGGTTACTTTTTGCATTTACTTTGCGATTATGATATACTTTGGTTGACCCTGAGAGCCCCGCCCGTAGGCGGGGAGCTCAATGCTCAGGTTCTTTACTGGACTTTGCTAAGCAGTATTATCGCTGTGATGAGGTTGATAACTGCTGTGGCGAAGTTCAGTATTTTTATGGGGTCAATCTTCATAACCGCTTTCCTCCTTTCATGATATTAGTATATCACAGCCTTCTTGATTTGTCAATATATATTTCAAGATTTACATAAATATTTCCCGCAAATCCTTGCAAAATAAGGAGTTGCGGTTTTTTAGTGGAGTACCAATTTCAACTGTGCGGGGCGCATTTGTACACCAAAAATCATGAGGGCAATATCCTTCATCGCTTTCCCTGCGCGTTCCCGTGCCCATTTCTCAGAATAGAACAATGCGTTCGAGATGTTTTCCCACTTCTCGCCCTCGATATAATGCCGCCGTATCAGTTCAGCATCCACATCATTCAGTGATTCAAGGGCATAATCTACCGTCCGAACCATCGCCACCATCTCATCACGACGGCAGCGCATATCATCTATACGCTCCGCCGTCTGGATGCGGCGCGCAGCAGCGGCTTCCACCGTGGTCAGCTCTGCGCGTGCTCCGCTGACGGAATCATCCCCATAACGGACGGATGCAATCGATTCATCTCGCAGCAACATCTCTTGCTCTCTGATTGCCTCACTGAGATTGAACACGGCGATTTTCATTTTCTGATAGCGCCGCAGAATTCGCCGCGTCTCTCTGATATAGTCGCCGTACTCTCTCATTCTTTTTCTCACGCTTTCCAGTCTGCTCGACTCTCTCAAAATACGCAATGGAGACGGGGTATCCTTCCATTGTATAGGTGCTGTAAGATAAATCTTTGATGATGCGATATCCACTCGGCGCGATAATATCGGGGTTATACGCCTCTGCTCGCGTTACCTTCTCCTTTTTCGGCGCTGTTCGGATAAGGTTTTTGCTCGACTGGATGCGCCCGGAGTGTTTTGCAATTTTTTCTTTCGTGAAGTAGTCTGCGAGTCTTTCAGCATCGCGCAGATGGCCGCCATATAGTTTGAATTCTATATTCCCATGTGGCCATGCCTGCCTTATTTTCTCAATCCACTTGCTGTCAAGTGCAGGAATCAGTATGTGCCCGTGCGGTCGCCCGCCGCCTGATAGATTCTCAAGAACTGAGATGTATTTGAACACCTGCCCTGCTTTCTTGTAGAGTGTTCTCAGTTTGCGTTTGAATGCTTCGAAGTCCCTTTGTGCTTGCTCCGCCGTTGGACGTATCCGATAGGTGCATGTGAGATACAAATCTCCCTGTTCTATATTGTCCATGATGAGGCGTGATAATCGTTCTGCTCTCAGACGGCGATTTACTACTGCCTGTGTCTCTTTCGTGACATTTTTCCGCTTTGCTCTTTTTTCACGCACATCAGGGCGGAGCGGCATGGCACGATAGGAGTAGTATTTCTTTATCATGCCAAATCTCTTGTTCTGCGATAACCAGCTTGACTTCATATACATGGGAGCGTATTCGTTCCTCTCTCTGATGCATAAATGTCGGTGTTTTAATTCCTTTATCAAGGGGCAAGGGGGTATACCCCTCTCCCTTATTAACGAACTGGTATTCCTATCTCTCTTCTACGAGAACCAATATGAGCGGAGCAGTTGCACGTCTACGCGGCTTACTCGCCCAATGATACACCATCCCACGCTGTTCTCGCCGTCGTTCCATCTCCTCTACACGCCGTATATGGGCAGGATTGAGACACCATTGCACGGTTCGCCGCCGCACTCCTGCCAGTACCGCGATCTCGTCTAATGTCCCTTCTCCAATATAGTCATCGCCGCGATATGCCGCATAGATGTTACAGTTGACATTTTTCACCACCATTATGCCCATCACCCCGCATCTAACATCTCAGCGTAGATTACCTTACTTCCCGAAAGATGATATCTGTGTCCCGCATCATATAGAGAAATAACTTTTTTCGTAGTATGTAATCTCTCGTCTGAACCCCCTTGACCTCAATAACCTCAGAATGTCTATCGGTATAGGTAATGAGAAAATCCGGTGTGTATATGATTGGCTTCTGCTTTTTCCCCGTATTATCCTTGAATTCTTTCAGAAGTGTGTAGGACGGCTGGAGGACGATACGAACAATCTTTCCTGCGCTTTTCATCGCAAGCAGTTCGAGGTAAATTTCTGCCTCGCGTTTGCTGTCAAACGTGCGTCCGTATACCATTGTTTTGCGTGCATGGTACTTATTCGGCTTCTTGCGCGGTGTATGCATGAGGCGCATTACATTTCCGACTGCCTCCTGCGCCGTCGGGTCTTTTCTTTTGCAGGGCGTGTATTCGTCCATATCCGCTCTCCTCAGAAATAGTTTCTCACTTTATTTTTCTCGTTCACCTCTTTCTGCAGCTCACCGCGTGCCTCCTCATCCCATCCGTCCGCATCCAGCCACGAAACACAAACGGTGATAACGTCCGTAAGCTCCATCGCACGTCGCCTGCGTGCATCCTGCAGCACCTCGTTCATCGCCTCGCATGAGGCAGCGCTGTTTGTCCGCTCAAGCTGCGAAACGGCATATGCCTCTTGAATGACCTCATTCGTTTCCTCAACGAGTTTGGCAAGCCACTCCACATTATCCGCATGCCGAAATCTCGTGCATGGCTGCGGCTTTGTCATGTCAATATCATTTCTCAGGCGCTTTTTCTCTTCTTCCAGTTCGCCTATTCTTCTTACCATGTTTATTGTTTCTTCTATGATAGAATCTGCTCTTTCCGCCCATGTCAAAGACATCTCAGCACGCTCCTTTCGCATCCCCATCCTCGAGGAAGTCAAACAGCGTCGGTGCGCTGATTTTTTGCTCCTCCGCTTTCAGATAGCCCACACCGTCACGAAAATAGTCTGCATTGAGTTCCGTCGCCATGCCGCGCCGCCCACGTTTGAGCGCACAGAGCGGGACGGTCATCAGCCCTCCGAACGGGTCAAAGATGAGGTCGCCTGCATTGCTGTATCGGTCAATCAGGCGCTCTACGATGTCGAATTGTAGCGGGCAGACGTGGAGCTGCTTTCCTTTTTGTGCCTGCAGCGTGTTCATAGTTCGCATCCGATTGATGTCGTCCCATACTTCCTCTGTCCAGCTGCCGGGCGCAACAACCATGAACGTGGCTGGCAGTTTCTTTTCCTTGTCGAGTGTCTCCGCCATCGCGACGTGTTCCTCATAGTTATAGACACTCTCGCGGCTGTACTTCCGATAGACACGCTGAAGATCTGTCACAGGAAATCCCATGACCTCCTCTTTTGTCAGTGGTCTATCACCGCTGCTACGCCAGAATCCATGTGCGTCAATCTGCCAGCGTCCTCGCGTATACTCCTCCTTGCTCTTTTTGACGGGCGTATCCGCGTATGCCTTTGATGTATCTGTTGGGAGCTTACGGAACAAGAGGATGTATTCGGGGCAGCCGACTCCCATCTTACTGCCGTCCTTACACTGCTCCGTCCACCCGAGTCGATAGGTCTGATTGTTCTCGCGCACAACGTCGGTCACGACCGTGATCATGCCGAAATACTGGAATCCATGCCGCATATAGTGCTCAATGCAGAGCGCATGAAACGGCTCGATGGTCGGCATACCCGTCCCCGTCGCATTGCCAAAGAGGACACGATCTTTGACGTGACATGCAAATACGCGCCCAGGCTTTAGGATGCGCAGGAGTTCCGGACTCAGATAGTCCATCTGCTCGAAGAATCGTGCGGTGTCCTCGTTGTGCCCAAAATCGTTGTAGCTGGCCGTGTATTCATAGTGATTTGAGAATGGGATTGACGTGACAATCTCATCGACGGAATCATCCGCCAACCTCTTTGTCTCCTCGATGCAGTCGTTATGTATGGCTGTCCAGCCTTCGCCTTTTACTTCCACGCGCTCTACTCCTATGCTGCGCCCCATGGCCTGTGCTGCATCTCTGCCGCCGAGGCCATATTCTTTGATGATATCCGCCATTTTGGATGTGAGTTCATTGTACTGTGCCCATTTGCTCTGCAGGACTTTGAGAATCTCCTGCTCGCTGTCCATGTAGATGATGTCCACGATGACCTTATGCGGCTGCAGGAAGCGGTGACAGCGGTGAATCGCCTGTATGAAGTCATTAAACTCATAGTCGATGCCGAGGAATATCATGCGGTGACAATGCCGCTGAAAGTTGCACCCGCTTCCCGAGAGCTCTTTCTTCGTCGCGAGGATACGGAATTTTCCATCAGAGAAGTCCACGGTATTGCGTTCGCGCGTGTCCATGTCCTGCGCTCCGTATATTTCCCGCGCCGCCGGCAGTGCTTGCTTGATTGCACGCCGTTCATCTTCGAGGTCGTGCCAGATGATAAAGTGATCATCGGGTGCGGCATCGACAATCTCTTTTGCTTTCTTCATGCGTGCGGCGATGCTGTCCCGCTTCTCGCGCGCGGCTTCTGTGAGCCCCTGCGCTGCATCATGGAACATTTTGATCTGACCGTCCTTTTCCTCTGACAGTTCTGCGGGACGGCCTAGTTTGTGGTATCTGATTTCGAGCTCCGGCAGGTTATAGCCCGTATCGTCATAGCCGAGATTCGATGGCTTCTGGATGAAGAGCGCCCACGTCGAGAGCCAGAGCCAGAATTCTTTTTCCTTATGCGGGTAGAGCGTCAAGTTATTCGCCTTTGTGCTGTCCCTCTTGAAAAATCGTGTGAGAGCCTGCCCCGTGTCCATGATTTCAAGGTATCCCGCATAGTGAATGAGCTCCTTGTACTTGTTCGGCGACGGTGTGGCCGTTGATACGAGCTTGTACGGGACTCCTCTGAACTTTTCGAGGAACGTTTGATAGGTCTTGCTGCCAAAGGAACGCAGCACCGCTGCCTCATCAAGGGACGTGCCGGAGAATGCGGATGGGCGAATATCTCCGTCACGCACGCGCTCATAGTTGGTTATCATGAGCCATCCTGATGCTGCCTCTGCCTCTGCCATCGTACGGACATAGACAGGAGCGTCTATACCGAGGAGGTTTTCTGCGTCGCGCATGAATTCTTGTTTGACACCGAGCGGGCATACGATGAGCATTTTCCCACCCCTCTTCTCGTGGATGAGTCTGCACCATTCGAGCTGCATGATCGTCTTGCCAAGTCCGAATGCGGCGAAGATGGCGCGCCGCCCGCCCTCTGCTGCCCACATGACCGCATCCCGCTGGTGCGGTTTGAGCGCGGTGCTGATCTCCTCCTTGCTGATGCGGATGCCGCTCTTTGGTGCGATTACCATTTTAGAGGCAAGGAAGCTCTGATAGTCTCGCATCATGCCAGTGCCTCGCTTTCATTTAGTAGGTTATATTGGGGATTCTTTTCATTGATTTCTCGCATCCGCTTGCGTTCCGCATACTCTATCAGCTCAACCAGCGCATCGTTCTCCCGCTCATAACATCCCATGAAGGGAATCTTCACCCAGCCAACATGATCGGGGCGAGCGACCTGCATCGGCATATTTGCTTTTCGCATCATACCCGTAAAACGACCATCGCGCGTCTTATGCACACGATAGCGCCATCCGCGCCAGTCAACGAATTCAGTCACGCCTATTTCACCTCCTTGACCCAGTATGTCATTTTGAGCTCATCGCCTGGATAAATCATCCCTCTGCGCTCTATGAGCCACGGATTATTTTCCTCCATACCCGCTTTATACTCGAGGATATATCTCTTTGTCCCTGTATTCTTCGTGCAAAATTCTTCTGCGATATTCCACACGGTATCCCCCTGTCGCACCGTATAGGTTTCCTCAACAAGGACAGCACGAGCATCATCCTCGAACGGTTGTATCGCACCAGATGAGAGTACCGCCGTCACCACAAATGCTCCACTGATAATGATTGTTTTCCAGAAATCACGCATTATTGACAACCTCCCTACGTTTCCCCATCGGGCCCGTATATCGCGTATGCTTATAGATATACTCAACCACCCACGCGTACGGAATCCTGCGGCGATCGCTGCCACGTTCAACGATATAACAGAGGTCTCCGTCGTCCATTCTCCGCCGTACCGTATCCTCTGAGCACGAGAGCAGTACAGCTACATCCTCTGGACTCAGCAGCCGATGCATCTCTTCCCCCGCCGGGAACGTCGGCATAACGAGCGCATCCGGCAGCTCTTTCAGCACATCCTCCTTCAACCTCTCCATGCCTTCTGAGATAGCCTCTGCTACCATCGCCCGAATCCCCTCAGACAGCCCCGAGAGCATCACCTCCGTCGCTGTCGCAGGTATTTTCCGCGGCATGCCATCATCTCCTTTGCCTGCCGTATCGTCTATATACGCTACATCATCGTGGGGACTTCCCCGCCATACTGCTCGCTATCTACCATGATTCGCCTCGTTCGTATGGGGCGGGTACGTCCCACCATATTGACCGCTCACTTCACCTCCTCGCCCGCCTGTGCAGGCTATTTTTGACCTGCCATCCAACCTTCCCGCCGTGGTATAATCACCTCGAAAGGATGTGCCTGCTTTGAAAAAACTACCTGTCGGAATCCGCCATCTCGCCCTTGACAGCTTTCGCGATCTGAAACTGTGGTACTATGCCGTCATTGACAAACCTGTGCCCGTCCCGGTGCGTGACGACTACGAGGTAAACGATCATGTAAAATGCAACATCGAATTCAGCGCCCCCGCCGAAATCGAAAGGCGACGAAAGAAATTACTAAAAGCAAGAAATCGTCTCGCGAAATATATCATCGCTCCTTTGATTGTCTATTGGCTAACCAAGCTGCTGTCATAGGTTCCTGTTTCTTTCAAAAAAATACCTCTATTACTATGGCAACAATTCTTTCGATTACAACACCTGCCAAAAACGCCGGATAGTTCCCGTGTCGCCCCCATTCCATCAAAGCTCTGATAGGCTTCCGTTCTTTCCGCGCCGCCTTTATATATTTGGAATATGCATAGCTGTTCGCGTACTCCGTCTTTCGGAGTATTTTCCGCCATTCGGCTTCTGTCAGTTCCTCTCCCGCATTTGCGCGTTCTGTCAACTCCGTGATTCTTTCCACACTCTCACCTCCTTATGCGGGCTGTTGTGCGCCATCGGCGGCGTTGCGTGCACCATCGAAAAATCCTGTCTTGTAGCCCGCCTCGAACATCGCCATGCCCTTGACGATCTCCACCTTCGCACGCTCCGGCAGAGTACGCACCAAGTCGCGCACCTCCGAAATGTCGCGCACCTCCTCCGGCGTGAAAACAATATCTTCCATTATCTCCCCTCCTTTTACTTGATTTACCCCTATTATATATTTAGTCGCCCCTATTGTCAAATACATTTCTTGACTTACCCCTTTTTTACTGGTAATATTTGCTATGAAAGGAGTTGTTTGTGTTGAGTGAAACAATCGGAGATAGAATACTTCTAGTGATTGAAGCAAATAACCTAAAGAAAGTTGAGTTTGCACGAGTACTCAACATTAACCAATCCTATGTCACGCAGCTCATAAAAGGACGAAATCAACCAAGTGACCGATTAATAGAAGATATTTGTCAAAAATATAACATCAATGAAGACTGGTTAAAGAGTGGAAAGGGCGAAATGCGGCGCGCCACAAGCCCCTTATTTTTGCGTGACAGCAGCTTAGATACCACCGATCGGGAAATTATTGAGAGCTACATCCGCATGACCCCGACGCAACGGCAGTTCATCAAAGACTGGATTCGGAGCATAGCAGACACCATGAGTGCCACCACCACCGAATCTGCTACGCAGCCATCGAAACCCACTGCCAATCATCAGAGTTCCATGACGGACGAGGAAATCGAAGCCGACGTAGCTGCCTACCGCGCCGAACTCCTCGCAGAAAAAGAGGCTGCATTAGCCTCCGTCTCTGGAAGCGTCGCAAAGAGGGCATAAAAAAAGACCGCCCCTAGGGCGGCAAACGACAGGATCAAATATCGGTATTTTACCATTTGAAATATCCGCAACCCGTTGATTTTATTGACTTTATAGGACAGGATCAAAAGAGGAGGTTTATGTTATGCCGACAATCTCAATGTTCTTCGGGATCATCATTCGTATGTATAACAACGGTGAGCACAATCCGCCGCATTTTCACGCGACCTATCAGGGGCATAATGCCGTATTCAACATGGACGGCGACCTTACTGAGGGCGATATGCCGCGCAAGCAACTCAAACTGATTGCCGCATGGACAGAGTTGCACCGTGATGAGCTTCTTGCCAACTGGGAACTTGCGATGAGTGAGCAGCCGCTTTACAAGATTGACCCGCTCCGCTAGAGAAAGGAGTATGCACCATGAAACAGCCTGCATGGATTGTTGAGGACGTGACCGCGCGTGAGGACTACACTCTGCTTATCACCTTTGCCGGCGGCACGCAGCGCATTTATGACGCGCACCCCCTGCTTGAGAAGCCAATCTTCGCCCCGCTCAAAAGACTGCCTTTCTTCCTGCGAGCAAAGGCAGCATACGGCACAGTCATTTGGAACGATGACGTAGATATCGCACCAGAGCATCTTTATGAGTGTAGCACGCCCATTGATGTAGAGAAGATTGCCTAATTCGCGCCGCAAAAATGGCATAAAAAAGCCGCCTATATGGCGGTAGGAAGGAGAACGCATGGACAATATCATTATCTACAATACTGATGATGGTGCGGCAAAGGTAAGCCTATACGCCAATGATGGGACTGTCTGGATGACACAGGCGCAAATGGCAGAGCTCTTTAATAAAGAGCGCAGTGGTATTACCCGCCATATCAAAAACATATTTTCTGAAGGTGAACTAGAGGAAAAAAGCAATGTGAGTTTTTTTCACATTGCAAATTCTGATAAGCCCGTCGCATTTTACAGTCTCAACGTCATTCTTGCTGTCGGCTTTCGTGTCCGTTCCCCGCGTGGCACGGAGTTCCGCCGCTGGGCGAATACAACCCTGCGGGAATATCTGCAAAAGGGCTTTCTCATCGACGACGAACGTCTCAAAAATCCCGATGGTCGCCCCGACTATTTCGATGAGCTTCTTGCCCGTATCCGTGATATTCGTGCGAGTGAAAAACGATTCTATCAAAAGCTGCGCGACCTGTTCGCGCTCTCTGTGGACTATGACAAGACAGAGAAGGAAACACAACTCTTTTTTGCCGACATTCAGAACAAGCTCATTTTTGCAGTGACGGAAAAGACCGCCGCCGATCTCATCTGCGCCCGCGCCGACGCATCCGCGCCGAATATGGCACTCACGTCATGGGGAGGTACACGCGTACGAGCGCAGGACATTTACATCGCCAAGAATTATCTCACCTCGGACGAGATCGATATATTGAACCGTATTGTAACGCTGTTTCTGGAGAGTGCAGAGCTGCGTGCAAAACTGTCAAAAACACTCACACTAGACTACTGGAAGGATACGGCAGATCATCTTCTGGTCGAGCATGGTGTCCCTCTGTTGCACGGATGCGGTCAACATAGTCACAAGGATATGAAAAAGCACGTCGCACAGGTCTACAAAGATTTTGATAACCGCCGTAAGAAGGAAGAAGCCGAACAAGCTGACCGTGATGATATGCTTGCACTGGAGGAAAGCGTGAAGGCGGTCAAGGAACGTAAGAAATAGTCGCCGCAAAACAGGCATAAAAAGCCGCCATCGTAGGCGGCATCTCGAATATGTAAAATCACTTGACAGTTGAAACGGCTATATATATGATGGGGAGCAAGACTAGTGCTGTTTGTCCCTACGGGGGGCAGTGCGGGAAATACCCTCTCCATTACGGAGGGGGTATTTTTTGTGAAGCCATTTAAAACGATTGAGGAGCAACAAGCAAAAAGGGCGTTCAGTCTCATCTACCGGCACTAAACGAGGATAGAAAAAGACCGCCCACCGCGATGAGCACGATGAGCGGAAAATATTTATTTGACAAGACGAAGGCTCGGACGTGCTGATTTCACCGGCTGAAAGAAAGTCTCCCTCACACCGCAAAGTGCAGCTGCCTCCTCGGGGGGCATAGATAGATCATCAAGGATCTCAACACCTGTTTTTACGTTGTTTTCTACCATGACGGTGACTGCGTCTTTGATGAGCTCCGGACGCTCTTGCGGGATATTTTCATCACCTGGCTCGTTTGTCCGCCAGCCTTTCCGATATAGGGATGTTTTCAGACGTGTTGCGGTGCTCTCTGTGATACAATCACTCCCCGCCAAATGGTAGAGGATGGATTGTGCTGATGCTCCCCACCGCGCTTTCATCAGAAGAAGTGCATCGAGGCTTTTGACAGCATAGCTTTCGCGCTGCATCGCCTGCTCCGGCATGAGGAAGTAGCTCGCGAACATCTCTGCTTCCTCTTCGATAGTGTCTTGATGTTCCTCAAACTGATCTTTATCCATCCACGAGTGCAGAACCTGATGTCCTAGTTCATGTGCGAGGTCACGCCTTGAACGTACCGCTGATGTGCCAGATGTGAGAAATATCATGGGGCGTTTCGCCGTTCCCGGAGCTGTGAAGAATACAGAACATGCATCTGCCTTCTTCGCGTTCAATCCCACTTTCGAAATGAGTATGCCGTTGTTCTCAAGGAGTAAGGCGAGGTTGCTGATCGGGCCATCACCAAGCCCCCAGTGACGGCGGACACTCTTTGCGATATCTGAGATTTCCTTGCGCGTGTAGCCTACTCTCTCATTGGTGGGCAGACTCAGTTCCGGCAGGTGGATGTATTGCTCTATATATGCGTATATATCCGCCATCCATCCAATATATATCTGAAATAGCTCCATAAGTTTCTTTGTTGTTGTTTTCCGTTTCCGAAAGAATACGGGTGTCAGGATTTCATTCTGATATGGCTTTGAGAAATACTGCTGCGGGAAGTCCAGTATATCTGCAATCCGTGTTATAACCTCGAGGTTTGGTGTAAGCACACCTGTCTCATACTGAGATACTGCCTGTTTGGTTACACTGATTGCATCGGCAAGGCTCTCCTGCGTCAGTCCTCGAAACAATCGCCCTTCTTTGATTCGTTTCGGCTGCAATGTATAGGATTCCATGCTCATCCCTTCATTTCAAGACGGAAGTTCTTCTGTACCCGTTCGATTGCTTGCTGTTCAAGTGTCGCGCCATAGGTTTTCTGCATGGTTTCCACTGCCTCAGGCTGGATGTATGACATCAGATTATCCCGAAAGAGCCACCGTTCATAGGTCGGGTTAATCATGCCGATCTGAATGAATATCGGCTGAAATTCCCGATGATTGAATGTGACGACCATATGCGCCGGCGGAGCTTCCACGGACTCAGGAAACAATAGTATTTGCTCGTTCCCTTTGGTCTCCTCTATCCGATAACGTGCGCCCTGCGGCAGTCTGTGCGCACTCGTTTCTTTCTTGAGATGAAAAATAACGTTGCCGCTCATATAATGGATGATGGGACGACCGTGCCCCGTGCGAACTTCATCATAGGTAAGCTGTGAAAGATTGTTTTCATCAATGGATTTTGTGAGGACACTGTTCAAGATGAAAGCGAATCTGCAAGCTGTATCAAACAACTTCGACCGTGGAATCCCAATCGCCGCTGGGTTCAATATTATATTTCGGCAGGTTGTGCAAGCAGTCTGTACGCCGTTCGCAATCATATGTTTCGTAATGTCGGTGATATTGCTCCGGTAAATCTCCTCAGCAATCAGTTCATCATGAGATTCAAGCATTGTTATCCTCCTCAATTTGATTCACTTTACTTTTAACCTGTTTTCTGTTATTATACTTTACTTTTTTTGTCAAGTAAAGACGTATTTTTTCAAAAAAAGTAAAGTAACCCATAAAATAAAAAACCGCCCGGTGCTACCAACACCGAGCGGAAGACATGACGCGAATCATGCCCAATGCACTTAAATTCTACCATGATTCGCCTCCTGTTTCAAGGAGGTTTTCTTTATGTCTACTACAATTAGAACCCGCAAGCGCGGAAAGACGTTCTCGTATAGTTTCGAGATCTCAAGAAATCCGCGCCGTATGAAAGAGAAGGGAGGATATGCCACAGAAAAAGAAGCACTAGAGGCAGGAATAAAGGCATACGCCGACTGGAAGAGCGGTAATATCGGCATCATCTCTGAAAAGATACTGCTGAAAGACTATTTCTCTGCATGGATGAATAATGTGATGCGCCCTAATCTCAAACGCAGCACATGCCTCAGCTATGAGAATACGGTGCATGCGCGTATTCTCCCCTATCTCGGCTCACTGTATGTGCAGGATATCCGTCCACGCGATGTAGATCTATGGTTACGTCAGCTGGCGCAGAAGGGCTATGCCTATAAGACTATTCATCTGGCGCGGACGATTCTATCCTCTGCGCTGAAATATGCGGTCTATCCTGCCGAGCTCATTTCCGTGAATCCCGCAACAGGCTTATCTATCCCGCGTAATGCGCCGCGCAAGGTGAGAAAGCGGACGGTCATTTCACTAGAGCAGTTCGCCGCTATCCCACCGACAAGCAAATACTATGCCGCACTCAAAATCCTGTATCATACGGGGATGCGAATCAGTGAGGTGTTTGGGCTTACATGGGATGATATCAATATGTCAACGGGTGAAATCACCATTGAGCGGCAGCTTCTCTACTCGAGTTATTTCGATACGCCGAAAACAGAGAGTAGTGAGCGTTCCTTCTACGCGGATACCGCGCTGCTTTCCTATCTCCGTACGCTCAAAGCTGCGCAGGCAGCGAATGAAATGCGACTCGGCGAGGCGTATCAACTCCCCTACGAGGATACACGGGATGAACGGAGGCTTATTCTGCTGCCGAAGAAAATGCCTCCGCCCCCTGGATGTGTGTACCGCCCCCTCATCTGCCTCAAGCCAAATGGCATCCCCTATCGCTATGACCATGTCAAGCGTATCCTGCGCCCGATGGATCTCAACTCTCACAGCTTTCGCCACACCCATGCGACGAAGCTGATTGAGGCGGGCGCAAAACCCGTTGACGTTGCTGCCCGTCTCGGTCATGCAGATGCAACCATCACGCAAAATCTCTACACTCATGACACGGATAAGATGAAAAAAGAGACGGTACGGATATTCGAGGAGATTGTAGGCAACTGATTCGGTAGACAAACGGTAGACAAATTCAAATTTCACATTCTAAATCCCTTGTCTTTCAAGGGTTCAAGGGTTTTCGTCCTGTTTTATTTGACCTTTTGATTTTTGTCAATCACGGATTCCGGCAGCAACAGTAATCAAAACCGCCAGTTGCACTGGGGGATTTATCATACCGATTGGCGGCCAACAAAAAACGCCATGCCAGAATCCGGCACAGCGCTGTCCGCAGTCAGTACCGTCGAAGAAACTCACGCCCGAAGACGGCAACGGTATAGTAGAATCCGATGAGGAACGGCAGGTACTCGGCAATGAGCCGCCAACAGACAGCGATGACACCGACTGTCCCCGCTGGAACACTCGCAGCAAAGAGCAGGACGAATCCACCCTCGGCGATCCCCGAACCACCCGGCGTCGGGCTGAAGTAGAGGAGCATATTGAGGAAGATCATGCGCCCCATGACAGTGTACCAGTCCGCATCTGTCACGCCGAGGCCGAGCAGGAGGCACGGTACAACGGCGTAGATACATAAAAGGTTCAGCCCCGACTCAGCAAAGACGACGAGCATCTGGCGCGGCGCACCGAGGAGGAGCGAGATAGCACTCTTTGTATCGCGGTAGAGCGAAAAGAGCTGATGCCGCTTCCGATTCGGCAGGCGACGCGCAAAGTGAACAACGACATAGTCGAGATAGCCGCGCCGCACGCCAATGACGACGAGCACAATGCCGACAAAGGCTGCGCCTGTAATCGCCATGAGAATATCATTCGAGATGCCGGGGACGATGCCCTCGTCATGCAGGAAGATAAACGGCATACAAAGTGCCAGAAAGAAGATTGAGAGCAGCGTACGCACGATGACGAGCACGGCTGCCTTGCCCGTCGGCACGCCGGCATGGCGCAGGAACATGACCTGCGCCACTGCGCCGCCCGTCGCCCCCGGTGTCAGCAGTGCGAGGAAGTAGTTGCCGAAGATCACCTGCACCGCCTGGTACAGTGTGATTTCCTCGTTCGATATCTTGACAAGATGCATGAGACGGCTGCCGTCAAAGAACATGCCAAGCCCGACCGCGAGCAGTGCGAGCAGCAGAGAGCCCGGATGAAATCGCGTCAGATTCTGAAGCGTATTGATATCCACCGTCGTGTAGATAACTGCGGCAGAGATGCTGGCAACAAGCAAAAAAAGAAAGAGGAATCGCTGCGTGAATTTGCTCATGCCTGCGTCCTCCCCTTTCTGTTATTCGGATAGATATTCCTCGTGTGCCGCGAAGGCATTGTGATTGTGAATGGACTCCTCGTTCTCGCATTCCAGTGCGAAATAGGCAAGCCCCGGCAGGCTCCGCAGCGCGAGCACGGTATCACGGAGGATGTCCTCAACGAATTTCGGATTCTCATACGCCGCCTCGGTAACATACTTCTCATCCGCACGCTTGAGCAGCGGATAGAGGGGCGCAGACCCCTGACGCTCGAGGAGCGCCGCCAGATCCTCAATGTAGATGCACGGCACACCCTCCTGGTACCTGAGCCGTACGCGCGCCATGGAGCGTTGATTGTGTGCCCCGTATGCGGAGATCTCCTTGCTGCACGGGCAGAGCGAGGTGAACGGCATTGCAAGTCCGAGTTCAAACTGCATCGACTCGCCGCGGCGCTTGCGCCCCGTAAAGGAGGCGTCCACATCAAGCAGCGACGTGCGTCCGCTGACGGGTGCCTTTTTTTCGAGAAAATAGGTAAAGGCAAGCGATACTTCAGCCGCCTCTGCATGGAGTCGGTCAAGAGCCTCCGTGAGCATGGCGTCCATCTCCTCCTCGGCGAGCGGTTTCTCGCTCCACGGCAGGAGGATTTCGAGGAAGCGGCTCATATGCGTCCCCTTGAACTCCATCGGCAGGGAGACGGTGAACGCGATGCGTGCAAGTACCTGCTGATAGCCGCCCGCCTGTTTCTTGATGAGGAAGGGAAGACGCACCTCCTTGACGCCGACGCGCTGGATGGCGATGCCACGCCCGTCCTCACGATTCTGTACGTCCTGCATCGTCATTCTCCTGCTGCATAGGGAATCGGATCGCGCCGTCCCGCCTCGGCAAAGCCGCGCAGACGCAGGAGACAGCTGTCGCAGACGCCGCACGCCTCCACCCCGCCCCGATAGCAGCTCGTCGTCAGCTCATAGGGCGCGCCGAGCTGCGTGCCGAGACGGATGATCTCGCCCTTCGAGAGATGTTGGAGCGGGGTTTCAACAACGATGCGCCGTCCACGCTCGGTCGCGGCTGCCGTTGCGGCATCCGCCGCCGTCTGGAACGCCGCAATGAATTCCGGACGACAGTCAGGATAGCCCGAGTAGTCGACGGAGTTCACCCCGATGTAGAGATGCTGCGCACCCACGCGCTCCGCAAACCCAAGGGCATAGCTGAGGAAGATGAGGTTGCGCGCGGGCACATAGGTCACGGGAATATCCGTGCGGTCTGCGTCCCCATCGGGTACGTCAATGCTCTTGTCCGTGACCGCAGAGCCGCCGACCGCATCCATGTTCGTCTCGATAATGAGATGCTCCGCCGCGTGAAAATGTGCGGCAATGCGCTTCGCACAGTCTACCTCGCGGTCGTAGCGTTGATGATAGTTGAAGCTGATCGGATAGAGCTCATAGCCCGCCGCCTGTGCGACCGCCATACAGGTACAGCTATCGAGACCGCCGGAGAGCAGGATAACCGCCTTTCCCCCCATCATATCCCCCTCTCAACCCCGCAGGGAATGGATCGCTGCCGTAATGTCAGATGCGCCGTAGATGTATGATCCGGCGACGAGGACATTTGCCCCCGCAGATCGCACGGATTCCGCCGTCTCTGCATTGATGCCGCCATCCACCTCGATATCAACATCCAGCTCATTATCCGCAATCGTATGATAAAGCGCATGAATCTTTCCGACTGTGTTCTCAATGAACTTTTGCCCGCCGAATCCAGGATTGACCGTCATGAGCAGCACCATATCCACATCGTCGATCAGCTCCTCAAGCGTATAGATGGACGTGCCTGGGTTGAGCGCAATCCCCGCTTTGCAGCCTGCCGCCTTGATCTGCTGGATGAGGCGATGCGCATGGTGTGTTGCCTCGACGTGAAACGTGATGATGTCCGCGCCCGCCTGCGCAAAGGCGTCAATGTGCGTCTCCGGATGCTCGACCATGAGATGTACGTCAAAGACCGCCTGAGAGATCTTGCGCAGGCTCTCCACAATGCACGGACCCATCATGATATTCGGCACAAACGTCCCGTCCATCACGTCGATATGAATATACTCTGCGCCCGCCTCCTCCACGCGGCGTACATCTGCACCAAGGTTGGCAAAATCTGCCGAGAGGAGCGACGGCGCGATGATGGTCGGCCGCTCGATATGGATGTGCGTTTCCTCCTCATGCAGATGCTCGTTTTCGTATGCGTGTTCATGTTCGTGTGCCATTGAATTCTCCTATTTTTTTTTCGTTCTGATTTCTTCGAGCAGCGTGATGTAGGCATCATACCGCGTGCGCGACAGCTTCCCTGCCGCCGCGGCCGCCTTGACGGCGCAGTCCGGCTCGTGACTGTGGCTGCACGGTGCAAACCGACAGCCCGAATGGTGCAGGAATTCTGGGAAACAGTCTGCCAGTTCCTCAGCCGTGACATCCGTCAGCTCCTGCTGCGTAAATCCCGGCGTATCCACAACGTAACCGCCCGCAAACGGGATCAGCTCTGCGCGCCGCGTCGTATGCCGGCCGCGCCCGATCTTGCCGCTGACCACCCCCGTCGCAAGGGCAAGCGAAGGATCAAGCGCATTGAGCAGTGAGGATTTCCCCACTCCCGAAGGACCTGCAAAGACTGTAACCTCGCCTGTGAGACGCTGCTGCAGCTCCGCCATTCCCGTCCCCTGCGCGGCCGAGACGCGCAGGACAGGATACCCTGCCGCCTCGTATTCCCCAAAGAATTGCGCGGGTACACCGTCATAGAGATCCATCTTATTGATGCAGAGCACAATTTTTTTCACTCCCGAGTGCTCTGCGAGCACGAGGAATCGGCTCAGAACAAGCGGATGCGGATCGGGAGCCGCGGCGGCAACAGTTACGACGATCTGGGTCAGATTTGCGACGCGCGGCCGCACAAGGAGATTGGTGCGCGGTTCGATGCACTCGATCACCCCCTCTGATGAAGAGATGCGGTCAAAGGAAACAACATCCCCGGGGGCGAGATCCATACTGCCGCGCCCCTTTCTGACCTTGCCGCGCAGTTTGCAGAGAATCTCTGCATCCCCAACCGCAACGTGGAGGACACTGTTATAGACTCTAAGAATACGCCCATGCTCCACTGTGCGCTCCTACTCCGTCTTTTCCGTCTGAATGCGGCGGGCAGACGGATCTTTTTCCTGCTTCTTCGTCTCGCCGTTCTTGGCATCCTTGCCCGCAGACTCGGAGGACGCCTTGCGCCCGCTCGAGACGACAAGCGTGACCGCCGTGCCGGAATCTGTCTCCTTGCCGCCCGCCGGCGACTGGCTGAGGACCGTTCCGGCAGCCTGTGTACTCGCCTCCTCCGCGACACTGCCGATACTCAGACCACTGCCCTCAAGCATCGTGCGTGCACGATCAACGGGAACACCCTTTACATCGGGAACGATGACCTTCTTGATTTTCTGTCCCTTGCTGACAGTGATGTCAACCGTCTGTCCCTTGCTGATACGTGTTCCGCTGCGCGGATCCTGCGAAATGACCGTACCGCTGTCCTCATCGGAGAACGTCTCATAAGCCGAGCCAAGACGCAGCCCCATCTGCTGCAGACGATCGATGGCATCCGACTGGTTCAGCCCGCGCAGATTCGGCATCTCAAGCTCCTCACCCCCCTTGCTGACATAGATGGTGATCGAACGCTCCTCTTTGACCGTCTGCCCGGCCTCCGGTGTCTGTGAGACGACAATGCCCACCGGCACGGAGGCATCAAACGTCTCTGCCACCGTGACGCGCAGATGCTGATCCTCGAGAATCTGACGTGCGAGCGTCAGCTGCTTTCCTGTCACATCAGGGACGGTAATCTCCACCGAGCTCCAAAATTTTCCAAAGCTGAGGAAAAATCCCGTAAAAAATCCTAGCAGCAGGATGAGAACAAGTCCGAATTTGAATTTCTTCGTACGGAAGAATGAAGGTTCCTCCCCGTCCTCCGGCGAAAGTTCCTCCTCTGCCTCAACGTGCGCACCGATCTCCTGTGCCTCCATCGGCGTGAGAACACGCGTCGCCTCTGGGTCAAAGCCAGGAAGAACTGCAGTATCGCTGCGCATCATCTGCTCCGTCCGCACGATATCCTGCACGAGCATATTGCTCTCCGGCCGAAGTGCAGGATTTTTTGCCATCATGCGCGAGACCAGAGCCTCAATGGCGGGTGCGATGCCGGGAACAAGTTCACGCAGCGGCTGCGGTTCTTCCTCGAGATGCTTGCGTGCGATGCTCACCGCCGTATTACCGTCGAACGGGATACGCCCCGTCAGCATCTCGTAGAGGACCACACCGAGCGAGTAGACATCCGACTTCGGCGTGATGATTGTGCCGCGTGCCTGTTCAGGGGAGAAATAGTGCACTGAGCCCATGATATTGTCATTATAGGTCATCGTGGACTCTGTGACCGCGCGTGCGATGCCGAAGTCCGCAACCTTAATATTGCCGTCGGGCATAACGAGGATATTATGCGGTTTGATATCGCAGTGCACGAGATTGTTCGCGTGTGCCTGTGCGAGTGCCCCCGCAATCTGACGTGCGATCTGCAGTGCCTGTGGAGCAGGGACAGGTCCTTCCTCCTTGATGCGCTCCTTCAGCGTACGCCCCGGAACGTATTCCATGACAATGTAGTGCCGTCCCTCGGCGATCCCCACATCGAATACGTTGACGATATTCGGGTGCGTAATACGCGCTGCAGCTTTTGCTTCACGCTGAAAGCGTCCGATGAACTCCGTATCGTTCTCATACTGCTGATGGAGAATCTTGACGGCGACAGTGCGCTCCAAAAGCTGATCCTTTGCCCGATAGACATCAGCCATACCGCCGCTGCCCACCTGCATCTCCAGCGCATAGCGTCCGTCCAAGACACGCTCAACCATGATCGTTCCTCCTCATGCCTCCGGCATACGCTCCGAGGTCTCTATTGCAAAAGGGTCTCCCCTTCAAAATACGATGTGATGATCTGCCGCGCGATGCCCGCCGCAGCCCGCCCTCCAAAACCGCCCTCCTCCACAAGGACGGCCATGACGATCTTTCGCCCGCCGCGCTCCGCCGCGCCAATGAACCACGCATGATCTGCACCGGTCGTATTTTCTGCCGTACCGGTCTTGCCTGTGACACGTACGCCATGCACCGCTGCCGCCGTCCCCGTGCCGTGCGTGACGACACTCTCCATATAGCTGTCGATGATCGCTGCGCGGACGGGTGTCGTCACTGTCCGCCACACGGCAGGACGCGTCTCATAGAGAGGTGTCCCCGCATCGGTCAGCACCGCATCCACGAGATAGGGCTGCATCACGCGCCCCTCATTGGCAAACGCATCGGCGATGAGCACCATCTGCATCGGCGTGACGAGAAGCTGTCCCTGCCCGATGCCAAGCTGCGCGATGTCACCATCACTGAGCTGTGTCAGCGCGGGGATATGCGCCGCTGCCATCGGCACCTCGGGGGTATCGATGGCGACATCCAGACCGAAACGGTCAAATGCCTTCGTCAGCCCCCGTGCTCCCAACCGCAGAGCAAGGGAAGCGAAGGTCGTATTGCAGGACTCCCGCAGAGCATCCGCGAGGCGCAGCTGCCCATGCACCGCGCCGTGGCTCTCATGAAGGACATAGTCCGTCCCGACGGCAAGTGATCCCGTGCAGGTAAAGACCTCATCAGGATTCGTTGCGCCGCTCTCGAGCGCGGCATCGGCGATGAGCGGCTTAAATGTTGAGCCGGGCGGATAGAGCCCCTGCAGCGCACGGTTCAGCAGAGGGCTGTCTGTGCGCGCCCCGTATTCTTCCCAGTGCTGCTCCACGGCAGCGGGCGAAACAGACGGTGCGCTCACCATCGTGAGCACAGCCCCCGTCGCTGCATCCATCACAACGACAGCGCCGCGCCGTCCGCCAAGCGCATGCCATGCCGTTCCCGAGAGCGCCGCATCCACCGTCAGGCGCACATCATAACCTGTATCTGAACGCAGCAGCGTTCGTACAGGTCCCATCTGCACCATGTCCGCCGTCATGCCGCCGAGCGCTGCACCTGCTGCCTGCTCGATGCCGGATGCACCGTAGCGTTCCGTCTGATATCCCGTGACAGGCGCGAGTGCCGCGCCATAGGGATAGGATCGTACCCCCGCAGCATTACTGACCGCGAGCACTTCCCCTGTGCGGTCGAGGATACGGCCGCGCCGGATATCCTTTTCTGCCAGTGCCGTCCGCATATTGAGCGGATGCTGTGCCAGTGCGGCACCGTCCCATACGGCAATCTTTGTCAGATAGAGGATCTGAACGGCAAACAGGATAAGCAGCACGGCGGCCGCAGCAGCAATCTGCCGGCGGATGCTGTGGTCAGCCATGAGCCGCCTCCCGTGCTGTCCCCGACAGCGCGGTCAGGATACCGACAAGAAGAAAACTCGCCGCCATCGAACTGCCGCCATAGCTGACCAGCGGCAGCGTAATGCCCGTCAGCGGCAGAAGTTTCGTCACTCCAGCCGTGATGATGAATGCCTGCAGCAGCAGAACCGCCGCGCACCCCGCCGCCAGCAGTGACTCCTGCACGCGCGGCAGCGCCATGGCGATGCGGCACCCCCGCCAGAAGAGAAGTGCATAGAGAAGGAGTACCAGAACCGCGCCGATGAGCCCGAACTCCTCGGCAATTGCCGCAAAGATGAAGTCTGTATGAACCTCTGGGATCAGCTCCGGATGTCCCGCGGCAAAGCCCGTTCCCCACACGCCTCCCGTACCGACAGCAAAGAGCGACTGAACGATCTGATATGCCGCACCGCTCGGGTCTGCCCATGGATGCAGCCAGATATCAAAGCGCACACGGACGTGTCCAAAGAGTGCATAACTTGCCGCCGCCGCGCCGGACATGAAGATCCCCGCAAGAAAAACATAGGATTTGCGCCCTGTCCCCATGTAGGTCATGATAACAGCTATGCCAAAGAAGAGCAGTGCCGAGCCGAGGTCGCGCGCGATGACAAACATCAGCACTGAGAGTCCCCAAAGGGCGATGAGCGGTGCGATGAATCGCACAGGCGGCAGATGCAGAAAGAAGATGCGGCGCACCGGCAGCGTCAGCACAGCGTGGTGGTCGGAAAGATAGGCGGCAAGAAAGAAGATGAGCAGGATCTTGCCGAACTCCGACGGCTGCACAGAGAATGTGCCGAACGCAATCCAATTCTGATTGCCGCCGATACTCACGCCGAAGATCAGAGGCAGCAGCAGAACTGCCGTCGTCGCGAGTCCCAGCATATAGGGATAGGAAAGCAGGCGGCGCAGGCGCCCCCACAGAAGCACCGCCGCTCCCCAGCACACAGTGCCGACGCATGCCCAGCACAGCTGTGCGGAAAATAGGTCTGGGCGCAGGCGCGCAATCTCCGAGAGCCCTACCGCGAGCAGTACATAGGCAACGGTCAACGGGAGGCAGTCAAGACCGCGCCGCGCCGCAACCGCATAGGATGTCCCGCCTGCGAGAAAGAGCAGTCCAAGCCACGGCAGATAAGGTGTGTCCGCCTGCCAGTCCCAGTGCCATCCTGCCTGTCCTGCTCCCTGCCGAAGCAGGAGCACCGCGAGCGCACACAGCAGGATGCCCGCCGGCGCAAAGCCCAGCCGCGCGTTCATGACGGCTCGTAGGCGACGGCAATCGCCGTAATGTTGTCCCTGCCGCCCGCCGCCCGTGCATGTGCTACCATGCGCTCAGCGACGCCCGCAAAGCCGCCCCCGAGCAGTTCAGTCAGCATCTCATCGGACACCATGTTCGTCAATCCGTCCGTCGCGAGCAGCAGGCGGTCGCCCGCCTCCACGGGAAATGCCGCACTGTCCACATCGAGCACCTCCTCGATGCCGACGGCACGCAGAAGAAGATTCTTGCGCGGATGGTGCTGCGCCTCCGCTTCGCTCAGTTCCCCCCGTGCAACGAGTTCCTCCACATAGGAGTGATCGCGCGAGACTTGCCGCAGGGTGCCGTTCCGCAGGAGATAGAGGCGGCTGTCTCCAACGTGAGCATAGCATGCCATTCCCGTCTCCTCGTCGATATGGAGAACAGTCGCCGTCGATCCCATACCCTCGTAGGAGGAATTGTCAGCCGATGCATCCAGTACTTGCTGATTGGCGCACAGGACAGCGTGCTGGAGCGCAGCGGCGTCAATCACGCCGCCTGCCTGCGCCACTGCACGCACTGCAGCGACCACCATACGGCTCGCCACTTCGCCTGCCGCATGTCCGCCCAGACCATCCGCCACCACATAAACGGCGGGCGCAAATACGCCGTAGCTATCTTCGTTCGATGTCCGTACGCAACCGATATCCGATGCGCTCGAAACCTCTATCATGTGCTTACCTCTCAAACTGCAGGGCGACGGCGCCGATGCGCAGGACATCGCCCGCACGCAGATACGCCCGCCCCGTCAAAAGCCCGTCGTTCAGATAGGTGTGATTGCGGCTGCCCAGATCCTCCGCAATGTACGCATTCTCGCGCCGATAAACACAGACATGATGATGTGAGACAAAGCTGTCCGCAAGAACAACATCGTTGTCCGTGCTGCGTCCGATGGAGAGCCGCTGCCCGATGGGAAATCGCCTGCCGGACAGTTCCTCGCCCGCCACGACGCACAGGAATGCCTCCCCCGCTGCCTGCGCAGCGGGGGGCTCTGCCCTCCGCAGATCTGCACGCAGATCTGAAAATATCATACGCCCGATATGCATAACCGCATAAGCAAGCCAGAAGAGTGCACCGTACTCGAGAACGACGCGCAGCGCCTTGAGCGCGATCGCCGGCATCACAGAACCCCATAGCGCAGAGTAGTCGCCCCGAGACGAATCTCATCTCCGTCGCACAGCCGCTGCGCCGCAACACGCACACCGTTCACGAAGCTGCCGTTACGGCTCTCCGCATCGTAGAGGACGTGACGATGCGCCTCATAGGAGACCCATGCATGCACGCGCGAAATATTCGTATCCGTGAGAATGAATTCGTTGCGCGGCATCCGCCCCAGATAGATTTTACGTTCGCCAAGCGTCATCGCAACTCCTTCATCCGCTCCGCTCAGCACCGTAAGGCCGGCGAGCGCATGCTCAGGCGGCAGGTTGAGACAGCGCGCCTCCAGCATGGAGGAACGCTCGAGGACAATGGTCTGCGCTGCTGTATCCGCCGACACAGTTGTCCCTGTCTCTGGCAAGCGCTCCTGCTGCACACGCGCTGTCAGACGGTACGACCCTGCACGGAGCTGTGCATCAAGGGCGAAGCAGATACCTAGTTTCCCCTCCATCGTCAAATCAGCGCGGATGATGTACTTCTTGAGCGCCGTCCCGAGTTCATCCGCCACGCGGTGTGAGCAGAGGCGCTGATAATCCTCCGTCCCGAGGGAGATGATGTAGGCATTCGCGAGCCCCTTGCCAGCACTCTGGCGCCGTGCCTCCTTCTCAAGTCCTTTGACAAGCTCCACAGGCTCAAGATAGCTGCTGAACTTTCGGTTAAAGAACCCCTCGATATGGTCTCCCAGAAAAGATTCCACGCGATCGATCATCGTGCAATGCTCTCCTTTGGCAAACGAAAATAAGATGTTTTTTTACAGTTCCTATATCATAACACAAAATTCAAATTTTTTACAGTCCCGCTTCCATGAGACGGTTGCGCAGCTGACCGCACGCCGCCTGAATATCCGTCCCCATTTCGCGCCGCAGCGTCGCTGTAATATGTCGTTCCTCAAGGACATGCTGAAAGCGCCGAACAGCGGCTTTGGAGGGGCGAAAAAGCTGACGCTCCGCCACAGGATTAATGGGGATGAGGTTCACACTCGCAAGCTGTCCCCGCAGAAGCGCGGCAAGCTGTTCCGCCTCGCGCACACCGTCATTCAAGTCACGGATGAGGATGTATTCGTAGGTGACACGCCGCTTTGTCCGTTCCGCATAGGAGCATGCCGCGCGCAAAAGCGCTGCAAGGGGATACATCCGATTGACGGGCATAATCTGAGAGCGCAGTTCGTCCGTCGGCGCATGAAGCGAAATCGAGAGCGAGATAGGAATGCCCTCCTCCGACAGCCGCTCGATGCCCGGCACAATGCCCGACGTGGAGAGCGTGATGCCGCGGTAGCTCAGCCCAATGGTATAGTCCTCGTGCAGGAGACGCAGCGCGGCCACAACGTTGTCATAGTTCTCAAGCGGCTCGCCCGATCCCATCACGACGATGGTATCCACACGCGCCCCCTC
Source organism: uncultured Selenomonas sp. (assembly GCA_963518105.1). Classification (GTDB taxonomy): domain Bacteria; phylum Bacillota; class Negativicutes; order Selenomonadales; family Selenomonadaceae; genus Centipeda. The sequence goes on from CAUQID010000004.1 coordinate 62,312, forward strand.
CATGCGCAGGAAGTCCGCGATGCCGATGACCTGCGCTGCGATCTCACCAGCGGTCAGATTGCGCTGCAGGCCGTGCAGCGTCGAGGCACAGAACGCGCACCCCATACGGCAACCCGCCTGCGTCGAGATGCAGACACTATTCCCGTAGGAGTGACGCATAAGCACCGTCTCCGCCGTCTGTCCGTCGGCGAACTCGTGGAGCAGCTTGATCGTCGCGCCGTCTGCCGAATGCAGACGAGAGATCACCTGCGGGCGCATGATGGAGAACCGCTCCGCCAGCTGGGTGCGCAGTCCCTTAGGCAGATTGTCCATGGCATGCAAAGAGACCGCCCCGCGCTGATACATCCATCGGACGATCTGTTCCGCACGGAAGCGGGGAACCCCTTGTTCTTTGAGAGAGGCAGCAAGAGCCTCCTTTGTCCAGCCAAAAATATTATTCATAGACGTCTCATGCGGGCGATAAAGAAGCCGTCTGCACCGCCCTCTGTCGGCATGATCTGCACCATGCGTTCCACACGCTTTGGGGCGGGCAGAAATGCCCCCGTCTCCTCAAGCACGAAATCGGGATACGCACGCAGGAATGCCTCGACCACCGCAGCATTCTCGCACCCCTCCATCGTACAGGTACTGTATACAAGAATACCGCCCTGCTTGACCGTCTGTGCTGCACTGGAGAGAATGGCACGCTGCAGGGGCGGCAGGGTCTTCCTGTCCGATGGACTCTTGTGCCAACGTGCATCAGGTTTGCGCCGCAGCACGCCGAGCCCCGAGCAGGGCGCGTCAACAAGGACGCGGTCTGCCAGACCCGCATAGCGCACACCGATCTCCCGCGCATCGCAGAGCATCGTCTCAATGATGGAAATGCCGAGCCGCACGGCGTTGTGCTCGATACGGCCGAGTTTCTCCTCATAGATATCGCATGCAACGATGCGCCCGCGGTTCTCCATCAGCTGTGCGATGTGCGTCGTCTTGCCGCCCGGAGCGGCACACGCATCGATGACGGTCATGCCCGGCGCGGGCGCAAGGACATGCGCCACGAGCATGGAGCTCTCATCCTGCACCTGTGCCAGTCCCTCACGCAGTGGATCGAGGGCATCGAGCGCCCCATGCGCGCGCAGGACGATACCCTCGGGAACGGCGGCGATGGGATACGCCTCTGCCCCCGCTGCCGCAAAACGCTCCATCAGTGCTGTACGCGTCGTGCGCAGCGTATTCGTCCGCACCGTGAGCGGTGCACTCGTATTGTCGCAGCGGCAGAGTTCCTCTGTGCGCTCGTACCCATAGGTACGCACCCAGCGCTCCACCAGCCAGAGCGGATGCTGCATCCGCAGCGCAAGCGCACGGGCATTCCGTCCTGCCGGCAGTGCTGCCCGTTCCGGCGCACGCAGCGCCGCACGCAGAACGCCGTTGACGAATCCGTCCGCACCGCGCCGCCCGTATTTTTTTGCCAGTTCCACCGCTGTATTGCAGGCGGCGGAGGCAGGTACTCGGTCCATGAAGAAGATCTGGTAAAAGCCGAGACGCACGAGTGCGCGAATTTCCGGCTGCATCTTCTCCAGCGGTGCATACTGCCCGATCATATGGTCGAGCGTTGCCCCCGCCTTCACCACGCCGTAGACCAGTTCCGTCAGAAAGCGGCGGTCACGCTCCGCCATCTGTGCCGCACGCAGGGTCTGCGCCAGCGCGGCATTGGCATATGCCCCCTCCTCATGCACGCGGCAGAGCACCTGCATTGCCGTCTCGCGCACGCGGTCGATCTTCTCCTCGCGGTACTGCTTCATCTATGCACCCTTCTTCGTTGCATGCGGTACCTGCTCAATGATCTGCTCCAGCTGGCGGCGCACCTCGTTCATATCCACGCTCGTGTTGTAGCACGGGCCGTTCGGTCGGATGTTGAGCACCCCGACCGCCGGCAGAGGAAAAACATCCTGAATTCCGCTCATCAGATCGCGTTCACACGCAATGGCCAGCACCGCCTTCGGCCGCATATTATAGATCATCTGACGGGCAAGCGTACCGCCCGTCGCCACGAAGAAATGAAAGCCCATCTCCTCAGCCAGCGCCACGAGATCGCCGATATTGCAGCCGCCGCAGCGCTTGCAGTTATTCGGGTCGCGCGTCACCTTGTGGGGGCAGCTCGCAAGCTGCAGACAGTGCGGGGTCACGACAAGCAGTTTGTCCGCCGGCACACGAATCTGCATGCGGTGAAACAGCAGATTGCTCACGGCGATGAATGAGCCCTCGAGTTTCCTGCGCTTGATGCCAAACGGCGCACCGAGACGCACGGCTGCAGGAAAAAGGAGATTGATGAGCTCATAGGTCTGCCGCTTCATCCACGGCAGGTACGGCAGCCCCGCGATGGCAAGCACCATGTTAAACAGCCCGAAGAAGGAAAGGAGCACGCCAAGCGACAGCGCCGCCCCGATGATCCACGGCAGCACCGGCTGAATCCGTGCGAGACCGGGCACACCGATGTACCAGAGCCCAAAGAGCAGCGCCGCTGCCAGCAGCGTGACCAGTGCGAGCATGCCAATGAAAAGGCGTTTCTTCGGCCGCGATGGGAGGACGATAGTTTTCTTTGCCCCAGCGGTCTTCCCGTTGACCGTCAATGTCTGTTCACTCATACCGAAAACCTTGTCCCTGCTGCCAGCATACAACCGTTCAAAAAGGCGGAAGCCGCCATCATCTTCTTGCCGGGTGCCTGCAGCGCAAGAATCTCCACGACCTCATCCCCCGCAGCGACACAGAGTCCGTTGCTGCGGTCAGCGGACACGATGGTACCCGCAGGTGCATCCGCTGCACGCCCCGTCAGACGTACCGCGCCGATTTTATACACCGCTCCGCCGAGAGCGGTCTGGGCGTAGGGGATAGGATTCAGCCCGCGCACGAGCGCATCCAGTGTCCGTGCCGGCTGCGTCCAGTTGATCTGCGCCGTCTCACGGACGATACGCCCGGCATAGGTGCTCTCCCCCATCTGCGGTGTCCGTGTGAGTGTTCCCGCATTGAGCCGCTCTAATGTCTCAACGAGGAGGTCGGCTCCCGTCTCCATCAGCGCGTCATGCAGCATCCCATAGGTCGTATCCGCATGGATGTCCACTTCTTTGCGCAGGAGCATATCCCCCGTATCAAGCCCCGCATCCATCTGCATCGTCGTAATTCCTGTCACCGTCTCCCCGTGCATGATCGCATGCTGGATCGGCGCTGCCCCGCGATAGGAGGGCAGCAGGGAGGCATGCACATTGATGCATCCGTGTACGGGAATGTCCAGTACCTCCTGCGAGAGGATCTGTCCGAACGCCACGACCACCGCTACATCAGGATGATAGCTGCGCAGCTGCACGGCAAAATCTGCATCACGCGCGCGTACGGGCTGGAGTACAGGAATCCCATGTGCCAGCGCCCACGCCTTCACCGGCGATGCAACGAGACGCTGCCCGCGCCCGCGCGGACGATCGGGCTGCGTGACGACGGCGACGATCTCCACGAGGTCGGTGCGTGCCGCCATCGCAGAGAGTGTCGGTACGGCAAAATCGGGCGTTCCCATAAAGACGGCACGCATCCTCGTCACTCCTTTGCCTCCTCTTTGCGCAGGCTCACTGCAATGTCTATAAAGAGCCGGCCGTCCAGATGGTCGCACTCATGCTGGATGCAGCGTGCGAGCAGCCCCTCGGCCGTCAGTGTACGGCGACGGCTGCGGCGGTCGGTGTACTCCACCGTTACGCGTGCCGCACGCTCCACATCTCCGTAGACCTGCGGCACAGAGAGACACCCCTCCGAGCCGACCTCGCTGCCGTCGCGCATGGTGATGATGGGGTTCACCAGTTCAATCAGGCCGTTCGCATCCTCCACATCGATAACGACGATGCGCAGGGATCTGCCCACCTGAGGCGCAGCGAGTCCTACACCATTGGCGGCATACATCGTCTCTGCCATATCATCGAGCAGCTGCCGATGCCATTTCGTGAGGCGTTCAACCGGTACTGCCACTTGTTTCAGAACGGGATCGCCCGCCTTCTTGATTTCTAGAATTGCCATATTTTCTCTGATTCCTCATGATAGATGCAAACCGTAGATCCGTACAGCATTGTCATAGAATACTGCCGTCCTGTGTTCCTCGGGTATGAGCAGCTTCGTGAATGCGACATAGTCGCTGAGATTGGCAAGCGGCCAGTCCGTACCGAACATCAGTCGGTCATAGGCATTCAGATACGCCAGCCATCCGCGCAAATGCTCAATGTAAAACTGCTTGCGCCGGCAGAAATCGGAAAAGTCCGGGATCTTTCCTGCAAGCATTCCCGAGAGATCCGCCGTTACATTCGGATTCTTCTCCATCACAGCGACCGCATCCGTGAAATACGGCTCACCGAAATGACACATGACGAAGTTCACATTGCGGAACTTTGTCGCCGCTTCGTCGATAACATTCGGATGTGCATATTTGAGCAGGGCTTTCTCTGTTGCGGTCAGCCCCGTGTGCACGGCAACGGGTTTATTGTACCGCGCCGCCAGTTCATAGACGGGCGCGAACATGTCATCATAGATGTAGAAGTAGTGGTAGCCCGGATAAAGTTTGATTCCGACGCAGCGTGCAGACTGAAGATGATGTTCGAGCGCGGACAGAAGCATCTCAATGTGCCCCCGTGCGATCTCCGTCACTCCGTCGCCCCCAATGCCCACACAGTAGTGAAAGAGTGCAGGGTAGTCGGGGGTCAGTTCCTCCGGCGGCAGATTCCCCATGATGATGCCATGGACAATCCCCACTGCAGTATAGTCGCGGCGCAGCCCCTCCTCGGAGTTCTCATGTCCTGCCGCACGCGCAACCGTATCAAAATACTCACCTCGGGCAAAGTGCAGATGGGCATCAATGATCTTCATAGCGGACTCTTTCTAATCTCATCTATATGCGTGATTTATTCAGTGTACCACACCCGTCAATGTTTTTTCGTGATCACAGTCACAGCAAATCCATCATGCGATGCGTCTGTGGGATAACACGCACATCCGGCAAAATACTGAGTGCCAGTCGCTGCATGGTGAGCAACCGCTCCGGTGCAGGTGCAGTGCAGCCGCCGTAGGGAGTCACCGGCTGCAAAATGAACAGGGTCTCGGGCGCGATGTCAGCAACGAGATGCGCTGCCGTCTCGATATCCGCATCCGCTGTCTCAGCGGCAACAACCACCTTGACATACACGTCCTTGGCACAGGCCACCCGCAGGAAACGCGCATGTTCATCCCAGACAGGGCGTGCAATTGCACCCGGCAGCTTTAGATCCATACTGATGAAGGATACGCAGTCGATGCACGCCGCCAGTGCCTCATCTAACGTCCCGTTCGTCTCGATGAAGATCGGCAGATGGACGTGCGCCGCGAGTGCGCGGATGAACGGCGCATGCAGGAGGGGTTCGCCGCCCGTGATGCTGAGCGCATGATGCGGAACACCCGCCGCCGCCCTTGCAATCAGTGCCGCTGTACGCTCCGGGGTAAGCGGATTCTCATAGGGAACGAGATTGTATGAGCCGGCTCCCTCCTCCACCATGCAGTGCGGATGCCGTCCGGTCTCGTTTTCCGTATCGCAGTAGGCACAATCGAGATTACACCCCTCAAGGCGCACGAATACTTGACGGCAGCCGACGTACTTTCCCTCGCCTTGGATAGAGGAAAAAATCTCGATGATATTCTCCTGCATATCAGTCCCTTGTATATGTAACCGAGGACTTCGGCGACTCCCAGACGGTGAGCGCACTAAGCTGTGCAGCTGACGCTCTGACCTCGGCATGTGCGGCAAGGCGCTCAAAGATGATGCGTGCGAGATTCTCCGCCGTCGGATTGACCCCCTCACTGAACGGAGGGAATTCATTGAGATAGTAGTGATCGAAGTCCTCCAGAACGGCAGCTAGCGCCTGCTTCGCTGTCTTGAAGTCAATCAAAATCCCCAGCTCATCCAGCTCCTGTCCCGTAAAGGTCGCCTCTACAACCCAGTTATGCCCGTGGACACGGCTGCATTTGCCCGGATAATCTGCGACGCGGTGCGCCGCCTCAAACGCTCCATCAACGCGCAATGTATACATCATGTTCTCCTTTGATCAAAAGGCTGCCGCACAAGATGCAGCAGCCTCATACGGGATTCCGCAGATGGTGCGGAGCGCCTCGTTTACTTCATATCGCTCATAACCTCGTCCATGCTCATGGCACGCGTATGCTTCGTATGACTCCACTCGTGCTCGTTACGATGGATGAATCCGAGAAAAATAATCGGAATCCACGAATAGATAAATACGGGATAGAGCAGCAGATAGAACCATGCCTTCAGCTTTGCACGCACCTTGACGAGAATGATCATGGGCAGAACATACTGTCCGATCATGATGGCAGTCATGAGCTGCGACGGCAGAAACTTATAGATGCTCGTATAAAACGGCGGAAACGCCAACTGCACATAACTAATGACAATGAACAGCGTCGAGATCATCAGAAAGTGCGGCTGAAGCAGGTAGATGCATCCGTCCCAGATGCGGATGTCGCGCCGTCTCCACCCTTCGCGGATCATCGTCGGGATAAAGCGGTGCGCCACGTCGAACTGACCCTGAGCCCAGCGACGGCGCTGATTCCACGCCTGTCGAAACGTCAGTGGCTTTTCGTCGTAGACGATGGCATCATGTGCCCATGTCGTCTTGATGCCTTCGGCGAGCAGCTTCATCGTGAACTCCATGTCCTCGGTGAGACAGGTCGCACGCCATCCATGCCGCCGCAGCACATCCGTCGTGATGCACATGCCTGTGCCGCCTAGACAGGCCGAAAGTCCGATGTTTGTCTTGGCAAGGTGAGAGATATGATCGATAACCCAGAATGCGATGGCAAATGTTCCCGCGACCCATGTATCGTAGGGGTTCTTCGCATCGAGGTAGCCTTGAATGACCTTATCCCCCTTGAGGAGACGGTTGTTCATCTCCTTCAGGAAATTTGGATGTACAAGGTTGTCGGCATCGAAGATCGCGATGGCATCATACGCCCTATCCATCTCAAAGAGGCGCTCAAACATCCACTCGAGGGCAAACCCCTTGCTCTTTTTCGTCGGATGCACACGCTCGCAGACAATCGCACCCGCTGCCCCGGCGATCTCCGCTGTACTATCCGTGCAGTTGTCCGCAATGACGTAGATGTCGTACAGTTCCTTCGGATAGTCGAGGCGGTTCAGATTCTCAATGAGTTGACCGATGACCGCCTCCTCATTATGCGCAGCGACAACAACGGCAAAGGTTTTCTCCGGTGTGAGTATTTTCTTCTCCCCATGCCGCCAGAGACAACAAAACCCGATGCAGAAGAAATACAGCGTAAAGAGCAGCAGGATGATCTGCACGGGCACCATGACAATGTCGAAGAGATGTACGGGGAGATAGAGCGAGGCAGCGTATAGGATCTCTGTCATGCCGTCTCAGCCTTCCTTTACATGTGCCAGTACGGCAATTGTATGATTGATGATGCCAAAGACCGCATAGCTCGCGAATACCGCCGTACATACGGCAGGCAGAACCGCTGCGCAGCCGCCGTACAAGATACCTGCAAAGACGAGCAGCGCAGCGATCTTTGCCGCAAGATAGATCTTCTCCCCGCCGCCCTTAAAATCGGGATAGTGCACATGACTGACCATCAGATATGCCGTTACAGCAACAGCAGCAGGATAGATCATTCCGAATGATACGGGATCAATGCCGAGCGAGAGGAAGAGCCATGCCGACATCGCGACAAGGTTGCCGCCCGCAGGAATCGCCAGTCCCATAAAGTAGCCATGCACCACATTTGCGTTCACGTTGAACCGCGTAAGCCGCCACATGCCGCAGACGGCAAAGAAAATCGCCGCAGCAACACCCACGAGGTCGTAATGGCGCAGCGCAAGCGCCCATGCAAGAAGCGCGGGCGCGATGCCGAACGAGCCAAGGTCGCAGAGAGAGTCCATCTCCTTGCCGAACTCGCTCGACACGCCGAGCGCACGCGCAATCCGTCCGTCCAGACCGTCAGCGACAAGTGCGCACAGGATGAAGAGTGCTCCCCAGTCCAGATGTCCCTCAACCGTCGAGAGAATAGAACACATACCAAAGACAAGATTCATCGCCGTACACAGATTCGGCAGAAACCGTCTGTAATTCATTCGCCTTCGAGCCTCCCCAGAACGGTTCTGCCGCCCTGTACCTTTTCGCCCTTTGCCACGAGGATCTCCGCCCGCGCGGGCATGACAATCTCGAGGCACGAGCCGAATCGGATCATACCGTAAATGTCTCCCTGCCGCATCCGATCGTCGAGCGTTACCCACGAGACGATACGGCGCGCGAGAATGCCGGCAATCTGCTTCACCGTGATGCGCAAATCGCCGCGGTCGATACCAATGAGGTGATGCTCATTCACGAAGCCGACCTCATCCTTATAAGCGGGACGAAAGCGCCCGCAGTAGTATTTCTGCAGCTTGATCTCGCCGTCAATCGGGCTGCGGTTGACATGCACGTTGAACACCGACATGAAAATGACAATCTTGTTGCACGGCTCGCCGACGAAATCATCCGTACCAACCGATGAAATCTCTGTGACCGTACCGTCCGCCGGGGACAGAATATGGCGTGCATCCTGCACGATCTCACGCGCAGGACTGCGGAAAAAATACGCAAAGTAGCACGCAAGCACAACGAACGGAACGGCAATATACGGATGTGCGAAGAATCCGAGAATACCAGCCAGAACAAGCGCCGCAGCGATGAATTTATAGCCCTCGCTCACAATGACCACGCGCACCCGCCTCCTTGATTCTTTTCATTATAATGGAAAGCCTATTCTTTGTCCACAAATATGGCGCTTATTTTCGCGCGGCATGGACTTTCAGCACGAATTTCGGCAGTGCAAGCAGACGCCCGGCACGCTGCGGCTGCAGCAGCCCTCGGAAGAGCCACTCGAGCTTCGCCCGCTGCATCCAGCGCGGTGCTCGCTTCATCACGCCCGCCATCACATCGAGTGTACCGCCGACGCCGATAGCGACGGGTACGCCGAGCTGCGTGAGATGTGCATGAATCCACTTCTCCTGCTTCGGCACACCAAGTGCGACGAGCAGGAGGTCGGGATGCGACGCCCGAATCCCGTCGATGATCGCTGCGTCATCTTCCTCTTTGAAGTAGCCGTCGCGCACGCCGACGATCTCGATGCCGGGATAGATTTCCTCTGCCTTCGCCTTTGCCCTCTCCGCCACACCGGGCGCAGAGCCGAGAAAGTAGATACGCCGCCCCTCCGCAGGGGCGCTGCGCAGGAGCTCCTGCGCAAGGTCGTAACCCGCCACGCGCTCCGGCATCCGATAGCCCAGATAGTGCGCTGCCCAGACCGTCCCCGCACCATCCGGCACAACGAGCGCAGCCGCATTCAGAATATCGCGCAGCGCGGGATCACGCGTCGCGCGCATGATCATCTCGGCATTCGCCGTAGCAATCATCACACCCGTCCGCGTGTCCATGTATCGACGAACAGCGGTGACTGCCTCTGCCATCGTGACGGCATCGACCCCGACACCCAGTATATTGACCCGCTCAGTCAAGGAGTATCCCTCCACCTCGTCAAAAGAGAGCGCCCGCCAAGACGCCCTCCCTGTCTTTTGTTCTTACTGCACAGCACCGTCCGCCTTTTTCTTCGGTACAGCCGTACGGATATAGAGTTCCCGCAGCTGCTTCTCGTCGACCGGCGACGGTGCTTCGCACATGACATCCGATGCACTCTGCGTCTTTGGGAACGGGATGACATCGCGGATGCTGCGGCGCTTCGCCATGAGCATCACGAGACGATCCAGGCCGAATGCGAGACCACCGTGCGGCGGTGTACCATACTCGAATGCATTCATCATGAAGCCGAAACGCTCACGAGCCTCCTCGGGCGCAAAACCGAGCGTCTCAAAGACCTGCTCCTGCAAATCGCTGCGATAGATGCGCAGACTGCCTCCGCCGATCTCGACACCATTCAGCACCATATCGTAGGCATTCGCTTTGACACGGGCGGGATCGGTCGAAAGAAGCGGAATATCCTCGTCGCGCGGTGCGGTAAACGGATGATGCATCGCCTTGAAGCGCTTCTCCTCCGCACTGTATTCGAACATGGGGAAGTCCACGACCCAAAGGAAGGAAAGCGCATTGGGATCCATCAGCCCGCGGCGGCGCCCCATCTCAAGGCGGAGTTCACCGAGTGCCTGCGCGACAACGGCGGGCTGGTCGGCAACGACGAGCAGGAGGTCGCCCGTCTTGGCCCCGACGGCATTTTTGATTGTCTCGAACGTCTCATCTGAATAGAACTTCTTGAAGGGCGACTTCACGCCCTCTTCGGTGTACTGAATCCACGCGAGCCCCTTCGCCCCGTAGTTCTGGACATACAGAACGAGATCGTCCAGCTCGCGGCGCGGAATATTCGCATAGCCCTCAACATTGATGACCTTGACGCGTCCGCCCGCCTCCATAACAGCGTTGAACACCTTAAACTCCGAGCCGCCGACATAGTCCGTGATATCCTGCAGTTCCATGCCGAAGCGAAGATCGGGCTTGTCCGAACCAAAGCGCGCCATTGCCTCGTCCCAGCTCATGCGGCGGAACGGGGTCTCAATTTTCGCACCGATACTCTTTTCGAACAGTTCCTTCACCATCTGCTCCATGAGGGTGAGGATGCTGTCTTGATCCATGAAGGACATCTCGATATCCAGCTGCGTGAACTCGGGCTGGCGGTCGGCGCGCAGATCCTCGTCTCGGAAGCAGCGCACGATCTGGAAGTACTTCTCAAAGCCCGAGACCATGAGCAGCTGTTTGAAGATCTGCGGTGACTGCGGCAGCGCATAGAATTCACCCGCATTGAGCCGGCTCGGCACAAGAAAATCGCGCGCTCCCTCAGGCGTACTCTTGCAGAGCATCGGTGTCTCGATCTCGAGGAAACCATTACGGTCGAAAAAATCGCGCATGATCTTCGTCACGCGGTGGCGCAGAATCATATTCGCCTGCATCTCCGGGCGGCGCAGATCAAGGTAGCGGTAGCGCAGACGAATCATTTCGTCCACGTCGATGCCGTCCTGGATATAGAACGGCGGTGTCTTTGCGCGGTTCAGAATACGCAGTTCATTGACGACAATCTCTATATCGCCTGTCTCCATGTTTGGGTTGACCGTCTCTGCGCTGCGTGCGCGGACCGCACCGCGCACGGCGAGGACGAACTCCGAGCGCAGCGTCTCTGCCTCATGGAACGTGCCCGCCGCCATCGCCGCCTCATCAAAGACAATCTGCACAAATCCGGAGCGGTCGCGCATATCGACAAAGATCAGCCCGCCGTGGTCGCGGCGGCGCGACACCCAGCCGCACAGCGTTACCTCAGCGCCCACCTGCTCTTTGCGCAGCGTTCCGCAGTCATGTGTCCGTTTGAGTCCCTGCATCGTATCCATCTCAGCCCTTCACCTCAGAAATCAATCGTTTTACCATATCATCAAGAGAACAAGTCTCCTGCATACTCTCTGCCATATCCCGCACAACTGCCTCATGCTTTGCAAGTTCGTCCTCACCAAGAATGACAGCATAACGTGCGCCGGATTTGTTCGCCTGCTTCATCTGCGCCTTCATGCTGCGCCCCCCATAGTCCATAAGGGCGCGCACACCGCCGCACCGCAGCTCATGCAGCAACGGGAAGGCCGCATGGGAGGCAGCATCGCCGAGTGCGATGAGAAACACATCCGCTGCCGGCGCCTGCGCAGGCAGCAGATCCTGCTGCTCAAGTGCGAGCAGCACGCGTTCAAGCCCCGCTGCGAATCCGACCGCAGGGGTAGGATTCCCGCCGAGTTCTTCTACAAGGCCGTCGTAGCGCCCGCCCCCCGCAACGGCACTCTGTGCACCGAGCGGCGGATAGGCGATCTCAAATGCCGTCCGCGTGTAGTAGTCCAGCCCGCGCACGAGACGCGGATCAAGCTCGTACGCGACACCAGCACGCGTCAGATGCGACTGCACTTCCTCAAAATGCGCCGCACAGTCTGCGCATAGGCAGTCTGTAATCGCCGGAGCGTCGGCCATAAACGGCTGCGCTGCATCCGTCTTGCAGTCGAGGATCCGCAGCGGACTCCGCGTATAGCGCTCCTGACAGTCATCGCAGAGTACCGGCAGATACTCCTTAAAATACGCCTGCAGCCGCTCCCGATAGAGAGGGCGGCAGCGCGGACAGCCGACAGAATTCAGCTTGAGCGTCAGCCCTTTGAGTCCGAGCGTCGTGAGGAAGTCGTATGCGAGGAGAATTGCCTCGGCATCCACACCGGGGCCTTCTCCGCCGATCGCTTCCACACCGAACTGATGAAATTCACGCATACGCCCCGCCTGTGGACGATCATAGCGGAACATAGAGCCGATGTAAAAGAGTTTCTGCAGGCCTCCGTCCGCATAGAGTTTGTTCTGTATGTAGGCACGCACAGCAGATGCCGTATTCTCGGGACGCAGCGTAAGACTGCGATCGCTGCGGTCGAAAAAGGTATACATTTCCTTGTCCACGACATCCGTACCATCGCCGATACCGCGCTGGAACAGCTCCGTGTGCTCAAAAACCGGCGTTCGGATCTCATGATAGCCGTAGCGGGAACAGAGATCGCGGATGGTCTGTTCAACATACGTCCACGCTCCGACTGCATCGGGCAGGATATCCTTCGTTCCCCGCGGCGCATTCGTCAGCATCAGGGCGTTTCCTCCTCGTATTCCGCACGCAGAAGCGCACGGCGTTTTTCAATATAGATATCAACATCGCGCAGATAGGTCACGAGGTCCTTTGCATGAAAGGCCGAACGCATCCGCCCGCTGCGGATGCCGAGCACCTTCGTCGTCGCAGCGCCGCCGATACCGACGATCGTCTGCCGCTCCTCCATAATCTGGATATTATAGATGCTCTCCGCCCCCGCACGGGCATAACCGACATTCTCTAGATCGCCGCTCATATATCCCTGCCGATAGAGATAATAGGGACGGTAGCCCGCCTCTTTCACCGCGCACACAGCAGCCGCGCTCATGCGCAGCGTCTCCGCATCGGGCGGCAGTTCGATATGCTCTGTCTCCATCTTGCGCCTAAGATTCGAGCCGCGCTTCAAGGCAAGCGCATGGAGCGTAATATCATCGGGCGCAAGCGCCGTCACCGCCGCCATTGTTCGCTGTACATCCGCTGCCGTTTCGCCTGGAAGTCCCAGGATCACATCCATATTGATGTGGACATCGAACGCCGCTCGGATCTCACGCACCATGCGCACGATGTCCTCAGGGCTGTGATGCCGTCCAATACGCTCCAGGGTCTCTGCCTGCATCGACTGCGGATTGACGCTCACGCGCGTCACTGCATGTTCCCGCATGGCGGCAATCTTCTCTGCCGTCATGCTGTCGGGGCGCCCAGCCTCCACGGTGAACTCGATCACGGATGTCCCATAGAAGGCATTATATACCATTTTGAGCATTTCGGCAAAAAAATCATTCGGCAGACTCGTCGGCGTTCCTCCGCCGATGTAGATGCTCTGCACCGTCAGTCCGAGTGCACGCACATCCTCCGCTGCTGTCTGGATATCGCGCGACAGCACGTCCATAAAGACGCGCAGCTTCTCTCTGCCCGGCAGGAGGTTCGAAGGAAAAGAACAGTAAAGACAGCGTGAGAGGCAGAACGGAATGCCGACATAGATACTCACAGTCCGCGGCGCAGACTGTGCAAGAAAGGGGAGCTGCCGCACAGCAACCTCTGTGATGAGCTGTGCCTTTTCTGCACTGCACGCATAGTCCTCTGCAAGGCGTGCCGGAATCTCCGCTGCACTCATCCCGCTGCGCAGCCAGCGGTGTACGATCTTCGTCGGACGCACACCGTGCAGGATGCCCCACGGCGCAGGCGGCAAGGCGAACCGCATGCGAAAAAACTGGTAAAGGTTCCGCTTCACAGCGCGGTGCACAGCAGCACGTACTGCCTCGTCTGCCTGTCCCGTCGATACAAACGTATGCTGCTCGCACACCCCGTTGTTGGCAAACAGAAAAACCTCGGTCATAACAGAAGGCGGCTCACAGCCAGACTGCCGGTTTACCACCGACAACTGGGCGTAATCCGCCTCTCCTGCCCGGCCGACAATCTCCACCTTAAACAGGGTCAAGACCTCGCGGACGATTTTGACAATGACCTCGGCGCTGCTGTTTATCGTTAGCGACCGAATCCTCACGCTTTTTTCTTCTTCTCCTGGCACTTGCTGCACAGGCCGAAGAACTTCGCCTGATGGTTCTCCACCTTGAATCCCGTTTTCTGCAAAATATCATTCTCCAAATGATCGAGCATATCCTCCTCGAACTCCGCAATCTCCTTGCACTCCGTGCAGATGAGATGGTGATGGAAATGCTGATTTGGATCGACGGGATTCAGCTCATAGGAGTATGAGCCCTTGTTCCGCTTATCAAATTCCTTTCCGAACTCGATTTTTTGAAGAATTCCGAGTGAGACAAGAATCTCGAGGCTGCGGTAGACTGTCGCAAGGCCGATTTCCGACTCCGTGCCGCGCAGGATATCGTAAATCTTCTCCGCGCTCAGATGCTCGCTCGGATGATCCAGTATCACCTGGAGGACAATCTGACGCTGCGGTGTCATCTTACGCTGCGTCGCCTGCAGACGCTTCTTCAGATCCTCCATCGTGTAGGTTTCTGCCATATTCTTTCCCCTCCATACGCAAAACTGCTATGGCTCTCCAACATATAATCACAATCAGTGAGAATAGTATAGCACAGCCCGCTTATTTTTTCCATAGAAAGAGAGGATAAATGAGAATCTTCATGTGGGACGGCAGCAGACATGAGACCGCTCATGCCTTTCTCATCCCCTTTCCCTTGCAGCGCATCATTGACAAGCCCCATCTCACTGCGGCTTGATATGCCCTGTCTGGTATGCGTGCAGGAGTGCGTGAAGATCGGCAATCTCATCGGCAATGGCTGTACCGCGATCCGTATCACGCACGAGAGAGCTGCGCGCCTGCAGTTCAACCGTCTGCGAGACAGACTCGATGTCGCGATTCTCACGCAAAGCCTCCCGGACGCTCGCAATCTTCTGATGTTGAAGCAGACGCAGACCGCGTGAATTGTAGATAAGTGTGTAGCCGGAGATGCCGGTCTTGGCATGGAACGGCGCAGCGAAACCACCATCGATGATAATGGCACGGCCGCCGGCACGCACGGGGCTTTCCCCCTTCTTCACCTTGACCGGCACATGACCGTTGATAATGTGCCCACGCTTGGGGTCAAGACCGAACTCCGCAAGGATCTTCTCGCAGATCCGCTCCTCCTTGATGAGGCGGAAATATGGATCTGCCGGCTCCTCCCATGTGCTCTCATCGGCGATGAAGGAGCGCTCAAACGTCGTAAAGGAGCGCCCCGAGACTGGTGAGAGCAGTCCGCACCAGAGGAAGTACATGAAGTCCAGCCCCTCCTGCGTGTGTTCGTTCCACGCCTCGCGCGCCTTCTCCTCGCAGAAATCCATCCACGCACGCCCGCGGTATTCCTTTCCCTTGTACGACACCGTACGAAACGCGCCCGACTCGTCCAGCGGAACGCATGCGTGAAAGAGCAGGTTGCCGTTGCAGCACAGATACATACTGCCGCGCTCATAAATGTAGTCCACATGGCGCTGCAGAGCCTTGCTCTCAAGGAAGTAAGAGCGCAGGTCGTCAATGATTCCCTGCTCTTCCTCCGTGAGCGTATAGCGGTCGACACCGTCGTCAATGGTTGGGAAATACGCGCTCTCAAGTTCCGCACGCCGGCCGCTGCTGAGTGTCACGCAGCACGACGTAAAATCAATCTTATCAAGCAGCAGCCGATCCTCCATCTGAAAATCGGGGTTGCGGCGAATGAGTGCGCCCTCGAGTTTGAACATCATCATAGTGACGGCACGCTCCGCAGCCTTGATAGGATTCTCATCCGGATAGATGCGAGAAGCGAACGTCGTAAGCGGCCGCAGACTGATGCCGTAGCCGCGCTCAAGCACGTCCGTATTGCGGTAGCGCAGGGAGTTGCGAATGACCCCCGCGATGCAGACCTCGCTGCCGAGTGCCGCGCCCATCCAAAGGACATCGTGATTCCCCCACTGAATATCCACAGAGGGATGCTCCATCAGTAGGTCGAGAATACCGTCTGGACGATCGCCGCGATCATAAAAGTCCCCGACGATGTGGATACGCTCGACCGAGAGGCGCTTGATGAGGATGCTGAATGCTTCAATATAGGCCGCGCCGCCGCCGATCTCGACGATAGTCTCGATGAGCTGCTTGTAGTAGTAGAGCTGCGCCTCATCATGCTCGGGGCGCGTGTTCATCAACTCGACGATGACGGATTCATAGCGCTTCGGGATATAGCTGCGCATCTTGTTTGCGGGAAATTTCCAGCTCATGAGCTTCGTGAGTTCAAGCAGATTCGCGAGATTCGCATGATACCAGATGTCCGACGTCTTGCCCTCGAGCGTGAGCTGCTCCACCTTTTCGCGCGGGTAATAGATGAGCGTGCAGAACTCTGCCTTCTCCTCCTCCGTCATGCGGTCGCCGAAGCAGTAGTCCACCTTTTCCTTGATGACACCCGAGCAGTTGTTGAGGATATGGAAAAACGACTCATACGCACCGTGCAGATCGCTCATGAAATGCTCCGTCCCCTTGGGCAGCATCAGCTGCGACTGGAGGTAGACAATCTTCTCGTAGACAATCTCCTTCGTCGGATACTTCTCTGCCATCAAGCGAAGCACCTTATCCTGTGGCGCTTGTATCTGTGTCGTCATACCGCTTCCTCCTGCGAAATATTTCTACTCTTCTGTATTCTATCATCGAAGCAGCTTTATTTCAATCGGGCTTTTGCACGCAGAAATGCCTCCGCAACGGCACGCGGTTCTTTGCCCTCTGTCTCAACGGCGTAATTCATCTGCGCCATCTCCTCATCTGAGATGAGGTCCGTCAGTTTCTCCAATACAGGCACAAGTTCTGGATGCCGCTCCAGCACATCGGCACGCACAACATTGCCGCAGCGGTAGGACGGAAAGAAGTTCCGATCATCCGTCAGCACACGCACATCCGTCGCCGTAAGCTGCCCATCCGTCGTGAAGACAGTCATTACGTCGATCTGCCCATTGGCCAGTGCCTGATACTTCAGCCCGATGTCGAGGTCGGCCGTATGTGCAAAGTGCAGCCCATACTCCTTGCAGAGAGCAGGATAGCCGTCCGTGCGCTCAAAAAAATCATACTCCGCACCAAAGATGAGTTGAGGTGCGACGCGGCGCAAATCCGAATAGGTATGCAGATCGTACTGCTCCGCAATCTCACGCCGCACGACAATGCCGAACGTATCGTTGAAGCCGTACATTCCGACCCAACGCATCGCAAAGCGCCGCTCATATTCCTCGGTCAGCTGCGGAAACAGCTCCTCGCTGTATTTTGACGCCTCCTTGAGCACCATGTTCCACCCCGTTCCCGTATACTCGGGGTAAATATCGAATGCGCCGCTCTCCATCCCTGGGTGAATATTCGACGTGCCGCCGCCGACACCCGCGGTGATGCGTGCCTCGAGACCGGCATCGTGCTCAATCACAAGTTTCAGCATCTCGCCCATAATCAGCTGCTCCGTCATCGGCTTTGTCGCAATGTGAACGATGTCCGCCTTGCTGAAGAAGCCGTATGTCACAGTGCTCACGGCGATGAGCAGTACGGCAGCCGCCCCCGCATAGGCAGCGCGTACTTTTCCTGTGATGCGCGCCGGCCGTTTCAGACACGCCTCAACCTGCCCCAGTACGCCGTCCATCACGAGCGCAAGCACGGCAATCAAGAGGCTCCCCGCGATCGTGAGCGCGGGGTTATTCGTCGTGATGCCGCGATAGATGGCAACACCGAGGCCGCCTGCGCCGATAAAGGACGCAATGCCGGCAAGCGCAATTGTCATCGTTGCCATACTGCGGATGCCAGTCATGATGACAGGCATCGCGAGCGGAATCTGAACATACAGGAGAACACGCAGCGGCGTATCACCCAGGCTGGCAGCCGCCTCGCGCAGCGAGGGTGCGACTTGGGCGAGCCCCGTATGCGTCGCACGCACCATCGGCAGGAGTGCATAGATCGTGAGTGCAATGATCGCCGCGCGGTTGCCGATGCCGAAAAATGGAATCAGAAAGCCGAGCATCGAGATCGACGGGATCGTATAGAGGAAGTTCACCATCCCCAGTGTCGGTGCCGCCGCGCGCTCGTAGCGGTGAATGAGGATGCCTGCCGTCCCGCCGAGTACGACAGCGATGCCGATTGCTGCCCCCGAGATCCACAGATGCTCAACCAAAAGCTGTACAAAGAACGCACTGCGTTCTGAAAAGATGGAAAAAACTGCATGCAATAGCTCCATGTCGTATCTCCAAAATGTAATTTATATTATCACAATAATTGGATTATAACATAGAAACGATGTGCACACAAGAAAATCTTCCATAACGGCAGAAAGCGATTCGTTTCCTATACAAGAACAACCGCCTTGCCAAATCCATTTTGTCCTTCAAGCCAGCGATGTGCCTCCGCCGTCTCCGAGAGTGAAAAGACACGCTCCGGCTGCACACGAACACGATAGTTTTCAACATATGCAAACAGTTCACGCAGACGTTCCTCGCGCACATTTCCCGAATAAAAGGACGTAAGGTATGCGTCCTCCGCAAGATCGACGATGGGGTCGAATTCCTCAAGGAACCACTGCCCGCCGAGCTGCCCCGTACTGCACAGGACACCGCCGCACCTGAGATGCTGCATGCTGTCTTTGATGGCAGAGGGTCCGACCAGATCAAGGATACGGTCATATTGCTCCTCAGTATCGAGTATCCCGTTCGTCTCGGCCACAACATCGCTGTATCCTGCCATGTGCAGCTGCTCTCCCATCTCCGTACGCCGTGTCGTCCCAACAATGCGCATCTGAGGAAACTGTGCACGCAGGAGACGCAGAAATGCAATGCCGACACCACTTGCTCCGCCGCGTACAAGCACGATATTGCCATCGGATACACGCAGATTCTTCAAAGAGCCGAACGCCGTATAATACGTCTCTGGAATTGCCGCAAAGATTTCCCACGGGAGTTCACTGTCCACGGGATAAATCTGCTCATTCGGCAGGAGTGCATACTCTGCATAGCCGCCGTCAAAGGCGCGTCCCATCTCCCCCATGAGCGAGACGACACGCTGCCCCACAGGCAAACGATCTGCATCTGTCGTTTCCTCGACCGTCCCCACACATTCGATGCCGAGAATACGCGGAAAGGTGACGGTCGGAGAAAGCCCCTGCCGCGTAAAGATCTCCGAGTGATTCACTCCGAACGCTCGCACACGCACAAGTGACCATCCATCTTTCATTGCAGGGCGCGGGACATCCGTATAGACGAGCTGATCCGGCCCACCCGGTTCATATATAATAACTGCTTTCATAATCTTTCCCTCTCATACGCATATCATTTTCTTTCATATTACCATTTTCTTTTCGCAACGGGCAAGTACGGCGAATGGGTTTGTCTCTTTGCCCCGCCTGTGCTATAATGCCCCTGTAAAAAGTAACAGGACAGGGGTTGAGCGTCCTTTGAAAAAATTTTTCTCTACATGTCCACATTTTATTATGAGTGTACTCTTTGCCGTCTGTACGGCGGGATACTGGCTCATCGGCGAGGATCTCTCCATCGAAGCAGCATCAGAAATCTTTCTCGGTGTATTCCTTGCTTCCTCGCCTATCCCCTTCATCCTCTCACGCTTTCTGATCGCACTGCGCATCAAACGACGTCTGCGCGCATCTTCCATTGTATGCAATCGTATCGGCGCGCTCACCGAGCTGCTGTACGTCGATACGATTGCATGCAACCGCAATGGCACCCTCACAGAGGGCAGCGTATTCATCTCCGGCCTCATCCCCGAAGGCATGACGCAGGGCTCCCTGCTCTCGCTCGCTGCGAGTGCTGAACGCGAGGCAGCACACCCCTATGCACATGCCATCTACGACACAGCCGTGCAGCGTGGTCTGCATCTGCAGCGCCACTCCGCCGCACGCGAAACAGCGGGATTCGGCGTAGAGGCACTAATCGCGCGCACGCCCGTGCGCGTCGGCAAGAAGGAATGGCTGCAGGAGGAGAACATCGAGATCAGCGCCGCTCTCCTCACACGCGCCGATCAGCTTGCAACCAGCGGTCAATCTCCCATCTTCGTCAGCTCGAGCAAATATGCACGCGGCATCATCGCCGTCCGCGACGATGTACGCGCAGAAGCAAAACGCGCGCTCTCCCAACTGCGTGAACGGGGGCTCTCCCTCGTTCTGCTCACGGGCGAAACAAAGCGCCTCGCCAATGCCACAGGAAAGGAGCTGCGCATCAACGAGGTACGCGGTGATCTGACGGACACGGACAAGGCACGCGAGATCCGCCTGCTTCAGTCGCGCGGTGCAGTCGTCGCAATGGTCGGCGATCCGATGGCGGACCAAGCCGCACTGCGCGCAGCGGACATCAGCATCGCTTGCCCCTCCACCCTCGACCGCCCGCCAGCAGAACATGATGAGCCCTCCCAGCACGACCCGCTGCACGAGGAACTGATGCGCGGCCCTGCAGCGGACGCGGCGGATCTGCGTGAGCCGCTGATGCCGCCTGAGGATGCTGCCTATTTCGCATCACAGACACTACGCAACCAGGGACGCACAGCAGACTTTACCCCGGACATCACACTCGACGAGACTGGGCTGCCAAGTCTTGTCGCACTCCTAGATACCAGCGGTGCTGCCCGCACGCGCGCACGGCAGAATCGTTGGATCGCCTGCATCTTTTTGCTCCTCTTTACGAGCGCGTCAGCCGGCGTATTTACCCTACTGGGCGGCGCATTGATGACCTACCCGTTCGTCGGCGTTTCGCTTATTCTCCTCCTGCTCCTACTTATTGTGAACGCGCTTCGTGAATGAGGATAAATAATATCTATTCCTATATAGTTAAAAATATTCATCTAACTTGTATTTCATTTTGACCTATGATATAATTCACAAAATCAAGGGCTTTTGTCACGGTTGCTACGATGAAAGCCGTGAATGCATCATGGGTCTTTTTATTTTTGGGAGGGGTTTGGAAATGGAAGAAGTGCTGCTGTCGCGATGGCAGTTTGCAGTCACCACCATCTATCACTTTCTCTTCGTCCCCGTCACGCTCGGCATGGCGATTTTTGTTGCACTGCTCGAGACGTGCTATGTGAAGACGAAGCGGCCGGAGTGGAAGAAAACATGCCGGAAGCTGCTGCATTTCTTTGGCACGCTGTTTCTCATCAACTTCGCGATGGGCGTCGCCACAGGACTGGTGCAGGAATTCCAGTTCGGCATGAACTGGTCTGAGTATTCTCGTTTCATGGGAGATATCTTCGGTGCGCCGCTTGCACTCGAGGCGCTGACTGCATTCTTCCTCGAGTCAACGTTCCTCGGCATCTGGATGTTCGGCTGGGATAAACTTTCTGAGAAGGCGCACTGCGCGTGTATCTGGCTCGTTGCCATCGGAAGCAACCTGTCGGCATTCTGGATTCTCGTCGCGAACTCGTTCATGCAGCACCCCGTCGGCTATACAATTGCCAACGGACGCGCGGAGATGGCGAGCTTTGCGGAGCTGATTACGAATCATTACATCCTCGGCGAGCAGTCGCATACGCTCTTTGCGGGCATCACGACAGCGGGCTTCGTTGTCATGGCAGTCTCGGCATGGAAGCTGCTCCACGATGAGGAGTCGCGCTATGCGTTCACGCAGGCGATCAAGGCAGGCGCGATCTATACGATCATCGGTGTCGTCGGCGTCATCCTCAGCGGTCATTTTCATACACAGTACCTTGCGCAGGCAAGTCCGATGAAACTCGCAGCGATGGAGGCACTCTGGGAGACTGAAGATCCCGCACCGTTTGCAGTGCTCGCCTATCCGAATATGGAAAAGGGTCAAAACGATTTTGAAATCACGATTCCCTATATGTTCACCATCATGGTGCACGACAATGTCAAGGGCGAAGTGCGCGGCATCAACGATCTCCAGAAAGAATCCGTCGAGAAGTACGGCCCTGGGGACTACCGCCCGCATGTAACGATGCTCTTCTACTCGTTCCGTGCAATGGTCGGCGCCGGCTTCTTCATGGTGCTGGTCTCTCTCATCGTGTTCTATCTGTCGAAAAAGGACAAGCTTCTCTCGGCAAAAAATCTCCTGCGCGTAATGCCGTGGCTCGTCATCGTCCCCTTCATCGCAAACTCCTGCGGCTGGATCGTCGCAGAAATGGGGCGCCAGCCGTGGCTCGTCATGGGGCTTCAGAAAACGATCGACGGCGTATCGCCGAACCTCAGCGCGGCGGAGATCATGTTCACGATGATCGGCTTCACGGTGCTCTACCTGCTGCTCATCGTCACGGCGCTCTACATCGCCTTCCGCTTCATCCGCCGGACGCAGATCACACCTGCTATCGAAGGAGGGAAGTAAGCATGGATTACAATATCATTTGGTTTGTGCTCATCACCGTGCTCTTCACGGGGTTCTTCTTCCTCGAAGGATTTGACTACGGTGTCGGCACGCTGCTCACGCTCCTCTCGGACAAGGAGAGCGACCGCTCTCAGATTGTCCGCTCCATTGGTCCCGTCTGGGACGGCAACGAGGTCTGGATGATTACGGCAGGCGGTGCGATGTTCGCAGCGTTCCCGCACGTCTATGCCACACTATTCAGCACGTTCTACATCCCGCTGTTCCTCATGCTCGTCGCGCTCATCCTGCGGGCGGTCGCATTCGAGTTCCGTCATCAGCGCACAGATGAGAAATGGCAGCGCACATGGTCATGTGCCATCGCATTCGGGAGCATCATCCCCGCATTCCTCTGGGGCGTAGTCGTCACGAACCTCATCGCAGGGCTGCCTATCGGCGCAAACATGGTCTATCAGGGAGGGTTCTTCGACCTGCTGACCCCCTACACGGTCGTCGGAGGCGCAGCATTTTTTGCGGTCTTCGCCTTCCACGGCGCAAGCTTCTTGAGTCTGCGCCTCACGGACAGCTATCTCCTCGCACGCGCACGCGCCTACGGACTGAAGTTCGGCATTGCTGCAGCGCTCCTCTACGTGCTCTGCATGGTTCTAACCTACACAGAGACGGATCTCTACGCAAGCACCGCCGCAGGTGCGGCGCTTGTCCTCTCCGCGGCGTTCTTCGTTGCGGCAATCGCAGCACTCTACAAGAACTGTGCGAAGGGCGCATTCATCCTCGGCGGTCTTGCGATTGCAGGTACGACGGTCGGCTTCTTCGCGGGGCTCTTCCCGCGCCTCATGGTCTCCAGCCTAAATGCGGGCTGGAGTCTCACGATCCGCAATGCCTCATCCACGGAGTACACGCTCTCCATCATGACGGTCGCTGCGATCATCCTTGTTCCCATCGTCCTCTGCTATCAGATCTGGACGTACTATATCTTCCGCAAGCGTATCTCTCCAAACGATGCGGGGCATCAGGCATACTAACACCGATGAAAAAAAAGAAGTCCATTCTCTTTTCTGCGCTTCACACACAAAGAAATAGCATCCTCGCGCGCGCAGCGATCGAGCTTCTCCATGGGGGGCTCGTCATTGTAGCGGCGTGGGAAACTGCCGTCATCGTGAACACGGTGTTCATCGAGCACGGCAGACGCACGGAAACAGCATCAGATCTTCTGATGCTGTTTTTCTGCGTCATCTCCATGGCACTCCTGCGCGTGCCAAAGGGCCACATCGAAGCACAGCTCTCCTATCATGTACGACTCTCCTGCCGTCGTGCGCTGCACGAGGCCATCCTCGTGCACGAACGCGAAACGGCAGGTACACTGACCCTCGCACTGGAGCGCGTAGATGCCCTCGATCCATGGTTTCATACGGTGCTTCCAACGGTCATCTCAGGCGCGGTGCTCATTCCGCTCATTCTCATTGTCTCCGCTGTCGCAGACCCGCTCTCCGCCCTGCTCTTTCTCGTGACGCTCCCGATTGCCCCCTTCCTGCTGTTCCTCATCGGCCGTGCAACACGGCGTGCGAGTGAGCGCCAGTGGGACAGGATGCGCACGCTGACGGACGGCTTCGGTGAACTCGTCCGCGCAGCAATGACGCTCAAGATTTTTCGCCGCATCGACAGCGAGAGTGCTCATCTCGCACGGATGAGCCGTAGTTTCTCCGATGCATCGCTCTCCGTCCTGCGGCTTGCCTTTGTCTCCTCGTTTGCACTCGAGCTGATTACGACACTCTCGATCGCACTCATTGCGGTCTCTATCGGACTGCGCCTGCTCGAGGACATGATGACGTTCCAGACGGCGTTCTTCGTCCTTATCCTTGCGCCGCTCTACTACCAACCCCTGCGCGAGGGAGGTATCGCCTTTCATGCAGCGATGGATGCAAAGACCGCAGAGGAGGCACTCGCGCCCTACCTGGAGCTCCCCGCCCCTGCCGACGGCGCACGCGACCACATCCTAACGCCGCCCGCCATACGGGCAGAGAGGGTCTCCTACCGCTATCCGCTGACCGATGAGTATGTGCTCCGCGATCTCACCCTCAGATTCCCCGCAGGGAAATCCACCGTCCTGGCAGGAGCAAGCGGGATCGGAAAATCGACGCTGCTCCTCCTGCTCGCAGGACAGATTGCTCCGACAGGAGGTACAATATATCTGACAGACGGCGCCGGGGAAGACAATTCCTTTGATCTCACCCGCCTCTCGGCAGCAACCCGCACACATCTCATCAGCTACGTTCCGCAGGAGCCGCACATCTTCACCGCGACACTCGCAGAGAATGTAACACTCTGGCAGAAGGGTGCATCCGATGCCTCAGTCATCGAGGCACTCACAGCAGCTGCGCTCGGCGACTTCCTGCACACCCTGCCCGCAGGACTTGCAACCCCGCTTGGTGCGGGCGGTCATCCCCTCTCAGCAGGACAGCGCCATCGTCTCGGTCTCGCACGTGCCATTTTTCAGAACCGCTCCATTGTACTGCTCGATGAGATCACTGCCGGGCTTGACAGCGAGACGGAGGCACGCGTCATTGCAGCGCTGACACGTTTCGCCCATCACCGCACGCTGATTCTCACATCTCACCGCCCTGCACTCATTGCATGGGCGGATCATGTGATCACGCTAGGAGGTGCCACATGACCGCGACACTCGTTCGTCTGCTTGCCATCGCATCGCCGGTCAAGGCGCTGCCTGCACTCCTTGCGGGTGTACTTGCTGCCGCCTCGGGCATTGCGCTCATCGGTACGGCAGCATGGATCATCGCGAGTGCCGCACTGCAGCCGCCGCTCTCGGCACTTGCGCTTGTGATTACGATGGTGCGTGCCTGCGGCATCGGGCGTGCGGTCTTCCGCTATCTCGACCGTCTGCTTTCACACCGCCTCGCATTCGCATGCTATGAAGAGCTGCAGCAGGCGACCTATCAGCGTTCTGCCGCTGCGCTTCCCCTGCGCGCAGGAAATGCCCGAGAGGGAGCGTTCCTGCATGACCTGCTCACGGGCTGCGAGACGCTGCGTGATTTCTACCTGCGTACCATACCGCAGCCGCTGATTGCGGGTATGCTGACAGCACTGACGGCGGCAGTGCTCCTGCCCTTGAGCCACGCAGCAGCGCTCCTCCTCACAGCCGTCTATTTTCTCCATCTCATCCTCCCCCATGCCAGCGCCGAGTACAGTCTGCGTACAGAGAGCGCCGCCTATCGGAGCAGTCTGCTCGACCGCACGGACGGTCGCACAGAACTACGCGCGGCGGGCGCGCTGCTGCAGGCGCAGACATCACTCGACGATGCTGCAGCACGGTTTCAGCGGGGACAAATGATGCGCCGAACGCGGCGAGAGTACCTCTTTACCCTGCTCGATGTCCTGCGTGCCGCGCTCTGGATTACATTCATCTATCTCCTTATTCCGCGCGCTGTATCCGGCGCACTAACAGGGGTGCAGTTCGCCGTCTGGGTACTCGTGCTCGAGGCTGTGCTCGCCGAGTACCGTCCTCTCCCCGCTGCCAGTCTTGCTGCACGCGAGGCAATCGCTGCCGCGCAGCACATCCTGCCGGCAAAGGCTGCGGCACAGACGCCGCACGCGCCCGCAAGTATGCAGAGGAACAACACAGATGCACCTCTTCTCGCCGCACAGGGAATCTGCTTTGCCTATCATGCGGATGTCCGCATCCTCCGCAATCTCTCCTTTACCGTGTACGAGGGACAACATACGGCGATCATCGGCGAGAGCGGTGCGGGGAAGACCACACTCGCCAGTCTCCTCCTGCGTCTCTGGGAGACCGATGCAGGAACACTCTCCTATCGGGGCGTACCGCACACACAGATTGCCCCGAAGGAGACGCGTGCCCTCTTCGGCGCAGCGCTGCAGGGCAGCTGGCTCTTCAGTACCTCCGTACGAGATAACTTCCTGCGTCTGCATGGCGATATTGACGAGCACGCGATGTGGCATGCACTCGAGACAGCGCAGCTTGCGGATGTCATCCACGCCCTGCCCGCGGGACTCGATGAGCCGCTCGGCGCAAATGCCGTCCGCCTATCGGGGGGGCAGCGCAACCGTCTCCTCACAGCACTCGCACTTGCCTCACAGGCACCGATACTCCTCCTCGACGAGCCGACCGCAGGTCTTGATGCTGCACGCAGCACACGGCTCATCGAGAGCGTCCTTGGGGCACTCGATGCACGCGGAGGAACGCTCATCGTTATCACGCACGATCTTCCTCTCCTAAACCGCATGAAACAGGTGATACGACTATGACTGACGAACGTTTTCACGAACTTATCCACCATGTTCTCGACTGCCTCGGCACATCTGCGCCGCCGCATGACCTCTTTGCCGGCGGTGCGGGCGACTGGCACGCACGCGCGCGCCTCGCTCACTTTCTCGCACAGATGCCGACACATCTCGCAGAGGCACGCACCCTTTTTCAGAGCGTCATAGACGCCGAGCCAAATGAGGAGCATGCACAGGACGTAGAGGAAAAAGTCTACGCCATGCAAGGACTCAGTGCGCTCGAAGCATCCGAACAGGATATGCAGGAAGCCGCGCTCGAGCATATCAATCTGGCGATTGAGTGCGCCGAGTCTACGGATTTCCTCTATAAGTACATCCTGCGCGGCGAGCTCTGGGCCGACCGCTGGAATCTCATGCACAAGATGCACATGACGGAGGAGGCGGAGGCAGAGGCGGATGAGCGCATCGCCGCCTTCGATGGTCTCGAGGATGCAGTTCCGCACAACAGCTACCTCTACTACGGTTACCGATTCAAGGCGCATCTTGCCGCTGCGCGCGGTATCCCTCTCATCGCGAAGGACTATATGCATATGGCGCTCCATGCGATGGAGATTCCTCCTGCCTACGAGCAGGGGCTTGCGGATGCCTTTGCCGCGTCGCATGAGAACACCGCATGGATTCTGAGTGAGATCGACCGCGCGACACCAAATCCGGAAAGACTGCACTGGGATATATAAAACAGCATGAAAAGCGGGTCAGACGGATGCATGCCCATCGGCACATCCATCTGACCCGTTATATATTTATTTTTGCCCGCTGCGCTTAACGATAACTCTCATCCATCAAAGAAAAGAGCTGCGGGTAATTGCCCTGTGTGTGGACATAGGATTCTGAACCGCGTGCTTTCTTCTCTGCGAAATACGCTCCCCGCTTCTCGTCATCCATCATCTCAGCAGGCATTCTGGCAGGCGCAGTCATCTCGGGCGCAACGGAGATCTCCTCTTCCCTGCCGTCTGCGCGACGGATGCGGAAGAGTGCCGGTCCCTGTTTCTGCAGGAGTACGAGCCGCAGCTCGTTCGGCTTGTACCATGCCGCAGATGCACCGTCTACCGCGAGAATCTCATCACCCGCAGTGAGCTGTGCAGTACGCGACTCCTTGATAAAGAACCGATTCCCCTCGCCCTTTACACTCTTGTCACTGATGTCAAAGGGAAATTCCGCATGCGGGCTCATCTCGCGATACAGCTGATTAAGAAATCCATCCCAACGGTCGGCCGTGCCGCGCCATGCAGGCGTCAGATCAATGACGAATCCGTCGGCGGTCATCATACCGACGGTGAAGAACTGCTTTGCATACTTATCATAGTACTCTTGATCCTTCATCATGGCGAGCAGTGTACCGCCTTGGTAGGGAATCGTCTCGAATGTGACGAGCGGGATGCTGTCCCCAATAGAGTCCCCCATGGCCACTAAAATGCGTTTATTGGTATGAACGTAAAGCGTGAAGCCCTGCCAGTCCGCCTTGGTCTCCTTATCCTTCTTCAGTTCCTCCAGATAGTCGTAGATACGCACCTGCACCGTCTCCGGCGTCACGGCGGGGAGAAAGACGCGAGGTCTGGAGTCCGCACGCACGGACTCTGCCGCAGACTCCGCCCGTATCCGCCCCTCGCGCAGATAGTCCTGCGGTGCTGCCTTGGTGATTTTCTGCATCGCCTCCGCTGTCTTGAGCTTGCCCTTTTGCGTCCAAAGCACTTGATTTCCTGCATCGACAACCTGAAAGGAAAACTCCGCCGCACCGCCCATGGCGGCGACACCATCCGCCGGCAGGCGATACCACCCCTCAAACCATTTGGAGGAGTGCATGCGCTCCTCGTCGCCGACCGGGGTAAGCGAGATCTCTTGCCCATCGGCAAGAATACGTGCGTGCAGCCCTGCCGCCTTTTTGAATGTCCCTTTCTTTGCCTCGAAGCGAATATAGTAGACGGGCGCTGCCCCATCGACAGCATATACCTTCAGCACCGGCAGATCGGGCCCCGCAACGAAGCCGAGACTCCCGTCCGGTGCTCTGTGTGCGAGCACCGCACTCTTATACGAGAACTCTCCAGAGGCCTCGGCAGCGCCGCCCGCGAGCAGCACCCCACACAGGAGAAGCCCCGTCAGTCCTTTACCATACATCATGCTCATCCTTTCCCAGTACGCCATCATAAATCCTTCCTGCTTCATCATAACCGCAGCACCCGAGAAATACAAGAAGTTTCGTCAAAAACTGCCGCATACACAGCAGCGTCCCATTCTATCGCATAAAGGTATAGACGGCGATGTTGCTGAAGATCGAGAGCGGTTCTGCCCAGACCCCGATGATGAGAGCACAGGCGGCTGCGAGCACTCCCACCGCCTGTGCAGGCAACGGCAGATGCAGCGGCTCCGTCGCTATCGTCTCCTCATCCTCTATATCACGGAACATCTCCCGAATGACGATCAGATAGTAGTAGACGGACATCATCGAAATGACGAAGCCGATGCCGGCAAGCCAGAGATAGCCCGCGTCAATGACGGCTGAGAAGATATAGATCTTCCCGACAAACCCTGCCGTCGGCGGGATACCCGCCATTGTCAGCAGCGCAATCGTCAGAATTGCCGCAGGAAGTATCGATATCTGCCCCAGCCCCCGCACACTCCTAAGATCACCACTGCCGCGCCGCATATCGAGATAGGAGACGGCGGCAAATGCAGCGACATTGGCGAAAATATAGACCATCGCATAGAAGAGTATCGCTTTGATGCCTGCGGCATTTGTCGCGACCATCGCCGCCATCATATAGCCCGCCTGAGCGATGGACGAATACGCCAGCATCCGCTTGATGTTCGTCTGACGAAATGCCATGAGGTTGCCGCCGACCATCGAGATGCCTGCACATACGGCGAGCAGATGCGCCCAGTACGGCGAGAGCACGGGGAACGCAACAAAAAGCACGCGCAGGAGGGCCGCGATCCCCGCAGCCTTCGAGCACATGGCAAGCAGTGCCGTCACAGGCGCGGGTGCCCCCTCATACACATCCGGGGCCCAGAGATGAAACGGTATGATAGATAGTTTGAAGAAAAACCCTGCAAGAATGAGCACCACGCCAATTAGACCAAGAGAAAACACGAGTCCCATGCCGCCGGCGATTTCCTGGAACAGCATCGTCCCCGTCATGCCGTAGGTGAGGCTCATACCATAGAGCAGTACCGCAGTCGAGCCCGCGCCAAAGACGAGGTATTTGATGCCCGCCTCCGCCGAACGCACTGCATCCGTCTGAATCGCAACAAGCCCGTAGAACGAAATTGTCATCAGTTCAAGCCCGACAAACATTGTCATAAGGTCGTTCGCAGAGGCGAGAGCACACATACCGAGCAGCGCCGAGAGCAGGAGCAGATAGAACTCCCCCCGATGCCGAATGGTCTGCTCCGCGTAATCCGCCGCAAAGATGACGGTCGAGAGAATACCGACAATGAATAGTATTTTAAAGAACACGGCATAACCGTCGACTATGTAGCGCCCCGCATAAAAGGCAGCTGCACCGCCAGCGGGCGGATACATCCGTACGGCAAGTATAAGCACACCGAGGAGTCCCGCTGCCGTCAGCCATGCTACGGAGCAGCGCGGTGCATCCTTCTCGAGTACGAGGTCGAGGAGAAGCACGAATGCCATCAGTACGGCAATGCCGATCTCAACCGAGAGGACAGAAAAATTCATCGCATCCAGCATCACTGTCCACCTCCCAAGATTGTCGGCGCATCCTGCAGTACTGCAAAGAGGGGGGCAAAGGACGCAGCCCCCGCATCCGCTGCACGCATGAGGAGGTCCGGAAACACCCCAAATCCAACGAGGACGATACCGAGCACGATGAGCGGAACAAAGGCAGCTCCACGGGCATCAGAAACACCTGCAAGCCCCTCTGCAGGCGGGCCAAAGAGGACGTGTGCCAGCATCCGCAGGATGTAGAGCGCCGTAAAGATGATGCCGGACACGGCGATGACGGCGAGAGCAGGATAGACCTCTATCACCCCGACAAAGATGGTGAACTCCGGCACAAATCCGACAAGACCGGGCAGACCGAGCGAGCAGAGTCCTGCGAGCATGAGGCCGATCGTAATGCGCGGCATGCTGCGTGCAAGTCCCCCAAGCGCATCGGCGCTGCGTGTCCCCGTCTGTACATGGACATAGCCGATCAGAGAGAAGAGAAGCGCGATCATGATGCCGTGCGCCGTCATGTAAGCGACCATGCCGCTCAGGCTCACGACATTCAGCGCCGCAAAGCCAAGCAGGACATACCCCATGTGGGAGATGGAGGAGTACGCCGCCATGTACTTGATATCACGCTGTGCGAGTGCGATATAGGAGGCATAGACAACGCCCGCCGCTGCGAGCAGCGCAATCAGCGGCGCCCAGAACTTCGCCCCGAGCGGCAGGACGGTGAGACCGATGCGGATGAGCGCATAGCCCCCGATCTTTTTCAAAACACCCGCACTGACCATGGAGACGGCGGTCGGCGCACCCGCATAGCCGTCAGGCGACCACGCGTGCAGCGGGAACATCGAGAGATGCGCGCCAAAGCCAATGAGCAGGAGGAAGAATGCTGCCGCCTGCACATCCCACGGGATCTGCCCCATGCGTGCGGCAGCAGCAAGCGCACCAACGTCGAACGTCCGCATCCCCGGCTCGTATGCACTCACATAGAGGAGTAGCACGCCGAGCAGCATGAACGCAGAGCCGACGAGCAAAAAGATCGTCATCCTCATCGCCGCATGCGCCTTCGGAACGCGCACCGACGAGCCCCAGATGAGTACCATGAGATACACGGGAATGACGGCCATCTCGGAGAACACGAGGAAGAAGAACAGGTCGTACGCAAGGAATGCCCCCGACACACCTGCAATCACAAGCAGTAAAAGAATAAAATACGCCTTCACCCGCCGCTCGATGCGCCATGAACTGAATACAGCAGCGAGTCCTACGACACTCGATAGGAGGAGCAGCGGCAAGGAGATGCCATCCACGCCGAGCGTATATGCGACACCGAGATCCGTGATCCACGGGAGATGCTCCGTATACTGCATCCCCCCGCGCACCGTATCGTAGCCCGTATAGACAGCAATCGTCAAGAGCAGCGCCGCCGTCATGGCGAATGCCGCCGCGCGGCGGATCATATCATGCCGATGCTGCGGCAGGAATGCAATGATGAGCACCGCCGCAAGCGGCATCAGCAGGATCGCTGACAGAACGGGAGCGTTCATCGCAGACCACCTCCCCAGTAGGCAATAATCTGTACCGCCCAGTAGAGCGCATAGCACAGCAGGATCAGCGTACCCATGCAGAACACGGCAATATAGCGCTGCACCTGTCCGTTTGCGGATGCTGCAAGGAGACCGCTCGTCACGAGTACATAACGGCCCAGGCCTGTCATGATGCCGCCGAGAAGGTTTTCATCCGTCCACTTCAGCATCCGTGCCGTCCCGTAGACGAGCCGCTCACGCACATAACCGTAGATCTCATCCACATAGAATTTATGATAGACAATGCGGTAAAAAAAACCGAGACATCCCTGCGGCATCGCCTCGTCCACACCGCTCCGTCCGTAGCGCATATATGCTGCAGCAAAGGCGGCCAGCGCAAGCACAGTGCTCGTCCCTGCAACCATCCCATCCATTGACGCATGATGGGGAGCCCCTGCATGAATCCATAGAGAAAATCCGCCCGCATACGCCCACCAACCGATCACGATGCTGAGCAGCATCAACACAAGCATCGGCCAGCGCATCAGAGCACCAGCCTCATGCGCCTCATGCGGGCTGCGGCACGTACCGAGAAATGCCACGATAAGGAGGCGCGCCATGTAGAATGCCGTGAGAAACGACGTAAGCATCGCCATGATATAGAGCGGCACGCTCGCCTGCAGAACTGCCGCGAGGATTTCGTCCTTGGAGAAGAACCCGGAAAACGGCGGAATACCGGAGATGGCAAGCACCCCGACAAGCATCGCAGCAAACGTCACAGGCATCCTCCGCCGAAGGCCGCCCATCTTCGTGATGTCGCCCTCGTCGTGGAGGGCATGCATGACAGCACCCGCACAGAGGAAGAGCATCGCTTTGAAAAAGGCATGCGTCATGAGGTGGAACATGGAGGCAGAAAACGCGCCCACACCGATGGCGAGCATCATATAGCCGAGCTGACTGATGGTCGAGTACGCAAGCACGGCCTTGAATCGACACTGCGTCACAGCAATCACGGCGGCAAAAAGCGCGGTAAACGAACCGATGCCCGCGATGACATCCATAACGAGGGGCGACGCGCTGAAGAGGAAGAATGCACGTGCGACGAGAAACACGCCCGCCGCGACCATCGTCGCCGCATGGATGAGCGCCGACGCCGGTGTCGGTCCCTCCATCGCATCGAGCAGCCAGACGTGCAGCGGGAACTGACCCGATTTACCTACTGCCCCCATGAAGAGGAGCAATCCGATGACCGTCAAAAGCGCCGTCCCAGCAAGTGCGGCGTAGATCGGTACAAGCGTGCGCAGTGCGATAAAATCCATCGTACCGAATGTGACCTGCACGAGCAAAATGCCGATCAGCATACCAAAATCGCCGATGCGCGTCGTGATGAATGCTTTTTTCGCCGCCTCACGTGCAGCGATCTTTTGATAGTAGAATCCAATGAGCAGGTAGGAGCAGAGGCCGACCCCCTCCCAGAATACATAGAGTTGGAGGAGGTTGGCGGAGACGACGAGACCGAGCATCGCCGCCGAAAACAGAGAAATAAACGCAAAGAACCGCCCCATCCCCGCCTCCTCCGCCATATAGCCGGCAGCGTAAATATAGACGAGCAGAGAAACGAGCGTTACGATGACCAGCATCATCGCCGTCAGCGGATCAATGAGCACCCCCATCGCGAGCACCACATCTCCCGCCTGCGCCCAATGCATCTGCATCACATAGGGATCATTCATCGTGATCCCGCCGTCCGTAACGGCACACACAATGCAGACAGAGAGGATGAATGAGAGTGCCATCATTGCCGCGGCAATGGCGGCAGAGATGCGTTTGTCCTGCCGTGTCAGCAGTCCGATGATCAGAGCGGCGAGTGCAGGAAGCAGTGGAATCAGATAGGCGTGCGCGAGTGCAAATGCAGTCATCTCCCTCCCTCCTCCTCTCTGAGCAGATCCAGTTCATCGATATTCGTCGTGTATCGAACCTGATACAGACGGAATGCGAGTGCAAGACCGATGGCGATCTCTACGGCAGCGACTGCAATCGAAAAGAGCGCCATCAGCTGCCCCTCCGTATTATGCGCATAGAATCTGTCGAACGCGATGAGATTAATATTGACTGCATTGAGCATCAACTCGACGCACATGAGAATAGGGATGATGCCGCGCCGCGTGAGCAGTCCGTAGAGTCCGATGCAGAAAAGCAGAGCGGCGAGGAAAAGCAGCTCCGGCAATCCGATCATACCGCATCCCTCCCCCGCGCAAGCATGAGGGCCCCGATCATCCCAGCAAGCAGGAGCACGGCAGCAATCTCAAACGGAAGGACGTAAGTACCGAGCATCAGATGCGCGATCTCCTGCGCCCCAGTCGGCATGCCTATTTCGCCCGCCGGCAGCGGAGCAAGTGTAATCCCAATGCCGATGAGGAAGAAAACCCCGCCTGCGAGCCCCCCCGACACTACACGTCGAAAGAGTTTCTGCGAGGGATTGGACTGCGCCATCGTATCGCGGCGCGTCAGCATGATTGCCATGACAATGAGAACCGCGACTGCCCCGCTGTATACCATAAGCTGCACCGCGCCGAGGAACTCCGCACCGATGAAGAAGTAGATGGATGCGACACCGATGAAGGAGAGCACGAGGAACAGTGCGCTGTGTACGATGTTCGCCGAGAGGACAACACCGAGCGCACCAACGATTGTCACCGCCGCAAGAAAATAGAAGATGATGCTCATACCTGTCGTCCCTCCTGTACGCAGACCGGCGCAGCACCGGCGGTCTCTGCCCGTTCTGCCGCCTGTTCTTTGGCGGCAGCCTCCGCCTTTGCCTTGGCAGCCGCCTCCTTCTGCATCTTTTCCTCCTCCGCCTCACGCTCTACTTGTATGAGGAACGCTGCGAGATCCACGCGGTCCTGATCCGTCATTGCATCATGGGTCATAGTCTCCCTGCACCATGTTGCAATGGCATAGTCCCTGTCCCAGACGAGCGTCTTGACCGGACAAGCCTCTACACAGAGGTTGCAGTAGAGGCAGCGCCCGGATTTGTGCACATAGGACTGCATGTGGCGCTTCTTCTTCGCATCCTGCACAATGGTAAGATCGAGTGCCTTGTTCGGGCACGCATTCGCACACATCGAGCAGCCGATGCACACACGCCAGTCCATCGCGAGGTTGCCCCCGCGGAAGTTCTCCGTCATTTGCAGCTTTTCCTCGGGATAGCAGAAGGTCTCCTTCTTGCCCCAGAGGTGCTTCCATGTGACGCCCATACCTGTCAAGAGGCCTTTTCCAAACATGCAGACACCTCCCTAGACCATGCTGACAAGATACATCCCGATTCCCGTCAGAAAGACGTTGAGAATCGAGAGCGGTACGAGCACCTTCCAGCCGAAGGTGAGCATCTGATCGACGCGCGTGCGCGGGAACGTCCATCGAAACCACATGATGAGCAGCACCATAAGCACTGCCTTCAGTGCGAACCAGACAAAACCCGGCAGAAACGACGGTCCGCTGTACCCGCCGAGGAAGAACGTCGCTGCGAGAATCGCTGCCGTAAGGAGGTTCGCATACTCCGCAAGGAAGAACAGCGCCCAACGCATGCCCGAATACTCCGTAAAAGGACCTGCGATGATCTCCGACTCCCCCTCCACGAGGTCGAACGGTGTGCGGTTTGTCTCCGCCACCGCCGCAATCAGAAAGATGACGAAGGCAAACGGCTGCAGGAAGATGAACCAGACCGTATTTGCCTGCATCTGCACGATATCCTCGAACCGCATCGAGCCGGTCAGCATGATAACACCGAGCAGCGAGAGCAGCAGCGGTGCTTCGTAGCTGAGCATCTGCCCGACGATGCGCATGCCGCCGATGAACGAATACTTGTTGTTCGAGGCGTAGCCGCCCATCAGGAACGGCAGCACCGCCTGCCCAGAGACGGCAAAGAGGAGAAACACCCCAACGTTCACATCTGCAAGCACCGCACCTGCATCAAATGGAAAGAAAGCATAAGTGAGCGCCGCAGGCACGAAGAGAAGCGCGGGCGAGAGTGCCCAGACCACCCTATCCGCCCCTTGGGGCATGATGTCCTCCTTGCTCATAAGTTTCAGCATATCCGCGATTGGCTGGAGCAGACCAAACCTGCCGCCGACGCGGTTCGGGCCGAGCCGTCCTTGGATGAATGCGCAGATCTTGCGTTCTGTATAGGTGAAGACAATCGCCGCCATCGAGATGATGCCGAGCAGAACAGCAATGCCGAGCAGTGTCAGTGCAAGATCTACAACGAACGGATCGGGCAGCAGTGTATAGATATGCGCACGCAGAAAGAGCGCAATGGATGCCGGCAGAGAGAGTTCCATCGTGTTCCTCCTCCCTCAACAGTCCACTTCGCCCATAATGGGGTCGATGGACGAGTATGCAGCGACCGCGTCACCGATGAGCATGCCGCGGCACATGATATCCAGGCCCTGCATATTGACGAATGAGGGTCGGCGGATGTGGATGCGGTACGGCTTCGTCGTACCATCACTCACGATGTAGAACCCGAGTTCCCCGCGCGTCCCCTCCGTACGGCTGAACACCTCTCCCCTCGGCGGCTTTATGACCTTCGGCACTTTCCCCATAAAGCCGCCCTCCGGCAATCCGTCAATCGCCTGCCGGATGATCCGCGCGCTCTCTGTGATCTCCTGCATCTTCACCAGATAGCGGTCCCAGTTATCGCCATGCCGTCCGACGGGCACATCGAAGTCAAACGCATCGTAGACACTGTATCCGTCCACCTTGCGCAGGTCGAACGCGACGCCCGCCGCGCGCAGATTCGGCCCCGTCATGTTGCAGGCGAGTGCCTGCTCTGCTGTCATCGGAGATGTACCGACAAGGCGGCGAACAAAGATCTCATTCCCCGTCAGAAGACAATTGTACTCCTCAATGAAGCGCGGCACATCGTCAAGGAACGCGCGGATCATCGCCTCCGCTGCGGGCGTGAGATCCTCCTTCACGCCGCCGATACGGATGTAGTGAAATGTCTGCCGCGCACCGCAGACTAGGTTGAAGATGTCGAGAATCTTCTCGCGGTCGCGGAAACA
Source organism: uncultured Selenomonas sp. (assembly GCA_963518105.1). GTDB lineage: Bacteria > Bacillota > Negativicutes > Selenomonadales > Selenomonadaceae > Centipeda. Next base: position 99,385 of record CAUQID010000004.1, read on the forward strand.
GTAAAGCATGCCCGTCGACGCACCGAGGTCGTTTGCCAGCGTCCCGATGAAGATGAGATGGCTGTTGATTCGGTTCAGCTCCGCCATGATGACACGGATATACTCTGCACGCTGCGGTGTTTCGATACCCGCCAGTTCCTCCACCGCACGCGCATAGCCGAAGTTGTTGTTCATCGCGGAGATATAGTCGAGACGGTCGGTATAGGGCAGTCCCTGCACATACGTCCTGTCCTCAAGCAATTTTTCGATGCCGCGATGGAGGTAGCCCATGACGGGCACTGCCCGCACGATGCGCTCGCCGTCCAGCTCCAACTGCACCTGCAGCACACCGTGCGTCGACGGGTGCTGCGGCCCCATGTTGAGCGTATAGGTCTCGGTTCTCGGCATCAAAAGCCCTCCTTCCGAATACGCGGAATAGGCGGAGGCGGCGGTGGAACGAAGTCCTTGCGCAGCGGATGCCCGACGAAATCATCGCGGTGAAAGATGCGCCGCAGATCAGGGTGTCCTGTGAACACAATGCCCATCAGGTCGTAGATCTCACGCTCTTCGAACGCCGTACCAGGGAACACTGCCGTCGCCGACGGCACAGCAGGTGCATTGTGCGGCAGCGTCACCTTTACCGTCAGGCAGTGGAGATGCACCGGTGAAAAGAGATGGTAGACCATCTCGAACCGATCCTTCCAATCCACCGCCGTCACATTCTCCATGCGCGTCAGCTGCAGATCGCTGTCCTCGCGCAGGAACGTCAGCAGTGCAATCAGCGCATCTGCACCGATATAGAGCGCGGGACGCGCCGCCTCCGCATCGTATGCCGCAGGGGGAAAGGCAGTCTTGATCGTTGCCAGCAGCGCCGGCGGCAGATAGTCATTTCTCATGCGTGCACCGCCTTCTTTGCCGTTTGCTCCGCCCAGTATGCACGCGCAGCACGCACGCGCTCCGGATGCAGGATCTTCTCGCGCAGCTTCAGCATACCGTCCATCAGCGCCTCAGGGCGCGGCGGACAGCCCGGGATGTAGACATCCACGGGCAGCAGCTCGTCTACGCCCGGCACGACGGCGTAGGAGTCGGCGAAAGGACCGCCCGCAATCGTACATGCCCCCATGGCGATGACATATTTCGGCTCCGGCATCTCCTCGTAGAGGCGCACGATGGGATCTGCCATCTTCCACGTCAGCGTACCCGCGACGATGAGGAGATCCGCCTGACGCGGACAGGGACGGAACACCTCATAGCCGAACCGCGCGAGATCGAACCGCGCCGTCGCCGTGCTCATCATCTCGATGGCACAGCAGGCGAGCCCCGAGGAGAGCGGCCAGATGGAGCTGGCATGCGCCCAGCGCAGCAGTTGGTCGAGTTTGAGCACGGAGACATTCTCCCGCAGGCTCTCGGGAACACGCTCCGCTATCTCCATGTCAGATCCCCCTTTCGCCATGCATAGCCGAGCCCGAGCGCCAAAATCCCGACAAAGACGAACATCTCGAGCAGCGCAAAGAGGCCGAGCATACGAAACTCGACCGCCCACGGATAGAGGAACACCGTCTCGATGTCAAAGACGATGAACAGCAATGCGTAGAGAAAATATCCCGCACGGAACTGCACATAGGGCGTGCCGATCGGATCGACACCGCACTCGTAGGGGATATACTTCTGCGGCGACGGCTGCCGCGGCTGCAGCAGGAACGCAGGTCCCAGCGCCAGCACGGGAAACAGCAGTGCCACCAGCAGGAATATCCCCAGACTTCCGAACTCTCCCATACTTCAGCCTCCTTATTGCGCGATTAAATATATGGATAGGAAAAATAAATAATCAAAAACAATAATTGATAACTAAAAAAATTATGGCAAAACAGGACAACTCTAGATATTATTTATATGCTCTGATATGTGCAATAAAATCTATGTATAATAATACTAGAAAAGTGTTTTTTTGACAAGGCAAGCAGTAAAAATCCTGACTCTTTATCAATCACTTATTTTGTGATAAAATAAAAATGTTTTGGTATGCTGCGGGAGGATATCTATGAACAGCGAGAGAAAGGCTCTGACGAGCGCACTCTGCGATGCGCTCGTCATCGTTCCCCTCGCGGTACTCGCTGTCGCAGCGACGGCATCATTGCTCGCACGCGCAGGTATTCCCTTCAGTGCAGCATACACGGGCGGCATCCTCGCTGCTGTCGCGGGGACACTCGCCGTCTCGTATCGGAGACAGACGCTGATCGCACTCCCCTCCCCAGCCATCGGAGCATGGCTTGTCTATGAGGAGATTATCGCCCGCGGGCTCATGTGGCAGGAGGTACTCAGCATTGCAGCACTTGTCTCCTGCCTCAGCGTACCACTCCTATATACGGGCTGTGCACTTCGTACTGCAGCAGCCGTACCCCCCGTCATCCGTATGGGGCTTGTGCTCGGGCTCGGACTGTCCCTGCTGACGAGCGCAGCGCTCTCCGCGCGCATCTTGCTCCCGTCGCCGTGGGCGCTGACGATGAGCGGTACACTCTCCGATCCACTCGCCTACTACACGCTGACCGCTATTCTGTTGGCACTCCTGCTGCACGCGATGCGCGTACGGTGCGCCCTGCCGCTAGCGATGGGGATCACAGCTATACTCACATGGGCAGAGGGATTCTGGGCACTGCCGGACACGCCGTTTCTCATGCCGGAGCCGGCGGGTATGGCGCTGATGCTCCCGCAGGCAGATGCGTTTCCCTCCGCAGCAGCGCTTGCTCTGACGTTACTGCTCACGCTCGTTGCCGAGAACGCTGCCGTGCTCTTGGCACGCACCGGTGAAACAGCGCAGCAACAGATGCAGAAGACCCTCCCGAGGCTCTTTGCAGTCAGTGGTATCGCAGCACTTCTCGGAGTGCTGCCGCTGACGATTGCGCCGCTGTCTGCCGTGCTGCCCGCATCAGATGCGGAAAAACGCATTGCAGGCATCCCGTTGACAGCAGGCATATCATCACTCTTTCTGCTGATCCTCCTGCCCTGCACTCCGCTGGTACAGGAGATGGCAGCATTCCCGGCAGCGCCTTCGGCAGCGCTTGCACTGCTCGGCCTGATGCTGCTCACGCGCGCCCTCGCGCTACTGCGCCGGATGAAGACAGTCCCCGATATGCGGGAGGCGGCCGTATACGCCGCATTCCTGCTCGCATCCTACGATATCAAGACGGGACTCACGACATCCCTGCTTCTCTGGGTACTGCTCACCGCAGCCCGCGGGGAACACCGCTCTATCCCGCACGGTACATGGATACTCTCGGCAGTGCTGCTGCTGCTCGCCCTGCTCAAATGGATACGATAGACGAAATAATGATAGGAGGCTCATCTCTTGCGAAATAACACTGTTTTGCGCGGCACAATCGCCGCGGCCCTGACAGGATTTTTTATTCTGAGTGCTGTGTCCGGTGAGGCTCGCCGCGTGCATGACCCAGATACAGCAACACAGACACACACGCAGCGCACCGCACCTGTGGAGGACAGCAGTTTCCGTGCACGCATTGACGCACTCATCCGAGCCGCAGATCAGCAGGCAGCGCAGGAGACGGCATTCAGTGTCCCCAAGACACTCTCAGCGTACGATACCGCCATCATCGGAACACCGCTCGCCAGTCAGGAGCAGTGTGTGACCTATCTCCTGAGTGTGAATCCTCATCCCGCCATCTCCGTAACACCGCACGAGCTCGTGGCATACTACTACGAAGAGGGTGCACGCGAGGGCATCCGTCCCGATGTCGCATTCGCGCAGGCACTCAAGGAGACCGGATTTTTCCGCTACGGCGGCACAGTCACCCCCGATCAAAATAACTACTGCGGCCTCGGCACGACGAGTGCAGAGGTCAAGGGCGCATACTTTGCCACCTCACAGATGGGCGTGCGTGCCCACATCCAGCATCTCCTCGCCTACGCCTCGACGCGCAGACCCATATCCCCCGTCGTTGACCCCAGATATACTCTCGTACGCAGCGTCTACGGCACGAGCACCCTCGGGCACTGGCAGGATCTCAACGGCCGTTGGGCGGTCCCCGGCGACTCGTACGGGCAGAGCATTCTGTCGATGTTCCGCGCGATCCTGCGCAATTAACAGAAGGAGAATCGAAAGATGATTACCGTCAACAACCTGAGCCTGCAATTCGGCAAGCGTGTTCTCTACAAAGATGTCAACCTGAAATTCACCCCCGGCAACTGCTACGGCATCATCGGCGCGAACGGCGCAGGAAAATCCACATTTCTTAAACTCCTCTCCGGCGATATCGAGCCGACGGGCGGCATTGTAGACATCACCCCTGGAGAGCGGCTCGCCGTTCTCCAGCAGGATCACTATGCCTACGATGAGGTGGAGGTCCTGCGCACCGTCATCATGGGACATACACGCCTCATCGAGATCATGGACGAGAAGGACGCACTCTACGAGAAGCCCGACTTCTCCGACGAGGACGGGATGCGTGCCTCCGAACTCGAGGCGGAGTTTGCCGAGCTCGACGGCTGGAACGCGGAGACCGAGGCGGCGCAGCTGCTCAACGGACTTGGCGTGCCTGATGCAAAGCATTCCCTCAAGATGAACGAGCTCGCCCCCGCAGAAAAGGTGCGCGTCCTACTCGCCCAGGCGCTCTTCGGCTCGCCCGACATCCTGCTCCTCGACGAGCCGACGAACCATCTCGATGTAACCTCGATCAACTGGCTCGAGAACTTCCTTGCAGACTTCCCGAACACAGTCATCGTCGTCTCGCATGACCGCCATTTCCTCAATCAGGTCTGCACCTACATCTGCGATGTGGACTTCGGCAAGATCTCGCTCTTCGCCGGCAACTACGACTTCTGGTATCAGTCCAGCCAGCTTGCCCTGCAGATGGCGAAGGACGCAAACAAGAAGAAAGAGGAAAAAATCAAGGAGCTTCAGACATTTATTCAGAGATTCTCGGCAAATGCGTCAAAATCCCGTCAGGCGACCTCGCGCAAGAAGCTGCTCGAACGCATCACCCTCGACGACATTAAGCCGTCCACACGCCGCTATCCATACATTGCCTTCACCCCTGACCGCGAGGCAGGCGATCAGCTGCTGACCGTCGAAGGGCTCTCGAAAGAGATCGACGGCCGCCAGCTCTTCAAGAATGTCAGCTTCACGCTCAAGAAGGGCGATAAAGTCGCCTTTGTCGGTCCGAACGGCGCGGCAAAAACGATGCTGTTCAAAATCCTCATGGGCGAAGAGCAGGCAGATGCGGGCGAATTCAAATGGGGCGTAACAACATCACAGACCTATCTCCCCTCGGACAACAGCGCTTATTTTGACGAGGTGAAGCTGAACCTCGTTGACTGGCTCCGCCAGTATTCCAAGGATCCGGACGAGACCTTCGTGCGCGGCTTTCTTGGGCGTATGCTCTTCTCGGGTGAGGAGAGTCAAAAGCGTGCCGAGGTGCTCTCGGGCGGTGAGCGGGTACGCTGTATGCTGTCGCGGATGATGCTCTCAGGGGCGAATGTCCTCCTCTTTGATGAGCCGACCGACCATCTCGACCTTGAGTCCATCACGGCGCTCAACAACGGCCTCATATCCTTCGGCGGTACGATTCTCTTTGCCTCGCGTGACCATGAATTCACGCAGACCGTCGCGAACCGCATCATCGAGATCACGCCCGTCGGCGTCGTCGACCGCATCTCGACCTATGACGAGTTCCTCAGCAACGAAACGGTCAGGCAGCAGCTCGCGGAAAAGTATAAGGCAGCGGAGTAAGTCCGCCCGCCCCAATGGAGACGCCTGCTCCAAAATGCCCTCTAGTGGAGCGTGCAGCGCAGCGTATGTATGCTGCCCCCTGCGGATTTCTTTTCGTTGAAGCGAAGTACGTTTAATCATTCACAGGTATTTCTGCAGATAAACACATGACCGCTCGCGTAACGAGGTATTTGCATGGGGGCTGATGACCCAAACGATATTGCACTGGCGGGGAGATGAGTATATGTTCGGCACAGAGAACAGGAATGCCGCACTTCGCCTGCGCGAGATCGTGGCTGTCCTGCGCCGCCACGACATCGTGCGCGGGCTGACACCAGAAAAGCTGCGCGCCATCTTTGAGGATCTGGGACCGACCTTCGTAAAGTTCGGCCAGATTATGAGCATGCGCCCCGATTTCCTCCCGACCGAGTACTGCGACGAGTTGATGAAACTGCAGACAGGCGCACGCCCGCTCGATTTCCCTGTCATCCTCTCCATCGTGGAGCAGGAGTACCAGCGTGAGTGGAGCAAGGTATTCCGGAGCATCGATAGTACACCGCTCGGCTCTGCAAGCATTGCGCAGGCACATCGCGCGCGCCTTGTCTCGGGCGATGAGGTTGTCATCAAGGTGCAGCGTCCGGGCATCCACGAGATCATGCGTATGGATCTCACGCTCATGAAGCGCGCCGCAACCATCATTCGCCTTGTCAGCCGCGATGAGGTCGTCGATTTCCGCACGCTCATGGATGAGATGTGGAACATCGCAAAGCAGGAGATGGACTTCCTCATCGAGGCAGGGCATATTGAAGAGTTTGCACATCTGAACCGCGACAATCCCTTCATCTCCTGTCCGCGCGTGCTGCGTGACCTCTCTACACAGCACATCCTTGTCATGGAGTACATCGACGGCATCCCGCTCGACCAGACCGATGCCCTGCATGCCGCAGGCATCAACGTCACCCAGATCGGGCGGCGGCTTGGCGAGAACTATGCCAAGCAAATCATTGAGGACGGCTTCTTCCACGGCGATCCGCATCCCGGCAATATCCGCGTGCGCGCCGGCGGCATCGTCTGGCTCGATCTCGGCATGATGGGGCGTCTCAGCAACCGCGACCGCGCCGCCCTGCGTCGCGCGATTCTCGCGCTCGCGACCCACGACACCATAGAGATGAAGGCAGCTGTACTCGCACTGGGCATCGTCAAGGGGCGCATCAACCACGCGCAGCTTTATCAGGACATCGACGTCATGATGGAGCAGTATGGCAGTCTTGACTTCACCGATGTCCACATGGGTGTACTGACGAATCAGATTCTCGGCATCCTGCGGGTACATCATATCGGCTGTCCGAGCGGTCTCGCCATGTTCGCACGCGGAGTCATGACCGTGGAGATCGTCATGCGGCGCTGCGCTCCCGAGGTCAGTTTTCTCGAGATCTTCGCCCGCAGCCTCTCGCTCGGCATTGTCCACGGTATGACATGGCGCGAAGGCCTCACAAAAGCACGGCAGGAGGGACTCATGCTCCTGCGCAAATCCGTCCAGATCCCCGAGCAGCTCGCCGACCTTCTCAAGATGACGATGAGCGGGCAGGCGAAGCTGAACATCGACCTCACCGGCTCAGAAGAACCTGTGCAGCGCCTCGATAAGATGATCAACAAACTCATCCTCGCCCTCCTGTGTGCGGCGAGTCTCATCGCATCGAGCACACTCTGCACGACAGATATGCAGCCGCAGATCGGAGGGATCCCCGTCATCGGACTGCTCGGCTATCTTATCGCATTTATTCTGAGCCTGCGGCTCATCTGGGACATTCATAAGGGAGTGTAATCTATGCGAGGCATACGCGGCGCTATCACTGTCGGGCGCAACAAAAAGGAAGAGATCTGGCAGGCGGCGCAGGAGCTCATCACTGCAATCCTGCATGCGAACGCCATCACTCCTGCGGACATCGGCGCCGCTATTTTCAGCGCTACGGAGGATCTGACGGCCGCCTTTCCGACGGCAGGTGCACGCAGGATTGAGGGCTTCGACCTCGTCCCTCTCTTCGACGCGCGCCAGTGCGCCATCGAGGGCAGCCTCCCCCGCTGCATCCGTGTTCTCCTTCTCGTCGATACGGACACGCCGCAGATCAGCATTCACCATGTCTACCTGCGCGAGGCAAGCAAACTGCGCCCTGATCTGGAGAGCTGATGACAGGCACAAAAAAACACCGCATCTGCGGTGTTTTTTATTGCTTTGCAATACGGACTCAGCGCTGGCGCATCCATGCAGGGATGTCGATGATATCCGTGCCGCCGGCACTCGGTTCGACAACATTCATGCGCGGCTTGCTGCCCGTGTTCGGCGGGACAATCGCTGCTGCTGGGCGCGCCTGAGCCTGCGGCTGCGCAGGCTGTGCGGCCTTCGGTGCAGTCTGTCCGCCGAGTCCCGGCATGGGGATCGACCAGTCGTCAGAGAGACCTGTTCCGCTCTCCTCCGTACCTGCCCCCTCCGCGAGACCAAAACCTGTTGCAACGACGGTGACGCGCACGCTGTCCTCGAGCGTCTCGTCCACACCGATACCCCAGATGATGTTCGCCTGACGCCCGTTCGCAGCATTCGTAATCATGCTGTTCAGCCACTCGGATGCCTCGTTGACCTCAAACATGCTGAGATTCTTGGAACCTGTGAAGTTGAGGATGACAGAGCTTGCCCCCTCGATGCTCGTCTCAAGCAGCGGCGACTCGATGGCCGCCTTTGCTGCTGCGACCGATGCGCCCTCGCCGCGCGCCTCACCGATCCCCATGATCGCCGCGCCGCCGTTCGCCATTGTCGTATGCACGTCGGCGAAGTCAAGGTTGACAACGCCCTGGTTCGTAATGAGGTCGGTGATGCCCTTGACGCCTTGCCAGAGTACGTTGTCCACCTTGCTGAACGCCTCCGTAACAGGCGTATTCTTATCGATGATCTTCATGAGGCGGTCATTCGGAATAGTGATGATGGTATCGACGTGCTGCTGCAGATTCTCAATACCGGAGTCCGCATTGCGTGCGCGTGTCATGCCCTCATAGGAGAACGGACGCGTGACAACGGCAACCGTGAGTGCGCCTAGCTCGCGCGCGCACTCTGCGACAACAGGAGCAGCACCCGTACCCGTGCCGCCGCCCATCCCCGCGGTAATGAATACCATATCTGCACCACGCAGCGCCTCAACGATCTTCTCACGGCTCTCCGTCGCTGCCGCCTCACCGATCTCGGGACGTGCACCTGCACCGAGTCCGCGTGTGCGCTTCTCACCGATCTGGATACGCAGTGCCGCCTTGGACTGCAGGAGTGCCTGCGCGTCCGTATTGATCGCAACGAACTCAACGCCCTGCAGGCCGGAGTCAATCATGTTGTTGACTGCGTTTCCGCCGCCGCCGCCTACACCGACAACGATGATCTTTGCGAGTTCTTCAAAGTTATCATCCATTTCGAACACAGCTTCAGCCTCCATATCGTATCTGTATCATTTTCGTCTATCAATAAGTAATGATTTTCCTTGCTCATTTTACCATGAATTTTACCATATTTCCATAGTATGGGAAAATTTTTACCGTGCACCGTCCCGATAGTCCTTGAGCAGGTAACGGCGAATGACGGCGAGGTTCTTGAAGATACGGAACCCGAAAGCGAGCAGTGCAACATAGTAGAGGTCGATGCCGAGGCGGTCGCCGATGAAAACGAGGGTTGCAGCGAGCAGTGTGTTGGAAAAAAAGCCTGTCACAAAGACGTGCTTATCGAACCGCTCCGAAATCGCCGAACGCAGTCCGCCGAACGCCGCGTCGAGGGCCGCGACAAGCGCAACCGAGAACAGCTTGGTGTACGCAAGCGGAATGACGATCGGGCTGATCGAGCCGATGAGCAGGCCGAGCGCAAGGCTGACCATGACGATGTAGATCATTTTCCTGCCTCCTCCCGCTCATCGGTCTCGCGCGCATAACTCTGCCGGATGCTCCCACGGTACGGCGGAATGTAAACGTTCTCGCTGACCGTGATGTCGAGCTGGATCCCCCAGACACCGAGCGTTTCAACGACCCCCCCGCGCATACGCAGGGAATTCTCGAGCGACTTCTTGTCCCCGATGGCTCGAATCTCAAACGGTGCAGAGGAGCGCACGTTGTTCACGGAGAGGGTTGGCCCCGCGCAGCGGATCTCAGAGATGCCCGTAAGCCGCTGCCCGTTGACGGAGATTGCCTCCGCGCCCGCCGCACGAAGTTCGTTAATGACCCGCAGGAGATCGTCGTCGTGGATGACATAGAGATTCGGGTTCTCGCCCGTCTTGACGGGTTTCGTACTGTCGTCCATGCGGACGATCACACCCTCGCCCTCGAGCGGTACGAGTGCAGCGCGGTAGCGGAGCATCTCCTGATCCTGCCTATCCCCTGTATTAGCCGCTGCTGCCTGCATCTTACGCAGCTCCTCTCCCAGCTCGTCCCGCTCGTGCTCCGTCTGGAGCAATCGGTCGGAGATCTCCTCGATACGCTGCTGTGAGAGACTGCCCTTACTGTCCTGTACCGTGCGGAACTGCACGGCAATCATAAATCCGATCAGTACGCAGACGAGGGCAACAAGCCACCCGCCCTGCCAGAATTGTCTCATTTAGTTTCCCTGTTTCCCCTCTGTGATCTTGTCCGCCAGTTTGATAAACGGCGCATCATAGCTGAAATCCACATACTCCACTGTGTGGCGCGTAGTCTTCTGATCCTGCAGGAAGTCCTGCGTCAGTCCCGCCTTCTCCGGAATCCCCGCAAGCTGCCCGAGGCGAATGGGCAGTGCATTCTTGGTATAGGCGACAACGGCCCCCGGCACGGTAATATTGACCTCCGAGATCTGCCCAATGTCCGCCGGGTTGATTTTACTGAGGAAGGAAATGACCTGTGCGACCTGCGGGTCGTTGTTATCGTCCCCGATGTAAAGATCGCGCAGCTTGATCCCCGTAATGATCGGGATGTCCGCCCCCTTGAGCGTGCGGTAGCTGGCGATGACCTTACCCTGCCGATCAAAGTCCAGATAGCCGTAGTCACACGCAACCGTCGCTACGGGAATCCGCTCAATGATGTCCATCTCAATCTTATTCGGCAGCTGGCGGCGCACGATGGCCGACTCGATGCGCAGATCATGCAGCAGATTCGCAGTCATAGCATCAGTTTTGAGCTCAAAGAGGCGCTGGCCGTATCGGATACGCGCAATCTCGCACAGCTCCGCCTCATCGAGGTTGACGCTGCCGCGTACAATGAGCTGCTGAAAGGTAAAGAGCGGTGAGTAGATAAGGGCGGCAATCATGCCGCTGGCGCACAGGAGATAGCATGCTCCCTTGAGGACGCGGCGCGATCTCATCTCCTGTACCCTGCCATCGCGAGGATATTCTCGCATAGTACCGCAAAGTCAATACCGACTGCACGCGCCGCATCGGGTACGAGCGAGGTCTCCGTCATACCCGGTACGGCATTGACCTCGATGGCATAGGGCTGCTCATCCGCACCGAGCATAACATCGACGCGCGCTACGCCCCTGCACCCGCATACAGAGAAGGCGCGAACAGCGACCTCCTGCACCGCAGCGGTACACGCCGCCGAGAGCGGGGCGGGGACGAGATGCGCCGATGCACCCGGCGTGTACTTACTCTCGTAGTCATAGCGTCCAGAGGTTGTCGTGATCTCGATGACGGGCAGCGCCTCTGCGGTGCCCGGTGTGCCCTGAACGACCACCGTCAGCTCGCGCCCCTGAATAAACTCTTCCACGAGCGCCGCATCGCCATAGGTGAATACATCGTCGAGCGCCGCCTCTATCTGAGCCGCCTCCGTGACAATGTGAACACCGATGCTCGAGCCCTGCTCCGGTGCTTTGATCACAACAGGCAGACCGAAGTCTGCACGGATCTGCGCCCCCGTCTGTACCGTACGCTCCTTTGCGCAGAGATGCAGGAAACGCGGTGTTGGGATGCCCTCCCCGCAGAAGAGGCGCTTTGCCGTCGTCTTGTCCATGGTGAGTGCTGCGGCGCGGACACCCGACCCTGTGTAGGGAATCCCGAGCATATCGAGCGTTCCCTGCAGGATGCCGTCCTCACCGTATTTTCCATGCAGGGCATTAAATACGATGGCAGGACGCAGCCTGCGGATGTCTTCGGCAAAGGTCGCCGGCTGCAGTTCAAGGCCGACGGCAGGATATCCCTTGGCGCGCAGTGCCTCCAGAATCGCTGCCCCCGAGCGGCGCGACACCGCCGCCTCGGTCGATGGACCGCCCATGACGACTGCAATGGGCGCTTCGCCGGCCATGCCGGCACGCAGCTGAGCGAGGAGGCTCTCCCCAACCTCGAGGATGTTGCCCGCCCCCATGGTGATGACAAGATCGCCCGCGCGCACATGCTGCGCGAGATAGCGTTCAAGATCCTCACGCGCCGGCAGATAGACGGCATCCTGCCCCGTCTGCCGCGCGACCTCCTCCATCAGCGTCTCGCCGCTGATACCGGGGATCGGAGCCTCGCCTGCCGCGTAGACGTCTGTGAGGAGGAGGAGATCCGCCGCAGCAAAGCAGCTCCCGAACTCAGTGCGCAGCAGCTGCGTGCGCGAGTAGCGGTGCGGCTGAAAGACGCAGATGAGGCGTGCAGGATTCGTCTGGCGCGCTGCTGCCAGCGTCACGGCAATCTCCGTCGGATGGTGTGCATAGTCGTCCACAATCCAGACGCCGCGCTCCTTCCCCTTGGTCTGGAAGCGGCGCTTTGCCCCGTGAAAGTCCGCGAGTGCAGTCTGAATCTGTGCGAAGTCCACACCCGCAAGCCGCGCCACGGCAATGCAGGCCAGCGCATTGAGCACGTTGTGCCTGCCCGGAATCTGCAGCGAAATGCGGCCCATCTCAGCCCCGCGCTCATAGACTGTGAAGGAGATCACAGAACCGCTCGTCTCGATATCCGCCGCACGGTAGTCTGCAGCAGCGTCGATCGCGTAGGAAACAACACGGCGCGGTGTCTGCTGTGCAAGCGTACGCAGGATCTCGTTCTCGAAGCAGAGCACCGCCGTTCCGTCCGCATCCGTCTGGTCGATGAAGGTGCGGAACGCCTCGATGATCTTCTCCATCGTACCATAGTGATCCATGTGGTCGTCCTCGACGTTCGTCACGACGGCGATGTGTGGACGCAGCTTTAGGAACGAGCCATCACTCTCATCCGCCTCGGAGACAAGGTAGCGGCTCGTTCCGAGCTTCGCATTCGTACCGAGATCGGGAACCTCCCCTCCAACGATGATGGTTGGAGACACGCCTACGCGGTCGAGCGTCACGCCGATCATGGACGTTGTCGTCGTCTTGCCGTGCGAGCCGGCGACCGCGATGCCGTCGTACTCATTGACGAGTGCCGCATTGATGTCGGAGCGATGCAGCTTCGGAATGCGCAGATCCCACGCCGCAATCACCTCGGGATTATCATAGGGAATCGCCGTGGAGACGACGATAGCATCTGCACCGCGCACATTCTCTGCGCGTTGTCCGTCCGTAAAGACACGCGCACCGAGACGCACCAACTCCTCGATGATGGGCGACGTCCCCTGATCAGAGCCGGAGACCTGATAGCCGAGCAGGAGGAGGATCTTTGCAAGCGGGCTCATTCCTGCCCCGCCGATGCCGACAAAATGAATCGTGCGAATCCCCTTCAAATCCTTGAGCAACGTCCTCACCCTTCTTTTTTACATATCCGCAGCGCGAGCGCCGCAATCTCCTCTGCCGCCGCAGGCTTTCCGAGGCGTTTCATCGCCGCCCCCATCGCAGCGCGGCGTACATCGTCCGCCAGCAGAGAGCCGAGCGCCTCCTCGAGCGCTGCACCGCTGACCGCACTGTTGAGGATAACTTCTGCCGCACCTGCCGCCTCCATAGCGCGTGCATTCTTCTCCTGATGGTTTTCCGCCGCATACGGATACGGAATGAGCACAGCGGGTACCCCCCGCGCCGCCAATTCCGCCAGCCCCGTCGCTCCCGCACGGAAGACGGCAACATCCGCCATCGCCATCGCCTGCGGCATATTGTAGAGATACGGCAGCACACGAATGTGCGGGTGCTCCTCAAGCCGAATGCCCGCATTCCGAATGCGCGCGAGGGTATCACCGTGCTCATCCGCTCCTGTCACATGGAGGTACTGCACCGCTGTCTGCGCCGCTGCATGCGCGATGACCTCCACCATGGCGCGGTTGATGGAGCGGGCTCCGCGGCTGCCGCCCGAGACAAGCACCGTCTTCTTCGCGGGATCAAAACCGAATACAGCCGCCCCCTCGACGCGGGTCGCCGTCAGCACCTCGGGGCGAATCGGATTGCCCGTCACATAGGTCTTATCTGACGGGAATACAGCGCGCGCATCCTCCATGCCAACGGCAATCGCCGTTGCAAAGCGTGCCAGGATGCGGTTCGTCACCCCCGCAAAGACATTCTGCTCCTGCACGAGTGTCGGTACACCCGCAAGACTCGCCGCAAGGAGGATGGGTCCCGCGACATAGCCGCCCGTCCCTATGGCGACATCAGGGCGAAACCCATGCACGATGCCGCGTGCACGGGCGACGGCACGCAGAGCACGCCATGCACGCGCAATATTGTCGAGAGAGAAACGGCGCTGAAACCCCGCCAGATCGACCGCAATAAAGTCAATGCCCTCACGCGGTACGATATCCGCCTCGAGTCCGTGCGGCGTGCCGACGTAGAGAATGCGTGCGTCAGGCTCACGCTGCTGTATCGCGCGGATGATCGTGAGCGCGGGATAGATGTGTCCGCCCGTCCCCCCGCCGGATACGATGATATTCATAGCTCGTTCACGATCCTCTTAAAGTCCCGTCCGCGCTCCTCATAGCCGCCATACATATCAAAACTCGCACAGGCAGGCGAGAGCAGCACCGTCTGCGGTGCAGATGCCAGTGCGTGCGCCGTCTGTACCGCCTTTTCCATGTGATAGCCCGCATGGTGGATGCGTGCCGGCGCAATGCCCGCCGCCTCTGCTGCCGCCGCAAACCGCTGCGCCGCATCGCCGACGAGTACCAACTCATCCACTCGCGCACATACAAGTGCCATGAATGTCGCGAGATCGGTCATCTTGTCATCGCCGCCTGCGATGAGGATAATATGCCCGTCGAATGCTTCGAGTGCCTTGATCGCCGCGTCCGTGTTCGTCGCCTTCGAATCGTTGTAGTAGCTGACACCGTTCAGCGTGCGTACGAACTCAATACGGTGCTCTACCCCCTTGAACGCGCGCAGGACAGGCCGTATCTCCGCTGCCGTCACCCCCGCGAGCAGAGCCATCGCCGCTGCTGCGAGTGCATTCTCGATGTTGTGCCCGCCGGGAATCCCCAGCTCCGCCGCAGGGATGAGGACGTGTTCCACACCGTCCCATCGGATGACAAGCATCCCATCTGTACGGACAAATGCCCCCTCTGTCAACTGTTCTTTTCGGCTGAAAAAGCATACCCTGCCCGCCGCACGCGCCGCCATACCGCGCGTCTGCGGGTTGTCCGCATTCAGCACGAGGAAGTCCTCCGCCGTCTGCGCGGCAAAGAGTTTCTCCTTCATTGCCTGATAGACCTCCATCGAGCCGTGGCGGACGATGTGATCCGGCGTCACATTCAGTTCAGCGACGATGTGCGCGTGAAAATGTGTCGTTGCCTCCATCTGGTAGCTTGAGATCTCCGCAGCGACAGCACCGTCCGGCGGTGTTTCCTGCACCACGTCAATGAGCGGTACGCCGATATTCCCGCCGACACCGACCGCTGGAAAATGCGCACGCAGAAGAGCTCCGAGTAGCGTTGTGGTCGTCGTCTTGCCATTTGTCCCTGTCACAGCACAGATAGGGGCACGCGCAATCTCTCCTGCCAGTTCCACCTCGGTCGTCACTCGGATGCCGCGCGCACGCGCTGCCTGCACGAGGGGAATACGCTCCGGCACAGCGGGAGAAAGCACAACGAGCGAGATTCCCGCGAGCAGTTCTTCCCCCTGTGCACCAAAGACGCAGGAGATTCCCTGCGCCCTTAGTTCCTCGATATGCTGCTGTGCCAGTGCATCTTTTCCGGCATCCGCTTCCTCTTTTGCATCCGAGAGCGTCACCTTCGCCCCTGCCGCCGCGAGATATCGCGCCGCAGCAAAGCCGCTGATGCCCGCCCCAATGATAAGTGCAGACTGATTTTGATAGGACAAGGCTCTGTGTCCTCCTTATATGTGAATTCTACTGGGTCACGAGACCAACACAACCACCCACGCAGCAAGCGCCGCTGCCGCGCCGACCGCCCAGAATGTGTAGACCACGCGCGTCTCGCTCCACCCGCCGAGCTCGAAATGATGATGAATCGGGCTCATGCGGAAAATGCGTTTCCCCCGCGTCTTGAAGGATGCAACCTGCAGAATAACAGACAATGCCTCGCAGAAAAAGATGAATCCGACGATGGGCAGCAGAAGTTCCGTATGCGAGAGGATCGCCACAGCCGCGAGCGCTCCGCCGAGTGCAAGAGAGCCGGTATCCCCCATGAAAATGCGTGCTGGGTGATGATTATACCACAAAAATCCGATGGCTGCACCAATTATTGCAGTGGAAAATACAGCCAGCCCGTCGTTCGTCCCGTAGGCGAGCGCTGCGTAAAAGAGTGCCGCCGCCGCCACCGTACCCGATGCCAGACCGTCCAGACCGTCGGTCAGATTAACCGCATTCGATGTGCCGACAAGAACAAAGATGACGAGCACATAGTAAAACACACCGATGTCGAGCATCTCACCCGCGAGTGGAATCCACACGCGCGTATCGTGTCCAAGAACCGCACTCCCGATGAGAATGGTGACGGCAGAAATGGCGATCTGTCCGAGCAGCTTTTGGTAGGCGCGCAAACCGAGATTGCGTTTTTTCACCACCTTGATGTAGTCGTCTGCGAAACCAAGGACGAAGTGCCCGAGAAAGATGAAGAGCGCAAGCAGTGTCGCCGCACCGAGCGGCGCAAAGGCGAGAGTTGCGAGCGTCACGGCGAGCACGATCATAACGCCGCCCATCGTCGGCGTGCCGCTCTTTTGCTGGTGGCTTGCGGGGCCCTCTGCGCGGATGCTCTGCCCGTACTTCAGACGATGCAGAAAGGGGAGAAAATACACGCCGCTCAGCAACACAACGGCG
The DNA here is from genome assembly GCA_963518105.1 of uncultured Selenomonas sp. Taxonomy (GTDB): domain Bacteria; phylum Bacillota; class Negativicutes; order Selenomonadales; family Selenomonadaceae; genus Centipeda. The sequence goes on from CAUQID010000004.1 coordinate 116,221, forward strand.
AGCGCCGTTACCCCCGTCAGCAGGATGCGCAGGGCAGGCGAAGAAAGATGTAGAAACGCATCCATTAGTCCGTCTGTCCCCCCTCTGTCAGCAGTGCGATGACCTGCTCCATCCGCATCCCGCGCGACCCCTTGAACAGCACGGTGTCACCGTCTGCGAGGAGACTGCGCAGCTGCGCCGCCGCCTCTTCATGCGTCGCCGCGTGCAAACACACGGGACAGCCCGCCGCCAAAGCCGCCTCATGCATCCAGTGCGCCTGTGCACCGTAGGTCACGAGTGCGGCAAAGCCAAGCTGCGCCGCACGGCGCCCAATCTCTCGATGTGCCTCCTCCGCCGCTGCGCCGAGCTCCAGCATATCGCCGAGTACTGCGATGCGCCGCCCTGCATAAAGCGATTCCGTTGTCTCAAGCGCGGCACGCATTGAGGAGGGACTGGCGTTATAGGCATCGTTGATGATGCGCCATGCCCCGACTTCATGTACCTCGTAGCGCATCTTGGTCCCCGTCATACGGCTGAGTCCTGCCTGCATCTCCTGCGGCGCAAGACCGAGCACGAATCCTGCCGCGAGCGCGGCGAGCGCATTCGATACATTGTGTCTGCCGGGCAGCGGGATGGCATAGTCATGGCGCTCGCCCCCCCACGTTACCATGAAGTGCGCCCCCTCCGCATCGCAGCGCAGGGCTTCGGCGCAGATATCCGCATCCGCATGAATGCCATAGGTAAGAACGCGCACGCCCGCCGCCGCACGCGTCCGCATCGCTGCGACACGCGCATCATCTGCATTGAGGATGACCGTCCCGCCGGAGGGGATTGCCTCGACCAGCTCCGCTTTTGCCCGTGCGATGTTCTCAATCGAGCCGAGCAGCTCCATGTGCACCTCGCAGACATTCGTCACAATGCCGACGGTCGGCGCAGCAACGGGTGCAAGCGCCGCAATCTGCCCCAGACCGCGCATGCCGATCTCCACAACCGCTGCCGTATCCTCAGGCGTGATGCCGAGCAGCGTCAACGGGAGTCCGACCTCGTTGTTGTAGTTTGCCGCCGTGCGGCAGACTGCACCGCGTCCCGAGAGAACCGCCGCCGTGAGATCCTTTGTCGTCGTCTTGCCGTTCGAACCGGTGACGGCAATGACGGGGATGTCGAACTTCATACGCCACGCATGCGCGATGTTCTGGTATGCCGCCAGCGTGTCCGCTGCGGTGAGGACGGCGCCGCCCGTCTGCTCAAGCACAGCCGCAATAGATGCATCGAGAGGTGTGCTGACCATGACCGCTGCTGCCCCCTGCGCGAGCGCTTCTGCCGCAAATGCGGCGCCGTCGAAGCGTTCTCCGCGCAGTGCGATGAAGAGATCCCCCGCCGCAATCCGCCGCGTATCCGTCGTGATGCGTCCCGCCGCGACATCCCTGCGCAGCGTTCCGCAGAGGAGTGCAGCATCCGCTGCCTGCAGCACCTCATCCCATGTCATCCCCGTCATACGCCCAGACTCCTTATTGCCTCTGCCGCCGTCTCACGATCATCGAAATGAATCGTTCTGTCCTTTAGGATCTGATATGTCTCATGTCCCTTGCCGAGGATGACCACAGTATCGCCCGGCTGCGCCGTCTCGACGGCACGAAAGATCGCCGTGCGCCGATCGGCGATCTTCTCATAGTGCTTCCCGCCGATGGCGGGCAGGACACCCGTCTCCACCTCGTCCAGAATCATCTGCGGATCCTCCGTGCGCGGATTGTCTGATGTGAGCAGGACGATGTCTGCCAGCTCCGCTGCAATCCGCCCCATAATGGGGCGCTTCGTACGATCACGGTCGCCGCCGCAGCCAAAGACTGCGATGATACGCCCTACCGTCACAGCACGGGCCGTATGCAGCACATTCTCCATGCCGTCCGGCGTATGCGCGTAGTCTACAACGACGGAGAACGCCTGCCCCGCCCGCACGAGTTCAAATCGCCCCGGCACCCCCGGAAACGCGGTGAGCGCCGCCGCAATATCTGCGGCCGATATCCCCTCGGCACACGCTGCCCCCACTGCCGCAAGCACGTTATAGACGTTGAACAGCCCCGTGATGCCGAGATGCAGACGGATATCCGCTGCCCCCCGACGCACAAGCGTCAGTTTCATCCCGTCCTGCGCCAGATGCACGCCGCGCGCGGTCAGATCAGCTGCGTGCTCCACGCCGTAGGAGAGGACAGCACAGCGCGTATACGCACGCATCGTCTCCGATGCCGCATCATCTGCATTGAGCACTGCCGTCTTGCCCGCCTTTTCTCCCGCCTCCGACACGCGTTCGAAGAGCCGTGCCTTTGCCCGTGCGTAGCGCTCCATCGTCCCGTGGTAGTCGAGATGGTCCTGTGTCAGATTGGTAAAGACTGCTGTATCGAACTCGATGCCCGCCACGCGTCCCTGCTCGAGTGCATGCGAGGAGACCTCCATCACGACCGCATCCATCCCGCGCGTACGCATCTCAGCGAGCGTCTGCTGCATGACGATGACATCGGGTGTCGTATTCGCTGTTGGAAAGACCTCATCCTCCATCATGATCTGGATCGTACCGATCAGCCCGACGCGCCGCCCTGCGCGGCGCAGAATTGTACGCACAAGATAACTCGTCGTCGTCTTGCCGTTCGTCCCCGTAATGCCGATGACACGCATCCTGCGTGCAGGGTAATCGTAGAAATATGGCACAATCGTATCCAGTGCCTCCTGCAGGTTCGACACATGCAAAACAGAGATGCCCGCCGGCACCTCCACCTCGTCTCTTTCCGTCAAAACAGCGCGAGCTCCTGCCCGCGCCGCATCCGGTATAAAACTGTGTCCATCCGCATGCACGCCGCTGATGCAGACAAAAAGTGCCCCTGCCAGCGGTCTGCGAGAATCGCGCTCGATGCTTTCAATCACGGCATCACCGCCCGAAATTCGCGCTCCCGGCAGGAGAGCGGCCAGTTCCTTCAAACGCTTCGCCATATACGCGTCATTCCCCTTCATGCGAAAAATACATATGCTGCGGTACCTGCATGTGCAGCTGCTGCACCGCGATTGCCTCAATCCGCGACGGCGATTTCAGCTGTGCAATCTCAATCTTGAGCCGCTCGTTCTCCTGTTCAAGCTGATCTGCCGTCTGCTGCGTCTCGAGCAGCGTGTAGCCGCTCTTTGCACTGATGCCGCCGAGCAGAGTGACCGCCATTGCACCGAATGCAATGAGGAAGAAGATCGCGCGCAGGCAGTTGCGCAGATTGGTATTGAGTTCACGATGCAGGAGCGGTTCCGACGGCACCTCCGCACGAACGGCGGGTGCGGGGCTGGGCGGCATCTCGTATGTATAGGAGTCCTCCTGGTGCGCCAGCATGTAAATCGCCTCCTTTTCCTGCTTGTGTCAAATTCTCTCTGCGACGCGCAGCTTTGCACTGCGTGCTCTCGTATTCGCGGCGCACTCCGCCGCATCCGCAGCGCGCGCCTTTCCGATGAGGTGCAGCAACGGTGTATGCCCGCAGGTACAGACGGGCATCTCCGGCGGGCAGATGCAGCCGCGTGCGAGCTGCCGCATGGTCTGCTTGACAATCCGATCCTCGAGTGAGTGAAATGTGATAACGGCGAGCCTGCCGCCCGGCCGCAGCACCTCTGCCGCCGCCGTCAGTGCATCCGCGAGAATCGTCAGTTCCTCGTTGACCTCGATGCGGATCGCCTGAAAGACGCGCTTGGCGGGATGTCCCCCCCTAGCGCGCACCTCCTTCGGTACGGCACGATCGATGATGCCGACCAGCGCGCCTGTCGTCTCGATGGGATGCTCCCTGCGCGCCTCAACGATGAAGGCGGCAATTCGTTTCGCCCACCGCTCCTCACCGTAGCCGTAGAAGATCTCCGTCAGCCGCTCCGCCGTGTAGGTGTTGACGACTGTATACGCGCTCCGCGCAGCGCGCTGATCCATCCGCATATCGAGCGGTGCGTCCTGCATATAGGAGAAGCCGCGCGCCGCCGTGTCGATCTGGGGCGATGAGACCCCGAGGTCAAAGAGCACGCCGTCTGCAGCATGAACCCCCTCCGCTACGAGGATGGCAGGGAGATGGCGGAAGTTATCACGCACGAGCGAGATACGGCAGTGCGCCGCTGCGAGCCGCTCCTGCGCAGCAGCAATCGCCGTCTCGTCCTGATCGATACCAACGAGCCGCCCCGCCGGCGACAGCCGCGCAGCAATCCGTCCCGCATGCCCTGCCCCGCCGAGCGTGCAGTCCACATAGATGCCGTCGGGTACAATGGCAAGCGCCTCGATGGTCTCCTCGGGCAGAACGCTCACATGATGAAATTCCATCACACGCCACTCCTAAATGGAGATCCCATAGCCCGCCAGCTGCGTCGAGATCTCCGTGATATTCGGATCCACCTCGCCCGCATAGCGCAGCCACTTCTCCTTATCCCAGACCTCGATGCGCGCGTCTGCGCCTGTGAGGATGACATCCTGCTTCAGTCCGATGCCTGCATAGGCACGCAGATTTGCCGGCACGAGAAACCGTCCCTGCTTGTCGCACTCGAGCGTACGCGCCCCAGCGATGAAGAAGCGTGCGAAGGCACGCGCATTCGGGTCGGCGATCGAGAGTGTGCGCAGCTTCGCCGCGAACTCATCCCATGCCGCCTGTGGGAACAGGAACAGACTGCCGTCCAGTCCCTTTGTGATGATGAAGGAAACGCCGAGCTCCTGACGGAAATCTGCCGGCAGAATGACGCGGCCTTTTGCATCAATGCTGTGGGCATATTCCCCCATGAACATCCGGCCGCACCACCCTTCATCTTCTTATCACCACATCGTGGCACATTCCGCCACAATTCACCACTTTTACTAACAGTTATAGCAAAACAACTTATTTTTTTCAAGAAAATAGATGTTCTTTTTTTACATTCATCCTCGTTAAAAAAACCTCCAACTCCTTGAAATAAAAGGAGCAGAAGGATTTCATCAAATATCTCTGAAAATAGAAAAAGGACATATCTCCTAGTGGAGATATGTCCCTAACACAGGCTCTTTACACGAGATCGTGGGCGATCATGTACTCGGCGATCTGGAGCGCATTGAGCGCCGCTCCCTTACGGATCTGATCGCCGCAGATCCAGAAATTCAGTGCATTGTCCGCCGACTCGTCGCGGCGCAGGCGGCCGATCTCGACATCCGTCTTGCCCGAGGTGAAGAGCGGCATCGGATACTCCTGCGCCGACGGATTGTCGCGCAGGATCACGCCAGGGAACGCAGCGAGCGCCCGGCGTGCCTCATCGAGTGAAATCTCGTGCGCGAACTCGACATTGACGGACTCGGCATGACTGCGGTAGACAGGAACGCGCACGGTCGTCGCCGTGATGCGCAGACTGTCATCCTCCATGATTTTCTTCGTCTCGTCGATCATCTTCATCTCCTCTTTTGTATAGAGGTTATCCATGAAGACATCGATCTGCGGGATGAGGTTGAAGGCGATCTGGTAGTGCTTCGGCAGTTTGCCGACGGGCAGGATGTTTGCCTCCGGCGCTTTGCCTGAGGAGAGTGCTGCCACCTGCGCCTCAAGCTCCGCCATACCCTCCTTGCCCGCGCCTGAGACCGCCTGATAGGTTGATACGACGATACGGCGAATCTTTGCGATGTCATAGAGGGGCTTGAGCCCCATCACCATAATGATCGTTGAGCAGTTTGGATTCGCGATGATGCCCTTGTGCTTTTTAATTGCCTCGGGATTGACCTCGGGAACAACAAGCGGCACGTCCGGATCCATGCGGAACGTGCTCGAATTGTCGATGACGACCGCCCCCGCCTTGACCGCACGGGGTGCAAAATCCTTGCTTGCTGCACCGCCCGCGAAAAGGGCGATGTCGATCCCCTCGAACGCATCCGGCACGGCCTCCTGCACCGTGTACTCCTTGCCCATGAAGGCAATCTTTCTGCCCGCCGAACGGCTGGAGGCGAGCAGACGCAGTTCCGAGAACGGGAAGCTGCGCTCCTCGATGAGATTCAGGAACTCCTGCCCGACAGCCCCCGTTGCGCCGAGTATGGCGACACGATATTTCTTCATCATCCAATCCCCTTACAGCAGTTTATCCAGCCCGACAGTGAGCGAGGTGAGCGTGCGTACCTTCTTCGCAGCGAGGACAACCCCCGGCATGAATGACTCGCGGTTCAGCGAGTCGTGGCGGATGGTGAGCGTCTGCCCAAGTCCGCCGAAAATGACCTCCTGATGCGCGACATAGCCCGGCAGGCGTACGCTGTGGATGCGCATTCCCTCGTACTCTGCGCCGCGTGCGCCCGAGATCTTCTCCTCCTCGCACGGATGTCCCTGCGGATGGGAGGAGCGCACCTCGGCAATCATCGCCGCTGTCTGCACCGCTGTTCCGGAGGGTGCGTCAAGCTTGTTGTCGTGGTGCAGTTCAATGATCTCGACCTCGGGCATATACCGCGCCGCCATGCGGCTCATGAGCATCATCAGCACGGCCCCGATGGCGAAGTTCGGCGCGATGAAGGCAGGCGTATCGTGCGTCTCCGCCGCGGCTTTGATCTCTGCCTTCTGTTCCTCTGTCAGCCCTGTCGTTCCTACCACAGGCGCGACCTTGTGCGCGAGCGCCGTGAGCACATTCCCATAGACCACGTCGGGGCGCGTGAAGTCAATCATCACATCGGGGTGCAGCCGATCGAGCGCTGCCGCAAGATCTGTCTCCACGCACACGCCGTTCTTGCCCATGCCTGCGAGCTCTCCCGCATCCGCACCGGCAGTCATATCAACCGCACCGACGAGCGTCAGCTCCGCATCCTCGATGACGGCCTTCAGCACTGCACGGCCCATCCGTCCGCACGCACCGTTTACCAAAACTGTTGTCAAGGCAATCTCCTCCCAAATACAGTATGCTGTTATTCTAGCCCAGAAAATCCCTGTGTGTCAAGGAATACACGATGCCGCCGCACATTTCCTCACACCTCCCGCATGTGCTCGAACTGCGTGCGATACTGCCGCATGAGTGAAGGCAGGACAAAGGAGAGGGCGGCGGGATCATCGAGGGTTGCAAGCGCAGCGCGGCGCGCGAGGAGCAGCAGATCTATATCCGCCAGCACATCCGCGATCTTCAGATCGCCGAGTCCATGCTGCATCGCACCGAAAAACTGGCCGGGTCCTCTGAGGCGCAGGTCCTCCTCCGCAAGGCGGAAGCCATCGCTCGTCTGCTCGATGATATGCAGGCGCTCCGCATCCATCGCACCGCGTCCCGCAACGAGAATACAGTAGGACACATATGGGCCGCGTCCGACACGGCCGCGCAGCTGATGCAGCTGTGCAAGTCCGAACCGTTCCGCATGCTCTACAACGAGGATGCTCGCGTTGGGCACATTCACGCCGACCTCGATGACCGTCGTCGAGACGAGCAGCTTGATCTCGTTTTCATAGAAGCCGCGCATCACCGCTTCCTTTTCCGCAGATTTCATCCGTCCATGCAGGAGACCGCAGGGAATCCCGCGAAAGATGCCGCGGGACAGTTCTTCATAGACCTCCTCCACCGAGGGGAGATCCGTCTCCTCACTCGCTTCGATGCGCGGACAGACGACGTATGCCTGCCGTCCGCACGCGATCTCACGGCGAACAAATGCATAGATCTTCGTGCGCGCCGTCTCATCTCGCAAAAAAGTGCGAACGGGCTGCCGCCCCGGCGGCAGATGCTCGATGCGCGATACATCGAGATCGCCGTAGACCGTCAGCGTCATCGTGCGCGGAATGGGCGTTGCCGTCATGACGAGCACATCGGGGGTCGCTCCACTCTTTTTCTCAAGTGCAGACCGCTGTGCCACACCGAATCGATGCTGCTCATCCGTCACCACGAGCCCCAATGCGGAGAATGCGACGTGCTCCTGGATCAGCGCGTGCGTGCCGACCACAATATCCACGGCATGCGATGCGAGCGCCGCATCCATCGTCATACGCTCCTTCTTCGTCAGCCGTCCCGAGAGGAAGCCGACGCAAATGCCGCGCGGCGCGAGCATCTCCTGCAGGTAGTCATAGTGCTGCCGTGCAAGAATCTCCGTCGGCGCCATCAGCGCCCCCTGATATCCGCTCTCCACAGTCTTGACGAGGGCGAGCAGAGCAATCGCCGTCTTTCCCGAACCGACATCCCCCTGCACGAGACGCCGCATTGGAAGCGGTGCCTCCATATCGCGCGCAACCTCCGCCCACACACGCGCCTGATCCTCCGTCAGTGCGAAAGGGAACGCATCGCGCACCGCTGCAACACGCGCACCGTCTGCACGGTGTGCGATCCCCTCCTGCTCCTCTGCCGTTCGTTTTTTGAGTGCGAGCAAACCGCACTGAATGAGGTAGAGTTCTTCGAATGCAAGCCGCCGCCGCGCCGCACGCAGTTCCTCCCCGTCTTTGGGAAAATGAATGCGGCGGAATGCTGCTGCGCGGCCGATGAGACCATACTCGCAGCGAATCCGCTGCGGCAGGGTCTCTGAAAGCGCCCCCTCCGTCTGTGTGAGTGCGTATTCCATCATATGGCGCAGCTGCTTCTGCGTCAGGCCCTCAGTCGCTGCGTAGACGGGCAGTATACCCAGCAGCGGTGCTGCATCCTCCTTTGCACCGAGCAGGGAGAACGATGATATGGCGGTGAGCGCCATCTGCCCGCCGCCATTATAGGCATAGTCCGCCTTACCCGTAAGGAAGATCCGCTGCCCCTCGCGCAGCTTCGTTTTCAAAAAGCGCTGGTTGAACCAGACCGCCTGCATATAGCCCGTTCCATCTCCGACAAGCGCGGTCAGAACGGTGCAGCCGCGCCGCCGTGTCCGCCGCTCCGCCACGGACTGGATCACACCGAGCACAGTCGCACGCTCCCCTGCGCGCAGGTCGGCAATACGCGTGATGCTGCTCTGGTCCTCGTAGGCACGCGGATAGCTAGTGAGCAGGTCATAGACCGTCTGGATACCGAGACGTGCAAAGGCCGCCGCCTTCTTGACACCGACACCGCGTACCTTGCCGATGCTGTCCGTAAGATTCAAACTGCGCTCCCCTTCCTCCCTGTCCCAACCCGACAGACTCCATTGTATCAGTGATATTCCAAAAAAGAAAGCCGCCGCTTTCGCGGCAGCTTTCTCGATCAACCAATACGGCTTAGAGCTTCGGCCCCGCCGAAACGAGAGCCTTGCCCTCCTCATTGCCCTCATACTTCTTAAAGTTCTTAATGAAGCGTGCAGCGAGATCCTGCGCCTTCTCCTCCCACTCCGTACGGCTTGCATAGGTATCACGCGGGTCGAGGATCTTCGGATCGACGCCCGGCAGCTCTGTCGGCACCTCGAAGTCGAAATACGGAATCTTCTTCGTCGGTGCGCTGTCGATCGCACCGTCTTGAATGGCGTGAATGATGCCGCGCGTATCCTGAATGGAGATGCGCTTCCCCGTACCATTCCAGCCCGTATTCACGAGATAGGCGCGCGAGCCATGCTCCTCCATCTTGCGCACGAGTTCCTCCGCATACTTCGTCGGATGCAGCTCGAGGAACGCCTGCCCGAAGCACGCCGAGAATGTCGGTGTCGGCTCGGTGATGCCGCGCTCCGTCCCTGCGAGTTTCGAGGTGAAGCCCGAAAGGAAATAATACTTTGTCTGCTCCGGCGTCAGAATCGAGACCGGTGGCAGGACACCGAAGGCATCGGCAGAGAGGAAGATGACATGTTTGGCATGCGGCCCGGCAGACTTGTCCGAAACATGCCCAAGCACGATATTCTCAATATGATTGATGGGGTACGATACACGCGTATTCTCCGTAACGGACTTATCCGCGAAATCGACGCGCCCCGCAAGGTCAACCGTGACGTTCTCAAGCAGCGCATTGCGGCGGATTGCCTGATAGATATCCGGCTCTGCATCGGGATCGAGGTCAATGACCTTTGCGTAGCAGCCGCCCTCGTAGTTGAACACACCCTCGTCATCCCAACCGTGCTCATCATCACCGATGAGCAGGCGCTCAGCATCCGTCGAGAGCGTCGTCTTACCCGTACCCGAGAGACCAAAGAACAGCGTCGTGTTCTCACCCTTCTTGTCCGTATTCGCCGAGCAGTGCATGGAGGAGATTCCCTTGAGCGGGAGGTAGTAGTTCATCATCGAGAACATACCCTTTTTCATCTCACCGCCGTACCATGTATTGATGATAATCTGCTCGCGGCTCGTGAGGTTGAACATGACCGCCGTCTCGGAGTTGAGGCCGAGGTCGCCGAAATGCATGACACGCGCCTTCGCAGCGTTGTAGACGACGAAGTCCGGTGTAAAGTCCGCCAACTCCTCCTCCGTCGGGCGAATGAACATATTCGTGACGAAATGCGCCTGCCACGGCACTTCCACGATGAAGCGCACGGCCATCCGCGTGTTTTTGTTGGCGCCGCAGAACGCGTCCACAACGAAAAGGCGCTTGTTGCACAGTTCGCGGATGGCAATCTCACGCACGGCATTCCATGCTTTCTGCGTCGCGCGGTGGTTGTCGTTCTTGTACGCATCGGACGTCCACCAGACCGTATCGTGCGAGGTCTCGTCATCCACAATGTACTTATCCTTCGGCGAACGACCCGTATAGATACCCGTCATGACATTGACGGCATCCTTCATCTCCGTCACCTGTCCACGTTCATAGCCCTCGAGGTCAGGGCGCAGTTCCTCGCGGAACAGCTGGTCATAGCTGGGATTATGAACAATCTCCGTCGTCCCCGTGATACCGTACTGTGTCAGATCGATCGTTGCCATGGCATTTACCTCTTTCTCCAAAAAAGATGGGATGTCATTGATGCGAGGCGCACTCCTCTGCCTTCGTATCATGTGTGTACTTTGTGAAAATTCTTCACCTACTCTGAAAATCCTGCCTTATAATAAAAATTTTCTTTCTTATTTATCATTTTGTACAAAATCCAATACGGCTGCCCGCATCTCATCGCGTGCGCAGACTCCCGTGTGCCGTACTGCAGCATCGCGCAGTGCTGCAAGACGTATGGGTACGTCCATCCCGCTCATAGTATGCAGACATTCCATCTGAGCAAAGGGATCGTCCACCGCCGCAGCACCGAGCGCATGGAGAACGCTCGCACCGAATTTGTACGGGCTCGCTGTTGAGAGAACGACCATTGGCCGTGCATCTCCCGTAGCACGGCGGTAGTCCTCCGCCGCACGGTAGGCAACTGCCGTATGCGTGTCGAGTGTATAATGCATCCGCTCATAAACCATGCGGATCTCATCCTCTGTCGCTGCGTCGTCCGCACAGGCCGCCCAGAACTGCTCCTGCAGTGCAGGCAGCAGCGCGCTCGCATCGTAGCAGCCCTCCTCTGCAAGTGCACGCATCCACCCTGCGACCACGCAGGCATCGCCCGTCAGATGATAGAGCAGACGCTCGAGGTTGCTGGAGACGAGAATGTCCATCGAGGGCGAGAGCGTCTGATGAAAGTCGCGCCGGCGGTCGTAGATGCCCGTCCGAAGGAAGTCCGTCAGCACATTGTTGGCGTTCGAGGCACATACGAGACGCCCGATGGGCAGGCCCATACGTCCCGCATAGTATCCAGCGAGGATGTTGCCGAAGTTCCCCGTCGGAACTGTGAAGTTTACTGCATCCCCCGCCACGATTTTTTTCTCTGCAAGGAGGTCGGCATAGGCGCTGAAGTAGTAGACAATCTGCGGGGCGAGCCGCCCCCAGTTGATCGAGTTTGCCGAGGAAAGCTTCGTCCCGTGCGCAGCCAGCACCTCTGCCGCCGACGCATCACCGAAGATCTCCTTCACGCCGCGCTGTGCATCGTCAAAGTTGCCGCGCACCGCCACGACGGAGACGTTCCTCCCCGCCTGCGTCACCATCTGGAGACGCTGTACAGGGCTGACCCCGCCATCGGGGTAGAACACCATGATCTTGATGCCCTCGGCGTCAGCGAATCCCTCGAGTGCCGCCTTCCCCGTATCACCCGAGGTTGCAACGAGGATGAGAATCTGCTCCTGTGCGCCCGTCTTTCGACGTGCCGTACTCATCAGCTGGGGCAGCAGCTGGAGCGCCATGTCCTTGAACGCGCTTGTCGGCCCGTGCCAGAGTTCCAGCACAGAGAAGTCGCCTGCGCTGCGGACAGGCGCACGGCGCACATCGTCGAATGTATGTCCGTAGGCGCGCGCTACACAGCCTGCCAGTTCCTCCTCCGTATAGTCCGTCAGATAGCGGCTGAGGATACGCACGGCACGCTCCTCGTAGGAGAGCGGAACGAGTTCCTCGATCTCACCTCGTGTCATCTGTGGGAATACAGCAGGCACATAGAGGCCGCCGTCCGAGGCAAGCCCCTGAAGAATCGCCTCAGCTGAGGAGACACGCGCCGACGCGCCGCGTGTGCTGAAATAATCCATCTGTATACATCCTTTCGCGGTTCATCTGTGCTATACTAAATCTATCGTAAATTATAGCATCTCAGCGGAAGAAAAAGCAAACGCAAAGGAGTATCCCCATGAAAATCGCACTGGTCTCTATGGAGGTCATCCCCGGCCGTCCCGACCGCAATACAGCGAATATGTGCAAAAAGATTGCAGAGGCAAAGGCGGCAGGCGCTGATCTCGCACTCTTCCCCGCGCTCAGTCTCTCGGGGCTCTTCCTCGGCACAGTCTGGAAACAGTCCGCCTTCCTGCGCGACTGTGCTGCCTACGCAGAAGAGATTGCGGCAGCAGCAGAGGGCATCACCGTCATCTTCGGCAATGCGGCAGAGGATACCGGCTGTACAGGTGTTACCCGCACGCTCCTGAGGGCGCAGAACGGCACACTCACCATCTGCACGCAGAAGCCGCTGCACCATGCGGGCACGAGTTTCTCCCCGCTCCTCTACGACCTGCCGGAGGAGGATATCATCCTCGCCGCCGATGCGAGTCCCTACCCCATCTGCTTCGGCGCGCGTACCCTCGCTGAGATTGCTCGTGCCAAGAGGAAACCCGTCTTCTACATCAATACGCTCGGCCTGCAGGACAAGGGCAAGACTGTCTACGCTTTTCCGGGCAGGGCACACGTCTTTGATGCCGGAGGTGAGCGCGTCCTTCTCTCGCCTGCCTACACAGAGGGCATGACCATCCTCGACACGCAGCACCTCCCCGTCCCGGCCGCAGTGCAGTCCGAGCCGCCCATCGCCCCCATCCACCGCATGCTCCGCTACGCCGTACAGCGGTTTCTTGCACGGATTGGCATGGAACGTGTCGTCATCGGCATCTCCGGCGGCATCGACTCCGCCGTTGCAGCCGCGCTCTATGTCGACGCCATCGGCGCGGACAAAGTGCTCCTCGTCAACATGCCGAGCAAGTTCAACTCTGCGACGACGAAGGATCTTGCCGCACAGCTTGCCGAGAGCCTCGGCTGCCGCCATATGATCGTTCCAATCGAAGAGAGTGTCGCATACACCGCAGAGCAGCTGACGGGAATCCCCATCATGGGGAAAGCTGCAGCGGAGTGCGAACATCTCACCATCTCCTCGTTCGTCCGTGAGAATATGCAGGCGCGCGACCGCAGCGGACGTGTACTCTCCGCCATCGCCGCTGCATGGGGTGCAGGCTTTACCTGCAATGCGAACAAGGCGGAGTCCACCGTTGGCTACGCCACGCTCTACGGCGATCAGGCAGGATTCCTCTCCGCACTCGCCGATCTCTGGAAGCATGAGGTCTACGCCCTCGCGCGATATCTGAACGATACCGTCTACAAGCGCGAGGTTATCCCGCAGGGGATCATCGACATCGTACCGAGCGCTGAGCTGTCCGAGGCACAGAACGTGGATGAGGGCAAGGGCGACCCCATCCGTTACCTATACCATGATTATCTCTTCCGCGCATTCGCCGAGGAGGGGCGGCTCCCCGAGGACATTCTCGCGCACTATGCGGCGGGAGACCTCGCGGAGTACATCGGCTGCCAGAGAGGTCTGGTCGAGGCCTACTTCCCTGCATCCGCAGACTTTATCACCGACCTCGAGCGCTGGTGGAGGCTCTACACGGGAATGGCGGTCGCAAAGCGCATCCAGGCGCCGCCGCTGCTCTCCGTCAGCGGACGCGCCTATGGCAGCGATCACCCGGAGTCCCAGATCGGTGCATACGAGACCATCCGGTACCGCACATTGAAAGAACAGCTCCTCTCCTAAAATATATCAGGCTGCAGCACGATTTTTTCATCGTTCTGCAGTTTTTATTCTCATTGAAAAAAATTCTCATTTACAGGATGGAATTTTTGTGCTATTCTAAATGCAACGGAAAGGACGGTGTCTTCATGAACATCGGGAAAAACTACCCAAGACTCCTGCTCACCCTTGCATTTGCCCTCATGGCGCTCTTTGCAGCCGGCTGCGGGACCAGCACCGGCGGCGGCGGCGAAAAGGCAGCAGACGCAAAGAAAACGGTCACGGTCACGACCTCGTTCCTGCATGACATGACAAGACAGCTCGCAGGCGACTATGTGAACATCGAGCTGATCATTCCTGCCGGCGAGGACCCGCATCTCTATGTGGCGCAGCCTGCGGATCTCGAGAAGATCAAGAAGGCGGATCTTCTCCTCTACCACGGTCTGCACTTCGAAGGCAAGATGGCAGAGGTGCTCGAGAAGAAGGGCGCGGCTGTCACGAAGAATTTCGCAGAAGCCGACATCAACTACATGGAGGAAGACGGCCAGCGCATTGTTGACCCGCATTTCTGGTTCGACGTCGCACTTTACAAGCAGGCATCCGAGGAGGCCGCAGCACAGCTCCAAAAACTCCTCCCCGCGCACGAGAAGGAGATTCAGGAGAATCTGAAGAAGTATCTCGCGGAGCTCGATGCGCTGGACAAGGAAATCACGGAGAAAATTGCACAAATTCCCGAAGGCCAGCGCAATCTCGTGACACCGCACGATGCATTCAACTATTTCTCACGTCGCTACCATGTGAACGTCATCGCACCCCAGGGGGTCAGCACGGACTCCGAGGTCGCAAACGCAGACATCGAGAAGACGGCAAACTACATCGTAGCACACAAGGTTAAGGCTGTGTTTGCTGAGAGTACGACAAATCCCGAGCGCATGAAGAAGCTGCAGGAGGTCTGCAGGACCAAGGGCTTTGCCGTGGAGATCGTCGGCGGCGAGGGCAGCGAGCTGTTCTCTGACTCGCTCGCACCGGCGGGTGAAAAAGGCGACACCTACATCACAATGTACCGCAGCAACGTCGATCTGATCGTATCACATCTAAAGTAAATGCAGTCTGCTGCGGGAAATACAAAGCGATGTATTTCCCGCATTTTACTATAAGGAAAGGACGCAGAATGGAAGGAATCAGCAGCGTCATCCACGTCGAGGATCTGACGATGGCATACCGCGAGACACCCGTACTCTGGGACATTGACCTCGACATCCCGGCGTGTGTACGCTGCGCGATCGTCGGCCCGAACGGGGCGGGCAAATCCACCCTGCTGCGCGGCATTCTTGGTCTCCTCACGCCCGTCTCGGGCGCAGTCGCCCTCTGGGGCAAGCCTCTCGCTGCTGTACACAAGCAGATTGCCTATGTGCCGCAGCGCAGCTCTGTACACTGGGATTTTCCTACAACAGCCTTTGACGTCGTACTCATGGGACGCTACGCACATCTGGGCCTCATGCGCCGGCCGGGCAAAGAGGATCGCAGGCTGGCGATGGAGGCGCTCGGAGAGATGAAGATGACGGACTTTGCAGAGCGGCAGATCTCGGAACTCTCAGGCGGCCAGCAGCAGCGTGTCTTCATCGCACGTGCGCTCGCACAGGACGCACAGCTCTATATCATGGACGAGCCGCTCGCGGGGGTTGATGAGACGACTGAGCGCATCATCATGGACAAGTTCATGGCTTTGCAAAAAGAAAATCGCACAGTCATCGCTGTCCACCACGACCTCAGTACACTCGATGCCTATTTTGACTACATTGTTGTGCTGAACCGTACCGTAAAAGCAAACGGCTACCTCACGCAGCTGGACAAGGAAGCAGCACTTGCACTTGCCTACCGGCCGAAGGAGTGACGGTAATGGACATCCTGATGAACTACACCTTTCAGATCGTCGCGCTCGGCAGCGTCATTCTCGCCGTCACTGCCGCACCCGTCGGCGCATTCAGCGTCTATAAGGGGCAGAGCCTCATCGGCGACGCGATCGGACACGCGACCTTCCCCGGTATTATTCTCGCCTACATGGCATTCGCCACGCGCAGCCCACTCATCCTCCTCGTAGGCGCGATGCTCGCGGGCGCTGTCAGCTACGTACTCATCCAGCTCGCCCACAGGGACAAGCGTCTGGGGCTTGACGCGAATCTCGCGATCTTCCTCTCTGGATTCTTCGGCCTCGGCATGGCGCTCAAGAGCTTTATCCAAGGCAATCCGGACTATGCAGGCGCATCACAGGCAGGACTCGGTACCTACATCTTCGGACAGGCTGCCTATATGCTCGAGTCAGATGTCCTCCTGATTGCCGCCGTATCCTCCGTCGTACTGCTGCTCCTCCTGCTCTTTTACAAGGAGCTGAAACTCTTCGTCTTCGACGCGGCATATGCCGAAGTCGCAGGTCTTCCCTGCCGCATGCTGAACATGCTGCTTCTCCTCATGACAATTGCCGTGATCGGCATCGGGATCAAAGCAGTCGGTGCAGTCCTGATCAGCTCCTTCCTCATCATCCCCTGTGTGGCGGCAAATCAGTGGTCGAACGATTTCTCTCGTGTGCTCCTGCTGAGCAGCCTCATCGGTGCAGTCTCCGCATTCATCGGGACATACATCAGCACGCTTGCGCAGGGAATGTCAACGGGGCCCTCCATCATTCTCGTCGCGTCTCTGATTGCCTTCTTTTCTCTGCTTTTCGGGACAAAAGGGATGATTGCACGCACACGGAAACGGAGGCACGACCATGGATGATGCGCTACTCGTTCTTCTGCTCACAGCAGCAGCGTGCACGCCGCTCGGCGTATTTCTCATCCTGCGCCGTCTCTCGATGATGGCAGACGCGATCAGTCACACGGTACTGCTTGGCATCGTCATTGCCTTCTTCGCGACGCACGACCTCGGCTCTCCATGGCTGCTCCTCGGCGCTGCGCTCATGGGGGTCGTCACCGTCTCGCTCGTGGAGATGCTCGGCAAGACGAACCTCGTTCCCTACGATGATGCCATTGGGGTCATCTTCCCTCTACTCTTCTCCCTCGCCGTCATTCTCATCAGCAAATATGCAGGCAATGCCCATCTCGACACCGATATGGTGCTCATGGGCGAGGTTATTTATGCGGGGCTGAACACAATGGAGATCTGTGGTATGGAGTTCCCCGCCGCCGCGCTCAAGATGGGCAGTCTCTTTCTGCTGACCATGGCCTTCATCAGCATCCTCTACAAGGAGCTGAAGGTCTCGACCTTCGATGGTGCGTATGCACGGCTCATCGGCATACCGACAGGCATACTCTTCTACGCCTTCATGTCGCTCACCTCGCTGACGACGGTCGCTGCATTCGATGCGGTCGGTGCGATTCTCGTCATCTCATTTTTCATTGCCCCCGGCGCGGCGGCACTGCTCTTTACGAAACACCTCTCACACACGCTGCTCCTCGCTCTGCTCATCAGTATGGCAAACGCCGTCCTCGGCTATGCGCTCGCCATACAGATGAACGCCTCCATCGCAGGACTGTGTGCCGCAGTGAACATGGTCATCTACCTAATCGCCCTCCTCATTGGACCGAAGGGAGCAATCACCTCCTATCTCCGCCGCCGGCAAAGCGTGCGGCAGATGCAGCGCGACCTATTCCTCCTGCACATCGGCAGACATACAGCCGCACACGCAGAGAGTGCGGAAAACCACATCAGCGAGATCGGAAGCCATCTGAAATGGGCGGATGCGAAGGTCCGCCGTGTCAGCCGCGCACTGATCGAACGCCGCCTCCTGCGCCGGGAGGGCAGCTACTACCTGCTGACCGATGCAGGCGCTGCGATCTATGCCGACCTCTGCAAACGCTACTATCTATGATGGAATGAATACACGCAAAAAAGACTGCTGCACGAAGGATGTTGCTTCATGCAGCAGTCTTTTATATGATCAGTAGGACAGGATCAGCGCGTATAGTACGCTACACCCGATTCAAAGATCTGCTGATTCATCTCACCGGGAACGTTCATGCTGATATTCCGTCCAATGCGCTCGGCATGTGCCATACGCCCGTAGATGCGTCCGTCGGGACTAGTGATGCCCTCGATGGCGTTGACAGAGCCATTCGGATTGTACGGCTGCGCGAGTGTCGGTTCCCCCTTTTCATTGACGTACTGCGTTGCAATCTGTCCGCGGATGCGCAGGTTGGCAACGGTACGGGCATCAGCGTAAAACCTGCCCTCACCGTGCGAGACGGCAAGTGTATGTGTATCGCCGACCTTCACATTTGCGAGCCACGGCGATAGATTCGACGCGACACGCACGCGCACGGTCTGCGAGACATGGCGGCCAATATTGTTGTAGGTGAGCGTCGGCGTGTTCTCGTCAAGTTCGGTGATCTTTCCGTAGGGCAGAAGACCGAGCTTAAGAAGTGCCTGAAAGCCGTTGCAGATGCCGAGGATAAGTCCATCCTGATCGCGCAGGAGGCGCTGCACTGCCTCCGTGAGTGCGGGGGCGCGAAACATCGCCGCGATAAACTTACCCGTGCCGTCCGGCTCATCGCCGCCGCTGTATCCGCCCGGCAGCATGAGAATCTGAGACTGTTTGATGGACGCTGCGAGCGCCGCCACGGTCTCCTCGACCGCACGGGGGGTCAGGTTGCGCACCACGACGATCTCGGGGACCGCTCCTACACGCTCCCATGCGCGCGCGGAATCATACTCGCAGTTCGTGCCTGGAAACACGGGGATGCAGACGCGCGGCTTTGCGATCTTCACCGCACTGCCCGCAAGTTTGCCCTGTGTGTAGGGCGCGTAGGTCGGACGGTCGATCTGCCGGGTACTCTGCGCCACACTCGTCGGGAAAATCTTCTCAAGAGGCTCGGTGAATGCCTCTCTGACATCAGAGAGCACAATTGTATCCAGATCCGTGATGATGCTCGGCACATCGCGCGTCGTTCCAATCTCCACCGCGCCCGTACCGGCAAGGCTCGCTGCAATATCGAGCGAAGGCGCGACCTCGAGCAGCATCGTTCCATAGAGCGGCTTGAAAAGGTCGTCCTGCGGGAAAAACGCAGTAAATTTGAATCCGAGGTTGTTTCCGAGACACATCTTCGAGATCGCTGCTGCAATACCGCCGCGACCGACGGACTGGGCAGAGAACACCTTCTGTTCCGTGATGAGCTGATGAATCTTGGCAAAATTCGTATTGAGACGGGAGAATACCGGCAGATCCTGCGCATCGCGTGCGACGGGAATCATGACAACCTTGTTGTTTGGATACTTGAACTCCGGTGAGAGCACCTCGTTCGCGCGTACCGTTGCAACAGCGAATGCCACGAGGGTCGGCGGCACATTCAAATGCTCAAACGTCCCAGACATGGAGTCCTTCCCGCCGATGGCGGGAATCCCCAGTTCATGCTGTGCGCGAAGCGCGCCGAGAAGCGCTGCAAATGGCTTGCCCCACTTCTTCGGATCGGTGCCGAGCCGCTCGAAATACTCCTGCAGTGTAAGGCGCACCTTGCTCGCCTCGCCGCCTGCCGCAACGATCTTCGCCACGGCCTCGACAACGGCATAGACTGCTCCGTGGAACGGACTCCACGTTGAGAGGTCGGGGTCGAACCCGAATGCCATCGCGGACGCCGTATTCGTTTCCCCGTGGCGCACAGGAATCTTTGCAACCATCGCCTCGGCGGGCGTAAGCTGATACTTTCCACCGAAGGGCATGAGCACCGATGCCGCACCAATTGTCGCATCGAAGCGCTCGCTGAGCCCCTTCTGACTGCATATGTTAAGATCATCAAGGTTCGCGAGCCACATATCCTCAAGCGAACGCCCCGCATTTTTGACGGCGGGCGGGAGCTGCTGCAGATATGGTGCTTTCTCGTTCGGCGGCACGACGGTGACGCGGACGTGCTGACGCACGCCGTTGGTCGCGAGGAAGCTGCGCGCGATCCGCACGATCTCTTTTCCGCGCCACTTCATGACAAGGCGCGGTTCTGCCGTCACGACAGCGACCTGCGTTGCCTCGAGGTTCTCCGCATCCGCATATCGCAGGAATGCCTCAACATCCTGCGGAGCGAGTACGACCGCCATCCGCTCCTGCGACTCAGAGATCGCGAGCTCCGTGCCGTCGAGTCCCTCATACTTCTTCGGGACGGCATCTAGGTCAACCGTAAGACCGTCGGTCAGTTCGCCGATGGCGACAGCGACGCCGCCCGCGCCGAAGTCATTGCAGCGCTTGATCATGCGGCTGACCTCTGGGGTTCGGAAAAGACGCTGGATCTTACGCTCCGTGGGGGCATTCCCCTTCTGTACCTCTGCACCCGAACGCGTCAACGACTCTGAGGTGTGCTGTTTCGATGAGCCGGTCGCACCGCCGATGCCGTCGCGTCCCGTACGTCCGCCGAGGAGGACGATGACATCCCCCGCTGCGGGACGCTCGCGCACAACCTGTGCAGCGGGCGCCGCACCGATGACTGCGCCGATCTCCATGCGCTTGGCAAGGTAGCCCTTGTGGTAGATTTCGCGCACCTGACCCGTTGCAAGACCGATCTGGTTGCCGTAGGAACTGTATCCCTCGGCAGCGCCAATCGTGATTTTCTTCTGCGGGAGCTTCCCGGGCAGCGTTTCCTCAATCGGCGTGCGCGGATCGGATGCCCCCGTCACGCGCATCGCCTGATAGACGTAAGAACGCCCCGAGAGCGGGTCGCGGATCGCCCCCCCGAGACAGGTTGCCGCACCGCCGAACGGCTCAATCTCCGTCGGATGGTTGTGCGTCTCGTTCTTAAACATGAGGAGCCAGTCCTCATCCTTGCCGTCCACATCCACCGTGATGTGGATACTGCACGCATTGATCTCCTCCGACGCATCGAGATCCTGCAGCTTCCCCTCGGCACGAAGCGCCTTCATCCCCATGACGGCGATGTCCATCAGCGTCATATCGCGTTTGTCGCCCGCATAGACCGCTCTGCGGTCGTCGCTGTACCGCTGGTAGGTCTCGATAATCGGCAGGGAGAAGAACCCGCTCTCAATCTGCACCGCATCGATAGCGGTAGTGAATGTTGTGTGACGGCAATGATCCGACCAGTAGGTGTCGATGACGCGCAGTTCCGTGATGGTCGGCGCACGGTGCTCCGTATCGCGGAAATACTCCTGTACAAACGCAAGATCCGCCTCGCTCATCGCAAAGCCATGCGCTGCATGGAAGCGCTCCAACTCGACGCGCGAGAGTTGATTGAACTGCGTGAGTACCTCCACATCCGCAGGCATCACGATGCGCTGCTCGAGCGTCGCGGGAGTCGCAAGCGACGCCTCGCGGCTCTCCACAGCATTGATGAGATATCCCTTGATCTGCTCATAGACACGGTCGTCGATCTTGCCGATGAGCACGATCACGCGCGCCGTACGCACATCGGGGCGCTCTCCCTGCGTCACGAGCTGCACGCACTCCGCCGCGGCGGCGGCCGTCGGGTCGAACTGCCCCGGCAGCGGTTCGATGGCAAAGACGCGCGCATCCGAAAAGAACGGCAGCGCATCCTCATAGACCGTATCCACAGGCGGGTCGGCAAAGACAATATTGCGTACCCGCGCAAATTCCTCATCGCTCAGCCCCTCGACATCATAGCGCGTGATGATGCGCACAGCACGCAAATCCGTCAGACGGAACGTCTCCGCCAGATCGCTGCAGAGCCGCTGTGCAGGAATATCGAAGAAACCCTGCCGCTTCTCCACAAAGATTCGTTTGACCGCCATCGGAATCCTCCTTAATTTTAACGATGTTCCCTGTCCTCTATTCTATCGGAACTGCGTCAAATATGCAACGTCCGATTGCCATCTATCCGAACAAAAAAGAGCACCCTTTTGAGATGCTCTCGGAATCGCTTTCTTAGTCCTCATACCCGTGCGGGTGCTGTGCGTGCCACCGCCATGCCGTACCGATAACCTGCGCCACGTCCGTAAAGACAGGCTGCCAACCGAGCACCGCACGCGCCTTCTCGCTGGAGGCGATGAGCTGGGCGGGGTCGCCTGCGCGGCGTGCACCGATCTCCACCTTGATCGTACGCCCTGTCGCCTGCTCTGCCGCTGCAATCATCTCTTTGACCGAGAATCCCTGCCCGTTGCCGAGATTGAAAATATCACTCTCACCGCCCCTGCGCAGGTACGCGAGCGCACGCACATGGGCATCCGCGAGATCGACGACATGGATGTAGTCGCGCAGACACGTCCCGTCCGGCGTCGGATAGTCGTCGCCGAACACCGTGATATGGTCGCGCCTGCCCGTCGGGACTTGGAGAATGAGCGGGATGAGGTGCGTCTCCGTCCGGTGATCTTCCCCGATCGAGCCGTCCGGCAGCGCCCCCGCCGCATTGAAATAGCGCAGCGAAACATAGCGCACACCGTGCGCACGGCTGACCCACTTCATCATCTTCTCCATCGTGAGCTTCGTCTCGCCGTAGGTATTTGTCGGATTCGTCCCGTCGTCCTCACGGATGGGCACGCGCTTCGGCTCGCCGTAGACCGCCGCCGTCGAGGAGAACACTATCTTGTCCGCACCATGACGAACCATCGCCTCGAGCAGCACCTGCATCCCGTAGACATTGTTGTTGAAATACAGGAGCGGCTGCTCCATGCTCTCGCCAACGAGGGAGTTCGCCGCGAAGTGAATCACCGCATCGATGCGGTGCGCCGTAAAGATCTTGTCGAGCGCCGCAGCATCGCGGATGTCCGCCTCATAGAACGCCGCCTGCGGGTGAATCGCCTTGCGGTGTCCCGTCTGGAGGTTATCGACGATAACGACTTCCTCGCCCTGCTCGATCAGTGCGTGCACGGCATGAGAGCCGATATAGCCCGCACCGCCGCATACCAGAATCGCCATGGAATCATCCTTTCCGCCCGCAGCGTCAGCCAATCGCGGTGGCGAGTGCAATCTTGATCATATCGTTGAACGTCGTCTGGCGCTCCTCTGCAGTGCAGCGCTCCCCTGTGAGCAGGTGGTCGCTGACGGTGAAGAGCGCGAGCGCCTGCCGCCCGAACTTTGCCGCGTGCGTGTAGAGCGCCGCCGCCTCCATTTCGACCGCAAGCACGCCGTATGCCCGCAGCTTCTCGTTGTCGATCTCTGCATCGTAGAAGCGGTCAACGGAGATGACATTGCCGACGCGTACGGGCAGGTTCAGTTTCTTCGCATTCTTCACGGCAGCCGAGAGCAGCTCGTAGTCCGCCAGCGGCGCATAGTTGATCGTTCCGCCGAAGATATTGCGGATCATCGAGGAATCCGTCGTCGCCCCCTGCGCGATGAACACATCGCGCAGCTTTACCTTCTCATGCATGCCGCCGCAGGTGCCGACGCGGATGAGACGCTGCACGCCGTAGTGCTCCATCAGCTCATGGACATAGATGGAGATCGACGGCATCCCCATGCCGGTGCCCTGCACCGAGACAGGCACACCGCGGTACGTCCCCGTATAGCCGAGGATGTTGCGGATGGAGGTGTACTCCTTCGCCCCCTCGAGAAAGTTCTCAGCAATGAACTTTGCGCGCAGCGGGTCACCCGGCAGGAGGATGCGCTCTGCGATCTCTCCCCGTTCGGCAGCAATATGCGGTGTGCTCATGATGATTCTCCTCTTTCATCTTTTATTTTGTATGATTCTATTATAGTTCGATACGCAGCCAAGTGCAATATTTCCTATCAAATCACGAGAGAAAAAGCCCCTCCGCGGATATTCCGTCCGTCAAAGGGGCAAAAATGATATGACCTCAGCGAACGCCCATGCGCTGCGCCTGTGCGCGCAGACGCGCGATGCGCTCCTGCGTGTCGGGGTGGGTTGAAAACAGCGTCTTAAACGAGATATCGCGTCCCGTGAGGGGGTTGATAATGCACATGTGTGCAGTTGCGGGCGTCGCCTCGCGGAGAGGTGCTCCATGTACCGCATAGTACTCGATCTTCTCAAGTGCATCCGCAAGATAGAGCGGATTGCCGCAGATCTCTGCGCCGCCCTCGTCTGCGCCGTACTCGCGCGAACGCGAAATCGCCATCTGGATAAGAGCCGCTGCAATCGGCGCGATGATCGCCGTCGCGATGAGCCCGATGATGCCGCCGCGATCATCATCGCTCGAACGCCCGCTGCCGAATATCGCTGCCCACTGGGCAATGTTTGCCGCATAGGAGATGACCGTCGCCATCGTTGCTGCAATGGTCGAGATGAGGATGTCGCGATGCTTGACATGCGCGAGCTCGTGCCCGAGCACGCCCGCAATCTCGTTGTAATCGAGTGCGCGCATCAGCCCCGTTGTCACGGCGACCGCTGCATTGGAGGGGTTGCGCCCCGTCGCAAAGGCATTCGGTGCATCCTCGTTAATGATGTAGACGCGCGGCATTGGAAGCCCCGCACGTCCCGCGAGTTTCTCCACAAGACCGTAAAGTTCAGGCGCGCTCTGACGGTCAACCTCCTGTGCGTTATACATGCTGAGCACCATGCGGTCAGAGAACCAATAGGAGAAGAAGTTCATGCCGAGCGCAATGACGAGCATGACGGTCATGCCCGTATGTCCGGCGAATACGCCGCCAAGGGCGACCATGAGTCCCATCAGCAGCGCCATGAGCATCGTTGTCTTAAGTGAGTTCATTGGCTGTTGCCTCCATTTCCACCTATATATTTGTCCTTTTGACTATATCATACAGAGTCATTATGGAAAAAGGATGAAATGCGCAAAACCGTGCCCCAGACATCTCAAACGGTCTCAAAGTTCACCAGCTTCGCATCGAAGATACCATCAACGGCGAGCACGCGTGCAAATGTCTCATCAGGAATGTCGTGATCGATCGTGAGCACCATAATATTCGTACCCGCGCGGTCCGACTTGCCCACCTGCATCCCAGAGATATTGACACCCGCCGCCCCCATGATCGAGCCGATCGAACCGATGATGCCGGGGCGGTTGATGTGCGGGCAGATGAGGATGCGCGCATGCGGATCAACGTCCACACGGAAGCGGTTGATGCGCACGATGCGCCCCTCTGTCCCGAAGAGCGTTCCCTGCACCTCTGCGGTCCCGCCCGCCGCTGTCACGCGCACGGTGATAAGCGTTGAAAAGTGGGCGGTCTCCTTCTCCTTGACCTCGACCACCTTGATGCCGCGCGACTTGGCAACCCCCGGCGCATTGACGTAGTTGATCTCGCTCTCGAGAATGGGGTTGAGCATTCCCTTGAGGACGGCAGTCGTGAGGAAGCTCGTATTGACCTCGGTGATCTCGCCGCTGTATATGACCTCCACTTGCGAGACCGCCCCCTCAGCGAGCGAACAGACCGTACAGCCGAGGCGCTCGGCGAGCGTGATGTACGGCCGAATGACGCGCATGACCTCCTGCGAGACAGGTGCCATGTTGACTGCCGCCGTCACCGGCTCACCGCGCAGTGCCGCACGGATGCCCTCCGCCACATCCACCGAGACGCCGATCTGCGCCTCCACAGTGGAGGCACCGAGGTGCGGCGTGAGAACGATGCCGGGCACGTCGCGCAGAGGGCTGTCAGCCACAAGCGGCTCCGTCTCGAACACATCGATGGCCGCGCCTGCAACGATGCCTTCCTTGACCGCCGTTGCCAGATCCGCCTCGTCGATGATGCCGCCGCGTGCACAGTTCACGAGGCGCACCCCCCGTTTCATTTGGCGCATCTGTTCCATGGAGATCATGCCGCGTGTCTCCTTCGTCAGCGGCATGTGCACGGTGATAAAGTCCGCCTCCCTGAAGATATCCTCCAGCGTGCCGACAGTCACGCCGAGAGCCTTGGCACGCTCCTCGTTGATATACGGATCGTAGGCAATGATATTCATATCAAAGGCAAGCGCACGCTTGGCGACGCCGCTGCCGATACGCCCCATGCCGATGATGCCAAGGGTCTTGCCGCGCAGCTCCACGCCGACGTATGCCTTACGGTTCCATTCTCCCGCATGCATGGTTGCATCCGCTGCAGGGATGTTACGCGTGAGCGAGAGCATCATCGCCATCGTATGCTCCGTCGCCGCGATGGTGTTGCCGCCCGGCGAGTTGATAACGATGATGCCGCGCTCCGTCGCCGCCTTCACGTCAATATTGTCCACCCCGACGCCCGCACGGCCGATGATCTTGAGCCGGTCGGCACGCGCGATGATGTCTGCCGACACCTTCGATGCCGAACGTACCATGAGCGCATCATAGCCGCCGATGATCTCTGCCAGCTCCTCGTGCGAGATCTTGTCGCGTACATCGACCTCATAGTCCCCCAGCAGTGCGATTCCCTCCGGCGAGATGCCGTCCGCAGCCAAAATCTTCATCTTGTCAGTCCTTCCTGCGGCATATGCCGCGCTCCATGTCTGTGTACGGCTCATTATAGTCAAAAGACTGTGCAGGTGTCAAATATTTCGGCGCGATATCCTCCTGTATTCATTTTCCCCTGTTTACTTCTCGTTATATTTATTATTTATAGTAGGAACATTTCGTTATATCTTACAAAAGATATGAACACATGAGGATTTATTCTTAAGCCCCCTATTATTCCTAACATATCCATCTCTTATGAGAAATTTTTTCGCTATTATCCATTGACAATTTTCTCCGACGGACGGTATACTAAAATCTGTTTTTGATCGAAACAATATAAATAACATCTATATATCTTCATATCTTATATCTGTGCATGGAGAAACATATGACGACAAAGGGCATTCTGCAGCGCTGCCTGCAATTCATCCCTGTTTTTTTCGGTATCACACTGCTGTCCTTCGGACTGCTCTACATCGCACCGAGCGACCCTGTCAGCATCCGTCTTTCAGCGGGCGGTGTTGCTGCTGATCCGCAGCTCGTCGCGCGGATGCGCGCAGAGATGGGGCTCGATGCGCCATTCCTTGTGCAGTACGGGACATGGCTCACCCATTTTCTCCAGGGAGACATGGGACGCTCATACATCACGGATCAGTCCGTCGCGGCATCGTTCTGGAAGGCACTCCCCTACACCCTGCGCATGGCGGGCAGTGCAATGGTACTGACACTCCTCATCTCCCTGCCGCTCGGCATCGGTATCGCCGCCTGCCGCAACAGCCGCATGGACTACATCGTCCGCGTGTTGTCGTTCATCGGGAACGCAACCCCCGGCTTCATTGTCGGAATCGTCTTGATGTTCATATTCTCCTATCATCTCGGATGGATTCCCGTACTCGCTACGACGAAGCCCATCGGCATGATACTGCCGGCAGTATCGCTCGCACTCGTCATGTCCTCGCGCTATATCCGCCAGATCCGCGCTGCTGCGCTCGACGAGCTGGACAAGGACTACATCGTCGGCCTGCGTGCACGCGGCATCCCGGAGCGCACCATCCTCTTCGGCAATGTGCTCAAGAACATCATGGTCATCGTCATCACACTCACGGGCATCTCCGTCGGCTCTCTGCTCGGCGGGACCGTCATCATCGAGACCATCTTTAACTGGCCGGGGATCGGCAGTCTCATCATGACGGCGATCTCACAGCGCGACTATCCTGTGATTCAGGCAGTGGTTGTCTGGATGGCACTTTCCTTTTTCCTCGTGAATCTTGCTGCCGATCTCTCATACCGTTACTTCAATCCGAAGATCAAGGAGCTTTAGACGCGCTATGACCGCAAGACCTCCGCGCAAACTGCCGCGCCTCTTCTGCATACTCGCCCTGCTCTCGGGGCTCGTGCTCGCCGTCAGTCTCTGCGCCGCGCAGCTCGCCCCCTACGACCCATATGCGACAGACCCGCAGCTCATTCTGAAAGCACCGTCTGCAGCACACTGGCTCGGCACAGACAACTACGGCAGGGATATCCTCTCGCGCATCCTCGCGGGCGGACGAACATCCATCTTCGCTGCGCTCTTCATCATCCTCGCGGCAGGCTCGCTCGGCAGTCTCATCGGTCTGCTCTCGGGCTACTACCGCGGACGGATGGATATCCTGCTCATGCGGACAACCGATATTTTTCAGGCATTCCCCGACATCGTACTCGCGATCGCGGTTGCGGGCATCCTCGGGGGCGGTCTCACGAACGCCGTCCTCGCTCTCATCGCAACGACATGGACGCAGTATGCACGCATTGCGCGCAGCGCCACCATTGCCGTCAAGGAGGAGACCTACATCCACGCGGCACGGCTCTCCGGCTGCAGCGATGCACGCATCCTGCTCCTGCACATCCTGCCGAACATCGCAGGTCCGCTCGTCATCACCGCCATTCTGCACGTCAGCACGATGATGATGGGGCTCGCGGGACTCTCCTACCTCGGCATTGGCGTCAAGATCCCCGAGGCAGAGTGGGGCGCGATGATCAGTGAGGGGCAAAAGTATCTCCAGCAGGCCCCGTGGGCAGCACTCGCACCGAGCGGCGTGATGGTCGCGGTCATGATGCTGTTCAACCTGTTCGGCGACCAGGTACGCGACCTGCTCGATCCAAAGACACGGGAAAAACGCGCATAACCATGCGCATTTTCATAGAAGCATTGGTTCTATTTCTAAGGAGGAAACATGAAGAAAGTTTGGCAAATGCTCTTTGCTGCGCTGATGGTTGCCCTGCCGCTTGCGATGAGCGGATGCGGCGGAACTCAGACGGCGGCCGATACGAAGAAGGTCGTACACGTCGGCGGTACTGTCGCCGTCACGAGCACGATGGACCCCGCAAAAGAGTGGATGGGCTGGTATGCCGTCCGCTACGGCGTCGGTGAAACACTGTTCCGTCTGGATGATGATATGAAGCCGCAGCCGTGGCTCGCAGAGAAGGCAGAGAATGTCGAGCCGACCGTCTGGCGCATCACGCTGCGCAGCAACGTCACGTTCTCAAACGGCGAGAAGATGACGGCTGACAAGGTCATCGCCTCCCTCCAGCGCACGGCTGAGATGAACCCGCGCGCCGCATGGCTCAAAGACGCCGCGTATACCGCAGAGGGCAACGTCCTCACCATCCGCACAAAAGAGGCGAATGCGACGCTCATCAACGACCTCTGCGACCCCTATGCCGTCATCGTTGATGTCGCGGGTACGAAGGACTTCGAGAATGCCCCCATCTGCACAGGGCCGTTCGTCATGGCTTCGTTCGAGGCAGACAAGAAGGCAGTCATGGAGAAGAACGCGAAGTACTGGGACGGCGCAGTGAAAATCGACGGTGTCGAGTACACGAAGATCGCTGACTTCAACACGCTTGCAATGGCCCTCCAGTCGGGCGAGATCGACGTTGCCCTTGACCTCAGCCCCGAGACGGCGGAGTCAATCGGTGCCTCAGACAAGTTCACCGTAATCAAGACGCCGCAGACGCGTACCTACCAGCTCTACATGAACCTCGAGAAGCTCACCGATCCTGCAGTGCGCCAGGCAATCATGTACGGCACAGACAAGAAGACCATCGGCGACAGCTACCTGAAGGGTGCGATGACCGCCTCGGGCAGCGCGTTCCTCGCAGCGACCCCCTACGGTGATCCGGCGCTGAAGCTGCGCTCCTATGATCCAGAGAAGGCAAAGCAGATACTCGCAGCTGCAGGCTATGCAGACACGGACGGCGACGGTATCGTCGAGAAGAACGGCAAAAAACTGACCGTCCAGATGGGCGTCTACAAACGTCTGTTCAACGAGAACATCACAACGGAGATGCAGGCGCAGCTCAAGAAGGTCGGCATCGATGTTGAGATCGTTGCCCACGAGAAGTCGAACTACCTCAAGCCCGGCGATTTCGAGCTGTCCCTTTACTCAGTCATCACCATGCCGACCGGCGACCCGTATGCGTTCCTGCGCGACTCGCTCAGTGCAAAGGGTGTCGCAAACTTCGGCCGCTACAACAATCCCGTCGTCAACGAGGCACTCGCCGCTCTGCCGAACACCTTTGACAGCGCAGCGCGCACCGCACTCGTCAACCGCATCCAACAGCAAGTCATCGACGATGCTGCGATGGATTTCATCGGGTTCAACAACATGCAGGTCGGCATCGCAAAGAACGTCACCGGCTTCCTATCAACGCCGAGCGACTACTACCATGTGAGCAAAGATCTGGACAAGAAGTGAGACTGTCATGAATGAGCTGCTGCGCATTGAGCATCTGACCGCAGGCTACGGCGGTGATGCCGTCATCGAGGATATCAGCCTCAGCCTCGGCAGAGGCGAGGTGCTCGGCATCGTCGGCGAGAGCGGCAGCGGCAAGTCCACCCTGCTCAAGGCAATCGCACAGATCCGCGGTCTCTCCACAGAGGTACTTGCGGGTACGATATCCTTTGACGGGCGCGACATCGCCGCCCTCTCCGCGGAGGCGCGCCGCAGGATGCGCGGTACGGAGATCGCCATGGTATTCCAATATGCCGGCGCATCTCTCAACCCCGCGCGTAAGATCGGCACGCAGCTGCGGGAAGCGATGCGCGCACATACGAATCTCTCCGATGCGGAAATCCAAGCGCGTGCGGCAGAGGTATTCGGCAGCATGGGCTTTACCGATGCCCGCCGCATCCTCGACGCCTACCCCTTCGAACTATCAGGCGGTATGGCGCAGCGCGCTGCTATCGCTCTCGCCGTCATCCTGCGCCCGCAGCTGCTGCTCGCCGACGAACCGACCTCGGCACTCGACGCGACCATCCAGCTGCAGGTGCTCGATGCACTGTGCACGCTCAAGGAGCGGACAGGCGCGGCACTCCTCCTCATCACGCACAACATCGGTGTCGTGCGGCACATCGCCGACCGCGTCGCCGTCATGTGCAGGGGCAGGATCGTCGAGCAAGGTACGATATCGGAGGTGCTCGAACATCCGCAGCACCCCTACACGCGTGCGCTGCTCGCAGCCGTTCCGAAAATGTATACGACATCGCATGATCCCTGTGACCGCAGAGATCATGCAGAGAAAAATACCGCTCCCATCGACACCCCCGCCCCGGCGGGCGGCGAGAGTGATGCGCGCAGCCTTCTGCGCTACGAGAACGTCTCGATGCATTTTCACGAGGGCAACACCCGCGTGCAGGCAGTGAACGATGTCTCGTTCGCCCTCGGCAGGCGCGAGCTCCTCGGCATCGTCGGCGAGAGCGGCAGCGGCAAATCCACCGTTGCCAAACTCCTCGCAGGACTCCACCGACCAACGGGCGGACATATCCTGCTGGATGGCGAGATCATCACGCATGCCTCAGGAAGAGCACGCAGAGAACTATATAAGCGCATCCAAATGGTATTTCAGGATGCGCCTGGCTCGTTCAATCCGCGCCGCACCATCGGCGCGATGATCGGTGAGACCATCTGCCGCCTGTGCAGCCCCGATGAACGCCAGACCGCACAGCGCGTCGCAGCACTTCTCGATGAGGTAGGGCTGCCTGCCTCCTACGCAGAGCGCTACCCGCACGAGATGAGCGGCGGCGAGTGCCAAAGAGCAGCGATTGCACGGGCGATGGCAGTGCACCCAGAGATCCTCATCTGTGATGAGGCGACCTCGGCGCTCGATGTCTCCGTGCAAGCGAAGATTGTCTCCCTCCTCCTGCATCTGCAGCGGGAGCACGGCATGAGCCTGCTCTTCATCTCGCACGATCTCCCGCTCGTCAGCTCCATCGCGGAACGCGTCCTCATCATGCGGGACGGCCGTATCGTCGAGCAGGGCAGTACCGCAGCGGTCCTGCACGCGCCCGCCGATACCTATACAAAGAATCTCCTGCGCGCAGCGTTCTGACGCAAAGGCGGCGGCTGAACGCCGCCGCCTTTGGTGTGCCCCTGCACAGCAAGATTCCCCATGCGCCGCTGCGGCGCCTGGGG
>CAUQID010000005.1:0-122760 GCA_963518105.1 uncultured Selenomonas sp.
ACCTATACAAAGAATCTCCTGCGCGCAGCGTTCTGACGCAAAGGCGGCGGCTGACAGCCGCCGCCTTTGCTGTCCCCCTGCACAGCAAGAATCCCCATGCGCCGCTGCGGCGCATGGGGATTCTTTATCTATTCATATTACACAGCTTCGCCGACCTCGATGCCGAACATCGCCATATCATCCTCGACGTTCGTGATGCCGCCGATGCCGAAGGTCTCGACGAGCACCTTTGCGACATTCGGGGAAAGGAACGCGGGGAGCGTAGGTCCGAGGTGGATGTTCTTCACACCGAGATGGAGCAGGGCGAGGAGAACGATGACGGCCTTCTGCTCATACCACGCGATGTTATAGGCAATGGGGAGCTTGTTCACATCATCCAGACCGAATACCTCTTTGAGCTTCAGTGCGATCAGTGCGAGCGAGTAGGAGTCGTTGCACTGTCCGGCATCGAGCACGCGCGGGATGCCGCCGATATCGCCCAGATCCTTCTTGATGTACTTGTACTTCGCGCAGCCTGCCGTAAGAATAACGGTGTTGTGCGGCAGCTTCTCGGCGAATTCGCCGTAGTACTCGCGCGACTTCATACGCCCGTCGCATCCCGCCATGACGACAAACTTCTTGATCGCACCGCTCTTGACCGCCTCGACGACCTTGTCCGCGACGGCAAAGACCTGCTCATGTGCGAATCCGCCGACGATCTCGCCCGTCTCCAGCTCCGTCGGAGGTGCGCACTTCTTCGCACACTCGATGACCGGAGTAAAATCCTTTTCCCCGTTGACCAAGGGGATATGCGTGCAGCCCTCGACGCCAACCGCTGCCGTCGTGAAGAGACGGTCCTTGTAGCTGTCCTTCGGCGGAACGACGCAATTCGTCGTCATGAGAATTGCTCCGTTGAACTTCTCGAACTCTTCCTTCTGCAGCCACCATGCGTTTCCGTAGTTGCCGACGAGGTTGTCATATTTCTTGAAGGCAGGATAATAGTGCGCGGGAATCATCTCGCCGTGTGTGTAGACATCGACGCCCGTGCCCTTCGTCTGCTCGAGAAGGCGCTCGAGATCCTTGAGATCATGTCCCGAGATGAGGATGCCTGGACGATTGCGGACACCAAGCTTCACCTTCGTGATCTCGGGGTGTCCGTAGGTGCCCGTATTCGCGCCGTCGAGGAGTGCCATGCCGTCGACGCCCCACTTACCCGTCTCAAGTACAAGCGCCGTCAGCGCGTTGCCGTCCAGCGTATCGTCGAGGAGCTGTGCGAGCGCACGCTGCATGAATGCATCGATCTCCTCGTTCTCGTGCCCGAGTGCGTTTGCATGCTCGACGTAGGCAGAGAGCCCCTTCAGGCCATAGGTTGTCAGCTCGCGCAGGCTGCGGACATCCTCGTTCTCCGTCGCGAGAACACCGACCGTCTTTGCCTTTGCCTCGAACTCTGCGCGGGATGCCGTCCAATGCGCCGCCTCCGGCAGATGCGATGCATCAGAGAGCTGGCTGAGCAGATCCGCCTTTAGCGCAAGGCTCTCCTCGATCACGTCCATGATCGCCTCACGATCGAAATTAGCGTTCGTAATGGTCACAAAGAGGTTCATCGTCACACGATGGTTGACCTCAACGGCGACCTTCTTCCCCTCTGCGCGCAGCGCCGTCGTCACAGCGCCCAGTCCCTTCGTCACATAGACAAGCAGATCTTGCATCTCGGCGACATCCGGCTTCTTGCCGCAGACGCCCTGCACCGTGCAGCCCTTGCCGCCGGCCGTTTCCTGACACTGATAGCAGAACATTTTAGCATCCATTGATATTTTCTCCTTTGCGATAATACACATTCCTTGCGTTCATTATAGCAGAGCATGATGGGCATGTGTGTAACATATGTTACCCTTTTATAATCAATAGGAATTCTCATATCTATGCCTCAGCAGTAAACGAATCGACATGTTCAGCCGATCTATGCCGAAAAATCAGCGCAGATTTGCTGTGATGACAGCAGATTATGATCGCGGGACAGAAATCCCCCCGATGCGCGGAATATCCGGCGCATCGGGGGGATTCGTAAATAAGGAGAGCGGCTCTCTCCATATCCTGCGAAGGCGGTCACACGATGCCGCGTATACGGCGGTATTGACGGAATACACGCCGAACATCACGGACGAACACCTCCGGCAGGAGGTCGGTCTCCCATGGGACTGGGAGCGTCAATGGATCGGCGAAAAGCAGCATTGCCATAACAATGAATGCTCGTTGTTCTCTCGCTCCCCCCTCATCATACTGTTTGCGGAGCACAGACAGGATTTCCTCCTCGCCCCATTGCAGGCTCTCGTCATGGAAACGCAGGGGCAAAAGCGACAGATACGGCTCATACCAGTCCTCCGTACAGATGCCATGCAGTGCATCTGTCGGCTGCCGCAGCAGGAGGGGGACGAAAGACCGCTTCTGCCCGAAGAGCCAACGCTCCACCTCCGGCAGATGAACATCCGCCGCAGACGATGATGCCGCATAGTCCTCCTTCAGCCGCCGCACGATACGGTCTGCCGCCCCAACGTGCAGACTGCGGAATGCCTCCACATGCTGCGTCCGTACCACGCGGAGAGGATCCTCACCGCGGATGAGCCGAATCAGATACGCCTCTGCCTGCGTCCAATCCTCTGCGATATAGCTGCCCTCAGCCATCTTCGCATAGTCCTCCGTCGGTGCAGAACCATTCGGACAGTAGATCATCGGCCGATTCAAAAGGAAGAACAACATATTGATGGAGGAGAAATCGGTCAACAGGATATCCGTCGCAGTAAGTGCATCGAATAGATCGTACTGCTCCTCATCCAGCTCGATGTCATGCGCCTTCAGCAGTTCTTTGTACGCCCGAACCTCCGCCTCCGTCATCATCCCCTGCTGAACAAAATGTGCAAACATCAGCGGGTGCGGACGTATGGCAAAGCGAAGCTGTGTGCTTCCATGGCGGACTGCAAACGCCGTAAAGCAATCCTTGAACGCAAAAAAGTGACTGCCCCCGATCGCTCCCTCCGCCGTCCAGCGCGGTGTCCAGAGGATTCTGCGCCATGCGCGCGGCTGCGGACGATATGTCAGACACCGCTCATAGGCAGGATACCCCAGCAGCTCAAAGTGCTGCACGCCATGTCCGACAGTATACGGATGTGCAGCGTTCATCACCGCCTGCTCCTCTGCAGAGTCGCAGAAATGAAAACTCAGATAGTCGTAGAACGCGAGTTTTTCCGCCCATATATGCAGAAAATACTGCGAACTCGGGACGCCGTAGTCTACATAGCAGAGCTTCGCCATCTGCACAAGATCTGCATTCCGTGTACCTGCCAATGCACGCAGCTCCTCATAGGGAGATGCAATAAAGATATAATCCGGCTGCAGGAGATGGAGATCCATGAGATTGGTATAGTCATAGACCTCTGTATAGCGGTCATGGAAGTAATGCCAGTAGGTCTCATCATACCCTCCGATGGGCATTCCTGCCTGCACATCGTTCGCCGTATGGCTCGGCAGGAGGACAATGATGACCTCGGCCGTACTGTCCCGCACGAGTGCATCGTATATAGGCGACTGATTCCCCCATATCGACACATTCTGCACGAGGAAGATCACACGCATTCTGTGCTGCGCAGAACAGCGATTTCTAACCGCTGCCAGATGATAGGCAACGACAGGATATCGGGGTGGAAGTTCATCCATACTGTTCAACGCTGCACCTCCCCCTGCACACACCGAACTCTTTCCTCCACGGTATTCCGCACGCACTGCCAGTCCGCCCGCGTACGCATATACTCTGCCTGTGCCATCCCGTTCACCCGCAGCTCATGCGGGAAGTGCGCCTGCCCCTCCTGCCGATGGAAGCCGTATTTCTCATGGTAGCGGATGGATGCTGCATTCCCGCACGCAACATGTGCATAGCAGACATCGACACCGAATGCACCGTACATATAGTCAGCAAAGAGCATACTCGCCTCGGCAAAGAGGAGGCTGCCCCGATAGCGGCGATCGCCGACAAGCAGCCGTCCCGTGATGCACAGATGCGCCGCAGGATCATGATCCGTCCATCCCATCGTGGCAAACGGTGTATCATTCTGTTTGTCCACAACAACCAGAAGTCCCTGCGTCGGATCGGAGCAATACCGCCGGTACCACGCCCTTTGTTTTTCCATATCGAGGAGAAAGGGCTGATTCAGATAGCGGTTGTTCTCCACATCGTTGCGCCATGTAATGATCGCAGGAAAATACCGCTCCTCCACCTCTGCCAGATATACGCTCCTGCCTTCCAGTCGGAGTCTCTGCATCAGCATCTCCTCCATCCGTTACGGACAATAGGCATTGACCGTCTCAATCACATAAGTAATCTCATCACTGCGCATTCCGTTGAACATCGGCAGACTCAGCACCTCGTCCGCATACTGCTCCGCCAGCGGGAAGCTGCCGCGCCCATGCCCGAGCGATCCGTAACATGCCGCGAGATGCGGCGGAATCGGATAGTGGATGACCGTCTCGATGCCATGCTCCTTGAGATATGCCTTAAAATGGCCGCGCATTGCCGTCCGCACAACAAACTGATGATAGACATGCTCCGCACCATCGCGCAGCTGCGGTAAGATAATACATTCGTTATGAATCCCCGCCAGATATTGCGCTGCAATCTCCCTGCGCTCCGCGGTTAATGCCGGCAGATGCTTCAGCTTCACGCGCAGGAGCGCCGCCTGTATCTCGTCCAGTCGGGAGTTCACACCGCAGATCTCGTTATGGTACTTCTCTCTGCTGCCGTAGTTGCGCAGCATACGGATTTTCTCTGCGAGCACGGCATCATCGGTCACGACTGCCCCCGCATCGCCGAACGCGCCGAGATTCTTCGTCGGGTAGAAGCTGAAACAGCCGAGATTGCCAAAGCGCCCCGTCATCATCCCGCCGAAATGTGCGCCGTGCGACTGGGCGCAGTCCTCGACCACAGCAAGAGCATGGCGCGCAGCAATCTCCATCACGGCAGGCATCTGCGCTGCCTGCCCGTAGAGATGGACAGGCATAATGGCGCGTGTGCGTGCAGTGACAGCAGCCTCGATGCGGGAGGTATCCAGATTGTAATATGCATCAGGCTCGACAAAGACGGGCGTCGCTCCGTTCTCCGTGACCGCGAGCACGGTTGCAATGTAGGTGTTCGCAGGAACGATGACCTCATCCCCCGCGCTGATGCCGAGCGCACGCAGAGAGAGCGTCAGCGCGTCCTGCCCCGAGTTCAGCCCGACGGCATACCGTGCACCCGTGTAGGCAGCGAACTCCTCCTCAAAGGCCGCCAGCTCCGGTCCGAGAATATACCACCCCGAACGCAGAGCACGCAAGGCAGCCTCCTCATACGCCGCTGCACGGCATTCGTACTGCCGGCCGAGAACAGCAAGGTCAATCTTCATGATGCCCCTCCTCCTGCACCATCCGCAGAAATGCATCATAGTCGCGGATGTAGTCCGACTCGTCATAGACATCGGACGCGAGCACCATGAGCACGGCATCTGGTGAGAAATCGTACATCTCCCGCCACATCCCGGGGGAGATGTAGAGCCCCTCGTAAGGCTTCTCGAGCGGAACAACCTTCTGCTCCCTGCCGTTGTCAAGGCGCACCCTGCAGCTCCCATGAATGCAGATGAGAATCTGCTCAAGCGCCCTGTGTGCATGATGTCCTCGCACAACCCCTGCCCCTGTATCATACATATAGTAGACGCGTTTAATGCGGAAGGGAATGTCGTTGAACTCCTCGAGCGCAACGAGCATCCCGCGCGCATCGCCATGCGGCTGAAACATATACTTTACAATCTGCATAACAACCTCTTCCGATTCCTATACGCGGCATTGCTCGATAAAGCGTTCCGCATCGTCTGTGAGGAGTGCGATATGTTCCCGAATCCGCGTCTCCGGCCAGTTCCACCACGCAATCCGCTGCAGGGCAGCGATGGTCTCCGCATCGAAGCGGTATCCTATGATCTGTGCCGGATTGCCCGCCGCAACGGCATAGGACGGAACATCCTCCGTAATGATGCTGCCCGCCCGCACGATTGCCCCGTCTCCGATATGAACACCGCCCGCGATGGTGACATGCGCGCCGATCCGCACATCACCGCCGATGATGATCTGATGCGCGCCCCTATCCTGCATCTGCATGTCAAAGATATGATTCGCCGTGCAGGATGGGACGATCTCATCAAAGGCAAAGGTCACACCATAAGAGAGTGCCGTGTAGGGACCGAGCAGGACATGAACATCCGCCCCTGCAGTCACAAAGCATGCATCCTCCACCGAGGCCATGGGGCAGGCGGTCAATACCGTTCTGCCCTGTGCATCGTTGACCTTTCTCGTATGCAGGTCCTTATCCTCCAGCATTACATGGAAGTTCATTCTTCTGCTCCTTCCCGGCGGCATACAGGTGATTCAAGAGCTGTGCTCCAACACAACATCCGCATGGACAAATTGTTTCAGTGCATCAAGATCGACATTCTGCAGATAGGACTCTGCCGCCCGCCCCCGTTCGACCTCCGCATAGTAGTCCTCCATGACCTTCATATAGGGCAGATCCGATGGCGGTCTGCCCGCGACATGCCAGTCGCACAGATCCTTCCACGCGGGATGACGCTGACCGATCAGAAGGAGCACGAGACAGTGATCCCGCCCCAGCTTTTCGATCCACGCCTCTGAACGCCCGCAGGAGATGCCGCTGCCGTACTCGTACCAGATCAAGTTATGATCCCAGAACCCCAACGGTATATCATCTGCGACCATCATGATATGAACGCCGTCCTCCATATAGATCACCTGCCCGAGGATGTCCCGCGTGTAGGCAGTAATCAGATGTCGGTCTACAATGAATGCTGCACCAACCGCATAGTCCTGACAGATGAGATACGCCTCCTTGACCGCATCGGCATTCCGCTCGCGATGCGGCCGCAGATAGAACGGATTCATGCGATCCACAACAACACAATGCCCATTTTCCCATTGATAGTTGCACGAGCGTCCGAATGCAATCCGATATCCGTTCTCCCGCATAAAGCAAAGCATATCTGCAAGCACATGCGCACTGTATAGATAGTCTCCCGGCGATATATTCTTGATATATGCCCCGCGTGCACGGACATACATCTCCATATAATTCTTGACTGTTCCCTTGTTCTCGGGGTTGGTCAGAATCGTATAGTCCTTAAAGCGATGCTGGAGCAGCCAGCGTTCGATGTGCGCAGCATCGAAGTCCTCCGACCCGTCATCCCCCACCAGAATCTCAAAGGAGCAGTCCTGCTGGCAGATGATGGAGGAGAGGGTCGCAAACAACTTCGTCTCATCCGCATGATAGGTCGCAACACAGACACTGATATCATACGCCCGCTGATGCGGCATCCAATCCGCAGCATAGACGACCTCCGCCTGCACACGCGCCGCGACGGACGCACAGCGCACGGAGATCTCCTCCTGCGTCGTGATCAGACAGTCTGTCTGCTGCAGCACACCATCAAAAAACGCATCCGAATAGGGCTGCGCAATGACAAGGGGAGCCTCCGCACCGAGCGCAGACAGCAGCATGCTGACCTCACCCAACAATGCGTCCGCATCCCCCTCCTGCAGCAGGATGAGTGCCGTCTGATCCGCCGCAGAGAAGGCGCGGATGTACGCACGCACCACCGTGCGCCACAGTCCCTCGCCCGCTGCAAGATCCGGCACAAAATAATAGAGGCGGCAGCCATGCGCCCTCAGCTGTGCAAGCTGACGGGCAGCATCCTCATGGATTGCCGTACGAGTCTGCTCCGTTTCCCATGCGCTGCTCATCGACTTTCTCCCTCCCATGGGGTTACCCCGCCATCCCCGCCCATATATGCGCATACCACACACATATCCACGGGAACGTACGAGATATCACAGCGAGACATCCCAATCCGCATAATCCGCACCAGATCTTCCGTAAACTCCTGCGCTGTCAACACGAGATTCATACAGTTCATACGTTCCTCTTTTTCCCAGCGAAACTTCAGACAGCAGTCAAATACCTGCGTCCTCAGCCGGAATGCATGGTCGGTCAGATTGAACTGACCGCGCGGCACCTTTCCCTTGATCTGCATAAAGATAAGGTTGCCCCTGATATCCCGCGCAGACGTATACAGGAATCCGTCCAGGGGCCTGCGCGGAGAATATATAGAGCTGCCTTCTCTCTTTCCACGCGCCCACCACAGGTGCTGCCCCGCAGCAGCAAAAATCATGCAAAGTCCACCGGAGCATACACGAGTTTTTGCAGTTCCGTCGGGTCAACATTCTGCAGGTAGGATTCCCGCTCCATCGTCCGCTCCATGGTATTGTGTTGCTCCAGCAGGATAGGCGCATAGGGCGGCTCCCACGGTCTGCCCCGTGTATGCCACGAGCACAGCACACGCAGTTCCGGATGGCGTGCTGCCAGGACGGCGAGTGCCGCGCAGTTGTCCTGAAAGATACGCGCTCTCCACACGTCTGAGCGGCCGCTGGAAATCCCTGCGTCATACTCGTACCAGACAAAGTTCTGATCCCAAAAGCCGAGCACGATATCGTCCGCAATCATGAGCATATAGACGGCATCCTCCGTATAGACGACACGTCCGGCTAACTCCTTCATGTATGCAGTAACCAGATGCCGCTCCCCCATGAAGGATGCACCGACAGCATAGTCCTGACAGATCAGATATGCCTGCTTGACTGCTGCGATATCCCGCTCCCGATGAGGCCGCAGATACGTTGGATTCATGCGGTCGACGATCGTATACCGTCCTACTTCTCTATGATAGTAGCAGGCACGGCCAAAGGCAATCCGGTAACCGCTCTCCTGCATGAAATGCATCATATCTGCCAGTACACGGTCGCCGTATAGATAATCCCCCGGAGAAATCAGTTTGAGATAGCGCCCGTGCGCATGGAGAAACATCCGCATCGCGTTTTTGACAGTCCCTTGATTTTCAGGGCTGTGCAGTATTTGAAAATCCTTGCAGCCACGCTGCAGGAGCCACAGGGTAATATGCTGCGCATCAAATTCCGCGGAACCATCGTCCCCGATCAAAATCTCAATTGAACAGCCTTGCTGACGAATCACCGAGGTCAGCGTGGTAAACAGCTTCTCATCATCAGAACGATAAGTCGCGACACAGACGCTGACATCATAGACACGATGATATGGATGCCAGTCCATGCCATATACAATCTCCGCCCCTGCACGCGCAGCAATCTCTGCGCAGCAAAGCGACACCGTCTCCTTTGTCGTGACCAGGCAGTCCTCCCGCTGCAAGACGGTGCTGAGCAATTCCTCCGTATACGGATAGACGAGAACCAGCGGTGCATCCGTGCCGCATGCGAGAAGATGTTCCTGCATCTCCCCCAGTACAGCGGAACAGTCTCCCTCCGGTACAAGCAGAATCAGCGCCGCGCGATCCGCCGCAGAGAAGCCGCACAGATATGCATGAAAGACCGCACGCCAGACGTATGCATCCGACGCGAAATCCGGCACAAAATAATAGAGTCGGCAGCCCTGCGCACGCAGTTCCCCGATTTGATGCACTGCGTCTTTTTCATCGGCGGTATCTTCGTCCCGCTCCACAGTACCGCGCAAGTTCGTCTCTCCCTCCGGCAATATCCATCTATGATATCGGATGATGTTCTCGTTTTACTAAAAATCAGGTGTGCGGAAACCGATCACGCAGGAAGGGCAGCAGCAGCAAAGCAGCGATGCTGTTAACCACGCCCTCCATCAAAAGTCCGGGCGCAGAGGCGAGCGCTGCAGTCATACTCGCGTAAAGGATACCGCCCGCGAGGGTGTACGCCGCCGCCATCCAGAGACTCGATGCAACGAGCGCGCCGATGACACGTCCACGCCCCGCCGCACCGTGCCCCGTACGCGTCATTCGGCAGACAATCTCCGCCATGACAAATTTGATAGCGAGAGTCGGGATGATCCAGAGCGCAAACCCGCCGAAGAGATCCGCCAGTGCCGAGCCGATGCAGGCGGCGAGGAGAGCGCTGCGCCGCGGTGCAAGCAGGGCGAGCAGGAAGATGACGGCATCGCCAAGATGCGCATAGCCGAGCGGGATGGGGATATGCGGCAGATAGGTCGCCGCAAAGACAAGTGCGGTCATCAGCGCAGTGAGGACGAGTTCCTGTGTTGTGAATGTCGGATGATCTGCAGTATGATGTTCCATGAATACTCCTTTTATCTTTTCGCAATATACCATATCATACCCCTGCGCAAAATTCAATGCCGAAGCATCCCGCGCACACATGCAGCCGCCGCATGAAAAGAGCCTCCCCGCACGCTGCGGAGAGGCTGCTGCCGGCTACGAGAGGAAACGCACGAGGGAGGTCAGACCGTCCGACCAGAGCAGTATGCCAAGCAGGACGAGCACAATGCCCGCCGTCTGCTGGATGCGCGG
Organism: uncultured Selenomonas sp.; assembly: GCA_963518105.1. GTDB lineage: Bacteria > Bacillota > Negativicutes > Selenomonadales > Selenomonadaceae > Centipeda. The sequence continues at coordinate 10,422 of CAUQID010000005.1, forward strand.
CAGATACTGATAAAAAGCGCGCAGCTTCATAATGTGCCGCCGCCAGATGACGGCAAGCAGGAAGAACGGTACGGCAAATCCGAGGCTGTAAACAAGGAGCAGGAGTGCCCCCGCAGAGGCGGTCGCCGTATCCCCCGCATAGAGGAGGATAGTCGCGAGCATCGGCCCTGTGCAGGGTGTCCAGCCGAGAGTGAATCCGCAGCCAAGGAGGAATGCACCCCCGATGCCGTCGAATCCGCGCCGCTGGAACGGGCGGTACTCACGCAGGAGCAGCGGGATCTTGATCCAGCCGGTCATAAAGATGCCCATGGCGATGATGAGCACCGCTGCTCCCTGCCGCAGCAGTTCCTGATAGGAGAAGAGCCACGCACCGATGAGCGACGCCGTCGCACCGAGCAAAACAAAGACGAGGGTAAACCCCGCAAGGAATGCTGTCGTATTCGCATAGAGCCGCCGCGCCTCCTGGCCATCCCGTGCACTGTTCTGCGCGAGGATCAGCGAGAACGTGGGCAAAAGAGGCAGGACGCAGGGTGAGATGAACGAGAGGAACCCCGCAAGGAACGCCCCGCTGAGGAGTGTCAGATCCATCGCGTTCCCCCCTGTGTTTTCTTAGAGGTGACTGACGACATCTTCGAGTTCCTCTTTGGTCACGCCGCCCGTCTTGCGGTAGACGACCTTGCCCTGCGCATTCACAACGACGGTCGTCGGAATGGCGCGCACGCCGTAGCGCGTCGCCGCCTCGCCCTTGGCATCTAGCAGGACGGGCAGCTCCACCTTGCGTTCGGAAAGGAACTTTTGCACGGGCTGCGCATCCTCCTGCAGATTAACCGCGTAGAAATCAACCGTCTCCCGATGTGCCGCATAGAATGCCGCGATGTCGGGGATCTCCGCCTGGCACGGCGGACACCATGTCGCCCAGAAATTGATGATGTAGGGCTTCCCCTTCGCCTCGACTGCGATGTTCTCACCTGCGAGATTCTTGAGTGTGAACGTCGGCGCTGCCTCGCCGCTCAGTCCACGCCCCTGCGTTTCGGATGCCTGCTGCGCCGGTGCGGCGCTCTTGTCCGCACTCTCGCTCGCGCCGCACCCCGCCATCATCGAGACGGCAAATGCCGCTGCAAAGAGCGCCGTATATCTTTTTTTCATAGAAAATCCTTTCTATACTAAACACCTAGGTTGCCCAGCTCGTACTGGGTCACGGCAAGTGCCGCAAGCGCTGCCGTCTCCGCGCGCAGAATGCGGCGGCCGAGCGTGACGGACTGCGCCCCCGCCGTGCGGATCATCGCCGCCTCGGCAGGAGAAAATCCCCCCTCTGCGCCGACAATGAGGACGACACGCTGCGCCGCCGTGTGCTGCAGGATACTGCGTATGGAGACTGCCTGCTCCGCCTCGTAGCAGAAAATGAGCGCCGTATCAGGCATCCCCGCATGGAACGTCCCCTGCAGGAAGCCTGTGAGCGATGCAATCGATGCAACAGGCATCAGCGTGCTGCGGCCGCACTGCTTGGCAGCTTCGTCCGCGATCTTCTGCCAGCGCGCCGTCTTTGCCGCTGCCTTTTTCTCGTCATAGCGCACGACGACGTGCTCCGTCAGTACCGGGCAGAGGCGCGCCGCCCCCAGTTCCGCCGCCTTCTGTACGACGAGATCCATCTTCTCTCCCTTGAGCAGCGCCTGTACGAGAGTGACCTCGACATCCTCTGCCTCCTCCTGCGCGAGATACGCGGAGAGGGAGAGTGCGATCGTCTCGCGGCTGACGGCGGTGACGGTCATACGGGCACTGCGCCCGTCCGTCCCCGTCACAACGACGGTATCACCTGGCTGCGCACGCATGACGTGCGCGAGGTGATGCGCATCTCCGCCGGTGATCTCGATGGTCTCCGAAAGCGCGCCCGCATAAAACAGGCGCCGCATCAGGAAATCATATCCGACGTGCGCCGGATGATCATCGCCGCCCATTCCTTCTCGCAGGTCATATCGAGTACGGTAAAGCCATTCTCCTGCGCTGCACGCTCGACATCGGCAATGCGGTCGCTGATGATGCCCGAGGCAAGGAATACGCCGCCCGGCGCAAGATTGCGGTCGAGCTGGCTAAAGAGACGGATGATGATGTCCGCAATGATATTCGCTGTGATCAGTTCCGCCTGCGCCAGTCCCTCGCAGACAGCGAGGAGATCGCTCTGGCACGTCACGACATTCGTCACGCCGTTCTGCCGAATATTCTCCTCCGCGACGGCGACCGCCACAGGGTCATAGTCCATTGCAATGACCTCGCCGGCACCGAGCTTCGACGCGGCGATGGCGAGAATGCCAGAGCCGCAGCCTACATCGTAGACACGCATCCCCGGGCAGACGATGTGCTCAAGCCAGCGCAGGCACATCGCTGTCGTTGCATGCGCCCCCGTACCGAAGGCAGCGCCGGGGTCGAGATCGATGACGATCTCATCTCCCTGTGCCGTATATTCTTCCCACGTCGGTCGAACAACAATGCGTCGTCCGATCTTCTCCGTGTGAATGTATGCCTTCCACGTCTCCGCCCAGTCCTCATCCGCGACAAATGTATGCGACACCGTGCCTGCACCAATCGGCGCATCCGTGAGGCGCAGCCCCTCGATGCGCGCGGCGAGCGTCAGGAGACTCTCTTCCAGCCGTGCATCCTCGGGCAGATAGGCACGCACAGTCACCGTCTCGGTATCCTCCGCGCGCGGTAAATCCGTATAATCCCACAGCCCCGCATCAATGTACGCATTCACCAAAGACGGATCGTCGATCTCTGTCCCCGCAGCGCCCAGCTCCATCAAAATGTTTCCGATGAGATCCGCGCCCTCATGCGTCGTTACGACGCTCACCTGTGCCCAGCGCATGCCATCGCCTCCCAATTTCTCTCAACAGTTTCCTGTATGCTGAGATTTATTATACACAAAAAGGATTGGAAATGCGATAGAATTTTCATGCAGACGCACGCGCATCTGCGGTGTAAAAAAGCTGCCGCACATCTGTGCAGCAGCTTCGTCCGCAGAATGGCCGCGGCTCAGAGTTCCGTCTGCCACAGACCGTGCAGATTGCAGTACTCGAGCACCTTTACCGGCACATCGCCGTCCACGAGGCGGAATGTCGCCTGCGGCGCATCCGACGGCGTGAGATTCACGCGCTGTACGCCCTTTTTCGTCACGAGGATGATGTACTCGATGAGATGCTCTTCCGTCATCGGGTGCGCGACCGAACCAACGGTCACATGGACCTCGTTCTTGCCCTTATCGTAGTTCACGACAGGAACGTGCTTTTCCTGTGCTGCATCGACCGTGTTGGGACGAAGCTGCTTGCACTCCTCGCCGCTGACGGCAAGACTCAGCGCCGTGTCACCATAGACCTCGACAATATGCTTCTTATCTGCAAGATAGAATACTGACATGGTAAACCCTCCTATACGGAAGCACGGAGCTTCCTTTCATACACAGCAAAAATAAAAAAATGTGGAGTATGTCAGGTGCGATAGACAGCATCTATTTCACCTTTCACAAATAATAATTCTCCACAAGATAAGATTATCCTTCTTTTCCAACGAAAAAATTTTAAAAATCATCTTTCCGTTGTTTCATGTGTGCCGATGAAGTCCTGCACGAGATAGCGCGGCCGGTGCTTCACCTCGAGGTAGATCTTCGCTACGTACTCCCCAATGACCCCGATGGAGAGGAGGATCAGCCCGCCGAGAAACCAGAGCGACACCACAAGGCTCGTCCAGCCGACGATGGTCTCCCCCATGAAGTGACGGATGACTGACCAGATGAGCATCCCTCCGCTGACGAGAGAAATCGACATCCCCATCTGCGAGATGAGGCGGATGGGGCGTGCCGAGAGTGATGTCACACCCTCCCATGCAAACGCCGCCATACGGCGCCACGGGTATTTCGACACGCCTGCGAGGCGCTGCAGGCGCGTATAGTGTACGACATCATGTGAGAGTCCGATCATGGGCACGATGCCGCGCAGGAAAAGGTTTACCTCCGGATATGCCGCAAGCGCATCGAGCGCACGGCGATCCATGAGGCGGAAATCCGCATGGTTGAACACGATGTCCGCACCGAGTCCACGCATCGCACGGTAGAACGTCTCCGCTGTAAACCGTTTGAGAAAGGTATCCGTTGCACGGTTTTCACGCACACCGTAGACGATATTCGCACCTGCCGCATGCTTTTCGAGCATGGCATCCACTGCGTCGATATCATCCTGCAGATCAGCATCCATACTGATCGTGACATCCGCATACGGCCGCACAGTCATGAGCCCCGCGAGCAGGGCATTCTGATGTCCCTCGTTGTGCGCGAGGTTGATGCCGGAAAACAATGCATCCTCCTCAGTCAATGTGCAGATGATCTGCCACGTCGCATCGCGGCTGCCGTCATTAACAAAAGCGACACGGCTCTCCCCGCTGATACGCCCCGCATCAATCAATGCGCCGAGCTTGCCCGCAAGCTTGCCCGCTGTATCACGGAGCACCTCCTCCTCGTTGTAGCAGGGTACAACGAGATAGAGCACCGGCGCGCTCACGGCGTATCATCCCGAAAGATGCACAGGCCGTCGCGCTCCTCGACGAGCGTCCAATCCTGTGCGCCGAGATCCTCCATCATCTTGTGATACATGAACGCCCGCATGATAATATACTTCGGCCGTGCATCCTCACGCAGCGCCGCGAGCGATGCCGCACGGTTCGTATCTGCCTCGATGCCGGGAATGTCTGTGTAGAGCATAACACCGGGACGGAGCTGCTTGTCAATGTAGAGCACACGTCCCTCCATCTGTGCTGCAGCATCATACTCCGCCGCATAACGCAGTGCGAGCTGCTTGACACTGAACTGTCCCTCAACAGCGGGCATCATGACCCCGAATGCGATGGCCATGGTCACCACCCCTGCGAGCACATGCAGCCATGCGGCGAGAACAAGATGATGCGATGCCGTGATCGCGTATACGATGCCCGCGCCAAGCACAAGCGTCAGCACGCCGAGCCAGAGCCCGCCCTCCGCGAGCGGTGCAAGGCTGTCTCCGCTCATCAGCCAGCCAAGGCCGAGCACAAGGAACATGAGCGCGCTCCCGCCCGCCCACGCAAAATGCGTCTGCCGCCAGTCCTCGAGCATCCGTGCGAGATTCCACCCGATGATGACGGCAAGCGGCGGAGTCAGCAGCAGCATATAGGAAACCTGCTTTGTCTGCGCGATGGAGAAGAAGATGAGAACGAAGATCCACCACGTCTGAAAGAACACGAGCAGCTGTGCCTCCTCGCCGAAGCTGCGGCGAAAGGCATTCTTGACCGACTGGAAGATCAGCCCCGTCCACGGAAAGAACCCGAGTACGACGACAGGCAGATAAAACCACCAGTGCGCGCGCACAGGATGGAGCGGTGCAGTGAAACGACTGACATTGTGGAATCCAATGAACTCGTAGATGAACGCCATGCCGTGTACCTCGTACATATAGAGATACCACGGCAGCCCCACGGCAACAACGAGGAGCAAACCGCGCACAACGTGCATGCGCAGGATCTGCTCAAGCTGACGTGTCGCGAGCAGATAAAAGAAGATAATTCCCCCGGGGAAAACCACGCCGATGGGGCCCTTCGTCATGACAGCGAGGCCGCAGGCAAGATACATGAGCCAATACTGGCGATGGATAAAAGAAAAGAGCGCCGCCGTCATAAAAAAAAGCAGCGTACTGTCCGTCACGGATGCCTTGCCCATATACATGAGGATAATGCTCGTCCCCATGACGATGCCCGACCAGAAGCCCGTGCGCGCGCCGAAGAGGCGCGCCGCAGCGAGTGCAGTCATCAGAATCGAGCCGATCGCCATGAGTGCAGCCGGCAGGCGCGCAGCCAGCTCGCTGAATCCGCCAAAGAGCCTGATCGATGCAGCGACCAACCAATAGAACACGGGCGGCTTATCATACCAGAACTCATTATAGATGCGCGGCGAAAGATAGTCGCCGAAGCGGATCATCTCCTTCGCCGTCTCCGCATAGACCGGCTCGTCCGGATCGAGCAGCGCCGTCCCGCCGATGCCGAAGAGGATCTGGAAAGAGATGACGGCAAGCAGTACGAGATAGACCGGCCATGCGAGATTTTTCTCATCGTTCATGCAGATATGCACCTCACAAATTCCAACGAAATCATCTGCATTGTATCATAGATTTTACATTTTACAACCGCATCAAATGAGATGCTCGGCGCAGTCGATATCCGTGATGAGCACGTTGATGAAGCCGCCGCGGATCGCACCGAGCACGGCCTCCGTCTTTGCGTGCCCGCCCGCCACACCGACACGGCGCGGCACACGGCGCACGGTATCCAGCGGGATCCCCGCCACGCGCTCGTTAAACTCCTGGAACGGTGTTGTATCGCCGTGCTTGTCGAAATAGCGCAGGGCAATATCTCCCACTGCACCACGCGCTGCAAACGCCTCGAGAATCGACTGGTCGACATAGCCGGTCTGCAGGATGGTCGACTGCTCCGTCGAGGGAACGCCGATGCCCATGAGGACGAGATCGAGACGGTCATAGAGACGAATCACGTTGCGGATGGTCTTCTCCTCGAGGAATCCCTCAAGCACCTCGCGCCGCGAGAATACGGCAGGCGAGTAGAACTGAACGCAGTCCCCAACAAAACGGTCGGCAAATTCCTGTGCGAGATAGTTCGAGTGAATATCGAGACGGCTCTCAGCGACACCGCCGACGAGCGGGACAAACGTCGCCTTGATCGGACTGCGGATAAAGTAGTCCGATCGCACGACGTTCTGGATCGCGAGCCCCATCGTGATGCCGACGAGATAACCGTCTACGAGCACGCGCGCAAGGTACTCGAGCGTCGCGCTGCCGATCTCAGAGTTGACAGTCCGCTGCCCGTCGGGGAGCGGACTGGATGGGACGATAATGACCTCCTGCAGATCATACTTCTTCTCCAACTCGCGCTCCATCTGTCCGTAGGCGATGTTGTCGGGGTTCTGGATCTCGATGCGGACGATGCCGCGCTCCTTGCCGATCGTGAGCATGCGCGAGACGGTCGGGCGCGAGATGCCGAGTACCTCACAGATCTCCTTCTGACCCAGCCCGTCCTGGTAGTACAGACTGCAGCACTTGAAGATGAGGCGAACGTCGTCTACGATTTTCTTCATGGCAAAACCTCCCGTGGCCGGAACAGGGATGCGCCTCCGGCGGAACACATTCTAGCTGATGCAGTAATTTATTGACATATTTTCTATATAAGTGCCAAAAAAGGACTGCCGCTGCTGCGGCAGCCCCTCTTTTCAGTTCTCAGTAGACCTCGATGGTTGCACCCATGCGGATATCGTCCTTCGTGAGCGGCGCATCCCCCTGCAGCATGATGCAGCCGGGGCGCTCCGGCAGCTCACCGCCCTTGAACGAGAGTGTGCAGTGTCCAAGCTGCTGCAGCGTATGGAGCGCCTCATCACCGATCGCCGTGATGGTGAACGCCTTGTCGCAGATGATCATCGTATCGCCGACCGCAGGATCCTCATGATAGGTTGCGGGTGTATGCAGCACAGAGAACGATGCGAGTTCCTCCGGCGCGTTGTTGTTGAATATGATGATAAAGTTCGCATTCGGATCGTCCAGGAAGAAGAGCGACTCCTCGCCCCAGCGGGTAATCTCACAGTAAAATTTCATACTGCATCCTCCAGTCTTGCACAAATGCACCGCAGTATCTATGCCTGACGCTCCTCGCGGCGCTTCATGTAGAGATAGATCTTCTCCGTGACGATGCCGCGGATCAGGATGACGACGATACCGACGAAGAAGTAGCGGACGGCGAGATCGCCGAGCGGCAGTCCGAGCGCCGTAATGCCCGCAGCGATGCCCATGTAGACGAAGAGCTCACCGCCGTTCGCGTGCGGGAAGAGTCCTGTCACGGGATGGACGAAGCTGACCGCTGCATCATAGTAGGCGGGCTTGTACTTCTGATCGACGAAGTTGCCGAACGTGTAGCACATCGGGTTGCCGAGAAAGAGCACCGCGAGCACGGGAAGCACCGTATAGCGCGTGATGATGTTCTGCGTCGCGCGCTGTGCCACGCCGTTCACACGTTCCTCACCGATGAGCTTGATGAGCGAATTGACTGCCGTCATCATGATGACAAGCAGAGGGATGATCCCCGTCACCCACGAGGTGAAGGTCGCTGCACCTGCACGGAAGAGATCCATAAAGCCGTTGGCCGCTGCTGCTATCAGTTCCATAATACTATATCCCTCCCGATTAGTAAAGACCAATACTTGCCGCGTAGGCGATCAATACCGCCAGTGGGCCTGTAATGACGCGTGAGTAGAGCACGGCAGGCACACCGAGCTCGATGGTCTCGGGGTCTGCCTCGCCAAGACTAAGGCCAACCGGGACAAAGTCCGCACCGACCTGCGCATTGATGGCAAAGAGCGCGGGCAGCGCGTACTGCGGCGGGATATTGCCCATGCCGATCTGCGCGCCGAGCAGCGTGCCGACAACCTGCGCGATAACTGCACCGGGTCCGAGCACGGGAGAGATGAATGGAATCGCGCAGATGAGCGAGATGATGAGCATGCCCGGCAGCGTACTCGCGAGCGGGGAGATGGTCGTCGCAATAACGTTGCCGAGCCCCGAGACGCTGATGATGCCGAGGATCATGGAAACGAACGCCATGAACGGCAGGATGCTCTTGATCGTGATGTCGATGGTCTCACGTCCGGCAGCATAGAACTTGTTTACGACCCCGCCGATACCGATGCCGAGCCGCGTGACAAAGTTCTTTTCGCGCCCGCGCTCCATGGCGGCAATCTCCGCCTTTGCCTGCTCCTTGCTCTTGCGTACATGGGCATGCTCTGTTTGTGCAGCGGCAGCCGTCTCCGCCGCATCTGCCAGTGCGAGGCAGGAGGCATCGACCGCCGAAACGTAGAGCTCCTTCGTGATATACTGGGCGAGCGGTCCTGTCTTGCCGACAGGCAGGACGTTCGCCGTCAGGATGCCCTTTTTCGGATAGACACCGCAGCGCGCCGTGCCGCCGCAGTCCACGACAGCAAGCAGGATCTCCTCATCCGGCACGCCTGTCGAGAATCCGTCCACCGCTGTGCAGCCCGTCATCTCTGCCACCTTTGCCGCGAGCGGATGAATACCGCCGCCTGTCACGCTGACAATCTTGCAGCGCGTCTCTGTCGGAATGAGGACGAGCGGGCCGCCCCAGCCGCCCTTGCCGGCGGTAATCTTTACAGATTGATACATGCGCTTTCCTCCTATACAGTAAAACAAACTGCCTTTCTATCGGCTAGCCGGCATCTGCTGCCGGCCGCAGGCGTGCGATGAGTGCATCGAGCGCCTGTATGTGCCCCTTGTAATGTGTGCGCCGCTCTTTCGGCAGCGCCTCATACGCCGCACGCAGCTCGTAGATCGTCTGTCCCGTGATGTCTGCCATCGGGCGAAATCTGCTGAGGATGGTCATTCCCTGCATCATCCGTCCGTCCAGAATCTCGCCGTCTGCATTGCACGCGATGATAACGATGCTCGATGGGCCGAGCTTTCTCCTGCGTGCGCCGATGCCGACGTTGCCGAGCCGATGCATCTCGCGTACGGCACGCTTGTACTCCTTCACCTGCAAATGTGTTCCTATCACTTGAATGACAAAGAGCAGAAACAAACCGCCAAGGAGCATCTCTGTCTGCAAGGAATCTCCCCCTTTTCCCCCTTTATTTTATAATTGATTTCTTGATACGGTAGTTTGAATTATAACACTTGTTAATATTTTTTACAATGAATAATTTATTGAATTTTTGTAAATGTATTCATTTTTACAGTTTTCTCATCCCTGCCCCCTCTCATCCCCCGACATGCAAATAAAAACTGCCGGAAGATCCGGCAGTCGACTGCATATCACGATGCATTCTTGGAGATGAGATGAATGTAGTGCGTCAGCACCTTGCGCATGCCCTCGTCCGCAGCGCGCTGCGTCTCGATAAGCGAGTCCGTATGCGCCGCACGGATCTCCGTCATCGCACCCGTGAGGAAATCCGTATAGACGTTCAGCTTCGTGATGCCGTCATGCACCGCTCGGCGCAGGTTCTCATCGCCCGTACCCGAGCCTCCGTGCAGAACGAGCGGAACGGGGACGGCGGCGGCGAGCTCACGCAGGCGCATAAAGTTCAGTTTCGGCGTCTGATTGTGCGCATAGACACCGTGCGACGTGCCGACAGATACGGCGAGCGAGTCCACCCCCGTCGCTGCGGCAAATGTCCGCGCCTCCTCCACAGTCGTATAGACGCTCTCGGAGGTTGCTCCCTCGACCCCCTCGGATGCGCCGCCCACATGACCGATCTCCGCCTCGACGCTTACGCCCTTCGTATGCGCATAGCGGACAACCTCCTTCGTCAGACGGATATTCTCGTCCATGTCCTTCATCGAGGCATCCAGCATGACAGAGGTAAAGCCGAGCGCAATCGCACGCTGCAGGAAGTCGAAATCCTGCCCGTGATCGAGATGCAGAACAATAGGCGTCGCAGCCTTCTCCGCCCAATATTTTCCGACCAGCGCCGCCTCCTCCAGGGAGATCAACCCTGCATGCCCCTGTGCGAAGGAGAGCAGGATCGGCGTACGCAGCGCATCCGCCGTCTGCACGAACACACGCGCCGCATTCAGCGTGAGAAAGTCAGGGGCAACGATACCGTAGCGTCCCGCCTTCGCCGCATCGAGTACGGATTTCCCATCGACCAGCATGAGGATCACTCCTTTTTGAACACCATATCAACTGGTCACATCATATTTCAGAGAAATCCTTTTGTCAATCAATTTATTTACCAGTGGTTATTCTCTGATGGTCGAGCGGACGCGGAAACGGCTGCGAAACGCATCCGCCTGCGAGGTCGCATACTGAATGACACGCCCCTCGCGATCTGTCGTCAGGATCCGCGTAACAAAAATCGGCGCCTGCTCCGCGACCTCGAGATAGAGTGCGATCTCAGGCGAGGCATGGATGACCTCAATGGTCTTATCCTCTGCGTAGGGACGCACGCCGTGCGCCTCAAGTGTACGCAGGAGACCGCTGCTCGTAAAGTCGACACGCACCAGCTCCGGACAGAGTGCGAGCGGAATATAGTCGTCCGTGACCGCATAGATACGTTCATCCACATAGCGCAGACGCTTGAGGTGAAAGACGAGCGTCTCCCCGGCAAGTCCGAGCATCGCAGCGAGGTTTCCGCGCGCAGGCTCTACCACCTGCTGCAAAACCGTGCTGCGTGTGACGCGTCCCTCCGCCGAGAACATCCGCGCAAGACCAAAGCCGCGCTGCCCCGCCTCTGCATAGTCCACAGGAACTTTCTCCCCCGTGTAGAACGACCCACGCCCCTGCATGCGCACAATTTTATTCTCTGCCGCAAGGAGATCAAGTGCCTTGCGCACCGTCGGCCTGCTCACGCCGAGCTGCTGGCACAGCTCGCGCTCTCCCGGAATCGGAGAAAAGTAGGCAAGATCCGCAAACCGCCGCTCCATTTCGTCGCGCACCCGCTCGTGCAGGGGCCGTTTTCTGCTCGTCATCGTCAGGGATCTCTCCTCTCGTTTACCTTTGTAATAGTAGGCGATTACTTATCTCTTTGTCAACAGGAATTGCCTTGCAAAGGAATTTTACCTATGGTAATATTTTTATATCCAATGGTAATTTTTAGTGTATCTAGGAGGTCTCATCATGAAGAGCAGTCTTGCCCCGTTCCTCGTCGTCAATCCGAAGTCGTATCTCTACGGCAAGGCGTCGCTCGACCTCGCCCGCGCTGCCGATGCTGCCGCACAGAAGACAGGACTGAAGATCTACTTTACCTGTCCCTTCTCCGACATCCGATACATCCGCGAAAATACTGAGAACATCATCGTCACGGCACAGGCAATGGACAGTCTAAAGCCTGGGCGCGGTATGGGACATCTTCTGCCCGAGGCGCTCTACGAGGCGGGTGCGCGTGCGACCTTCCTCAACCACGCGGAGCACCCCATGACGATGGCAGAGCTCTCCAAAACGATTGTGCGTGCACGTGAGATCGGTATCGAGACCATCGCATGTGCGGACTCCCTCGCCGAGGGAACGGCCATCGCCGCATTTCGTCCCGACATCCTCCTGTGCGAGCCGACCGACCTCATCGGTACGGGCAAGACGGCAGATGACAGCTACACCACCTCCATCGTCGCGAAGATCCGCAGCATCGACCCTGCCATCGGCATTATGATTGCCTCCGGCATTACGACGGCAGATGATGTCTACCGCGTCGTCCGTCTCGGAGCAGACGGCAGCGGTGCAACGAGCGGCATTTTGAATGCACCCGATCCTGCGGCGCGCATCATGGAGATGGCAGAGGCAGTCATACGCGCCGCAGCCGTACGCGATGCACAGGGCAGCGCAGCATAAGGAGCACGGGTATGAGCGTATACAAAAAGAAACTCGCCCTCACCTCGCACGGAGGGACACCAACCTTTATCAACATCACAGAAGAACTGCGTGCGGCCATCAAAGAGAGCGGCATCGCCGAGGGGATCGCGACCGTCATCACGCCGCATACGACCTGCGCCGTCTTCTTCGAGGAGTTCGTTCACGATGTGGATGAGACAGGCACAGAATTCCTGCAGAATGATCTGAACGCCGTCCTCGAAAAGATCATCCCCGACCAAACGGACTGGGGCCAGTACCAATACCCCGGAGAGGCACACTACCGCGCCGTCGAGAGCTGGCCGGATGCCGAGGCGTACCTGCCGGGCGGCGACCGTACCGCACTCTGGAACTGTGACGCCCACCTCAAAGCAACCCTCATCGGCTCCTCGGAGACCTTTGAGGTCGCTGAGGGGAAACTCGCTGTCGGTACAACGGGCTACTGCTACTTTGCCGACTTCGACCGGACCCGTGCACGCACACGCAAGTGCACGATTGTAGTCATGGGTGCGTAAAAGAATAGATGAAGCCGCACAGTATACACGGCTAAAAAGGCTGTCATAAAGTATCTGCTACTTTATGACAGCCTTTATGTTGTTTACGCTTCTTACTTCAGCGCATACCCATTGTTATACATCTTGTCCTGCTCTTTCCGAACCTGGTAGAGCTGCGTCGAGGTGTCGAGCTCGACCATATCGAGGGTGAGGAGAGTGCCCTTCTTAACGTCGCACTTCATGCGCGTGTTCTTGTTGACGAGGGCATAGACGACGTAGCCGTTCTTGTACGTCTCCTCGGCAGTAGCAATCGAGCCGTAGGTGGTGTAGCCGCCGATGCCGTCGATGGTCTCGCCCGCCTTCAGATCGCGCTTGGCAACGGCAATGCACTCGCTGACCGGCCCATCGAGCGGTATGATGGTCGGCTCGCCGTCGATGACAATCTTCGCGACGGTGAGCGGCGTCTCGAGATTGCAGAGATGATACGGACGGTAAAGCGTCCAGAGCGGCCCCGGGCCCATGCTGTGATAGCCCATCTGGTAAGCGATCTCGTCGTTGTCGGTGGTGACGGTGACGAATACGCCGGGCGCGATGCCGTTGACGTACTCCACAACACCATGCTGATTAAGGATGCCGCCGTCCTTCTTGAGTTTAAAGAGCTCGTTGAGGTCTGCACAACGATCCTTCGGCGATGCCGAGGGACCGTGTCCACCGATGACATCGGGGATGAAGCCGGTCGCATTCGACATGGCGGTCATCTCGACCATCGTCTTCGTGCCGTCCTTGAAGGAGGTGAGCATGCGCGGGCTCATCTTGCGGCGTGTTGCCTCCTCAAGCACGCTGTCGGGGTTGCAGTCATAGTCGAGCTTGTTGTTCTTGCCCTTGCCCATGACGACGACCTCCATGCCCATCGCACGGGCAAAGGAGTAAAGTTCCATGACAGCCCCGGGCTCGTCGCCCGCAGAGCCCGTGTAGATGACGCCGTTCTGGTCGCCGAGCTTCTTGAGGTAGCTGCCGATGACGACATCAGTCTCGACATCCATCATGACGACGTGCTTCTTGTTGTTCATCGCGTCGATGGCGATCTTGACCCCGACCTCGGGTACGCCCGTCACGTCGATCGCGACCTCGACGAGATTCGCCTGCGAGATGAGATCCGAGTTCTCCGTCGCGACATACTTGCCCTGCTCCATGTAGCGGTTCGCCTCTGCGAGGTTCTTCGCAACCGCGATGTCCTCGTCGCTGATGCCCGCATAGTGGAAGGCATTAATGACGTTCTCAAACTTGATGTCCGAGACGATGGCGGGCATGATGCCCTTCATGCGCGCCATTTGCGTGACCATACCGCGCCCCATCTGGCCTGCGCCGACGATACCCGCACGGATGATCTTGCCCTCTGCCTCGCGTTTGGCGAGTTTCTTGTCCATATTCAGCATTGAGAAACCCCTTTCGCCCACCTGTCGGTGGAACTTCTTTCATCTGACTTATTTTAGTATAGCACCGTATCCATAGGCTTACAATATCGGATGCACTGAATTTGCGTAAACATAGATACAAAAAAGAGGTACGTTTCCATCTGTAAAGAAACGTACCTCTTCGCATTTACACTTGACGCATGGTGCAGCAGCTGCTTACATCATGCCGCCCATACCGCCCATACCGGGCGCGCCTGCGGGCATCGGAGCCTCGGGCTCCGGCTTATCCGTGACGAGGGTCTCGGTTGTGAGGACCATCGCAGCGATCGATGCCGCATTCTGCAGCGCAGAGCGCGTGACCTTCGCCGGGTCGACAATACCTGCGCCGATCATGTCAACGTAGGTGTTCTCCAGCGCGTTGAAGCCGATGCCGTCGCCTGCCTTCTTCACGCTGTCGACGACCACAGAGCCCTCGAGTCCTGCGTTCTCCGCGATCTGGCGGACAGGTGCCTCGACGGCGCGCCGAACAATATCGACACCGACCTTCACATCGCCCTCTGCCTTGATCTTGTCAAGTGCGGGGAGGATGTCGATGAATGTCGTGCCGCCGCCGGCAACGATGCCCTCTTCGACTGCTGCACGCGTTGCATTAAGCGCATCCTCGACGCGGTACTTCTTGTCCTTCATCTCGACCTCGGTCGCTGCGCCGATCTCGACAACCGCCACACCGCCGGAGAGTTTTGCGAGACGCTCCTGCAGCTTCTCGCGGTCGAAATCGGACGTGGTGTCCGCGATCTGCTTCTTGAGCTGTTCGACACGTGCCGAAATCTGTGCCTTGTCGCCCGCACCGTCGACAATCGTGGTCTCCTCCTTGGTGGAACGGACCTGACGTGCACGGCCGAGGTCGTCGAGCGTCACACTGTCGAGCTTGCGGCCAATCTCCTCGCTGATAACCGTACCGCCCGTGAGGATCGCGATATCCTCGAGCATCGCCTTGCGGCGGTCGCCGAAGCCCGGGGCCTTGATGGCAAGTGCCTTGAAGGTGCCGCGCAGCTTGTTGACAACGATCGTCGCAAGTGCCTCGCCGTCGAGATCCTCAGCAATGATGACGATCTGCTTGCCCTGCTTGACGACCTGCTCGAGCACGGGCAGGATGTCAGCGACCGTTGAGATCTTGCGGTCAGTGATGAGTACATACGGATCATCCATGACGGCTTCCATCTTCTCGGTATCCGTCACCATGTACGGGGAGATGTAACCGCGATCGAACTGCATCCCCTCGACGACCGAGAGATTCGTGTCCATGGACTTGGACTCCTCGACCGTGATAACGCCGTCCTTGCCGACCTTCTCCATCGCCTCTGCAATGAGATCGCCGACCTCGCTGTCAGCGGAGGAGATGGCCGCAACCTGTGCGATCTTCGCTTTCGTCTCGACCTTCTGCGCCTTACTCTTGATCTCCTCGACCAGCGTCTTGACCGCCAGATCGATGCCCTTCTTGACGATCATCGGGTTTGCGCCCGCCACAACGTTGCGCATGCCTTCCTGGATCATCGCCTGTGCGAGGAGCGTCGCCGTCGTCGTGCCGTCGCCCGCGATGTCATTCGTCTTCGTCGCAACTTCCTTCACAAGCTGTGCGCCCATATTCTCGAACGGATCCTCGAGCTCGATGTCGCGCGCAATCGTCACGCCATCATTCGTGATGGTCGGAGCACCGTACTTTTTGTCGAGAACAACATTGCGTCCCTTGGGGCCAAGCGTAACCTTGACCGCATTTGCCAGTGCATCGACGCCGCGGCCAAGTGCGCGGCGCGCCTCTTCGTCAAACAGAATCTGCTTTGCCATTTATATTGCCTCCACTTTATCTATTACAGGATTGCCAGAATGTCGCTCTCACGGACAATGAGGTAGTCCTTGTCATCGACCTTGATCTCAGAGCCGGAGTACTTCGAGAAGACGACGCCGTCACCGACCTTGACTTCCATCGCAGCACGCTCGCCGCTCTCAAGCAGCTTGCCCGTGCCGACCGCAACGACCTTGCCCTTCTGCGGCTTCTCCTTCGCCGTATCGGGGAGCACAATGCCGCTCGCCGTCGTAACGTCGCTCTCTGCAACCTCGATGACAACACGTTCGCCCAGTGGCTTAATCATGGTATCTGCCTCCTAGTTGTTCCAATCATTTTTCTATGTTAGCACTCTCGTGTTCTGAGTGCTAACTTACGATGTATATAGTAAATGTTTTAAGTCAAAAAGTCAATAGCTTTTTTCTAAAAAAGTCAAAAAAACAATAAAAAGACTGTACCACGCAGCATTTTGCTCCGCAGTACAGTCAATTCTGCAGATCCTGCCCATGCAGCAGGAGCCCTGTTATCCTTTGCTGAATGCCGCCACGAGGTTCTTGAGCCGCGCTGTCCCCTCCTTGAAGGATTGGATCTTGCGCAGGATCTCCTCGTAATCGCCCGCCATACCGACAACCTTTTCGGCAATGCGGGTGTTGCCCTCCGCGCCCTCATGCGTCGCGTTGCGGATCTCTTCCATCGCTGCATTCATCTCGCTGACGGATGCGAGGAGCTGCTGTGCGCGTGCACTCGTCTCAGATGCATTCCTGCGGAAGAACTCTGCATCCTCCTTGTACTGCACCGCCGTCTTCCCCATCATGTCATAGTCGCTGCGTATGTTCTCGTCGATGAAGGCGAGCAGCTTGTTGGTACCGTCAGAGAGTGCCTGTACCGAGCCGGTGACCTGTCCCGTGAGCCCCTTGATCTTCTCTGCCGTACCGCGCGACTGCTCCGCGAGCTTGCCGACCTCGCCTGCGACGACCGCAAATCCGCGTCCCTGCTCGCCCGCACGCGCCGCCTCGATGCTCGCATTGAGCGCGAGAAGGTTCGTCTGCTCAGCGATCTCGGAGATTTCTAGGGTCAGCTGACCGATCTGTTCGACCACCTTCGAGGATGCGATGGCCGCCGCAACCGACTCCTTCGTCGAGCCATAGATGACGCGTGTGTTCTGGCGCGACTGCTCCATGTTCGTCTGGAGGTCGGCAGCGCGCTGCGCGACCTCACGCGTATACGACTCGCTCTCCTGTGCAGCATCCGATGCAGCCTTGATGCCCTCGCCGAGGCCGCCGCTGAGATGCTGGACATTCGCCGTGGATGCCGCCGTCTCCTGCATCCCCGCCGACATTTCCTCGGTTACCGCAGACATATCCTGCGTATCTCCGCTGAGGCTGCTGAGCATCTGCTCCAGGTCTGCGACCATCGCGTCGGTCTGCTCCGCCTCCTCATGCACCTGCTTCATAAAGCCCTGCATCTTGCCGAGCGCCTGCACGACCGTACCGATCTCATCTGCCCGTGCTGAGAGCTCGGCGGGGATCGCGCGGGAGAGATCACCCGCCGCCACGGCACTCAGATGACCGATGGAGGCAGCAAGCGGATTCGAGATATTGTCCGCGATGCGGCGCGAGACGAGCATGCCGAACGCGACCGCAACGGCAATGATGAGGAGAAATCCATAGATTGTACGATCGTAGCGTGCATTGTTCTCCTCAAAAACCTGCTTGCCCTGGAATACGTTATCCGGTGTAAGCACCGCCATATTGCTCGAGATGACGGTGAGCGAGGAGACATTCTCGAAGATGGCAGCGCGATCCTCAGGCGATGTGCCGAGGCTGTTGATCGCCCCGATCTTCTGCACCGCCGTGCCGAGGTTCTGCTCCAGCGCTGCGATGGTCGCTTGCGCACGCTCGCTCGTATCAATCTTTTTCAGCTCCTCCATGTCATGGCGGATGCCGTCCAGATTCCCGAGGATATCATCCACGAGAATCTTGCGGTTCTCCGCCGTGAAGCCGTCCTGCAGGAGGTAGGGCACGTTGACGCTGATTTTCCGCAGACGTCCGTTTGCAGCATTCAGATACTGTGTCGACATGAGATTGTGGTGATACATATCGTCAAGCGACTGCTTTGCCCGATAGTTCGAGTAGATGCCTACGGCAGCGACAATGACCATGGCCGCAAGCAGGAATACAGAGAGGATAAAGATCTTCGTCCGCACGGCGTAGTCCTTCATCGCCTCAGCAGAGATGAATGGCAGATTCATAGCGTGCTCCTCCTACTTCGCAGCCTGCGCAAGGTTGTCCTGCGTGATGGATGTAAACGGGACGGCGAGGTCCCCGCTCGGCGGATTCCCTTTGATGAATCCCTCAGCGAGCGTAAGTGCCCCCTCGCCCTGCGCCTTGGCATCCTGTTTGATGGTCTGCGCCATCTCGCCCGCTTCGACGGCAGCGAGTCCCGCCGCCGTCGCATCGACGCCGGAGATGAGGCAGCCCTCCAGTCTGCCTGCGCCCTTCAGCGCTGCCACAGCGCCAAGCGCCATATCGTCGTTGCCCGCAACGACGCCATCGATCTCCGGGAACATGCTCATCCAGAGCATCATGGTTTTGAGTGCCTCTGCCTTGCTCCACCCCGCATCAACAAAGGAGAGAAGCTGTATGTCGGAGCGTCTGTCAAGACACGCCGCCTTGAATCCCTCCCAGCGTCCCACAGCGCTGCCCTGCGTACCGTCGCCCTGCAGATAGACGATCTTTGCATTCGGCGGCAGGTGTGCTGCCATATACTCGCCCTGCATCCGCCCCGCCTCCACATCGTCGGAGAATGCGCGCAGGACCTTGCCGCCCGCGACGCTGCGATTAACTGTAATAATGGGGATGCCCGCATCGTTCGCCTTCTCAATGGTCTTGACGATGCTTGACCCATCCGCAGCTAGGAGAATAATCGCGCCCGCGCCGTCACTGATGACCTCGTTCAGCTGGTCGATCTGCAGATTGCCGTCCCCCTTCGCATCGAGGAAGGTGACCTCGATGCCGTCTGCCTGCGCCTTTTTCGCAAAGGCATCCTTAAGCTGGGCACAGAATCCGTCGCTGTCATCGTAGTTCGCATAAACGACGCGATCGGAACTGCTGCCGGTAAGGCTGCAGCCTGAGAGTGCAAGGCAGGCAGCGGGCAGCAGCGCAAGCCCCCATTTCTTTAGACTCATGACATGTACTCCTTTTGAACTCCCCTGGGGATATAGAAACGTCCACAGGGCGCTTACATCTGCTTGACCGGCACAGGACCACGTGAGAGGGCAATCGCCCCCGTCCGCGCAATCTCGATGATGCCGTAGTCGGAGAGCAGCTCCGAGAGAGCGTCGATCTTCTTCGCATCGCCCGTCAGCTCGACGACGACATTCTCCGCACCGACATCCACGATGCGTGCACGGAAGATGTTCACCACGTCAATGATCTCAGCGCGGTTCTCCTTCGTCGCACGCACCTTGATGAGGACGAGCTCGCGCGTGATGGATTCCAGCTGCGTAAGGTTGACAATCTTCACAACGTCGATCAGCTTCGAGAGCTGCGTGACAACCTGCCGCAGCTCATTCTCCGAGACAACGGATACGACAATGTTGATGCGTGTGACATCCGCCTCCTCCGTGTAGCCGGCGGAGATGCTCTCGATGTTGAACGCACGGCGGCTGATGAGCCCTGCAATATGGGTGAGGACGCCGGGCTTGTTGTCAACGAGCACGGCGAGCAGGTATTTATCCATCTTATCTCCCTCCCAGCACCATCTGATCGAGCCGCTTGCCGCCCGGCACCATCGGCACAACATCCGCTTCCTCGGGGACGATCACATCAATGAGCCGTGCGCCCTTCTCGCGCAAAACGCGCGGCAGCACCTCGGCAAACGCCGCCCGGGTGCTGATGCGGCAGGCGGTGATCCCCATCGCTTCAGCGAGCTTGACGAAGTCGGTCTTCCCCTTCAGCTCCGAAGCGGAGTAGTGCCGGCTGTAAAAGAGACGCTGCCACTGTCCGACCATGCCGAGGATAGAATTATGCACAATGATGATTTTGATATCAATATCGTTGTCCGCCGCCGTCGCCAGTTCCTGACAGTTCATCATGATACTGCCGTCGCCCGTGATGAGGACGACCTCCCGTTCCGGACAGGCGAGTTTTGCACCGATAGCGGCCGGCAGCCCGTAGCCCATCGTGCCGAGCCCTCCCGAGGTGAGGAAGCGCCGCGGTGCAGAGCAGCCGAAGAACTGCGCCGCCCACATCTGATGCTGTCCCACGTCGGTAACACAGATGGCATCGGCATCAGTTAATGCGCGCACCCGGCTGATGAGCTCCTCGGGGCGGATATCCTCCGACGGCTTCCAGCCGAGCGGATGCGCGCGCTCCATCGAGAGCACCTCACCCAGCCACGGACGGAAACGTACGCGCAGATCCTCCTTGGCCGCATTCTTCACAACATCTGTAAGCGCTGGCAGCGTCTGGCGCAGGTCGCCGATGACAGAAATGTCCGCACGCACATTCTTGTTCATCTCTGCCGGGTCAATATCGAAATGCACAATGCGCGCCTTCGGTGCAAAGGATGCTGCAGCGCCCGTCACACGATCACTGAACCGTGTGCCGACAGCGATCAAGAGGTCGCAGTCCTGAATCGCCATGTTGGACGCATACGCACCATGCATCCCCGCCATCCCCGTAAAGCCCTCCGTCCCCGCAGGGACGGCACCGAGCCCCATAAGCGTTGCGACTGACGGCATTCCCGTCATCTCGATGAGTGCGCGAATGTATGCCGCCGTATCGGAGAGCACCACACCACCGCCGACAAAGAGCAGCGGCCGCTGCGCAGCAAAGAGCGCCTCAGCTGCCTCCCATACCGCCGGCACCTCGAAAGAGGTCTCGCCTGTATAGCCGTGCAGCTCGACCTGCGCTGGATAGCTGTACGCAATCTGCGTATCGAATACATCCTTCGCCACGTCGATGACAACCACCCCCGGCCGCCCTGTCCGTGCGATGTAGAACGCCTCCTTCACCACGCGCGGCAGCTCCTTGGCATCCTTCACGAGATAGTTATGCTTTGTGATCGGTGTCGTGATGCCGACGATATCTGCCTCTTGAAAGGAGTCCTTGCCGATATACGGATTCGCCACCTGTCCCGTAATGCAGACCATCGGCACGGAGTCCATGTGTGCCGTCGCGATGCCTGTCACAAGATTCGTCGCGCCGGGGCCCGAGGTCGCAAAGACCACACCGACCTTACCCGAGGCACGGGCGTACCCATCCGCCGCATGTGCCGCTCCCTGCTCATGACGCGTGAGGACATGCGGGAACTTCATCTTATACACTTCATCATAGAGCGTGAGCACCGCGCCGCCCGGATACCCGAATACGACATCGACGCCCTCCTCTTTTAGGCTCTCCAAGAGTGCCCGTGCACCATTCATCAGCAATAGAACCCCTCCTAAATATAAAGCTCCCCCATGATAATACACCATATATTATAGGACTATTGTTAATTTTTTACAAGCAGATCGCGCATATAGCGCATCATCCGACAAGAAAAAACATTAACACAGGATAAAAAAGCCGACTCCAATAGAGTCAGCATCTTCCTCCCGCGTGCGCATATACTAAATATGTTCGCTGGCGAGCACAAGCGCATAAATATTGCACGCACCTGCCCGCCGCAGTGCCTGTGCACAGGCTGTGAGCGTCGCCCCTGTCGTCATGATATCGTCCACGAGGAGGATATTCCTGCCCGCCGGATCCGCACCGTCCGCTGCGGCAAATGCCCCGCGCAGCTCCATACGGCGCTCCGTCCGTGTCAGCGTGTAGAGCGGCGCAGTATCGCGCGTGCGCACGAGGAGCCGGTCGAGCGGGATGCCGTGCGCCTGCAGCCAGGGAGCAAAGATCTCTGCCGTCTGGTTAAACCCCCGCACCTGTTCTCGTGCCGATGAGAGCGGAACGGCAACGGCAGTCAGAGGGCGCGGCAAATCGGCAAGCACTCCGTCGCCCGCCGTGAGCAGTCCGCGCAGCGCGGGAAGCGCAGATCTCTGCCGCTGATACTTCAGTGCACGCAGGAGGTCCCGCACGCCCTCACGGTAGTGCGTGAGCGACCAGATGCCGCACAGACACGCCATATCGCCCGTCCGCGCATGTGCGTGCACGGCAATGAGACGCTGCGCACAGGCGGAACAGAATCCGCGCTGCTCTACATAGCGGGCACAGCTGGGACAGCGCGGCGGAAAGATTAGATCAAGCAGGGCGGAAAACACGTGCATCCCTCGTTCCATGGACAAAAAATGATTGCCTTCAGAGGCCATTTATGCTATGATAAACACAGAAAGAGATATCTCTCCTACGATCGTGAGTGAAAGAAAGGAGAATGTCTATTGACCCAAAATCTAACAGCGCAGTGGCACAGACTCCTTGCGAAATGCATCTTTGAAGAGTGATTGAGTCTCCGTCTGCGAGTACTCCTGCGGCATCGTATCGCAAGAGCCGGTCACAGCGCCGCCGCAGCCCGAAGTGCGGGTGCGCGGCATGGCAACATCTGTACGATTCGATAGACGAAAACCAAGCGCGCAAATTGGATGATACCAGAGATCTCCAAAACGGTTTCAGCTGAACGTACAATATATGCTCGCACATCTGCTGCGGCAGTCCGCGCGAGACAGCCATACAACTGAATAAGGACGTGTTCAATCTTTATGATCAAAGTGATTTAGCCGGCGGCTTGCTCGAAACAGAGCGCCGCCGGTCTTTTATTGGAGAAACACAGATAACAGGAAAGGCCATCAGACTTTCTTTGGATGCATATCAGACCCATACGACACGGCCCCCACTCGCCTTGCGCATGCGGTTCATGACAGCTAGACCGAGCCCCGTCTCGACCATTCCCTCGGCGAACAGAGATGTGACCTCAGTATCGTCGAAATGGCGGAGCGCATCATAGAGACAGCTCGCGCGTCCCGCATCATCGCTGCGCCGCCCGCAGTCATAGATACGCGCAGACGAAACGAGATCAGAAAGCGCCGCGAGAGTCTCGCGGCAGGCAATGACGGCAGGCACACCTCCTGCCTCTATGCACCGCTGATATGCTTCCCTCAGCGCAGCCGCAACAGCACACCCCGTCCCCGCATAGACCGTAAGCGGTGCGCGCGGTGCATAGTGTGTGTACTTCATCCCGGGGGCGCGCGGCACGGCATCTACCGCCGTGAGTGCAGCATCCAGACGCACCTCTACCCCAGGCAGCTCCGCCGCAATCATCTCAGGGGTCACCGCACCGGGACGCAGGATGGTGACACGTCCCTCTGCCGTACAGTCCGCGATGGTGGACTCAATCCCCCACACACAGGCGCCGCCATCGAGAATGAGCGGAATACGTCCCGCCAGATCCGCTTCGACCATCGCTGCCGTCGTTGGGCTCGGGCGCCCCGAGGTATTGGCGGACGGCGCAGCGATCGGCACACCTGCCGCACGGATGAGACAGCGCGCGATATCACTCGCGGGGCAGCGCACACCAACAGTAGCAAGACCGCCCGTCACGATATCGGGGATGTGATGTGCCTTTGGCAAAACGACGGTGAGCGGGCCGGGAGCAAATGCCGCGAGCAGATGCGCCGCCGCCGCAGGCATCCCACATGTGAGTGTCTGCGCCATCGCAAGATCGGCAGCATGCAGGATCAGCGGATTGTCGGATGGTCTCCCCTTTGCCTCGTAGATACGCGCGCACGCCGCTGCGTCGAGACCGTTCGCACCAAGGCCATAGACCGTCTCAGTCGGAAAAGCAACCAGTTCGCCGCGCCGAATGAGCTGTGCAGCACGCTCGAAATCTGCGTGCGCAGCCGGACGAAGAATTTCCGTATCCATACCGTCCTCCTTACGCCGTATACCCCGCCACCACGCGCTCGATACCGCCGAGATCTCGATGGATCTCCGTGCGCACAATGCGCGGGTGCGCCGCCGCGAGTGCCGCGACCGCTGCCGCCTCGCCGATGCCCACCTCAACGGCGAGCATCCCGCCCGCTCGCAGGAGCACGGGCCCATCCTGCATGATGCGCCGGTAGAAGTCCAGTCCGTCGCGCCCGCCATCAAGCGCCAGATGCGGCTCGTAGGCACGCACCTCCGGCATCAGCTCCGCGATATCCGCTGATGGGATATAGGGCGGATTCGAGAGAATCGCATCGTAGGTCTCTCCCATGAGCGGAGCAAGCAGATCCCCCTCATGCACTGCAATACGTGCGGTAAGATTCAGCCGCTTTGCATTCTCCCGCGCAACCGCTGCTGCTCCAGGCGAAATGTCAACCGCATCCGCGCGTGTCTCCGCGGTATGATGCAGCACAGAAAGTGCGACGGCCCCTGTCCCCGTACCGATATCGGCAAGGCGCAGCGCCGCCCCGCTCTCCGCCCGGCGCGCACGCAGGAAATCCACAGCGCACTGGACGAGCAGCTCCGTATCGGGGCGGGGAATGAGCGTGTCGCGCGTCACGCAGAACTCCAGCCCCATAAATTCCCGCCGTCCGAGCACATAGGCGAGCGGTGTATGCGCTCCGCGCTCCTTTACATGGGCGCGGTAGCGCGCCAGCTCCGCAGGCTCGAGCGGCTCATCAAAATGCACATAGAGATACATCCGATCCCTGCCGAGTACCGCGGCGAGCAGTACCTCCGCATCCAGACGCGGTGTCTCAATGCCGCGCTGTGCAAAGAAGTCCGCTGTCCATACGAGCAGACGCCGGATACTCCAGACCTCATGCTCCGCCATCACTGCACCTGTTTCAGACGCTGTGCCTGATCCGCCGTAATCAGTCCCGCGAGCACCTCATCCAGCTCCCCGTCCAGTACGGCATCGATCTTGTAGAGCGTCAACCCGATGCGGTGGTCAGTCACACGACCCTGCGGGAAATTATAGGTACGGATGCGCTCGCTGCGATCACCCGATCCGACTTGGCTGCGGCGATCAGCAGCAACGGCATCCGCCTGCTCCTGCTGCGCACGATCATAAAGACGCGCCCGCAGCACCTTCATCGCCTTCTCGCGGTTCTTAAGCTGGGATTTTTCATCCTGACACTGCACGACGATGCCCGTCGGAATGTGTGTGATGCGGATGGCAGTCTCCGTGCGGTTGACATACTGTCCACCTGCACCGGATGCACAGTAGGTATCGATGCGCAGATCGTTCGCATCGACCGAGACTTCGACCTCCTCTGCCTCCGGCAGAACGGCGACCGTCACCGCCGACGTATGAATGCGGCCTCCCGACTCCGTGACGGGAATCCGCTGCACACGATGCGTGCCGCTCTCGTATTTCAGGCGGCTGTATGCGCCGGCACCATTTACGAGAAACGAGATCTCCTTGAACCCGCCGATCTCCGTCGGATTGCTGCTGAGAATCTCCGTCCTCCACCCCTGACGCTCGGCATAGCGCGCGTACATACGAAATAGGCGCGCAGCAAAGAGCGCTGCCTCCTCCCCACCGACACCGCCGCGGATCTCAACGATGACGTTCTTATCATCGTTCGGATCGCGCGGCAGCAGCAGCACAGGCAGCTCGGCGGCGAGCCGATCGCGCGTCTCCTCGGCCTCCTTGATCTCCTCTGCGAGCATCTCCTTCATCTCGGCATCCGCTTCATGGAGCATTTCCTTGTCCTCAGCGATGGTCGCGCATGCCTGCTGATAGGCAGCGTACGCCTCCACAATCGGAGTGAGCGCTGCATGCTCACGCGTATAGCGCTGCCACTGCACCATATCTGCCATCACGGAGGGATCACTCAGCAGCGCCTCCAGCTCGCGGTACTTGTCAACAACCGCATTCAGTTTGCTTAACATGCCGGCTCCTTTCGATAGCTGCCGCTGCCGACAGGGATCTCCTCAGGCGGCAGCACCGCCTTGAGAGACTCAATCGCGACCTCCACCATC
Organism: uncultured Selenomonas sp.; assembly: GCA_963518105.1. GTDB lineage: Bacteria > Bacillota > Negativicutes > Selenomonadales > Selenomonadaceae > Centipeda. The sequence continues at coordinate 36,499 of CAUQID010000005.1, forward strand.
TCATCCGCGGGCGGGCGCGTCGTAAGGTACTGCAGCCACAGCCCAGGGGTGATGAGGATGCGCACGAGGCGGCTCTCGCTGCGCCCCGCGAAGCGAATGATCTCATAGGAGACCCCCGCGACCACGGGCAGCACCGCAAGACGGCTCAGAATCCGCAGCCAAAGATCCGGCCAGCCGAAGAACACATGAAAGACAATGGCGACGACCATGACAATGAGGAGAAAGTTCGTCCCGCAGCGCGGATGCAGACGCGGGAAGCGCTGCACGTTCTCAACTGTCAGTGCCTCGCCCGCCTCGTAGCAGTGAATCGTTTTGTGTTCCGCACCGTGATACTGGAACACGCGGCGGATGCCGGACATAAACGAGATGCCCCAGATGTAGAGGAGAAACACAGTGAGGCGGATACCGCCCTCGATGAGGTTGAACACAACGGGATTATCTGTGTAAGCCGCAGCCAGATGCGCCGCCCCCGTCGGAATGACAATAAAGAGCACGCTCGCGAGGACGAGCGCAAAGAGGATCGTCATGACGAGCTCCTTCTTCGTCATCTGCTCGTCCTCCTCCCCCGCCGCCTGTGCGGAGAACGAGAGGGCACGCATGCCGATGACGAGGGACTCCACCATGATGACAGAGCCGCGGATGAGCGGCAGGTTGAGTACGGGATAACGGTCGCGGATGGATGTGACCGCGTGCGTCTCCACTGCAATCTCCCCGCCGGGCAAACGGACAGCCGTCGCGGTGCGTGCTGCGTCGCGCATCATTACGCCCTCAATGACTGCCTGCCCGCCGACCGCGAGGTCTGTGATTTTCTTTGGCATAGTTTCCTTCATTCCTATATTAAAAAGGAACTATCGCACGATCTCTCGTGCAATAGCTCCTCCCTGTTGCCGTGCAGAGAACAGGCAAGGCGCACCTCACCGATTCTGCTATTTCTTTGCGTAGCGCTTCTGGAACTTCTCGATACGGCCGCCCGCCTGAACGTCGCGCTGACGTCCCGTGAAGAACGGATGGCACTTCGAGCACACGTCGATGCGCAGATCCTCCTTCGTCGAGCCGGTCTTGAACGTATGACCGCAGCCGCACGTCACCGTTGCCTCGAAGAACTCGGGATGGATTCCCTCTTTCATTTCGTTACACCTCGTTTCTTTTGCCGGATACAAGCGCACTCGTGCGCGCTTGGTTGAACTCGGCTGTCTCGCCGAGAACGAGTTAGGTAAACAAACGCCCTGCGTTCATTACCGCAGTAGTATAGCATAATTCAGTGCACTGTGCAAGTATTTACTCCAGCTTGCTGAGGATGATGCGTGCCACGCGCGTGCCAAAGAAGAAATTCCAAATCCACTTCACCGAGACAGTGAAGTCCGAATACTTACCTGCGAGGCGGATGAGATGGACAAACATCCACGCGAACCACGCAAAGAAGCCGCTCGCTTTGAGGTTGAACCCGAGCACGGGCATCGGTCCATTCATCACCGCCTCTCCCCTGCCGATGGTCGCCATTGCACCGAGATCGCGATAGACAAATTTGCCGAGCTGCTCCGGCGCCCTGCCCGCAATCAGCATCATGATATTCTGTTTGACCTGGATCGCCTCCTGCGTCGCCACAGGTGCGACTGTCGGGAGCGGGCGCTCCGTCCCGTGCTGGAAGTTCGCGCAGTCGCCGATGGCAAAGATGCGGTCGCTGCCCCGAACGAGCAGGTTTTCCTCGACGATGATGCGCCCGCTGCGGTCGACCTCGCCGCCGCAGTCCTTGAGGAAGCCCTGCGCGCGCACGCCCGCTGCCCAGATGACCGTCTTCGTTGGGATGACCTCGCCGCCCTTGAGCGTCAGATCGTTGCCGTCGTAGTCCGTCACCGCCGTATTGAGACGCACATCCACGCCTTTCTTTCGGAGAACGTCAATCGTATGCTGTTGGAGATCGGGCGGCACCATCGGCAGGACAGAGTCCATCGCCTCGAGCAGAGTCACCTGCACCTCTCTGAAATCAAGTGAATGGAACTCCTTCTTAAAGATATCGAAGAGCTCCACCATCGCGCCCGCCATCTCGATACCCGTTGCACCACCACCGACGACAACGAAATTGAGATGCCGGCGGCGCTCGTCCGTCTGCTCCGGCGCAGTCTTCTTCGAGGCACGCTCGAACTCGTGCACAATATGACTGCGCAGAGCGATCGCCTCCTGCAGCGTCTTCATTGCATAGGAGTTGCGCTCCACGCTCTCGTTGCCGAAGAAGTTCGTCGTTCCGCCCGCTGCAAGTACAAGATAATCGTAGGATATTTCTCCGTGATCCGTCAGCAGGACGCGGCGCGCCTGATCGACTCCCTTCGCCTTGCCGAGGAAGAACTCCACATTCTTGTTGTTCTTGAAAAATTCACGCGTCGGATAGGCAATCTCCGCGGGAGAGAGCACCGCCGTTGTCACCTGATAAAGAAGCGGCTGGAACAGATGATAGTTATGACGATCCACGAGCGTGATGCGTACATTCTCTTTGGCAAGCTCCTTCGCTAACCGCACGCCGCCAAACCCAGCACCAACAATAATAATATGTTTGCGATCTGCCATAATAAACTCCACTCCTTATCCCACTGTTCCAATAGTGAAAAAAATCACATAGTTGGCTAAAATCCAACATAGGAGAAATCTATGACCCACGTCCCTTTTCGAACGGCATGGTTACATCATATCATGTTTCGCGGGAAATTCAACAGATTATTTTCTATGATGATGTTGAGAAAACCTATAAAATCCCCGCCTGCACCTACCGCTGCACCGCACAGCGCATACGTGCCTCAATGACACGCAGACGGATCATGAGGAGCAGCGCGCCGGCGACGATGCCGCCATTCAGCCCCGCCCAGTAGCCGTATGGGCCGAGGTCTGTCCACATAGCAAGCGCATAGCCGCTCGGCAGACCAATTCCCCAGAACGAGAGCACAGCGAGCCAGAACGTGACGGTAACATCCTTGTACCCGCGCAGCGCTCCCTGCAGCGGCGCATTCACACAGTCGCAGAACTGCATGACGAGAGCATAGAGCAGGAAGACACGCAGGAGCTCCTGCACCTCTGGGTTCGTCGTGTAGAATGCGGCGACCGTGTCGCGCATCACCGCGAGTGCGAGCGCAATCACACCGACGAAGAGAAGCGTCAACACACGGCTGAGGCGGATATAAGCGCGTGCGCCGTTTGCGCGCCCGCCGCCGACCTCGAATCCGACGAGAATGGTGATTGCCATAGAGACAGAGAGCGGCAGCATATAGACGATGGTCGTGAAATTCATCGCTGCCTGATGTGCGGCGAGCACCGTCGTTCCATAGGTCGCCATGAGCAGTCCGACCGCTCCGAAGATACTCTGCTCGCAGAAGATCGTCAGCCCGATGGGCACACAGATCTTGAGCAGCGCGCACCAACTGCCGAGCAGGGGCTTCGGCAGACGGGCGAACACATGATAGCGGGCAAACTGGCGGATACGCAGGACGGCGATCGTATTCAGCACAAGGAAGACGCAGTAACTCAGCGCTGCACCGAGCCCCGCGCCTGCACCGCCCAGCGGTGCGACGCCGAGTGCACCGTACATGAAGATATAATTGAGGACGATATTGATCGGGATTGTCGTCATCGTGATATACATGGTCAGCTGCGTCCGCCCGTGCGCATCGATGAGGTTGCGCAGGACGGTTGCGGGTGCGACGGGGATTACCCCGAGTGCAATATAGGATAAATAGTCCATCGTAATGTGCTCGACCACAGGTTCGAGGGCGAGCGCACGCACGAGCGCCGGCACGGCGAGTGCGCCGCATACGAGCAGGAGCACGGCAAGGAGCGCCGCCCAGTAGAAACTCTGCTGAACGACGCTCCGAATCGCCCGCTGCTGCCGCGCACCGTAGTGGTTCGCAATCACAGGGGTCAGCCCCGAGATCAGTCCGACAAATGCGCCGAATACGGGGAAGAAGATGCTCGCCCCGACGGCAACACCTGCAAGATCCTCTTTGCTGATGTGTCCCGCCATGACCGTATTGAAAAAGCCAGGCGCCATAAGGGAGACCTGTGTGACGAGAATCGGGAGGAGCACGATAAAGAATTGGCGCGCGCGCGCCGGATAGCCATGAACCTCCTGCACATTCTCCCTCCCCTCTGCGAATCTGTTATCCGAAATAGTCGGCGATGCCGTCGGCAATGCCCTGTGCGATCTTTTTGATCCCCGCCTCGCTGTTCATCATCTTTTCCTCATCGGGATTCGAGATGAAGGAAATCTCCACGAGAATGGCCGGCATATCCGTATGCTTGACCACATAGAAATTACTCGTCTGCGTCCCGCGGTCGAGCGTCCCGATGGCATCAATAAGTGCCATGCGCACACTGTCGGCGAGACGCTTGGACTGCTTCGTCCCCTTCGTATAGTAGTACGCCGTCGTCCCTTTCACCTCACGGTTCGTGAAAGCATCTGCGTGGATGGAGAGAAAGATATCTGCCTGCGCACGGTTGGCGACCGCACAGCGCGCCTCCAGCTCCTCGACTGAGGTCGCACTCGCCCCCTTCGGCGAGACCTCGGTATCTCCCGTCCGCGTAAGTACAACAGACGCGCCCTCTGCCTCAAGCAGGCGTTTCAGCTCACGGCTGACGCGCAGGGTCACGGACTTCTCCATGATACCTGTCGGTCCGATTGCACCCGAGTCACTGCCGCCGTGTCCGGGGTCAATGGCGATCTTCTTTCCCTTCAGCCCGATGATGGCAGAGATATCGTGCCCAACATCTCCCGTATCGCGCGTGGTATCCTCTTCCTCATCCGTGTGTGCAGGAGGGGCAGGCGGCAGAACGGGCGGCGTGCGCTCCTGCGGCGGCTTTGCGGCGGCTGGACGGGGGGTACGGCCGAAGTCCATGACGATACGCGGCTTCCCGCCGTCGAGGGCAAAGACCTTATAGCTGTCCTTCCCCGCAGAGGTCTCGACCACGATACGTACCGTCGTCTCGTCGAACTGTGCCGCACGCACGCCGGAGACGAGTTCAGAGTCAATGCTGATGCGCTTCTTGAACGCCGGCACGATCCAGGCATTCTGCACATCTACGACAATACGTGTTGGATCGGCCAGAACGCTCTGCCGATAGACGACAGGACGATCGCTGTCAATGACGACGCGGACGTTGCCGTCCGCACGCCCGATGCGGATGCCCGTGATCTTCGCCATATCCTTCGCACGGTCACTGAATGCAGCCTCTGCCGTGCCGGCGGCCAGCAGTCCCATCCCCCCGATGAGAAGCGCAGCCATCAGTAAAAATATGCGGCGCAAACGTATACCCTCCCACAAAGCACTGTCACATGTCGGCAGCTGCTTCCTAAAAAGCCTGCGAAGCCCCCATTCAGCGGCTTCGCAGGCGGTCTTCACCACGGTATGTCGATTACTGCTGCTGCGGTTTCTCCTGCTCCGTACCGGGCACAGGTGCTTTCGCAGCGGTGCTGCGCGCATCCGCAGACTTCTTGGAAACCCCTTCATAGATGATCTGGGTAATCTGCGCGGCGCGCTCCGGCTCGAATGCCGCCATGACCTTCGCCGCATTCCCCTCATCCATACGCTGGAGGATAGCGATGCACAGATCGATGTCGAGCGACTCCATGACCTTTGCTGCATCCGCAGCCTTCATATCGTTATAGAGACGCGCGAGCTTCGTGACGCGCTTCTTCTCTGCCGTCTCGCGTTCCTTCTGCTGCTTCTCGATCTCCTCCTTCGTGATCTTCACACTCTCGGAGGCCTTCTTCGGCGCTGCCGCCTGTGCAGCATGTGTACCATGCTGCGCACTCACATCGCCGGCGGCGGTATGCGTGGTCTCTGTCCCCTCTCCTGCAGGCGGAACAAAGTATTCGCCGATAATGGGAAGCTCATGCAGTCCATACTCCTCGTTGAGTGCCTGCGTATCAAAGAGGCGGAGGTACACGCCGAGGGCAAAGCCTCCGGCCACCAGTACGAGGAGTAAGATCAGTATGAACAGGATCTTCAATTTCTTCCGCATGGAATTCCCTTCCCTCTTTCTCTTCCCCGGATCATTTTCATCTCAGCGCTCAGCGGTAGATGTCCAGCACGCTGCTGACGTAGTTCTGCGTCTCGGCATAGGGCGGCACACCGCCGTATGCCTTCACGGCATTCGGTCCCGCATTGTAGGCAGCAACCGCTTTCTTCACATCCCCGTCGAAGGTATCCAGCATCTCGCGCAGATATTTCGCACCGCCCTCGACGTTGCTCTCCATGTCGTAGGGATTAACACCGAGACCTGCTGCCGTCTCCGGCATGAGCTGCATGACGCCGACCGCCCCCGCAGGGGACACGACATCCTGACGACCGCCGGACTCGACCTCCGCCACTGCAGAGACGAGCTTCGGATCGACACCATACTTCTGCGCTGCTTGATGGATACTGTGTGCTAGTGCTGGATTGGCGAGCCCTGCCTGCGCGGCGTTTCCGACTGCTTGTGCGCCGGCTGCCGCACGGCTCTGCTGGACATGCTGCGTCTCAGCGGCGGCGTGCGTGGCAGCAGCGTTTTTGCCGCGATCAATCTCCTGCCGGAGCTTTGCCGCGAAATCAGCGCCCGGGAGCTGCTGCGGCATGGCGAACTGCCCCTCGATCTCAGCAATCCGCGCCTGTATCTGACGTACCCCCGAAAGATCCATCATACTGCTTCCTCCCATTCCCTATTCCGCATAGTCAGCTGAAGACCAATCTCATCGAGCATCTTTTGCTCCTCCCGCAAGGCCTCCGCCTTATACTCCTCCAGCCGTTTTTCCCTCAATTTCTCAATACTCTTAAGGGCACTCATCTGCTCCATAAGCAGCCTAAGGCGCTTCTGCCGTTCGGCATTCGCCAGCAGGATGACCTGCTGCTGGTCTTCGATCTGCTGGCGCTTCCATCCAAAGAATCGGTTGAAACTCATGAGTCTGCCGATCTTGATGCGCGTACCTGTCTTGGATAGTTCCTCATAGTCGCGCTGCCCCTGTGCCATCTCCTCGAGGAGCTGCCGCTGATGGGCCCGGGCCTCCTCAAGACGGCGCACAGCCTCGGCAAAGGCGACCTCCGCCTTCTCCTTCTTCATGCGCGTGACCTTGAGGAGAGTTTCGAGTTGGAATTTGAACTTCTTCATGCGCTTTCCTCAACAGGCGGCGGCACGCTCTTACCCGTCGCGGCGAGCAGGCGCTGCTCCGTCTCCTCGTATGAGGTGACCTCATAGATGTCTTGACAGAGGAACGCATTAATGCCGTCAATCTTCTGTATCGCGGCATCAATCTTCGGGCTTGAGCCCTTAACATATGCACCGATATGAATGAGATCCTCAGCCTCGGCGTAGACCGCCATGAGCTGGCGCATCTCCTGCGCCGCCTCTAGATGCCCCTTCTCCACAACCTCATACATGACGCGGCTGACGCTGCTGAGAACGTCGATTGCAGGGAAATGGTTCTGCGCCGCAATACGGCGTGAGAGCACGATATGCCCGTCAAGAATCGAACGGACGGCATCGGCAATCGGCTCATTCATATCATCGCCGTCTACAAGAACGGTATAGATGCCCGTGATAGATCCTCGCTCACTCGTACCCGCACGCTCGAGGAGACGCGGCAGCATCGCAAAGACGGACGGCGTATAGCCGCGCGTCGCCGGCGGCTCGCCGATGGTGAGACCGACCTCGCGCTGCGCCATGGCAAAACGCGTGACCGAGTCCATCATGAGAACGACCTTATGCCCTTGATCGCGAAAATACTCGGCAATCGCCGTGCCTGTCATTGCCCCCTTAATACGCACAAGTGCAGGCTGATCAGAGGTTGCAACGACAACGACGGAGCGCTTTAGCCCCTCCTCGCCGAGATCGCGCTCGATGAAGTCGCGCACCTCGCGTCCGCGCTCACCGACGAGCGTAATGACGCTGATGTCCGCCTCCGTATTGCGTGCGATCATGGAAAGCAGCGTAGACTTTCCTACGCCTGATCCCGCCATGATACCGATACGCTGCCCGTCGCCGAGCGTAATCAGCCCGTCGATGGCGCGCACACCGACATAGAGATTGTCATGGATGCGCGGGCGAGTGAGCGGCGGCGGCGGCGGTGCCTGCAGAGGATATTCCTCCTTGGCAAGGATCGGCCCCTTCCCGTCGATGGGATTGCCAAGCCCGTCAAGGACGCGCCCGAGCAATTCCGGCCCCACCTTAACCCGCAGCTGGCGGCCTGTCGCGACAACCTCGCAGCCGGGGCCGATGCCCTGCATCTCGCCGACGGGCATGAGGAGCACGCGCCCCTCACGGAACCCCACGACCTCTGCGGGCACGGCGGGCATGCCGGAGAAATGCGAACTCACATAGCAGAGCTCGCCGACTGTTACCGTCGGTCCCTGCGACTCGATGACGAGACCAATGATCTGCGTCACCTTACCCGTCAGTTTCATCGGAGAGGATGCACGGAGCGCATCCTGAAATTTATGGATATCTATGGAAAATGGGGGATTCCCCCCCGTTTCACTCATATTCATAACATAACTTCCCGCACAGCCTTCTTGAGCTGCTCGATCTGCGTCTGGAGGCGCGCATCCACGCTGCCGTTTGGTGTCTCTACGAGGCAGTCGCCGGGCTTCAGCCCCTCATCGGAACTAATCGTGAGGTTCGTATCGCCCGCCGTCAGAATGCCGCGCAGCTCATCTCGTGCCATCAGCACGAAATCGTAGCTGTCAGGCGGGACATGGATGATGATCTCCTTCTGATCTTTGACGCGCAGAATGGCATCGCGGACGACGGGCAGAACCATCTGCGGCACATCAATAAAGTGCTGCGGCAGAACGCGCTCGACTGCCGTCATGGCAATCGAAATGATGTCCTGCTCGGCATTCACTACATAGTCTCGTATGGCATCATGGGCATCGCGCAGTGTCTTCTCCGCCTGTGCATTCGTCCGGCGAATGAGCTCTGCCATCTCCTCACGCACGGCCGCCTCGCCTGCCTCACGGCCTGCGGCAAGCCCCTCTTCGTATCCGCGAGTGCGTGCCTGCTCGCATTCCTGCTGAACCTGTTCCTTCGCCTCTGCCAGAAGCCGATCACGTTCCTCCTCGGCTTCCCCGCGAAGGACGGCGACCTGTATCTCTGCTTCTCGGACGCGCTCGTCCATCGCCTGTTCGCGCTCCGCAATGCGGGCGAGCAGGTTCTGAACGGCTTCTTCGCTCAGGGCTTCCTCCTCGCCGTCCTCGCAGGGGGGCGGTGGTGGTGGCGGAGCGTCGATGAGATGCGGATTCTCTTCCCAGACGGCTGCCTTGATAACTCTAGACAATCATCTCGTCTCCCTTGCCGCGCGAAATCACAATCTCGCCCTTGTCCTCGAGCACGCGGATGACACCGACCACCTTCTGCTGCGCTTCCTCGACGTCGCGGATCTTGACAGGACCCATGAACTCGATTTCCTCGCGCAGCATATCGGCAGCACGCGTCGACATATTCTTGAACACCTTCTCGGCGACCTCCTGGGGAGTTGCCTTGAGAGCGAGCGAAAGATCCTTCGTCTCGACCTGCCGCAGTACGAGCTGCAGCGAACGATCGTCGATCTGGACAATGTCCTCGAACACAAACATGAGCTTTTTGATCTCTTCGGCCAGCTCTGGATTGTCGACCTCGAGCGTTTCGACAATCGCCTTCTCCGTCGTGCGGTCGACGCGGTTGAGCACCTCGACGATTGCCTTGATGCCGCCCGCCGTCGTGAAGTCCTGCGTCACCATAGAGGACAGCTTCCTCTCAAGCACGCGTTCGACTTCTCGGATGAAGTCCGGCGACGTGCGGTCCATCATTGCCACGCGCTTCGTGACCTCAACCTGCGACTCCGGCGGCAGAGAACCGAGGACGATCGCCGCCTGATCCGGCTCGAGATACGCCATGATAAGGGCGATGGTCTGCGGATGCTCGTTCTGAATGAAGTTGAGCAGCTGCGCGGGGTCGGTTTTCCGCAGGAAGTCGAAGGGACGCACCTGCAGACTTGTCGTGAGGCGATTGATGATCTCGAGTGCCTTGTCCGGCCCGAGTGCCTTCTCGAGGACATTCTGGGCATACTGCAGACCACCCGAAGAAATGTAGTCCTGCGCCATGCACATAGAGTAGAATTCGGCGATGATCTCCGCCTTGAGCGAGGAGGACACCTGCTTTTGGTTCGCAATCTCGAGCGTCAGATGCTCGATCTCATCGTCATCCATGTGCTGAAACAGCTTGGCAGAGTACTCCGGCCCGATGGCGATGAAGAGGATTGCAGCCTTCTGCTGATTGCTCAGGTCGCCGCTGCCATACATATCCGGCATAGTTACTCCTCCTCCGAAAGCCACGTCTTGACGAGGAGCGCCACCTCTTCGGGCTTGGCATCAATGAGGGCAAGGAGGGCGAGTTTCTGGTTCATCTGATGCTGCTCCTCCTCGGAGAGGTCTTCTTCCTCGACCTCGCCCGCTGCAATCGCTGCAGCACGCTCCTCTGCAATGCGCTCTTCTTCGAGACGGCGAGCCTCTTCCGCTGCCTCGCGCTCGAGACGCTTCTTGCGGCGGTACATGAGAATGCCGCCGACGATGAGTGCGATGACGAGCAGCGCAAGGCCCACCTGCGTGTAGAAGATACGATCCTGACGGTCCTTCTCCGCCTGCTCCTCTGCGGCACGGCGCTCCGCTGCCTCCGTGCTGAACGGCAGCGGTTCGACCGAGATCGTATCGCCGCGTGTCGGATTGATCCCCGCCGCACTGCTCACCGTACGCAGGATGCTTTCCTGCTGCGGCTGCGTCACATCATCATTGACGAGGACGGCCACCGTGAGGCGACGGATCGAGCCGGGCGAGGCGATGACGTGCTGGCGTTCCTCGTTGATCTCGTAGTTCTTCGTGGATTCTTTTTTCTCATACTCGGCGTTGGCGTTCGCTTCCTGCTCCACATAGCCGGGGACGTTGCTCTGCACGCCTGCCGGGCCGCCGGGGTTCGTGGAGCTGCCGACATAACTCTCTGAGATATCCTGCTGGCTGCGGATGATGCCCGCATCATCCACGACCGGCGTGAAGGTCTGCCGATCGGTCAGACGATCATCGAAGTCCAATTCCACGCTGACACGCGCAAAAGCTCGTCCTTCGCCGAGTGTCTGATCGAGCAGGGACTGCACCTTTTTCTCAATGTTATCCTGCACCTTGCGCGTCATGTCAAGCTGTGTAAGTGTCTTGACACCGATGGCGTTCTCGTCCTGATCGTCAGGGTCATTGAGAATCTTGCCCGTATCATCGACGATGGTGATATTCTCGGGCGTCAGCCCCTTCACGCTGTGGGCAGCTAGATTGACAATCCCCTTGATTTCCTTCTTTGTCAGTTCCGCATGAGGTTTAATGCGCAGCATAATAGAAGCCGTCGCAGGCTTCTCCTCTTTCTTGTAGAGGCTGTCCTCCGGCAAAACGATGTGCACGCGCGCCTTCTCAACCGCCTCGATCTGCTCCACTGTGCGCGTCAGCTCCCCCTGCAGCGCCTGGAGATAATTGACGCGATTCTGGAACTCCGTAACGCCTAGTTTGCTGTCGTCAAAGAGCTCGAATCCCTTGTTCCCGCGCGGCAGTCCCTGCGTGGCGAGGTTGAGCCGCGCCTCATGGACGTTCGTTGTCGGAACGAGGATGGTCGTACCCGTTTTATTTTCCTGTACTTCGTAGGCGATCTTCGACTCGCGCAGCTGATTGGCGACCTCGCCGGCATCCTTGGTCTCCATGTCGGTGAACAGCGGCACCATATCGGGCTTGCTGCCGTACCAGAAGCTTAGGCCAAAGATGAGAACGAGAATCGCGAGCGTCGAACCGAGCATGATGTAGCGCTGCTTCTTGTCAAAGCGTTCCCACATGGCAAGGCTGCGCTCTTTCCACTCTCCCATAATCTCTTTCCCTTCAAGTCATCACGTTGTGCGCCGCCCCCCGCGGAGCGTACGAAACGGCAGGCAATCCTTACACCTGCATCCGCATGATTTCCTGATAGGCAGACATGGCGCGGTTGCGCAGCTGCAGCGTGAGCTGCAGCGCAATCTCGGCCTTCTGCCCTGCAACGATGACCTGAGAGATATCCGAAACTTCGCCTGCGGCGAGCAGTGCATTCTGCTCGTCCGATGCCAGCTGAAGCTGGTTCACCTCGGAGAGGGCATCCTTGAGATAAGTGCCGAAGCTCTTTTCTTCGGGCTTTTCGATGGTCTCGCCCAGATGGCTGGGGGCGCGCATCGTTACAGGGGTCATTTGCAGTGCTTGTACTTCCATATACATTGATCTCCCTTAATAATGTGCGCAGAAATCAGCTTCCGCTGCCGATACGAAGCGCCGCCGTCACCATAGACTTGGCCGCATTGATCGTCGTGGCATTCGCCTCGTAGCCGCGGGAAGCTGAAATCATGTCGACCATCTCGGCGACAATATTGACATTGGGGCGCTCGACATAGCCGTCCGCATTCGCGTCCGGATGCCCCGGCTCGTAGACGAGCGTGCCCTGCGTACGATCCTCCTGGATCGAGACTGCACGAACACCGTCGCCGGGGCGCAGTCGGTCGGAGGCACGCGCAAGGAACGACTCGAAGCCGATCCCGTGCCCCTTTTCGCGCGGTTGGAATACGACATAGCGCCGATGATAGGCGCCGCCGCCCTGTGCGCGCGTCGTATTCGCATTCGCGATATTGTTGGAGATCACGTCCATGCGCAGCCGCTCTGCCGTAAGACCGGAAGCCGCCGCATCAATTCCCAGAAACATTCCCATATCGTGTCCTCCCCGTTATCAGCCGCCCTGATTGCTGTTGATGACACTCTTCAGCTTGCTGATGTGTCCCCCCAACGCATTCGCCAGCGCACTGTAATATAGCTGATTTTTTGCAACCTCGGCCATCTCGATATCAATGTCAACATTGTTGCGGTCAAGGCGCATATTGGTCGTATCGTCCTGCTCGATGACCGCGCGCGCCTTACCGCGTGCCTCGATCGGCAGGTGACGGTCATGCGTGCGCACGACCTTCATCAGAGGATCATTCCCGATGCCCAGTTCCCGCTTCAGCAGGTCCTCAAAACGGACATGACTCCGCTTGAAATTGGGTGTGTTCACGTTGGCGATGTTGTTGCTGAGTACCTCATGGCGCAGCGATGCTGCCGCCATCGCACGGCTGCCGATGTCCATTGTCGTGCTGTTGACCAGCTGCTCAAGCATGAAACGTCACATTCCTTTCCCATATTTTATGCGCACAGAAAAACCGCACACAAAACAGATATATATTTAGTTCTACATCCCCTAAAAAAATCCTTTTCATTCTAGCACTTTTTCCCTAAAAAGTGAAGGCAGTTTTTAATACAGATACAATGGCGCAGTGTACAATCTCTATGCATGTCCTGCTGCCGTATCGACATACAAGCTCTTGACGAGAATGTCGATCTCGTGCACGACCATCCCCGTCATACGTTCGATCTCCGCACGCAGCTGGCTGCGCAGCGACGTCATCGCGTCTGCAATCGCGTGGCCGTAGGCAAAGACAACTTCGAGCGAGACATTGATGCCGAGATCCTCGTCTCCGCTGACCACATGGTGCACATGCAGCCCGCCGACGCGGTGCACATGTGCCAACTGCTCGGCAACGATATGCACGATGTTCTTGATGACCGAATCGTCGATGATGAGCTTGCCGTAGTAGCTGAACACCGGACGCACGATGGAGCGTTCGCCGAGGCGGCGACGCTTCGATGCGGAGGTTTTGAAGAAGCTTTTGATGGGGTCGATGAGGTAGCCGGAGAAATGCGGTTTGAGTTCGATGCTCGGCACGGGTATGATATGCTCGCCGCGTTTGAGGCGGTGGTATTGCGCGATTTCCATATCCTTCTTCGAGGCAATGTCCTCGATGCGGATGATCTTGCCGACCGGCCCGATACGCAGTGCCTTTGCAATCTTCTGTACCATATTCTCCGACGTACCAAGGAGCAGAATGCGCCGCGGCGCAGATTCCTCTATGGCGCGGCGCACATCCGAAGCGTGACCCGGCAGGACGAAGATGGCACGCCGCACAGCCATGATGCGGTTCTTCTCCTTTTTCGCAGAGACACCGCCGATGACCTTACCGTCCTTGATCAGGATGCCGTCATCAATGATGGCATCCGCACCATTGGTACGGGCGACCCACAGCGCTCGATGGCTTTTTCCTGTGCCGCTTGGGCCGACGAGAGCGATGACGTCCATCATATCCCTCCTCTGATTATTGTAGGAAAATGTTTCCTATGCGGACGAGGACGGACGGTAAAAATTCTCCGCATAGATGTCCTCGATGGTGAACTGTCCGATGGCCTCAGGCTCGCGTCCGGGAAAGCCGCGATAGTCGGAGCCGCCCGATACGAGCAGGCCGTTCTGCTGGGCGAGTTCCATGTAATGCTGCGTATCCGCACGGTCGTAGCCTGGATAGAAGGCCTCAATGCCCTGCACTCCCTGGGCGATGAGGTCTTCGATCAGCGCATCGTCCGAGGACTTTGGGTTGCCGATGACAGGGATTCCGCCCGCTCGCTTGATGAGCTCGATCAGCTCCTCCGGCACAAGGCGGTAGTGCGGTACATACGCAGGCCTTCCGCGCAGGAGAAGCTGATCAAAGCACGCACGAATGGAATCGAAATACCCTTTTTTTACGAGGACGCGTGCCACATGGGAACGTCCGACCGCCTTGCACATCCCCTCATCCGTCAGTACCTCAGTCTCGCCGATCTCATAGCCGAGCCCCCGCAGAAGTTCCACGATCTCAGTGAATCGTGTCCAGCGCGCCTCGCTGATCTCCTCGAGTTTCTCCTGGAGACCCGCATCGTAGATATCTATATTATACCCCAGAATATGGACTTCATTCTGCGCGTCTCCCGCGGTGAATCCAACTCCCGGGATGAGCCGAAGGCTGCTGCCGGCGCCGCAGCGCCCGCTCTCATAGAGCTCCGTAACGCCCTCCACGCTGTCGTGGTCCGTGATGGCGATGTAGCGCAGTCCCGCCGCCTTTGCCGCCTCCACAATCTCCTCCGGCGTATTGCGACCGTCGGAAAAGGTCGTATGGATATGCAAATCGCTTGGCATAGAATAGGTTCTCCTCGCTCACTCCTGCGCGCGGATGAGCACGCGCTCGATTGCCGGTGCACACCGCCCCGACGGATCAATATCGACAATGACGGCGGCATACTCCGATGCCCCCTCTGCCATCTCAAACCGCACGGGCATCCCCGTACGAAACTTCTGAATTACAATATCCTTACGCACGCCGAGAATGGAGTCATAGGGCCCCACCATCCCAAGGTCCGTGATGTACGCCGTGCCGCCGGGCAAAATCTGCGCATCCGCCGTCTGCACATGCGTGTGCGTACCGACCACGATGTCGGCGCGTCCATCGAGATAGTGTCCCATTGCGAGCTTCTCCGATGTCGTCTCCGCATGGAAATCCAGCACAATGATATCCGCGCGATCTGCGATCTCGGCGAGAAGCTCATCCACTTTCTGAAAGGGACAATCGAGCGGCGGCAGAAAGGAACGCCCCGATAGGTTCATGACAGCAATATTGACCGCCTTGAACGGGAAGATGCAGTAGCCTCGCCCGGGCGTTCCCTCAGGATAGTTCGCGGGACGAATGAGGAACGGCTCATCGTCAATGAACGCAAACACGTCCTTTTTATCCCAGACATGATTGCCAGAGGTCACAATATCTGCACCGCCCGCATAGAGTTCATCGAGAGACTTGCGTGTATAGCCCTTCCCGCCGGCAGAGTTCTCGCCGTTCACAATGACGACATCCACCCCCCGTTCTGCGCGCAGGCGCGGTGTCAACGTGCGGAAGGCACGCCGCCCTGCACGTCCGACCACATCACCGACCAGCATGATGCGCACGGTCTTCCCTCCTCATCCGATTCTTCTGCGTTCTCATCGATTGTAGACAACGACCTGATCCCGCTCGCGGATGCCGACCAGCCGATCGCGCAGCGGGATCTCACGCGCGGCAAGCAGCATTCGCTCGAGTGTCTCATGCTGGAGGCAGCTGAACTCTGTATCAAGGGAATCCGCACCATGAGCATCGACGAGAAGATCCTTGCCGAACCGCTCTGCGAGCAGCTGCACAATGAGATTCAGCTCCTTCTCCGTCAACTCGTCCATACGCCGGGCGAGATGAATCATCGTAAGCGTATCGTGCTGCTCATAGGAGAAATCCATTTCGGTCGCTGCACCGCCATCGAAGGCATGATACGTCTCGATGCTCTCGCCGAGCAGCGCGGCAAAGGCCTCCATAGCCTCCGGTGCAGGCTGCGCGCGGACGACGAAGTCCATCGTCAGCATCCCTGCGGAAGGATCGTAGGAGACCGTCTCGATCTGCGGGAAGCAGACGAGAACGGAAGCGAGAAGCTGGACGCCGGGACGTGCCTGCTCGCTCTTTGGGCGGGTACTGCGCCGGCCCCAAAAACGTGCACGCAGAAAGTCAAACATAGCCGTACTCCTTTATCTCCGCAGCGTCAATCAACGCTCTCCACACGCCCGAGGCCAAGCGCATAAACAGCATTTCTGCCCGCTTTCTTCGCCTGATAGAGGGCCTCGTCCGCATTCTTGAAAAGCTGCAGTTCATTATCGCGGTCGACATCGAACGATGCCGCACCGACACTGATGGTGATACTCCTGTCAAACGGCATCTGTGCGGCTGCCACCCTGCGGCGGATGCGCTCCCCCACCCTGCCGGCGACGGTCAACGGCGCCCCCTGCAGGATGATGAAGAACTCATCGCCGCCCCACCGGCAGCCCGCATCCGAGCCGCGGATGGTCTGGGAAATCGCCTCCGCGACCGTCAGAATGACCTTGTCCCCCATATCGTGTCCATAGGTATCGTTGACCTGTTTGAAATGATCGATGTCGATGAGGATCACAGAGAGCGGTGTTTTTTCCGTCTGCGAGGCAGCCACCGCAGTCCTCAGCAGGCGTTCCATCTCACGGCGGTTCAGCAGATTCGTCAGCGTATCGCGGCTCGCGAGCTGGGTGAGCCGCTGGTTCGCCGTATGCAGCTCCTCCTCCGAGACACGGATGAAATGAGACAGGAACGCCAACATCTTGCGATTGTAGGACAGATGTGCCACGCGCTTCGTCTTGAGCTGAACCTCCTTGACATAGCCGGGGTCTTCCTTCATGCCGACGAGCAGGACATTCAAATTTGCCGTGGAAATGCGCGTCCCTACACGACGCACCTCACCGAATGCGTACACCGTCGAGGCTGGAAATCCCGCACACGGCGTCATCTCTGTCACAACATCCTCGCCGAGCAGCAGATAGTGCCCCACGCATGCCGTCCCAAAGATGGCCTGCGGGGAGAATGCTGCCATCTCACGCGTATTCTCCGCTGCCTGCGAGAGAATCCCATAGGGGTCCCCGTAGGCAAGGCGGAATGTCGTCCCCTCCTGAATGGGAATGGCGAAGGTCAGCTCCCCGCTTCCCTCCTCGATCTTGATGGGCACGCGCGCTGAGATCGAGCCGTCCGGCTCCTCAAAGCAAAGCGGAAAGAGCGCGGCCTCCGTGCTGAAATCACCATCTCCCTTGATGCCGAAATAGCGCTCGTAGATTTTGATCGGCGTATCGCCGTTCAGCTCCTTGACCGTGCACCCCTCGACACGAGTCGCAACGATCTCGCTGCCGAGGGGATTCCAACCGAAATTGCGTACGGCATGCACGTCGAGCGTCTCCCCGTGGAACACAGCAGCGAGCATACCGATCTGCGTCACCGTATCATCGGCAACCAGATAGCCGCGCGCATTCATCGGAGGGGCATCGACGAATGCGCCGAACACCTCGATGTGCGGATCGATGACAGAGATCCCCTCAAACAGCGCATCAATCTTGCTCATCACCCCGACGACGAAAAGCTCTACCGCCCTGGTAGCAGGACGCGCACCGATGAAGCTGACAATGCGCTCCCGTGCCGCTGCATCTGCAGTATTCCCCTCCACGAGAACGAATTCAACAAGCGCGGATTCGAACGCTGTGAACGTCAACATGACGCCCTCCGTGTCAAGATTCAGATCCGCCATTTTGAGTGCGCAGGTATGCACGAGGATGCGTGCCTGCGGGAACGTCTCCCGCAGGGCATCACGCATCCGCAGTGCCTTCGCCAGCGGCATTTCGCACGGTGCGACAGCGGTGATGAGCAGGGACTCCACATGCGGAAGACGCGCCAGCTTCTCGCGCGCCTGCTCTGCCTTGTGCTGGGCATCCGCGGTGCCGGAAACGATATACGTTAGTTGCTGCATTTGCCCTCCACTGAATAGGGGGCATACGCCCCCCTATTTTTTATATGATAGACGCACGGTCTACTTTGCATAGTCCACAACACGCGTCTCTCGAATGACGGTTGCCTTGATCTGCCCTGGGTACTCGAGGTCGCCCTCGATTTTCTTTACGATATCGTGTACGAGGACAGCAGCCCCCGCGTCGTCCACTTTGTCCGGCTTGACCATCACGCGGATCTCACGACCCGCCTGAATGGCGAAGCAGCGCTCCACCCCTTCAAACGACTCGGCAATCTCCTCAAGCGCCTTGAGCCGCTTGATATAGGACTCGAGACTTTCGCGGCGTGCACCGGGGCGTGCGGCAGAGACCGCATCCGCCGCAGCGACGAGTACCGCCTCGATCGTCGTTGCCTCCTCATCCCCGTGGTGAGAGGCGATGATGTTGATGACCTCCTTGGACTCACGATATTTGCGTGCCAGCTCTGCACCGACAGTCACATGCGGTCCCTCGACCTCGTGGCTGACCGCCTTGCCGATATCGTGCAGAAGCCCGCCGCGCTTTGCGAGCATAACGTCGCACTCCAGCTCCGCTGCCATGAGCCCCGCGAGATGTGCGACCTCGATCGAGTGGGCAAGCACATTCTGCCCGTAGCTCGTGCGGTAGCGCATCCGTCCGAGCAGGCGGACGAGCTCGGGATGGATGCCGTGCACACCTGTCTCGAACGTTGCCTGCTCCCCCGCCTCCTTGATCCGCTGTTCAACCTCCCGGCGTGCCTTTTCGATCATCTCCTCGATGCGGGCAGGATGGATACGCCCGTCCTGAATGAGCTTCTCGAGAGCGATGCGCGCGATCTCGCGGCGCACAGGATCAAAGCCTGAGAGGATGACCGCCTCCGGCGTATCATCGATGATGAGATCAATGCCCGTGAGCGTCTCGAGTGTGCGGATATTACGCCCCTCCCGCCCGATGATGCGCCCCTTCATCTCATCATTCGGCAGAGCGACAACAGAGACGGTTGTCTCCGCCACATGGTCTGCAGCACAGCGCTGAATGGCAACACTCAGAATCTCGCGTGCCGCCTTGTCTGCCTCGTCCTTCGTCTGCTGGATATACTCCTTGATCTTACGCGCCTTTTCAATCTTCAATTCATCCTCGGCCTCCGCCATGAGGATGGTGCGCGCCTCCTCTGCGGACATCCCCGAGATGCGCTCCAGTTCCTGCTTCTGGCTCTCATAGAGCGCGGTGATCTCGGACTGTGTCTTGTCAATGCGCGCCTCCTTGCGCGCGAGTCCCTCCTCCTTCTTCTCGATGGACTCGAGTTTCCGGTCGAGGTTCTCCTCCTTCTGGATGGTGCGGCGCTCGAGGCGCTGCAGCTCGCTGCGGCGCTCCTTCGTGTCGCGCTCGAAGTCCTGCCGCTGACGCTGGATTTCCTCCTTTGCCTCCAGCATCGCTTCCTTCTGTTTTGTCTCCGCCCTCTTTCCGGCCTCTTCGACAATGCGTTTTGCTTCGTTCTCGGCTGATCCTATCTGAGCCTCTGCCGTGCTCTTGCGTGCGAAATAACCCGCAGCAGCACCGACGGCAACGGCAATAATAAGCATGAGAATTTCAGTAATGATAACGGCCACCTCCTTATTCCTTTGGTGAAAAGTACTTATAGAATACTCCTATCTATTCTAATGTTTTTTATGGGTAGTGTCAAGAATTCTGTGCGTACTCGTACGGGTATGCGCGCCGTTTTCACGCTTTTTTCATGTATCCATAACCTCTTTGTTATAGACGTATCCGCCTCAGTTAATGTATAATATGTTCATGGGTTCATAGGATGAGGAGGATGTAATGAATAAGAAGAAATGGATGCGCACAGGCGTCGCTCTCACGCTCGCCGTCAGCATGACGGCAGGCATTGCTCCGCATACTGCCGAGGCGGGTACGGGCAGCATCATCGGGGCAATCATCGGCGGCGCGGTCGCGGCAAATGAAATGAACAAGGAGATCAAGTACTACAATACGACGGAGCAGGGACGACAGGAGCTGTTCCATCAGCTGCAGGAAAAATACGGTGTCTTCTACCGCTATGACCTCAACAGTCAGCTTGACCGTATCTTTACAAATCTCACGGCAGCAATCGGCTCGATGGACGGAACGGTCTACGAGCGCCCCTACCAGTATTTCATCAACAACGAGGATAGCTTCAACGCATTCTGCACGCTCGGGCACAACATGAGCGTCAACGTCGGTCTATACAGCTACCTCTCGAATGAGGATGAGATCGCCGTCGTGCTCGCGCACGAGATGGGACACGGACAGAAGGATCATCCGGCGAAGGGGATGAAGAAGTCGCTCGGCCCCGCGGTTCTCGCCAGTGCGACAGGCAGCGTGCTCGGCGCGATTGCAGCGAACATCTGGAGCGGGCAGGGTCTGACAAAACCGATGGAGTGGGAGGCGGATAATCTCGCCTTTGAGTACATCTCCCGCTCACCTTATAACCCGGGCGCAACCGCCGCCGTCTGGCAGCGTGTCATCGACCTCAGCGGAGATAACCATGCCGATGCCTACGCCATCATGTCAGGCGCAGCCGATCACCCGTCGAACTCTGCCCGCCGCGACAACTATGCAAAGAAGCTCACGGAGATGAGCGGCGGCAAGGTCACTGCGGAGAAAGGCACGGTCTATGTGAACAAGCAGGCGCTCGTCACGCCCGCCGCCGCATACGGTATGAGCTCCGCGGAACGCTCTTACTTCGTCATGGGCAACCTTGCCGCAGCCTATCGAAACGGCCACGCCGCGGCGGGTGCATACGCCGATGGACAGACGGTCATGCTCGGTGCACAGCCGATTATCAGCTGTACGGACGGCGACCGCAGTGCAGAGGAGATCGCACAGCTGCTCAACCAGCTGAAATAATAACACAGAAAAACGAGGTTTCCCATAAAGGGGAAACCTCGTTTTTATATGCATTCTACCGCTGTGGAAATCTCCGCAGCGCGCGCGGCCGGCCGAGTATCTCCGAGAGCACTACTGCCTGCTGCATCGCATCCGGTGTCAGAAGCGGGAGCAGTCCCGCTGCCGTGCTGCGGGATGTCACGGCAGCAGCCTCCCGCTCGGCAGCAGTGCGCTGCACCTCCTCCTGACGGAGGCGTAGCGCACGCGCTTCCTGTCTGCAGCGCTCCTCCTGCGCAGCGCGCAGGATTTCCTGGCCCTGCGGCGCAGCAGCAGCCGGCTGCGCAGTAGGCGGGATGCCACGCATCGGCGGGATCTCGAATGTCCCACGCGCCGCTGTTTTCTTCTTTTGCCGCGGGATATCCTGCGGCACGGTCGGTGGCGGGACTTTCTTCCTGCCGCCCAGACGATCATCCAATAGCGCTACGGCAACCGCAACAGCAATGATGACAAGGTATTCCATACAGTCCGCCTCACTTCACTGGCGGTGCAGGGCGCTTGTCGCTGCTCTTCCCCGATGCACTGATGGCCTGCCTCATCTCCGTGTCCGACTGGATATTGCTGAGCTGGTAGTAGTCCATCACGCCGAGTTTACCCTCGCGCAGTGCCTGCGCCATCGCATGCGGTACTTCTGCCTGCGCCTCAACGACCTTGGCCTCCATCTCCTGCGTGTACGCCTTCATCTCCTGCTCACGGGCAACCGCCATCGCGCGGCGCTCCTCCGCCTTTGCCTGTGCGATGCGCTTGTCTGCCTCCGCCTGGTCGGTCTGCAGTTCTGCACCGATGTTGCGCCCGACATCCACGTCTGCAATGTCGATGGAGAGAATCTCAAACGCCGTGCCCGCATCGAGCCCCTTGCCGAGGACAGTCTTAGAGATGTCATCGGGATTCGCAAGCACGTCGGTGTGGCTCTGCGACGAGCCGACTGTCGTGACAATGCCCTCTCCGACACGCGCAATAATCGTCGGCTCGCCTGCACCGCCGACGAGGCGGTCGATGTTGGCACGTACAGTGACGCGCGCCTTGATCTTCAGTTCGATACCGTTCGCCGCCACAGCAGAGACAATCGGTGTCTCGATAACCTTCGGATTGACGCTCATCTGAACGGCATCCAACACATCACGCCCGGCAAGGTCAATTGCCGCAGCGCGCTCAAATGGCAGTGCAATCTGCGCACGATGTGATGCGATGAGCGCATCGACCACCTTATCCACGTTGCCGCCCGCAAGGTAGTGTGCCTCAAGCTGGTTCACACTCACATCGAGCCCTGCCTTATTGGCCTTGATGAGCGGCAAAACGATGCGACTGGGCGGTACGCGGCGCAGCCGCATCCCGATGAGCGACATGATGCCGACCGATACGTTCGCCGAGATGGCGGATACCCACAGGCCAAGCGGAACAAAATGCAGAAAAATCGAGATGGCCAAAACGACAATAACGATGAGGAATGCTCCTCCAAACAGGGTTCCCATAAGTACCTCCTTACTCTGCCGCTGCGGTGCTGCCCGCTGCCTCGCGCACGAGAACCCGGCTGCCGCTGACGGACAGAACAACAATATGCATTCCCTTTGCAATGAATGCGCCTTCGGAGATGACATCGACCGGTTTCCCGCCGATGCGTGCTGTCCCGGATGGATGCAGCTCCGTGAGCACCTCCCCTGTTTTCCCTACGAGTTCCGTCTGCTCCGCAGCGCTGACATAGCCCTGCTCGCTGCGGGCGCTGCTGTGCAGCACCATCTTGTTCCACAACCTGCTCGAGGGGAGACGCGAGACAATCAGCAGGAAGATGAGCACCGCGAGGAGCAGGGCAATCCCCAGCGCCGCCAGTGCACCGATGTCCCCGCCGAGTGCGAGCACGATGCTGTACAGCATCGCCGCTACGCCGAGTCCCGCGAGCAGCCCCACCGTCGGCAGCAGGATCTCCACGATGATCATGAGGACACCGGCGAGAAATACGGCGATATGGTACAGTTCCACCAGTCCCCGCGTATACTGACTGCCCCAGAACACGCCGGCGGCAACGATACCGAGCAGGACGCCCACGCCCATGCCGCCTGTTTTGACCTCCACCATCACGGAAAGGAACATCACGGCAAGCAGCAATATCTGCAGTGCCGTACTGTCTACAATGAGGTTCATAGAATCCCTCCTCTGTATGCAGCGGATACATACACGGGCGCATCCGCCATATTGTGAAAAGTGGAGCTTTCAGTTTCATCTACTGAAAGCTCCACTTATGTCCAAATAAATGGTCGGAACGACAAGATTTGAACTTGCGGCCTCTTCCACCCCAAACATTCTAAAGGACTATGGATACGCTTCCAAACAATAGAAACACTACGCATTAACAACTTTTTCTAAGGGCATCAAGCACCACTTTGATGCTCTTATAAAGAGTTGCTAATTCTGCTTGCGCTTTTCCTCCATCACCTGTATAATGCACAGCGAACCCCTTAGGCATAGGCGGCTACTTCTTCACCTCTCCGACTCTATAAGCGGGAGGTGGTGCAATATGAGTTATTACGAGTTTATCCTAATTCTGGTACTCGTCACTAGCTTGATCGTTGCTGTAAAAAAGAAATAACCGCCCTACTTTGACACGGTAAGCGGTTATTCCCGTCTTTCTGTGAAGAAGTAGCCGCCTTATAGGGGTTCTTCTCTTTGTGTCTTTATCATAGCAAACGCAGCCAACTTTTGCAAGGCTTTCTAAACGCTGAATTTTGCAAAATATTTGTGAGCGGGTATATATATTATTCTGTGTGTCTCATTCCCCCGCGCCGGCACCCGCGCCCCGCCGCCTGTGAGCGGGTGCAGGGAGACACTCCCCCCATTCATTTCACAGAGAGCAGACACATACCAAGGCAGCGCTGCCGCGCGTGAGCAGGTGTGGATGTGTGTGTATAATTCGCATAGGTTCTTGATTGTCTTATTTCCTCAATGTGTAAATTTAGACCACCCTCTATTTTTACACTCTAAGACAACCTCCGAGCCGTGTTAAATAAAGTCCTTTTTTAATTTTATTTACAAATGTCCTCAACTTCATTGACTTTATATTTACACTTTGTTACACTCATGACATCAACAACAGTGTCAGCAGTCAAAGGAGTGTTGCAGCATGAAAGTTGGATACGTGAGAGTGTCAACCGTAGAGCAGAACGAGGAGAGGCAGACCCGTGATCTGCAAGAAGCAGGAGCAGAGCGCCTCTTCATTGACAAACTGAGCGGAAAAGACACAAAACGCCCCGCCTTGCAGGAAATGCTAGATTTCGTGCGTACAGGTGACACCGTGATAGTTTCTGAATACTCACGTCTGGCACGCAGCACACGTGACCTATTAGATATCATCCAGACCCTGCGGGACAAAGGCGTAGCAGTCACGAGCCGTAAAGAATCCCTTGACACATCCACGCCGCAAGGAAAGATGATGCTAACAGTTATCGCAGGTATGGCAGAATTTGAGCGGGCGCTTATGCTGCAGAGACAAAAGGAGGGGATAGCAATAGCAAAAGAACAGGGCAAATACAAGGGCAGACAAAAAGCCGAGAAGCCCGAACAGTGGCAGGTATGGCGGGAACAATACCAGACCAGACAGATCACAGCGACAAGGCTAGCTGAATTGTGTGGTGTCTCTCGTCCCGTGGTTTACCGTTGGATGAAAGAACAGGCGCAAGCCCCTATCTGTGGGAGGTGATAATATGGACAAAGACACACAAGACACACAGCACCCCCCTAAAAAGAGAGGACGAAAAGCCACAGGCAGACGCAGAAGGCAAATGTATCTCACCGATGAGGAGAGGGAGCAGCTTATGACCCTGCTGCATGACATCAGGCACGATGAGCCCCCCATTCGCTACAATGCCATAAAGACACAAGCAGAGGAGGAATACACAGCCGCTGTAAAGAGTGAGGCGCAAGGCTCTAACAGACCCGTCCATACCATCAGCTATTACAGAGCAGAGGCGCTCTATCACCTGATTGATATTCCTTGCAAACTTACGCCGTACAGAAAAGAAGTGGCACAGATGAAAGACCAACTAGAGCATGAGCGTTGGCAAAAGCAAGGCATGACAGATGAGGAACTGAGAGCAAAGAGAGCCGCCGAGGAAATGGAACATTGGAAGCGCATTAATGCAGATTGGCTAAATCCCTAAAGCACAAGCCTTTTGACACTTTGTCAAGGGGCTTTTCTATTTTACCTATCAATAACGGTTATGTACAGAATAGATATTTTGACTATTTAATAAATCCAGTAATATCAATGCTCTACGGGTAATTTGTCTATGGAACTTTATTGGTGGCACACAAGGAGAAGGGAAAACGCTTTTTGCCTTGACACCCCTGCTGCATTGTGGTAATGCAAGATATCAGCAAAGAGGAGGGAGAGAAATAATAGCACTTCTCTCTTCTCTCCTATGCAGCATAACCAATACAGCAGAGAGAGTATGTGTGAAAATTTATTTTCTATACCCTATTGACAAACCAGAATGATTATGTTACGCGCGTATTATATAATTATATAAACTTTAAGATACTTAAAGTACCTAGTTAGTTAACTAAAGACTATGCTACTACTACTCTAATAAAAATAATAACTTATAAGCTATTATTTATAGTTCTTAATAGACTATTACACTAAAGCTATATAACTATATCTCTTATAAGCTATCCCCCTTATCTTATTTGTCTTAATAGCTATACTCTCTCTCTGTTTGTCTTATAAGCTATGCTATATAGCTATATGTCTTGAAGATACTTAATAGCAATAACTCCTAAGGTGCATAGTGGTAGAAGTGCAATAAACTAGCGTACAGAACATTTGGAGACACAGTTATGCACTGACACACCCCCATAGAGACAACAAAGCCCTATCCCTTATAGCTATGAGGATGAGGGCTATTTTTGTTTGTCTTTTTGTTTATGTGTCTATGAAGGCATCATAGGAGCATATTCATAGCACACTCGCAAGCTAGTGTATTTTGAGCCTCTGAAATGTGTGAGGGTATACCAGGGTATAGGCTGAGCATTTCAATGTCTCTATCGTGAGGAGGGCTTCACAAAAACGGAAAAATATAAGGGATTAGACACATACCTATCCCCCTATCTTTTGTCTTTCGCTCTGAACGTCATTTCATGACCCAATACAGAGAGCAAAGCTGAGAGGTCTTTTACTGTGAGAGAATTGCGCTGAAACTTATTGTGCAGCCCCTTCTCGTGCAACCCTGCTTTCATCGCTAACTCTTTGAATGTCATACCCTGAGTACTTGCGAGGGCTTTCAGTTCCTCTTTCAAATCCATAGCCGCATACCTCCACTCATAAAATTATACCTTGACAGGTTGCGTTTTCGTGACTATTATGTCTTATGAGGTCACGTTTTCGCAACCATACTTTCGGACATTTTTGTCCATGTTCAACATCCCGCCATCCCTTGAATTATCGGCAAAATCCCCCACACAGGACTTTTTGCCAAATTTGGCAGAAACCCAACTTGAACATTTTTGTCCATGTTCAACATCCGTTAATCATCACTAAGGGTACAACCTACTCAATTCTGAGTAGATTCACCATAGAGGGAATTTTGAACATTTTTGTACGAAATCCCGCCATCCATTTTTTCATCACACTTTGCAAAGGAGAAAACACCATGCAGAAGACAAACAACCAGATCACCAACCCCGCCGCTACTCCTTCTGTCACCATCACCACGATCACCAACGAGGGAGAGACAACCCACACCATCACCGATCAGGAGGCTGTCACTGCCATTCAAGAGGCGTACGAGGACGCTAAAGCATACCGTGAGGATGTGCTGAATGACCTTGTGCAGCGTGCGATCGACAAAAGCATTGATGAGAAGTACCGCCGAATTATCGGCAACATGAGCGGCTTCCTTGCTGATTTGTCTATGAGACCTTCAGGCGCGGCATATCAGGGCTTCACCCACAATTACCACCTTGCTATGTCCCACCTCTGCAAAGCTGTCTATGAACAGGCGGTGAAGGACTTTGTGGAGCTTCCAAACACCATTGAGAGACTGAGGGAAGACTTCCACGATCGCACCGCTGAACATATCCATCCTTATGACTTCCGCTATGAACCCTCCTATCCCATTGCGGATTAAGGAGACACACAGCGCATAGGGGCTAAGGGCTTCCCATTGGGAGGCTCTTTTTCTATCATCACACCCGCCATCCATCAGGAAGGAGACAACACACCATGCCAACAAAGACAACCACCAAAGCCGAATCATTCGCGGGGCTCTCCACCATCGAACAGGAGACAGTCATCACCATTGACCGCGAGACACGCCGCGCCCGTATCTACACCAGTGATACCCGCTTTATCAACAAGCTCGATAAGCTCTATGAGCGGAAGAAGGTGCATCGCAATGCAGACGGGATTACGGCGGTAGAGTATGAAGTCCCTGAGAAGCTTGTGTCATTCCGTCGGCGTTTGATGAATCTCACCGATGAAGAAAAGCGGCAAAGAGTGGCACACTTGCACAAAAAGAGGGAGGAGAATAAAGCCTAGAATCAATTCTATTCATTCTACACTCCTAAATTTAGGGGTTTTGACACATTGAAATACTTCACGCGATACTTTATATGCGTCGATGATTTCAATAGCCGTAAACAGCGAACTAGAGCGTAACAGACACATAGACACCAGAGAGAGCTTCCCATAGATCAGGGAGGCTCTTTTTTTGTGTCTTTCTGTCTGGCTACTACATCCGCTTGCGCGGGGAGACAACAAAGCCCGATCACTCTGTTTGTCTTTCCCGTGTGCTTTTTATTTACAGGTGCTACACACTGCGCTATCATGAAAGCGTTAATGTGTAGTGCTTCTTTACTGAGCAAAGGAGCATTGCAATGAGCGATACAATCACCATGACCAAAGAACAGTTACAGGAAGCTATGAAGGAGGTATTGCAGGGACTTCCCAATATCCAGACAACACCAGCCATCATGCAGGGGGATACCATCACTCTGAAAGAGTATGGCGGGGATTTCATGGAGCAGAAGCGTCACAGCGTATCTAAGACAACCCACTCTAAGAGTGCCGTCCTCTATCGGAAACACATCCTACCAGAATTCGGGGAGCAGACACTTGCCTCTATCACCCGTGTACAGGTGCAGAGCCTCATCAATGGCATGGCAGACCAGCGTTACAGCATGGAGACAATCAAGGCCACAAAGTGTCTATTCTCCTCCATCATGGAGCTTGCCGCCTCTGATCGGCTAATCCCCGCCAATCCCTGTAAGGCTGTCAAATTGCCAAAGGTGGAGAAGCGCAAGAAGCGTGCGCCTACCCTAGAGGAGTACCAGAGACTGTTAAAGGCGAGCGCAGGACATCGGCTATGGATAACAGTGCCTCTCATCTTCCTCACAGGCATGAGAATTGGTGAAATGCTGGCTCTCACATGGGATGATATCGACATGGAGAATCGATTGATTCATGTGTCTAAGACGTGGAGCACTGAGAATGGGAGCGGCAGGGCATACCTGAAAGACACACCCAAGACAAAAGCAGGCGTACGGCACATCCCCATCTGCGATGAACTGTATACCATGTTGAAACGCTATCGGGAGCAACAGGGTAAAGACAAACACATTGTCATCCCCAAACAGGATGAGGACGCTTATACGCATCCGCAGGTGTTCAGAGGGAAGATATTCAAATACTGGTGCTATGCGGCTGATTTGCCGAAAGACATAACACCACATTCAGGCAGACACTACTTTGCCTATCACCTCTATGCGGCAGGAGTGAACCCCGAGACCCTTAGACACATCACAGGACACAGTGACATATCAACTCTTCTGGATGTGTACTGCCACACCGATAAACTTTCAGACGAAACCTTGATTCAGACACGCACTGTCATGAGTGCGCTCTGCGGGTAAATAGTCCCAGTTTGGTAGAGTTTTCCTAGGCTTCTAAGCAAAAAAATGGAGCTTTCAGTATCGCACACTGAAAACCCCGAAAGCCTTGTATAACCAAATAAATGGTCGGAACGACAAGATTTGAACTTGCGGCCTCTTCCACCCCAAGGAAGCGCTCTACCAAGCTGAGCTACGTCCCGAACAGTATGATATTATACTGACGTTTTCTCGTTTTGTCAATCCCTTTGCGTCATCTGTTTCATCAGACGCAGTGCACCGATCTCGACTCCTGTCTCGCGTGCCACCTGCTCAATGGTGCGTCCGGCGCGCAGGAGGGCGCGCGCCTTGCCGATGGCCTCGTCCTCACGGGGCTGCGATGCCTCTTCTGCGGACGGCATCGGTGCGGGTGACACCTGCATAGGAGCCTGCTGCGGTGCGGGCTGCGGCATCAGGGGAGCAGGTACGATCTGCGGCTGTACCTGCATGGCAGTCGGCGAAGGCGCAGCAGCAGCCGATACGGGTGCCGATGCGGCGGACGGCATCTCCGTTCCTGCACGCGCCTGCTCACGCAGGATAGAGGCGTGCAGGACGGCAGCGAACTCATCGCTGTCCATCCGCCGCGCCTCTGCCGGCTGCGCCGCGGGAACGCTCTGAGGCTGTATCTGTGCGGTGAACGGGGGGGATGACATAGGGGCGGCCTGCACAGGAGAGGACGCGGCGGGAGCGTTCTGTCCAAGATCGCGCAGGCGGCGCTCGAGCTCCTCGATGCGCTGGCGCAGCGCCCACTCGAGGCGTTGTGCATCTGCGACCCGCGTCTCCAGACGCACCCGGCGATCATCTGCCTCGCGCAGCAGCCCCTCGAGCTTCGTCACGTGACTGCCGAGACGCTTGATAATGGTATCAGCAGACTGCTGCAGTTCTTTTTTCAGCTTCTCAATGGATGCCGCCAGATCTTCATCATCCTCCTCGCTCCGCTGGCGGCGGTGGATGATGTAGCGGACGATGAGCAGGAGCACTGCCCCGAGAATGATCAGCGCACCCAGTATTTCGGTGATAGAAATGATGACAGGATGCCTCCCTTAGTCAAAGATGCTCAGAAACTGATATCCAGATGTACGCCGCGGTTTGGGTCGGAGGCAAGTCGCTGCAGCAGCTCTGGACCGTGATCCTCTCCGTCCCCTCTGCGGTGCTGTCCGCCGCGTCCGCCGCTCCCTTGGCGGCGCTCACGTTCTGGATCGTCCTTCACGCGCGCATCATCGCTTGCCTCTTCCTTGGCACGCACCTGCTGGCGCGCCAGCTCTGCATCCTCCTTACGGCGCAGAGACTCAAAACTCTGCTGGATGTTGACCTGGTTCTGCAGATTGCTCTGGACATTTCCTGCCTCGTTCGACTGTGGGAACATCATCTGCATACTGATTGGCGTAACGTTCATGACGATACCTGCCTTCCTTCAGAGGATTCCGATGACGATTTCTCCGTCAATCATGCGCAGCTTACTGTGGCGCAGCTCCTCCTCGATCTTCTTCTTCACACCATTGATTGTAACATTCACGCCGGGAAAGATGGTATCCGAGGCGGCAACCGAGCCGAGCTTCATCTCGTCCAGCGCGGCACGCTGGCGTACCAGTTCTTCCTTCATTTCCTTGATCTTTCCAGCGAGAGGGAACTGGGATTTCGTCAGCTGGAGCAGCTGCTCCCTGCGCCGCTCCGAAAGCTGCGAGGCATCCTGCTTTTTCAGGGTCTCGAGCGAGAGGCGCACCTCTGTCAGCCGTTTTTCTTCCTGCTCGCACTCCTTCTGCAGCGCATCGTAGCGGTGCTGGAGGTTCGGATCAATACCAACCTGCACGTTCGTCTGCACATAGAAATTGTTGCCGAAGATCTTGGCGCGGACAGACTCTCCCGCACCCGTTGTTCCGCCGGTGATGATACCGCGCTTGCCCTCCACGGTGACATGATGTCCCGCACGTATCTCAGAGTGCAGCACGACATCGTTGACGAAGATGTCACGGCCGGCAGAGATGTTCGCATTCTCCACGAAAGAGATGCTCACATCGTCATCTGCGTGTATCCTGCCGGCATTCATCCCACGGATACCACCATGCACGACGACGTTGCGCCCCTCTACCGTCGCACCGCCGACCATGCCGCGGATCTCGACATCACCTGCCGCCTTGACCGAGAAACCGCTCTCGACATCGCCCTTGATCTCGACGCTGCCGGCAAAGTCGATATTCCCTGTGCCGACATCAACGCTTGTGTCAATAACGAGATGCGGATCAACGCTGATCTTGCCGTCGTCCACGATCTGTCCGTCAATCATGGCGACCAACTCATGCTCGTCAACAATTTTCGTGTTCTTTCCCTGCGGCATGGGGAGCGGCTTGCCGGGCCGTGCAGGCACTTCATTTCCATATACGTCCTTGCCCGGAACACCTGCTGTCTCCGGTGTACGCACCGCCAACACGTCGCCGATCTGCGCCTTGATGAAAATGTTCATGTCCTTGTAGTCGACACGGTCATAGGCGCGTGCCGCCGGACGCCCCTTCTCCCCCATGTCAAACTTTTTCTCGATGCGCGCATCCTCGCCCGCCTCCGGCGCACTGCCGCGTGCTGCCATGAACGGGGTCATGCGTGCGACACCGCGGCTAATAGCCTCGCGGTCAATGCCATAAATGACCTTCTTCTCCGCAAGTGCATCGAGCACATCGGAGACGCTCGGCGGGATGTGCCCTTGTTTCTCATCGAAGCGTACCGCGGCGCTCATGCCGTCACGCGCAATCTCGATGGTAAAGGGAATGATGCGGTTCTCCTCCGCATCATCCGCCTCCGGCGCGCGGCTGAGCGCCGTCATCACGCCGTCCGCTGCACGCACGAGACGGGCAATCTGCAGCACGTCATAATCCGTTACACCGGCATCCTCCAACCGCGCCCTAAGGTCGGACAGTTCTATGACCGTCCGATCCTCCTCTGCCGGATAGACGGCGAGAAAGTTCCCATCTGCCCGCATATCGAGCTGAAACCCATCCTTGATGCTCCCTACCGTACGCCCCACAATATCACTCCCGATCCATCGTAATTGTGCTTTTATTACAACTATTTTCTAGAGAAAAACGCCCATCTATATTTCCTCATTCATGCGGGCCAGCGAACCGCGCATGCGGAAAATCGCCTTTGTATGCAGCTGTGAAATGCGCGCCTCAGAGAGATGCAGGATGGCCGCGATCTCCTTGAGCGTCATCTCATCGTAATAGTACAGTGCAACGACGGTGCGCTCCTTCTCCGGCAGTTTTTCAATCGCTGCCGCCAGAGTTTCCTTGACCTCCGTCCACTCTGCATGCTCGACAGGCCCGTCGTCAAGTGAAGGGGGCGTATCCGTGCGCAGGTACTCCTCGAGTGGAATGATAGTTGCTGCGCTGACCTGTCCCTCCAAGTGCCGCAGCCCCTCGATCGTGAGATTCAGCTCCTCCGCCAGCTCCTCATCCGTCGCCGTGCGTCCGAGCACGCCCTCGAGATGCGCAACAGCCTTTTCATATTTCTTGATATTCTGACGTACGCTGACGGGAATCCAGTCCTTTGCACGCAGGTGATCGAGCATCGCCCCGCGCACACGCACGCCGGCGTAGGTCTCGAACTTGTTCCCGCGTGCCAGTTCATAGCGCTCAATGGCATCGAGCAGGCCAAAGAAGCCGCTGCTCAGAAGATCTTCGCGGTCAACATGCTGCGGCAGGCTGATGGCGATACGTCCGGCAACGAGCCGCACGAGCGGGAGATAGTGCTCCGCGATGCGGTTGCGTGCGGCAACAGTCTTCTCCTTCTCATAGGCACGCCAGAGCGCCTCAATGTCCTCTGCCGTCTCCTCCGCCATCTGTCTCAGCTCCTCTCAGCGCACTCGACACAGTCTATGCCGGTACGGGTGTCTCATCTGTCTGCACCGGCTCCGGCGGTGCGGTCATGTGAACGAAAGAGTCTTCCGCCAGCGGCTGGAAATTCATCGGCGCAGCGAACGCCTCGGCACTCCCCGTTCCCGGTTCGTCCGGCGCATCAAAGTCGATATCCTCGGCATCGTAGTGCTGGGCCTGCATATCCCTAAGGCGCTCCTCTGGCAGCTTGTCAAAGGCAGCCCATCCCTTTGCCTCGAGAACGAACGTCACGAGATAGGTGAATGCGCCGGCGCAGACGAATGCCGCGAGGCTGCGCAGACATGCCGTAGCGACGCGCGCATCGCTGAATAGTCCGGTGATGAATACGATGAGTGCTGCAATTACAGCGAACACAAGTGACATCCCTAGTTTGAACATACGCTCCCCCTTTCCCGTGAGAAATCCCCTTCCCCATCCTTCCCTAGATGGTCTTATCCCCTTTACTGACAGTCTTAACCGTATATATTCCGTCGTTTAGGTCAATGGAGACCGTGCGCCCATAGTTGAGGCCCGTATCCTCTGCGATGAGCGGGATACCGTGCTGCACCAGCAGCTCCTTGGCCGCCTGTGCATTGCGTTCGCCAACGCGCATGACGCTCGTCGTATTCGAGAACGCAAACATCTGCGCTCCGCCCGCAATCTTTGCCACAAGGCGGGACTTAACCGCACCGCGCTTTAATACGTCCGCGAGCATAAGCGGGAATCCCGTGTCGATGAATTTGGCAGGTGTATCCGAGGCGCGTGCCTGTTTGCTGTCCGGCAGCATATAGTGCAGCAGGCCGCCGACCTGTGCTTTGGGGTCATAGAGTGAAAGTCCGATGCATGAGCCCAATCCATAGCTGATGAGCGTGGATGGTGCTGCGCCGACTTTGTAGTCGGCCATACCGACTTTTATCAAATCCGGCATATCATCCAACTCCTACCGCGCTCATAATGCTGTCAAGGGATCCGGGATCCGGAACAAGGAAGAAATGTCCGCTGATGTTCCGATCATCCGCCACAAAATTCGTTTCAATGAGCAGGGCGTGATCGCCCATCTCACCCAGCTGGACGAGCACCACATTGAGAATAGCGCCCGCCATATCGACAGCGAGCGCAGGAATAGACGGGAGCATACTGATCCCGGTAAAGGTATAGAATGCATTCAGGTACGAACCTGCGAGAATGTTCCCGATCTCCATGAGTGCCGATTCATCCATCGAATCGAGTTCTGTCGTCGCTCCCCGCTCGCGCCCGAGCAGCGTATCCACAAGGGCAAATGCACTCTCGCGCGGGATGAGGAATAGGATGTTGCTCGGTGCTTTTCCGTAAACACGCAGAAAAATACCGACAACAACCAATTCCGGTCCGCCGACAAATTCCGGTACTTCTTCAATTGGAACGAGTGCCACATGGGGCACATTCATCTCGATCCTGTGCTGAATGAGACGCGAAAGTGCCGTCGCGGAGTTGCCCGCGCCGACATTTCCGATCTCCTGCAGCACATCCAGCTGCATCTCTGACAGTTGTGTCAGGTCATCCTCTACGGTCATTGACTGTACCTCATACCATGAAGCAAGAGTTACTTTGCTTCCTTCGGCAGTCCGACGATTTCTTCCAGATTGAGCAGGACAATCAGTCTGCCGTTGATATTTCCGATCCCGCTGAGGAAACGACTGCTTTCACGGCCGTTCGTCGCCTTCTTCGTATCAATAGGTGCATTCTCGAGACTGAGCACCTCCGTAACGGCATCGACGAGCATCCCCACATGCACATCCTCCACGGAGATCGTGACGATGCGTGTGCGATCTGTATACGGGGTCTCCGCAAGACCGAGACGCTGCTTGAGGTCGATGACGGGGAGCACCGAGCCGCGCAGATTGATAACCCCTTTGATAAAGTCCGCCGCGAACGGGACACGCGTGATATCTGTGAGATTACGGATCTCCTGTACATTCAGAATGCTGACGCCGTATTCTTCATCGCGCAGGTTGAATGCCACATACTGCGAGTTCTGCGGCACATTCCCCTGATTCATATCCTCTGCCATCTTCTTTACCCTCCCCTTCTTACTGCTGTATCATCGTAGCAACATCGAGAATCAGCGCAACCTTGCCGTCGCCAAGCACGGTCGCACCGCCGAACAGTTTGAGTCCGGCGAAGAGGTTGCCCAGCGTCTTGATGACGATTTCCTGCTGACCGATGAGGTTGTCCACAACAATGCCCGCCTTCGCCTCGCCTGCATGAACAACAACGACGAAATGCTCATCCGAGTCCTTTGTATGAGGAACCTGCAAGGCCTCCTCCATGCGGATGATGGGGATGATCTCCCCGCGCAGCACGATGACCTCCTTATTCTGGACGGTCTGGATATCGTTTGGCTCAATATTGATGGTGCTGTCAATCGAGGTGAGCGGGATCGCGTACATTTCCTCCTGCACACGCACAAGCATCGCCTGAATGATGGCGAGTGTCAGCGGCAGTTTGATCTTAAAGACCGATCCCTCATCAATATGCGTCTCAACGTCAACATGCCCCGAGAGTGCCTCGATCTTACTGCGCACAACGTCCATACCGACACCGCGCCCCGAGATATCGGTAATCTGCTCTGCTGTCGAGAAGCCCGGCAGGAAGATGAGACGGACAGCGTCCGCATCGTCGAGACGGTCTGCCTCGTCCTGCGTTATCATGCCCTTCTCGACGGCCTTGCGGCGGATCTTGTTCGCATCGATGCCCGCGCCGTCATCCGTGATCATGATGACGACGTTGTTTCCCTCGTGGCGTGCAATGAGGCCGACCTCGCCCGTGCGGGGTTTCCCTTTCGCCTCACGCGCATCAGGGCTCTCAACACCGTGATCGAGGGAATTGCGCAGGAGATGCATGATCGGGTCGCCGATCTCGTCGATAACGGTACGGTCAAGTTCCGTCTCCTCACCCTCAATGGTGAGGTTGATGTCCTTGCCGAGTTCCTTTGTCACATCCCGCACCATGCGCGGGAAGCGGTTGAAGACGGCGCTGACGGGAACCATGCGCACCTTCATGACGATGTTCTGCAAATCGCCGGTAACGCGATCCATCTGCTCGAGGGTCTCCATAAGATCGCTCAGCCGATGCGTCTGACCGATCTGTTCAAGACGTACCTTGTTGATAACCAGCTCGCCCATGAGGTTCATCAGTGTGTCGAGTTTTTCGATATCGACGCGGACGCTCTGGCTCTGATGCTGCTTCTTCGCAGGTGCTGCGGCAGGCTTGGCAGCAGCCGTCTCCTTCTTCGCAGCCACTGCAGCAGGTGCCGCTGCGGCGGCAGGTGCAGCAGCTGCAGGTGCTGCAGCAGGTGCATTCTGCTTGCTGAGAGCGTCGGGGTCGAGCTCCTGTACGTCGATATCCTCAATCTCAGAGACTGTATCGACGGCATTCTTCACCGCCTCTGTATCAGCTCCCGTCGCAACAACGACATCGAAGCTGCGCTCAAACTTCTCCTGCTCGAGATCCTCCGCCGCGGGGATGCTCTTGATCACATCGCCAATCTCGTCGAGAGCGTGCATGACCATGACGGAGCGCGCAGCCTTGAGCACGCAGGTCTCCATCAGTGTTACCTTGACATGGAAGATGTGCAGGCCTGCGTCTTTTGCCTTCTTCATGACATCGAGGTCGATCTCGTCAAGATCCAGATCTGCCGCAGCATCTGCTTCTGCACCTGCAGCAGCACTGTCTGCCGGTGCTGCTGCAGCGGGAGCAGCAGCCGGCGCAGGAGTCCCTTTGGAAATGGAGCTGAGTTTTGCGACCAGATCGGAGACATCGACAACATCCTCCGCCTCGCCATTGCCGACGCTGTCCACCATCTGCTCGAGTGAATCCAGACACTTGAACAGCGTGTCCATAATATCCTCATTGAGCTTGAGCTGCTCTTTGCGCACGAGATCCAGAACGTCCTCCATCTCGTGCGTCAGCTCAGCGATCTTCGCGAAGCCCATCGTTGCCGACATGCCCTTGAGTGTATGCGCATTACGGAAGATGTCATTGACGGCGCTGATCTCCTCCATGTTCTCCTCAAGGCGCAGGAGGCCTTCGTTCAGAGACTGCAGGTGCTCATGCGACTCGTCCAGGAACATGTCCATATACTGGTTATCCATTGATATTCCCCCTATTTCCTATCTTCTCACAGCCGCCTCAATCGCATGCGCGATCTGCGACAATGGGCATATCTCATCGGCAAGCCCCGCGTCGATGACGGACTTCGGCATTCCGTAGACGACGCAGGTTGCTTCATCCTGCGCTATGCAGTAGCCGCCGTTTTCTTTGATCTTACGCATCCCTTCGCGTCCGTCGCATCCCATCCCTGTGAGGATGACGGCGACGATATCCTTTCCCAGATGTGCGACCGAGTCGTACATCACGTTCACGGCGGGACGATGGTTGCCCACCGGCGGCTCATCGCTGAGCGCGATGCGCCGTATGCCGCCCTCCTGCCGGATGCGCAGATGATGACTCCCCGGTGCAATGTAGACGCAGCCCGGTGCGAGTACATCGCCATCCTGCGCCTCCCGCACAGTGACGCTGGAGACTCCGTGCAGACGCCCCGCAAGTGCATTGGTGAATCCCGCCGGCATATGCTGGACAACGACGACGGGACAGGGAAAATCCTCCGGCAGCGCCGTAATCACCGTCTGCAATGCCTGCGGCCCGCCGGTCGACGAACCGATGACAACCAGCCGCGTACGGCCGCGGGGATCCCCCCTGCTGCCTGCTGTCCTCCCTTTGTTCACACTGTCAGTCATTTCTTACGCGCTCCACCTGTTCACGCTGGACTTGAAATAGATATCGAATGATCTGATCCCGCAGGGTACGCGAGACCCCCTGAAACTGAACGCCGATATGATAGATCGGCCGATCGTCCTCGCGCTCGATGCGTGTTGAACGCATCACCCGCGACATGACCTCAATAGAACCAATGCCCGGTATGTCGTTGATCTCGAGCGCCGCATAGGAGTCGAGAGGCACCGACGATGGAAAAGAAAACGCCAGACCGCTGCCGCTGAGGTCAACGACCGGCACGCGCTTCGGCGCATCGATCTGCCCCATACGGTCGACAAGACGAACCGTTGAGAAGAGATTCACCTTGATGCGGAAAAGGCCGCGTTTTTGAAATCGCTCCGCTGCATCGGGGATAGAGATACGCAAAACAGGAATACGCCCTTCATGCAGCCCATGACTGCGATGGACGCTGAAGAAGCGATAATGGCAGCCGTCTCCGGCAGCCAGCACATACAGATTCTCTCCGACACGGGGGATGACCGGGACGCGGCGCTCATCGAGGGGCATTGCAGCGACGATCTCATCCCCGATGATATCCTCTACACGGCTCGTGTAGCCCGGGGTTCCCTCCTCGCTGTTCTCAAAGAATATTTCAAGCCTCTGTCCGATAGCTAAAATACCCCTTGCCTGTACCAATTCGCCCGCCATTTGAATTTTCCTCCTTGGTCACGTTGAAAAGTTGAAAATTTGCTGTAAAAATCCCTTCCATCCCCGTTTAACACGCATTTCATCCCCCGTGATAAGTGCCTCTGCAAGCGCGTCGATACAGCGTGCAGCTGCAGCGCTCGGCTCTGCCTTGATGAGCGGTGTCTGCCGCCGCACCGCCTTTGTGACGGCGCTGTCCTCAAAGACGTAGCCAAGACAGGATACCTGCATGTGCAGGAACTTGTCCGCAGCGCGCTGGAGCTTTGCAACGACCTCGCGGCTTTCCTTCTGCTCGTAGACGCGGTTAATGATGAGCCGCAGGTTCTTCTGCGCCGCATAGATGCTGTATGCCTTCATGACGGCATAGGCATCGGTCAGCGAGGTCGGCTCCGGCGTCGTCACGAGCAGCACCTCATCCGCCGCGAGGATAAAATCCATCACATTCCTGCCGAGGCCTGCGCCGGTATCGACGAGGATCAGATCGGCACGCGCAGCACAGTCTGCAAGTTTCTGCTGGAGCAGCAGCTTCTCCGCATGGTCGTACTCGAGCGCCTTTTCTATCCCCGATCCGCCCGAGATATACTGGATCCCATGAGGGGTCTCGACGATGACATCATCGAGACCGACCTCCGGCTGCAGAAGATCGAGCAGATGCTTGCGTGAGGCAGCGCCGAGGAGTACATCCACGTTCGCCATCCCCAGATCGGCATCAATAACGAGCACACGGCATCCCCTGCGCCGTAGTGCGATCGCAAGATTGACAGCAATGTTCGTCTTCCCGACGCCCCCCTTGCCGCTCGTGATCGCAATGACGCGCACATGTGCCCATGCCTCCGCCTGCGCGG
Source organism: uncultured Selenomonas sp. (assembly GCA_963518105.1). Classification (GTDB taxonomy): domain Bacteria; phylum Bacillota; class Negativicutes; order Selenomonadales; family Selenomonadaceae; genus Centipeda. Next base: position 75,770 of record CAUQID010000005.1, read on the forward strand.
ATGAGATGGCAGACGGCGACGCACCGCCTCCCTGCGGTACAGCCCCGTCCGTTCCCACCATCTGGCGCAGCCGCGTTGCCTGATCTGTCATATCATTCCCTCAAAAGCAGTTCCGCAAGCCGCTCGGCCGTCGCCGGTATGATGTCGTCCGGCACGCTCTGTCCATTGGACAGGAACGAAAGCGGAAGTTCCCGTTGCGCGAGCAGATTGAGTACCATGCCGACTGTCCGCGTTTCATCCGTCTTCGTAAAGATGATGCGGTCCGGCTTGCACGCCGAGAACCGCTCCATGATCTGCGCCGCATCCTGTTCCTTCGTCGTCGCACTGACGACGAGGTGTTTCTCCATCCGCGGGTGTGCAGAGAGCAAGGATTTCAACTCATCCATCTGGTATTCATTGTATTGGCTTCTCCCCGCCGTGTCAACTAATATAAAATCCTTGCTTCGGTGACGTGTAATCGCTTTCTTCAAATCCGCCGCAGAGTAGACGACCTCCACGGGCAGTCCGAGGATCTCGGCGTACTTCTTCAGCTGCTCTACGGCGGAGATGCGGTAGGTGTCCGCCGTGATGAGCGCTCCCTTGAGGTTCTGCTCGAGAACGAAGTGCGCCGCTACCTTTGCGAGCGTCGTGGTCTTGCCGACGCCCGTCGTCCCGATGAAGGCGACCACGCGCGAACCGTGCGGACTGATCCGCAGTCCGTCGGTGAACTTCATCACCTGACCGAGATAGCCGGCAAGCACCCCTGCTGCACGCGGATCCAGGCTGTCGAGGTTCACATCTGCAATCGGCACTTTGCCGGAGAAGTCCTCCCGCAGCTCCTCGCGCACATCCTGGCGGCAGAGAGCATCACGGATGGAGACGACCTCCTTGGGCTGGTTCGCCGCCATCATGGAGGCGAGCATCGTCTTCATCTGTGCCAGCTCATCCTCGAGCAGCCGAATGCGTTCTGCCGCCGCATCATCCTCCGGCGGGACGATGGGTTCGGGCGCAGGCGGCGGAGGTGTCTCCTGCACAGGCGGTGCAGGCGGTACGGGCGCCGCAGCCTGCATCTGCTGCACGGGCTGTTGCGGCAGCGGCGCAGCGGCGGGAACCGCGTATGCCCCATGCGAATACGCTGTCTGCGGGTCGTAGGGTGCCGCCTCCGGCGGATAGGTATCGTATGCCGGCAGAACGCTTCCTGCGGGCAGCGGTGCCGCGCCCTCACGCAGTGCTGTCTCACTCATCCGATACTGATTGACCACATTCGTTGGAAGGATGGGCGCAGCAGGGGGCACATACACCGACGGCGCGTGTGGAACACGCGCCTGAGTCTCATCCACTGCGGCGGTTACCTCGATCATCTCTGCACCCCCGAGAACGCCGCCCTCACGGTATTTTTTTGTGTGGAGGAGCACGGCATCGCTGCCGAGCTCGTCTTTGATCTGTTCCATGGCTTCCTTCACCGAGGACGCACGCACTGTCTTAACCTGCACTTAGATTCTCACCACCCCAAGGATCTGGATTTCGACATTCTGCTCAATCTCCGCATGGGAGAGTACAATCAGCCCCGTAATGGAGCGTTCGACGAGGTTGCGGAAATAGGGCCGCACGGTCGGACTCGTCAGCACAATGGGCTGATAGCCCTGGTCGGTCAGCTTCTGCAGTTCCTCCTGGAGCGCTGTGAGCAGCTTCTGCATGGAGTCGGGGTCGAGGCTGACATACGAGCCGTGTTCCGTGCGCTGCACACTGCCCGCAATCTTATTCTCGATGGCAGGGTCCAGCGTGATGCACGGCAGGACACCGTTCTGTACATTCTGCTGCGTGATGTGACGCGCCATCGCATGACGTACATATTCCGTCAGGATGTCCGTATCCTTCGTCGCCGCACCGTAGTCCGCGAGCACCTCGAGAATCGTACTCATATCGCGGATGGAGATGCGCTCATGCAGGAGGTTGGCAAGCACCTTCTGCACCTCGCCTACGGTGAGGAGGTTCGGAACGACCTCATCGACCAGTGCCGCATTCGTCTTGTGGAGGTTGTCCAGCAGATTCTGCGTCTCCTGGCGGCCGAGAATCTCAGCGGCATGCTGCTTGATGATCTCCGTGAGATGGGTCGCGAGCACAGAGACGGCGTCGACAACCGTGTACCCGTTCAGCTCCGCCTGCTCGCGCTCGTTCTCCGAGATCCAAAGTGCAGGCAGCCCAAAGGCCGGCTCTGTCGTCTCAATGCCCGCTACCTCCTCGAACACCGTACCGGAGTTCATTGCAAGATAGTGGTCGAGCATCAGCTCGCCGCGCGCAATCTCAACTCCCTTGAGCTTGATGATGTACGCGTTCGGCTTGATCTGGATGTTGTCGCGGATGCGAATGGTCGGCACGACGAGGCCGAGTTCGAGCGCACACTGCCGCCGGATCATGACGATGCGGTCGAGCAGATCGCCGCCCTGCCCCGTATCAACCAGCGGAATGAGGCTGTATCCGATCTCGAGTTCCATCGGGTCGACCTGCAGGAGCGAGACGATATTCTCAGGTGTTGTCGCCTCTTTCTTCGCCTTTGCCTTCTGCTCAACCTGCTGCACCTCCTGCTCCACCGTCTGTCCGCGGTGAAGATTCCATGCAATGAAAGCGCAGACCCCTGCAAGCACAGAGAACGGCACGCCGGGCAGCCCCGGCATGACGGCGAGGAAGAACAGCACGCCTGTGAGGATCATGAAAATACGTGCGTTGCGGAACAGCTGCTTGACAAGGTCGCTGCCGAGATTGCCGTCCGCGGCGGAGCGCGTGACGATGATACCTGTCGCCGTCGAGATGAGCAGTGCAGGGATCTGTGCGACGAGCCCCTCGCCGACGGTCAGCAGCGTGTAGGTCTGGAGCGCCTGGCCCGCGTCCATGCCGCGCTGAAGCATACCGATGATAAAGCCGCCGCCGACGTTGATGAGCATGATGACGATAGCGGCAATTGCATCGCCCTTGACGAACTTCGATGCACCATCCATCGCACCAAAGAAGTCGGACTCACGCTGCACCTTTTCGCGGCGGCGCTTCGCCTCTGCATCTGTGATTGCACCTTGATTGAGGTCGGCATCGATCGCCATCTGCTTGCCCGGCATCGCATCGAGGGTGAATCGTGCCGAGACCTCTGCGACGCGCTCCGAGCCCTTTGTAATAACGATGAAGTTCACGATGACGAGGATGACGAACACGATGAAGCCGACGACTGCATTACCACCGACGACAAAGTTGCCGAATGCGGTAATCACCTCTCCCGCATTGCCGTTGAGCAGAATCAGACGCGTCGACGAGATATTCAGCGCCAGCCGAAAGAGGGTCGTGATGAGCAGCAGGGAGGGGAAGATCGACAGATCCAGTGCCTCCACGTTGTAGATCGCCGACATAACAACGAGCAGCGCGATGGTGATGTTCAGACAGATCAGTACGTCCAGTAGGATCGTCGGCAGCGGAATGATCATCATAATGACGATCGTTACGATGGCAACGGCGATCAGAACATCGCTGTAACGCTGTATGAGATTGCCGGATGACAGAGGATTGACACTGCCGGACTGCGGTGCTGCCATGCTCTCACTCACTCCCTCGTTCCCATTTCCCATCGAGAGGCCAGATCAAAGCTCTTCTCCCGAATATTATACCAAATATAGCAAGTACGTCAATTATTAAATAAGACTTTCGTCATGGTCTCATGCTCCACGCCGCTGATTTTTGAGGCGGTAGACATAGGCAAGTACTTCGGCAACGGCCTGATACAATTCATGCGGCACACTGTCGCCGACCTGAACGGCAGCGTAGAGTGCACGCGCGAGCGGCTTGTTCTCGATGATGGGTACGCGCGCGTCGCGAGCAATCTCCTTGATGCGCTGCGCAACAAGATCCTGTCCCTTGGCAATGATCTTTGGCGCGACCATCCCCTGCTCGTAGGAGAGTGCAACGGCATAGTGCGTCGGGTTCGTGATGATGACATCTGCCTTGGGAACTTCCTTCATCATGCGTGCCATCGCCATCTGCCGCTGTTTCTGACGGATTTTCCCCTTGATCTGCGGGTCGCCCTCCGTCTGCTTCATCTCATCCTTAACCTCCTGCTTTGTCATCTTGAGGTCCTGCGTCGTCTGCCATTTCTGGTAGCCATAGTCCACAAACGCCATAATCATGATGACCCCGACGACAATGAACGCCATCTGGAAGATGATCTCAGCGACAAGCGCAAGGCTTGTCGTCAGATCGAAGAACATGAACTGCGGCATCGCGAGAATCTGCTCACGGATGAACCGGTAGAGAAAGAACCCGATGACAATGATCTTGAAGAAGGATTTCGCCAGCTCGACGAGAGAGCGTTTTGAAAAGATACGGCCGAATCCGTTGATCGGGTTCAACTTGTCCAGCTTGAATTCGATGGACTCCGTATTGAAGTTCAGCCCCACTTGAAAGAAATTGACAGCAAGCCCGATGACCATAATGAAGAGCATGATCGGCAGCGCAGTTTTGGCGAGTACGATCATAATCCCAATGAAGATCCGGATGATATTTTCCGTGTCAAGCGTTTGGTTCAGATTGCTGAACACATAGGTCGTATAGGTCGCAATCGAGAGGTAGATGGAGTCCCATAGGAGTTTCAGTGAAAAGAATCCAACGAGCAAGACAAACGCCGTGTTCAGCTCTTGGCTGCGTCCAACCTGCCCTTTCTTGCGGGCTTCAGACCGCTTTTTCGGCGTAGGTTCTTCTGTCTTCTCTCCGCCGGCGAAACGTTGGAGATCAAAGACAACCGCATGCCTATTGGAGTGCGCGTACCGCAGTTGATATATTTCCATACATTTCATTGAACAGCACATCCAGAAAGAGGACATAGAACGGAATGATCATCGAGAGCACCGTGATGCCGATCATCAGCTGCATCGGGATGCCGACGACGAAGATATTCATCTGCGGCATCGTGCGTGAGAGGATGCCGAGTCCAACATTCGTCAGCAGGATGGCAAAAGTGATGGGCATGGCGATCTTCATCCCTGTGAGAAAGATCCCGCCGGTGAAGTTCCCGATAAGCATTGCCATGGAGATGTTCGGCTCAATACCAGAGAGCGGCACGGCACGAAAACTCTCCACCAGTGCAGCAATAATCATGTGATGCCCGTTCGTCACGAGCAGGATAATAATTGCCAGATTATAAAGAAAACTTCCGATGAGCGGTATCTGCTGACCGGAAGTCGGATCCACAACATTGACGATGGCAAAGCCCACCTGCATATCCATGACCTTTCCCGCCATCGTGATAGCAGCAAAGGCGATATATGCAACAAAACCGATCAACCAGCCAATGAACAGTTCGCCGACCACCGCAGCGGCAAACATGATGATGCTCTCAGGTGCAGCCACCGGCCCCAGCCTGTCAATGACAGGAAAGAGCACAATCGTCATAGCGAGCGCTGTCCCCACGCGAAAAAACGCAGAGATGTTCATACTGCCGAAGAACGGCGAGGTGATGAAGATGCCGCTGATGCGCGTGAGTGTCAGCAGGAATGCTGCGACATGCCCCTGCAGCAGTTCATACAGATCCATGTACTGCTGCCCCCTTCATCGCAGATACAGCGGCAGATTGACAAATACACCCGTCACATACTCCACCATAATGCGCAGCATCCACGGCCCGAAGATGAGGATGGCGACAAAAACCGCCACGATCTTCGGAATGAATGCGAGTGTTTGCTCCTGTATCGAGGTCGTCGCCTGAAACACCGCCACCAAAAGACCGACAACCAGACCGAGTCCGAGCATCGGTGCCGAGACCAGAAGGACGATCATGAGCGCCTCCTGGGCAAGCTGGATGACCAAATCTCCGGACATCTCTCTGCCTCCCCGTCAGCGGAAACTCATGATGAGCGACTGGATCAGGAGATGCCACCCATCGACCATAACGAACAGCAGGATTTTAAAAGGCAGCGAAATCATGACTGGAGGCAGCATCATCATTCCCATCGACATCAGTGTACTTGCCACTATCATATCAATGACAATAAACGGTATGTAGATCATAAAGCCGATCTGAAACGCCGTTTTCAGCTCACTAATGATGAACGCAGGGATGAGTGTAAACGTTGATACGTCCTCCGGCCCCTCTGGACGCGGGGCATCCGAAAGGTTGACAAACAGCGCGAGATCGGATTCACGCGTCTGGCGGAACATGAACTCACGCATGGGATCAACGATATTCTCAAGCGCCTGTTCCTGCGAGAGTTGTCCCGCGAGATAGGGCTGAATGCCGTTCTCGTTTGCCTGCCCCCAATAAGGTGCCATAATGTAGAATGAGAGAAAGAGCGACAACGCAATCACCACCTGATTCGGCGGTACATTCTGCGTGGAGAGGGCATTCCGCAGGAAGCCCATCACCACAACGATGCGCACAAAGGATGTCGTCATCACGAGGATGGCAGGTGCGAGTGACACAATCGTCAGCACCGCAAGCAGCTGCATGCTGGTTGCCACATCCTGCGGATTTTCCGATGTGCCAACCCCGACGCTAACCGTCGGAATCAGCGGCGCAGCATCTGCGTGTCCCGCACCGAGAAGCAGGAGCGCCGCCCCTCCAAGAACAAGCCATATGCGCCCCAAAGCTCTCCCCCATTTCTCCCCCGCTGCCCTCACTTACGGAAAAGCGGCGGTATCTTTTGCACGAAATCCGACAGCGAGCCGAACTGCTCCTGAAAGACGCCGCTCCCCGGCGGCGTACTGCTGCGAATCTCCTCCAGCGTCTCCGGATCATCGATCTCTGCGATCAGCCGAATGCCTGCATCCGTCACTCCGAGGACGAATATACGCCCATACAGCTCCACCACGCAGACGGAGCGGTTCGGACCGAGGGGCATCTGCAGATGCACCTGTCCGCCGCGCGCTGCGAGCGTACGCATCGAGCTTTTCCCAAAGGCGCGTGCGACGAAATACGCAAGTACGACGACAAATGCAAAGACAGCAAAAAGGCTGACCACATAGGCGACCGTCGACCACCATGACACGGCCGACGGGCGCGGGTCAGCCTCTTCATATCCGGCTAGATATCCGCCGCCCGTCTCACCTGCGGCAGACACATCCCCCGTGCATAGCGCAACGAGTACACATCCCAGCAGCAGGGACAGAAAATAGATCCGTCCGCGCATCAGCCGGCGGCTTTGCGGATGGCCTCCAGAACACGATCCGCCTGGAACGGCTTCACGATGAAGTCGCGCGCACCCGCCTGAATTGCCTCAATAACCATCGCCTGCTGCCCCATAGCGCTGCACATGACGACCTTGGCGCCGGGGTCAACCTTCTTGATCTCCTTAACCGCCGTAATGCCGTCCATCTCAGGCATCGTGATATCCATCGTCACGAGATCCGGCTTGAGCTCCTGGTACTTCTCCAGCGCCTTCATGCCGTTTTCCGCCTCACCGACGATCTCATAGCCGTTCTTCGAGAGGATATCCTTCACCATCATTCGCATAAATGCTGCATCATCAACGACCAGAACGCGAGTTGCCATTTTCTCATCTCTCCTTAATTCCGATAGAATATCCCTATTCCAAGGGCAGGGCACACAGACATCTGTCCGATGTAATCGTCACTCATTATAACGAAAAGTGCCGCCGGTGACAAGGATTTTCTACACTTCACCCAAAAGTTCCATACCTTCCGCTACTGAAGGCGCGCTGCGCGCTCCAGCGGACTGACGATCTCCGTGATGCGAACGCCGAAGTTTTCATCAATGACAACGACCTCGCCCTTCGCCAGATACTTTCCGTTGACCATGATATCCACGGGTTCGCCGGCGAGTTTATCCAGTTCTACGATCGAGCCCTTGGTGAGATCGAGGATATCCTTGATCGATTTCTTCGTCCTGCCGAGTTCGACATTGACCTGAAGGGGCACATCGAGAATAAGACCGATATTTGCATCGTTCACCTGCACCGGAACGGTGTTCAGCGGCGTAAACTGCGCCGATTGTACCGGGACATTCGATGCGACATGTGGCTGCATAGGCGGTGCTCCATATCCATAGTTCGCAGGTGCTGCTGCAGCCGCCGCAGGCGCAGGCGCTGCCGGAGCAGGCGCTGCTGCGGGCGGGGGCGGCGCTGCCGCTGCTGCGACCGCTTCCTCCTCGTTATCGACATCCGGCTGCTGATTCATCAGCGAGTCGACCATATCCTTGGCGACGTCGAGCGGCAGGAGCTGCATGATCTCACTATCGATGAGACCGTCCACCTCCATGCGGAAGGACGCCTGGATGATCGGATCCACCTTATCGAGCAGCTTGGAGACAACCTCCTCCGTCCCGAAGTCCACGAGTGTGACCACAGGAGGCGTGATATCGACTTTCTTGTTAAACATTGACGAGAGCGAGGTTGCAACGCTGCCCATCATCTGGTTCATGGACTCGCTGACCGCACTCATGTGGATTTCACTGAGCTCCTCATCGGGGCTCGTACCGTCGTTCCCCATCATCAGATCAGCAATGATCGCGGCATCGCGTGCCTGGATGCAGAGGACGTTGTTGCCCTCAATGCCGATGCTGTATCCGACCTCGACCACGAGGAACGGAATGGGGTATTTTTCCTTGAGCGTACGCAGATTGGACACGGAGACAGTCGGCGTCGTAATGGACACCTTGCGCCCGAGCAGGACGGACAGCGTCGTCGCTGCTCCACCCATAGAAATATTGCCGATTTCCCCGAGCGCATCACGCTCCATATCGGTGATGCCGGCATCATCTCCGGCCTCGCCGGCAGATGCGTCCGCGGCAGGTGCGGCATCCTCAGCAGGCGCGTCTCCGCCCGCTCCACCGCTCAGGAGGGCATCAATCTCCTCCTGCGAGATCATTTCATCACTCATTCGCGTCGTCATCCCCTTCTATAATGCCGGATATCTGCACAGCCATGCGCTTTCCGGCAGTACCGGGATGCGCCTTGAATTTTGCATTCGTCCCAACATAGCAGACGAGTTCATCCTTCGTCAGCGTGTCCAGTTGGAGAACATCGCCGAACCCGAGCGTAAGGAACTCATTGATCGTAATATCCACCGAGCCGAGTTCGACCGAGAACGGCACCCACGTCCGTTCGATCTTGCGCTGCAGCTCTGCAACCTGCTCCGGCGAACTCTCCTTATCTACGGAGGATGCCACCCAGAACGAGGTGGTCAGCTTCGACATGACCGGCTCAAGCACCAGATACGGGATACAGATGTTCATCATGCCGTCCACATCCCCAAGCTTGACATGGATTGTGACGAGCACAACCATGTCGCTGGGCGGAACGATCTGTGCAAACTGCGGATTCGTTTCCATCGTCTCGAAGTTCGGACGGAACTGCACCACATTGCTCCATGCTTCCCTGAAATAATTTGTCACCGTATCAATGAAACGGCGCATAACCGCCGTCTCAATATCCGTCAGCGCACGCGACTTGATGCCGGATTTCCCTTCTCCGCCAAAGACGCGGTCGACGTAGGCAAACGCCAGATCCGTGCCGACCTCAATGATGATATTCCCCTTCAGCGGCGGCAGCGCAAGGATGCCAATCACCGAGGGATTCCCCATGGACTGGACAAACTCCTGATAGGTCACCTGCTCGACCGACATCACCTCGATCTCGACCATCGTACGCAGACTCGCCGACAGATACGTATTTAAGAGACGCGAAAAGCTCTCATGCAGCATGAAGAGCGTTCGAATCTGATCCTTGGAGAATCTATCCGGGCGCTTGAAGTCATAGACCTTGACCTTGCGTTCCTCTTCTTCCGCCTTGACTTCCTCGGCGGAAACCGAGCCATCCGAAAGAGCCGAAAGCAGCTTATCTATTTCGGATTGAGACAGTACGTCCTCAGCCAAGACTCTTCCCCCTTCCCATTGTGCAGTGATTCATGTTACTTACTGCAGCAGGAAGCTCGTGATGTAAACATCATAGACAGAGCCCTGACCGAGCCGCTCGTTGAGCGCGTCCTTCAGCTGCTTTTTCAGCGCGTCCTGTTTCGACGCATCGAACTCCTCGAGCGGTGCGGCACGCAGGAACTGCATCGTGGTATCGAGGATCTTCGTCTCTGCGACCGAGCCGACTTTGCCGTCAACGACATTGTCGGATTTGCCGGGATTCAGTTCGAGGACGATGCCCGCCTTGAGGAACTTGCCCGCGCGTCCGCCGCCGACGTTGACGAGGATTCCCTCCTTCGCATCGCCTAGCTTGTAGAATACACCCGGGTCATGATTTGCCTTGCTGCCTCCATCTTCTGCGTGCGACGGTGATTCTGCCTGCGAGAAGATGTAGTACGAGATGCCGCCGGCCGCTGCGACCGCAACAAGAACCGCCACAACGACCACGACAATCATCATGATCATGGGCGACTTCTGCTTTGGCTGCTCCGCCGCCTGCTGTTCTTCCTTTTCCTCCGCCATGAGTTGATTCCCTCCCTAAAAATGACTACGAAGCCGCAGCGGCTTCACACCGGGGCACTCCCTTGCCGCGTGAAGGAACACTGTTCCCCCCATTATACCAAAGGAATGGAAATTCGCCAACTAATTTTGATGGAGCGCGCGGCGATACTTGATTGTACGGCGCACAATCTCCTCCATCGGTTCCTCGACGATGAGTTTTTTGCCGTTCGTGAGCGTAACCACGGTATCCGGCGTCTCCTCAATACTCTCGATGATCTCTGCATTGAGGACGAACTCCCCCTTTTTGTTCGTCTTGGAGTTGAACTTCGTCAGCATGATCATGACAGGCTCCCCCTCCGTTCCCTTTCGTTTTCGTTGTGTCTGCACAATAAAAATATGTGCAGATGACTACTTGTAATACTTTCGCCGTCATCCTTACTTTTCCTTTTTTTTTAGGACTATTTTTTCATGACAGCTTAAATATTTCTTGCCGCTATGTCAGCTGCGCCAAAAATTCGAGTGCACGCAGGGGATGTCCGACCAGCTCCTGCACATGGGCGAGCACGATGGCCTCCGCCGCCATCAGTGTGCCGCCGCGCACATGCAGAGGCGCAGGACACTGCCAGTCGAGCGTCTCGAGGCCGATGAGCAGCGTCCGTACCTGCGTCGAAAAATCCACCGCCTCTGCCGTACGGCAGTCCGCGCAGAGGGCGCCGCCCTCGCGCGCGAGGAAAAATGCATCCGTGTCGATCTGTCCCCCGCAGTGCAGACAGCGTCCATAGGTCTGCTGCAGCCCTGCCGCAGCGAGAGTCTGCAGCACAGCAGCGAGTGCAGTCACACGCGGGTTGCGTGTCTCGAATGCCGTAAGGATATGCGTGAGCCGGTCAAAAAAGTCCGCATCCGCGACCCCCTCGGGCAAGAACTCGCGGACGACCTCCGCCGCGAACGTCGCATAGGCAAGCGCTGTGAGGTCAAGCGCGATCTTTGCATGGTGGGCGCGTACGGCGGCGCTCTTGACCGTCTCGAGACGGCCTCCCTCGGCGAGCTGCAGGTCGGCGTGCACGAACATCTGCATCGCCCCCGCCAGCGGGCTGCGCGGCCGCCGGCAGCCGAACGCCGCCGCGCGCACGAGCCCCTGTTCCCGCGTGAATATGGTCATGACCTTATCCGCCTCACCCCAGCTGCGTACACCGAGGACGATTCCCTCTGCGGCGTAGAGCGCCATCTACACCTCCGGCCGCGGCCCATCGGGCGGCGCCTGCACCGCACCGCCCTGTCTGCCTGCATGCGGCGCATCGGCGAGCGGCATCACCGCCCCCGCCGTCAGCATATACTGGAGAGCCTCCTCCTTCGGAATCGGTATCGTCACGGCATCCTCCTCCTTGACCAACAGGGTCGTGCCGGAGGTCATGTTGAGACTCCACGGGATGAAGACGCAGACATAGCCCCCGCCCATCGCCGCTTGAAAGCGCGGCGGCAGATCTGCCATGACGAAGCCGAGCGCCCGTGCCCCCTGATAGGGAACGTGCACGACGCGCTTGAAGTTGCTGCGCGAGTCGAGCACCGCCTCGGAGAGACGCTTGACGCTCGTGTAGATGAATTTCACGAAGGGAATCGTGCCGATCAGCGTCTCACCAAGTGAGATGATCTTTGCGAGTGCCCAATTCGTCGATGCCCAGCCGACAATGTAGATCACGAGAACGAGCGTAATGATGCCCATGCCGGGGAAATAAAAGGGCAGATACTGCCCGAGTACACCCTCGGTAAACCGCAGCGTCCAGTCAATGACCAGCAGCGTAATGATGACGGGCACGAGGACGAGCAGCCCGTTGACAAAGCGACGTGACATACGATTAAGCTCCCGCTGATACATCCGATCAAACGTCGGTGTCATGATCGCTGTTTCTTCAATCGGTTTCATAAAAGCCAAACTCCCGCAGGGCAGTTGCCCGATTACGCCAATCCTTGCGCGTCTTGACCCAGAGATCGAGATAGACCTTCGTCCCGAGCAGCATCTCCGCATCGGCGCGTGCACGCTGACCGATAGTGCGCAGCAGCGCGCCCTTGGCACCGATGATGATCCCCTTCTGCGAGTCGCGCTCGACATAGATGACCGCTCGGATGTAGGTATCCCCCTTCTCCCGCACCGCCATCTCTTCGATGTCGACGGCGACCGCGTGCGGAATCTCGTCCCGGGTCAGTTCCAGCACTTTCTCACGCACGAGCTCGGCGATGATAAGGCGTTCGGGCTGATCCGTCACCATATCCTCCGGGTAGTATTGCGGCCCCTCAGGCAGATGCGCCTTGATCTCCGAGAGAAGTCCGTCGAGGTTCTCCCCTTCACGCGCCGAGATGGGAACGATGCCCGCAAAATTGTATGCCTTCGCATAGTGTGCGATGATCGGCAGGCTCTGCTCGCGCGGGATACAGTCTACCTTGTTCACCGCCAGCAGGACAGGTACACGCACGTCTGCGAGCTGCTTTAGGATGTACTGCTCGCCCGCGCCCATCTTCTCCGTCACATCCACAACGAAGACAATGACATCCACGCCGTGCAGCGCGCTCTCTGCCGCCTTTGCCATGTAGTCGCCAAGCTTGTGTTTGGGCTTATGTATGCCGGGCGTATCGAGAAAGATGATCTGCACGTCCGCTTCGGTCAGGATGCAGAGGATGCGGCTGCGCGTCGTCTGCGGCTTGTCGCTCATAATGGCGATCTTCTGCCCGATGAGTGCGTTGATGAGGGTGGACTTACCGACATTCGGCCGCCCGATCACGGCGGCAAATCCCGATTTATGCGTATTCATCGTGTGATTCCCAGCTCCTCCATGACATGACGCTGCTCCTCTTCCATCTCCTGCCGCTCCTCCTCCTCTATATGGTCGTAGCCGAGGAGATGCAGCATCCCGTGCACGGTGAGAAAGGACAACTCGCGCAGCGGCGTGTGTCCGTACTCCTCTGCCTGTGCCCGCGTACGTTCAAGAGAGATGACGAGGTCGCCCAGTACCGTCCCCTCGGGCGCACCCACGACCGCCGGCTCCTCAGTCTCGGTGAGGGCAAAGGAAAGCACATCTGTCGGGTGATCGACGCCGCGATAGTCCCTGTTCAGCACATGGATATGCGCGTCATCCGTCAGCGTCACGCTCACCTCTGCATCCTCCGCCCCATAGAGACGTCCGACCGTCTCAACGGCACGGCGCACTGCCGCGATGTCCTCAGCAGGAACACGCAGGGTCTCCGGCTCCGTCCGTATCTCAATCTCCATGCCTGTCCCCCCGTTTCTTCTCCCACGCACCGTATGCCTCGACGATGCGCGTCACAACCTCATGGCGGATGATGTCCACCGGCGCGAGACGCACGATGCTGATGCCCTGTACGCCGCGCAGGATCTGACTTGCCTGCTTCAGCCCCGACACCGTGCCGCGCGGCAGGTCCACCTGCTCGAGATCGCCCGTCACCACCATACGAGAACCGAATCCAAGGCGCGTGAGGAACATCTTCATCTGCGCACCGGTCGTATTCTGTGCCTCATCGAGGATGATGAATGCATCCTCGAGCGTACGCCCGCGCATATAGGCGAGCGGTGCGACCTCGATGAGCTGCCGGCTCATCATCTTCTGATATCCCTCCGCACCGAGGATATCCTGCAGCGCATCGTAGAGCGGACGCAGGTAGGGATTGATCTTCTCTGTAAGGTCGCCCGGCAGGAAGCCCAGATGTTCTCCTGCCTCCACAGCGGGACGCGTGAGAATGATGCGGCTCACCGCGCGGCTGCGCAGGGCCGCGACCGCCATCACGACTGCAAGATACGTCTTGCCCGTTCCCGCAGGGCCGATGCCGAGCGTCACAGCATTCCGCCGAATGGCAGCGAGGTAGTCCCGCTGTCCGAGCGTCTTGGCACGGACCTCCTTCCCCTTTGCCGTCACAAGCAGAACCTCGGAAAAGAGTGCGTGCACTTCCTCCGCACGCCCCGCGCGCACAAGACGTGCGCCATAGGCAACCTCATGCGTCGTCAGTACAGCCCCCTGCCGATGGTAGTAGAGCAGTTCCTCCACGAGAGTACGCGCTGCAGCGACATCCTCCGCTGCTCCCGTTACTGCAAGCATACCGCCGCGGCTCACCATGTGGCAGGCGAATGTCTCCTGCAAGGCGAGGAGCAGGCTGTCCCGATCCCCGAGCACCGCATAGGCCTCCTGCTGATCTCTGAACGCGATTTCCGCTGTCGTCTCCTGCAAGGACAAACCTCCTAGATAAAGTACTCGATTGTATCGTCTGCCGTGCGCCGCGTCCGCTCATCAAAGAGCAGCACGGCCTCGCGGCTGTCCGCCGCACCAAACGCATAGAGCTCCTGCGTCTCGCGGTTGAAGCAGTCAAAGGGAACAATGCGGTTGTACGCGTGCGGATGCATGCAGGTCACTGTGATGCCCGCACGCGTGAATGCCGGCTCTGCCTCCGCAAGATAGTACGGATCGAAGAGATAGATGCGGTCTGCCGACGCACCTGTGATGAGCGCATAGTGCTCCACCTCGTAGAAGAGGCGCACCACCGCCGCACCGCCGCGCGACACTGCATCGTTGATATGGCTGTGCGCACCGACGTGCACCGCACGCCCCGAGATGTACTGGCAGTCCAGCGGGAACTTCGTCGCACGGGCAAACCCCGTGAGCCAATTCGCGAGGTACATCATCGCCATGCGCGACGTCCCCGCTTTGCACGCCGCCCCGTCCACACCGTAACAGTCGAGCGAGTAGAGCATGACGCTGCGGATGATCTCCGGCGGCACCTCGCTGCGCGGGAAGAGATAGCTCACTGCATTGAGGAGTGCCGTCGGCCCGCAGTCGTACTCCGACATCTGGTAGCGCAGCGGTATCTTCATATCCGTCCCCATTTCCGCAGCAGATTCGGCGTCAAAATCGCCGTAATGACGAGCACGACTCCTACAATCTGCATGGTGACAAAATGCGCATCAAAAATCAGCCATGCAAAGAGCACGCTTGCCACCGGCTCGATCGTCGCCGTGATCGCCGTCTCCTCTGGACTCAGCCAACGCAGACCAGCATTAAATGCAAAAAAGGCGAGCACCGTCCCGAGCACGATGATAACGAAGAGGTCGAGCCGCGTCGTCGCCGTGAAGAACGACCCTACCTCGAAAATCCCCTGCGTCAGAGGTAGGAGAGAAAGCCCGCCGATCAGCATGCAGACAGCGAGGAGAAAAAAACGGTCAAAAAGACGCAGGAGGTGCACGGGATAGACCATCGCAAAGGCAAACGTCGTCGCTGAGATGAGACTCCACACGATGCACGCGACCGGCACGGAGAGCCGCTCAATATTGCCGCCTGTCACGAGGAGGAAGATCCCCGCCACAGCAGCAATCACTGTCCCTACCTCCACCGTCGTCGGCAGGCGGCGATGCCGCAGCGCCAAATAGAGGATCAGAAGAACGGGGCTTGTGTAGGTGATGACCGTCGTCGCCGCTGCATCCCCCGCCGCAATCCCCATGAAGTAGGAGAACTGAACAAACATGATGCCGAGTACACCGAAGATGGCGAGCGGCAGGAGAATCCGCGGCGAACGCCGGATGAGACGGACACCGCGCCGAACCCCTCCGCTCCACCATGCAAGCAGAAAAAAGAGACTGCTCGAGAGGAAGAGCCGCACCTGCGTCAGCTCAAGCGGCGTATGCGCAGACTGCGTGTAGAAATGCTGCGCCGCGATACCGCTCGCCGCCCATGCGATCCCCGCGACGAGGACGAGCAGGATCGCCGAAAGGTGCGGCATTACGCCTCTCCCTGTTCCCGTTTTACGACCGCGACAATCGCACCGCAAACATCCTCCAGCTGCGCATGATCGCTGCCCTCCGCCATCACGCGGATGAGCGGCTCTGTCCCCGACGGACGCACGAGTACGCGTCCGTCACTTCCGAGGATGCGTTCCCCCTCGGCGATGGCGGCACGGATTGCCGCATTCTCCTCCCAGCCCGCCTTCGTCTTGACCCGCACATTCACGAGCAGCTGCGGGTAGGTCGTCATCATCGCATTCAGCTCTGATGCCTTCTTTCCGCTGCGGCGCAGGGCTGCAAGCACCTGCAGGGCCGTGATGAGCCCGTCCCCCGTCGTCGCGTGCTCTGCAAAGATGATATGCCCCGACTGCTCGCCGCCGATGGTATAGCCGCTGCGGCGCATCGCCTCGAGTACATAGCGGTCGCCGACAGCCGTCACCTCGACGCGGCCGCCGAGTGCCGCGATCGCCTTATGAAAGCCGATATTCGCCATCACCGTCGTTACGACGGTCTGGTGCGGCAGACGGCCTGCGTGCAGCAGTTCCGATGCACACGCCACGAGAATGTGATCGCCGTCGATGAGCGCCCCCTTCTCATCCAGACAGAGGCAGCGGTCGGCATCGCCGTCGTGCGCGATGCCGATATCTGCGCCGCGCTCCAGTACCGTGCGCCGCAGGGACTCCAGGTGCGTCGAGCCGCAGCCGTCGTTGATGTTCACCCCGTTCGGAAGTGCGTGAATGACCTTGACGTCCGCACCGAGACGGCGGAGCACCTTCGGCATCGCCTCGTAGGCAGCGCCGTTCGCGCAGTCAAGCACAATCTTCATCCCATCGAGACGCTCCGTGCAGGTGCGTGCAACATAGTCGATGTACTGATTGAGGAGGTCATCACGGCGCTCTACAACACCGATCTTTCCGCCCGTCGGCCGCGCCGCATCGTCTCCGGTCTGCAGGCGGCGCACCAGCGCCTCCAGCTCGTCCTCCACCGCATCCGGCAGCTTGTAGCCGTCTCCGCCGAAGAATTTGATGCCGTTGTCGGGAAACGGATTGTGCGAGGCGGAGATGACGATGCCCGCGCTCGCCTTGTGCTCGCGTGCGAGGTAGGCAATGGCAGGAGTCGGAACGATGCCCGCCAGCAGCGCGATACCGCCCGCCGAGCAGATGCCGGACGTAAGCGCCGCTTCGAACATCTCGCCTGAGATACGCGTGTCCCGCCCGATCAGAATGCGCGGACGCACCTCAGACTGCGCGCCGAAATAGAGCGTCGCCGCACGGCCGAGATGGTAGGCCAGCTCCGGCGTCAGTTCCGTATTTGCCTCGCCGCGCACGCCATCCGTTCCAAAAAGTCTCATCTTGAACAAGCCCCCTGCTATCGTTTTATCTTTATAATCTACTTGATCTGTCCCAAAAAAGCAAGCGCTGCTTTCATCCCGTCGAGTGCCGCGCTCATGATGCCGCCCGCGTAGCCCGCGCCCTCGCCGATAGGGTACAGCCCCGCTGCTGCGGGCGATGTCATCGAGAGGGGATCGCGCAGGATACGGCACGGCGCAGAGGAGCGCGACTCCACGCCCGTCATCGGTACATCCGCCGCACCGAATCCCGGCACACGCTCCTCCCAGTGCACAAGTGCCCGTGCGAGCGATGCACTGCACGCATCCGGCAGCACAGTGCGCAGATCGACTGAGTGCACACCAGGCGCATACGACGGCGGCACGGAAAAATCCGTCGTTCCCGTACGCCCCGTGAGAAAGTCGCCCACGGCCTGCACCGGCGCGCGGTAGTCGCCGCCGCCCGCACGAAAAGCCGCTGCCTCCAATGCCCGCTGAAAACGAATGCCGCCGAGCACATCTCCGCCCCAGTCGGCAGGGCTGACCTGCACGAGCAGGGCACTGTTCGCGATCCCGGAGTTGCGGCGGTAGTTGCTCATCCCGTTCGTCGCGAGACAGCCTGCCTCCGATGCCGCCGCCACCACCATGCCGCCGGGACACATACAGAACGAGTAAACTCCGCGCCCGCCCGTCTCATCCCGATAGGTCAGTGCGTAGTCTGCCGCAGGCAGACAGCCGCTGCCCGCAGCTGCACCGTACTGCATACGGTCGATGAACTGCTGCGCATGTTCGATGCGCACACCGACAGCGAACGCCTTCGCTTCCATCGGCAGTCCCGCCTCGTACAGCATCGCATAGGTATCGCGCGCCGAGTGACCGATGCCGAGAAACACGGCATCGGCAGGGATGCGCGCCGCATCATTCACCGTGAGTGCCGTGATGCGGCCCGCCTGCCGCTCGATGCCCGTCACCTGCGTACCGAACCGCACCTCACCGCCCATGCGGATGATCTCTGCGCGCAGATTCTTCACCACGGTGCGCAGAATATCCGTCCCGATGTGCGGCTTCTGCAGCCAGCGGATCTCCTCAGGTGCACCTGCTGCGATGAACGCCTCGATGACGGCGCGCATCCGCGGATCGCTGCTGCGTGCCGTCAGCTTCCCATCCGAGAACGTCCCCGCGCCGCCCTCACCGAACTGTACGTTCGATGCAGGGTTGAGAATGCCCGTCTGCCAGAACTGCGCCACATCCCGCGCGCGTGTATCCGCATCCCGTCCGCGCTCGAGTACGAGAGGCGCAGCCCCCGCCCGTGCAAGCACCCATGCTGCAAAGATGCCCGCAGGACCGAACCCGACCACCACGGGGCGCTCCTTTGCATGATACGGAGTAAAAGGCAGAACGGCGAGCGCTGTCTCCGTCGGTACAGGCGCGACAGCAGCATCACGCCGCAGCCGCCCGAGCAGCGCACGTTCCCCGTCCGCCGCGATGTCCAGCGTATAGTTCCACACAATGGGGGCACCCGCACGCCGCCGTGCATCCAGCGCCTGATGAACGACAATCACCCCGTGCACGGCACAGGGTGATATCTTGAGCCGCTCAGCCGCATACACTGCGAGCGGACGTGTACTGTCATAGGGAACGCGCAGATTCTTGACGCGTATCATTTCATCTCTCCGACCCTGATCTGCACCGTTACATTCGGATTTGTCACCGTCACGCCTGCGGGCAGCTGCAGCCGCACCTGCCGGCGCTCTGTCGCGTGTACGTCCGCAAGTGAGAACTCCTCCGTAGAGACAGAGGAGATCCCCGCGAGCACATCCTCTGCGCCCGCGATCTCGATGCGTGCCGGCTCGGCCGTGATCCCCTCCAGCCGCAGGTGCGGCGAGAGGTCGCTGCGCGCGTGTGCGCGCACCTCCACCACCTTGCGCGAGAGCCCGCGCGCCAGCTTGATCGTCACCGCTGCCGTATCCGGCGTAATCGTGACCCCCGTCACCTCGCGCCCCTCGCTGTCGATGGCATGCAGCTGCGCATACTGAGAAAAATCCTCCGTCTGCCCGCCGAGCGCTGCATGAGCGACAACGTGCATCACACGCTCCACGAGCGGGCGAGGGCCCTCAACGAGTGCCGTCTCACTCTCCTGTACCACCTTGTCCACTGTATAGCCCTCAGCGGGCGCGCCGCTGAGGGTCAGCTCCGCCTTGAATGTCTTCTGCACGATACGGTCGAGCGTGACGGACAGCTTATCCGGCGTCATGCCCAGCAGTTCGAACCCATAGGGGATGGATGCCTCCACAGCATACGCCTTTTCCCCCTCGGTGAACTCCGACAACCGCACACTCGCATGAAACTCACTGCGGTCGGCCGCCACAAAGAGGGAGCGCGGGCCGCGCACACGGATCGTCACCGTCTCCGCATCCGCCTGCAGACGATATCCGGCGGGCGCATCCTCCATCGTCACGGGCACGGTATAGGTCCCCTCCATCGCGGGATTCTGATCGTTCATCACATAGAGCCAGAGCACGATGGCGATCACGAGCGCGAGAATCTTCACGGGCAGATTGTGCTGCACTGCACTCCGAAGCCTAGTCATCATTTACTCCTCCAGCTCCGCACCAGTTCCAGAATCGACGGGCGCGAGCTGTACGCGAAGGCAGGCGTGAGGATATGCGTCAGCTGATCCCCGTCCAGATGACGGTGGATGCGTCCATTCTCGGCAATCGAGATCGTTCCCGTCTCCTCGCTCACCACCACGACGAGAGCATCGCACTGCTCCGACAGCCCGATGGCGGCACGGTGACGCGTCCCCAGCTCCGTCGAGAGGGAGCGGTTCTCCGTCAGCGGCAGGAGACAGCCCGCAGCAATCAGCCGCTTGCCGCGGATGACCGCCGCACCGTCATGCAGCGGGGTATTGGGAATGAATACGTTCATGAGGAAATCGGAAGTGACGAGACCGTCGATCTGAATCCCCGTCGCGCTGATATCGTTCAGCCCCATATCGCGCTCGATGACAAGCAGTGCTCCGATCTTGTTCGCGGAAAGGATCTTCACTGCGCCGCGGATCTCACGAATCGTGCTCTGCGCCTCCTCGTCATCCATAAGACTGCCTGCACGAAAAAAACGCCCCTGACCAAGATGCTCGAGCGCACGCCGCAGTTCCGGCTGGAACACAATGGGCAGTGCAACAAAGAGCAGCGTCACGGACTTCTGCAGCAGCCACGAGATCACATGCAGCTCGAAGTAGCTCGCCACCACCGTCACGCCGAGCAGCACAAGGATGCCCTTGGCGAGCGTGATGGCGCGCGTATCCTCGAGCATCACATAGACACGGTAGAGGATAGCCGCCACGATGAGGATATCGAGGACATCCAGCAGCGTGATGGTAGACAGGATGCCGTGAAACTGCGTCGGCATCGTAAAATCAAGCGGCATAACAATCCCCCAAATACGAATTTACCCTTCTCACCTGTATCTCCCCATACTCCGCCGAGGCGAAACATCGCTGATAGATACAAATTCTCTTTTGAACGCGAAAAATCCTTGTGACCTCGCGCGCTTTGCAAAAAAAATTTCGTCCCCCTGCGGGCAGGATTCCGTCCCCACCGGAATCCCCTCGCAAAGGGACGAAAACATCATCAGCAGATTCTGCGGATCCAGCCTTCGGGGGCCTCGACCGTACCGAGTTGTATGCCGCGCAGCGTATCGTAGAGCCGGCGCAGCACAGGCCCGAACTCCTCCATCCCGCTCGGGAAGGAGATGACCGTATCGCCGTGCGTCACCGAGCCGACCGGTGAGATGACTGCCGCCGTCCCGCACAGACCGCACTCGGCGAAATCCGGCAGTTCGGCAAATGCCACCGGGCGCTCCTCTACCTTCATCCCGAGGATGTGCTCAGCGATGTGAACGAGCGAGCGGCGCGTGATGGACGGCAGGATAGAGTCCGACTTCGGCGTCACGACCGTGCCGTCCTTCGTCACGAACAGGAAGTTCGCTCCACCCGTCTCCTCGACATAGGTGCGCGTCGCCGCATCGAGGAACATATTCTCATCGTAGCCTGCCGCGTGCGCTGCCATATAGGCGTGCAGACTCATCGCATAGTTCAGCCCCGCCTTGATATGTCCCGTGCCGTGCGGCGCCGCACGGTCGAACGCACTCACGCAGAGCCGCACAGGCTTTGCACCGCCCTTGAAATACGGACCGACAGGTGTCGCAAAGAGGCGGAACTGGTATGCATCCGCAGGTTTTACACCGATGACCTCGCCCGAGGCGAACATGAAGGGACGCAGATAGAGCGAGGCATCCGATCCATACGGGGGCACATAGTCGCGGTTCACTGCGACCACCGCATCCACCGCCTCGAGAAAGCGCTCCTCAGGAAAGGACGGCATCTCGAGATAGGCGGCCGAGGCATACATACGCGCCGCATTGAGGTCAGGGCGGAACGTCACGATATGCCCGTCTGCCGTCTCGTACGCCTTCAGTCCCTCGAATACCTCCTGGCAGTACTGCAGGATGCCCGCACACTCACTGATGGCGACCGTCGCGTCGGAGGTCAGTCCGCCTGCATCCCACGCACCGTTCTCATAGTGTGCCACATAGCGCTGCGGCAGGGCACGGTAGGAAAACCCCAAGTTCTCCCAGTCAATCTCCGCCTTTGCCATAAGAAACCCCTCTTTTCCTAAAATGTACGTCCTATCATAGTACCACAGGGCGTGCTTGTCAACCGAGTTCCTGCAATGCCTGCGGCAGGAGATCCAAAATGTCGCCCGCCACGAGCCCATTCCCGCTGCGCGCATACGCGAGGTCACCCGCACGCCCATGCGCGTATACGCCCGCAACCGGTGTCATCGCGCTCTCCATCTGCCGCATCAGCCCCACAATCGCACCCGCAAGCACATCCCCTGCGCCCGCCGTCGCCATCCCCGCATTGCCGCAGGTCGAAAGGAAAGCATCTCCGTCCGGATAGACCACCGCCGTGCATGCGCTCTTGACCGTGAACACCGCCTGATACTCCTTTGCCGCCGCCCGTGCCTCCTGCAGAACATCGGCAGCCACCGCCCCCGCATCCTTTCCAAGGAGACGTGCGAACTCTCCGAGATGCGGTGTCAAAATCGGCACCTGCGGCAGATCGCGCAGCGCATCGAGATGCCCGCAGAAGGCATCAACAGCATCTGCATCCATCACGAGCGGCGCTTTCACATCCGCAGCGAAGAGGCGGACGAACTCCCCCGTCTCCGGTGCACGGCCGAGCCCGGGACCAATGAGCACCGCGTCCGCCTGCGCAGCATGACGGAGCGTCTCCTCCAGCGCGGATATGCCGCCGAAACAGCCCCGCCCCTCATCGGGTACGGGCACGACCATAACCTCCGTCATCTTCGCAGCGAGCACGGGATAGATGTGCGCCGGCACAGCGAGCGTCACAAGCCCCGCCCCGATGCGCAGCGCAGCCTGTGCTGCAAGAGCCGCCGCCCCCGTCATGCCGAGTGCGCCGGCGACGACAAGAATCCGCCCGCAGTCGCCCTTGTGTACATCGCGGCGGCGTGCCGGCAGCAGCTTTGCCGCTGTCTCCTGCGTGATGAGCGTCTGACGCAGTGCAGCATCCTCCAGCAGCGCACGGGGGATGCCGATGTCATCAACGAGCAGTTCGCCCGTCACATTCGCCCCCTGTCCGAGAAAATGCCCGACCTTCGGCAGGCCGAGTGCGAGCGTCCTGTCCGCACGCACGGCGAGCGACGCGATACGCCCCGTATCTGCCTCCGCCCCGCTCGGAACATCGATCGAGAGCGTCGGCTTTCCGGCGGCATTGATCTCCTCGATCAGACGCAGCACATTCTTGCGCAGCTCGCCGTGTACGCCGGTACCGAGAATGCCGTCCACAACCGCATCGGCAAACCGCAGGGAGACACGCAGCCGATCCCAGTCGCGGTCACTCTCGAGCGGACGGATCTCCACGCCCATCGCCCGCAGCGCATCATGCATCCCGCGTGCCGCATCGCTGAGGCTCGCCGCATCGCCCGTGAAGAACAGCTTCACCCGCGCTCCCATATTCATGAGGTGGCGCGCCGCCGCAAAGGCATCACCGCCGTTGTTTCCGCCGCCCGCAAAGACCGCAAACACGCGCTCTGCCGCACCGCCCGCAAGCTGTGCCGCCTCCTCCGCCGCGCGCCGTCCTGCATTCTCCATCAGTGCGGCAGCGGGCAGACCATAGTCACGCGCCGTACACTCGTCAATCCTTTTCATATCCTCTGCAAACGCTGCCTTCATCACTGACCCTCCAATATACAATACGCCGCTGCATACTCCTGCTCGTGACTGAGCGTCATCCACACATGTGTCACGCCCATCTCTGCTGCACGCGCTGCGAAATAGCCCGATAGATGTACCTGCGGCGCACCGAGCGCATCCGGCAGAATCTCGATATCGTGCAGCGTCCCCGCGCGCAGGCCTGTACCGAACGCCTTGAGCACCGCCTCCTTGCCCGCGAACCGCGCCGCCAGGCTTGCTGCCATCCCCTTGCCGCGCCGCACGGCATAGTCCCGCTCTGCCGGCGTATAGACGCGCACGAGGAAGCGTTCATTCTCCATGGCGCGCGCCACCCGCGGGATGCGGACAATATCGCAGCCGATGCCCAGTATCATCGTATCTCCCCTCTCCCGCTGACAGAAAAAAGAGCCATTGCACGCGCAACAGCCCCTTTCAAAATCCGTTTTCTTCCCTGCATCAGTGCTGCAGCGGCGCAGGCACGAGTCCCGGTGTCGTCGGCGTCGGCCGCAGGGACGAGTCTCCTCCGACAGCAGACGCAGGAGCTGCCCCCCCCGCAGGAGCGCCGCCTGCGGCCTTACCCGCTGCGGACGGCATCGCCGTAGACGGCGCATTCGCGCTCGTCTTCACCTGTCCGTCAGAGGCACTGATCGAGTCCTCCTGACTGAACCGCATACTGCGTGCGATAAAGACCTCTACGCGGCGGTTCTGCGCCCGCCCGTCATCTGTATCATTCGACGTGATGGGACGGTACTCGCTGTACCCGAGCGCACTGAACCGCGCAGGATTCAGCGACGGCTGCACATTCATCAGACCGCGCATCAGATTTACCGCACGCGCCGAACTCAGCTCCCAGTTCGACGGGAACTGCGTTGTTGCGATCGGTACATTGTCCGTATGTCCCGAGATCGTCACACGCTCCGGCAGGGAGGCAAGCAGCCCCGCAATGACGGGCACAATCTGCTCCGCCTGTCCCTGCAGCGCCGCAGAGCCGGAGGCGAAAAGCGCCCGCTCCTTCAGACGGATCATCAGACCTTCCTCCGACAGCTCCGTCGAGACCTGATCCTGGAGATTGTTCTCCTTGATATACTGATCCAGCTTCTCCTGGGCCTCGCGCAGCGTCTCATTCTCCTCCATGTACGCAGCGTTCGCATTGTCTGAGCCCGGCGTCGAGGGCGCGGACGGCATCGACATCGACGGCCCCATCCCGGAGAAGAACGACGGCCCGCCCATATTGAACGCCGCCGTGAATGCCTGGGCGAGCGCCTGCATCTTCGACGCGTCCGTCTGCGACATCGCAAACAGCGCGATGAAGAGCGCGAGCAGCAGCGTCATCAGATCGGAGTAGGGCAGCAGCCAGGCCTCGCCCGCTTCTTCCTCATGCGGCTTCGCATGCTTCTTGCGTGCCATATCAGCCCTCTCCCTTCAGCGCCTCACGCTCCGTCTGCGGGATGAAGACCATCAGCTTCGCCTCGATCGCCGTCGGAGAGTCGCCCGCCTGCAGCGAGAGAATCCCCTCGATGATCATACGCTTCTGGCTGACCTCCTGCTCCGACATGATCTTCAGCTTGTTCGCGAACGGCATCCAGAGAACGTATCCCGTGAAGATACCCAGAATCGTCGCGACGAACGCCGCCGCGATCGAATGACCGAGCTTGTCGATATCATTCAGGTTGCCGAGCGCCGCGATCAGACCGACAACCGCGCCCAGAACGCCCAGCGTCGGCGCGTATGTGCCTGCCTGCGTGAACATCGAGCGCCCCTCAGCGTGGCGCTCCTGCATGATCGACAGCTCGGCATCCAGCACATCGCCCACGAAGTCGGGATCCATGCCGTCGATGACCATGCCGAGACCCGTGCGGAAGAACGGATCCTGAATCTCCTGCGCCTTGCTCTCGAGCGCGAGAATCCCCTCGCGGCGCGCGATCTGCGACAGCTCGATGAACTGCTGCACGAGCTGCCCCTTCTCCTGCAGCTGCGGTACTTGGCATGTCTTCTTGATGAGGTTGACGAAATTTCCGAGCTGTTCCATGCGGAATCCGATGAACAGACACGAGAACGTACCGCCGATGATGATGAGGAACGCTGCCGGGTTATTGAGTGCCGACAGCGGCGCCCCCTTCAAGATCATACCAACAAAGATCGAGATAATCCCCATTATGATCCCGATGACCGTTGATTTTTCCAAAGCAAAAGCCCCCCAATCCATTTCTCTCCGTCGGACGTTCCTTCGTCTGATCCGTCAGATACACGTCCATATCTTCCTATATTATTCCATAACCCCCCGAAAAATCCTACCTGTTTTTCAAAAAAACTCTCAAAAAGACGGGAAAATTTTTAAATAAATTTTTCAATAAATTTGTATTATACTATCATACATTCATCGAAAATATGATATAATAGAAAGCGCATAAAAAAGACTTATTAGGAGGATGGTTTTATGGAACTACGGCAATTGGAATATTTCCAAATGGCGAGCCGGCTGAAGAACATCACGCGCGCCGCCGAACGTCTCCGCGTCTCCCAGCCCAATATCACTGTCGCAATCAAAAAACTCGAGGGAGAGCTCGGCATCCAGCTCTTTGACCGCAGCCAGAAACAGCTCTCACTCACGCCCGAGGGAGCGGTCTTCCTCGGCCGTGTCGAGGTAGCCCTGCGCAATATTCAGGATGCCGTGCTCGAGGTCAATGACTACAAGCAGCTGCAGAAGGGTACGATCAAGATCGGCATCCCGCCGATGATGGGTGCATACCTCTTTCCGAAGATCTTCTCGAGTTTTCAGCGGCGCTACTCGCATCTTGATGTCTACCTCCACGAGGAGGGCTCGGTCGCCATCCGCGAGCAGCTCGAACGCGACGAGCTGGACTTCGGCATCATCATCATCCCGGAGACCGCACCGAACCTCCAGCTGCTCCCGATGGCGCGCAGCCAGATCGTCTGCTGCGTCCCCGAGGACAGTCCTCTCGCCGCACGCAAGGCGATCACCCTGCAGGACATTGAAGATCAGAACCTCATCATGCTCAAGGAGGGCTCATTCCTCCGCCAAACTATGCTGCAGAAGATGAAGGCGGCGGGCGTCACACCAAACGTCGTCCTCGAGTCCAATCAGGTAGTCACCATCATGGGCCTCGTCGCGAGTGGAGTCGGCATCGCCTTCCTGCTCGACATGATCGTGCATGACTCCCCCGGCATCCGCGCTGTCCCTCTCGCCACGCCCGTACATGTCGATGTCGGTCTCGCGTGGAAGCGCGACCGCTACATCTCGCGGGCTGCGCAGTCCTTCATCGAGTTCAGCAAGGACATTCTCAGCCAGGAGCCAGATCGCAGGATGCTGTAAATCAGCAAAGCCGTTTGCAGGCACAACGCCCGCAAACGGCTTTTTGTATGAGTTCCTCAGAACAAGAGATGTGCGATAACGTACCCAACGCAGCAGCCCGAGATAACCCCGATGAGGCCGGGCGCCATGAACGAGTGGTTCAGGATATACTTGCCGATGCGCGTCGTCCCCGAACGGTCGAAGCCGATGCACGCAAGATCCGACGGATAGGTCGGCAGGAAGAAGTATCCGTAGCACGCCGAGATGAACGAGAGGATGAGCACAGGATCCATCCCCACATTGATCGCCATCGGAACAACGATTGCAATCGCCGCGCCCTGCGAATTCACCAGCTTCGACGTGAGGAACGCGAGCACCGCATACGCCCATGGATAGCTCTGCACCGCAGCGCCGAGGAACTGCTTGAGGAACGCAATATGGTTTGCGAAGTAGGTATCCGCCATCCATGCCACGCCGTACACCGACACGAGTGCCACAACCCCCGAGCGGAACACCTGCGAGTTGCCGACATCCTTTGCCTTTACCTTGCACAGGAGGAGGATTGCCGCGCCCACGAGCAGCATGACCATCTGGATGACGATGACCATCGAGATCGCCTTCGGTGCAGCGTCCGGCTTCGGCGGGAACTTCGGCAGCAGCTCGGGGAAATTGCCGAGTACCGCGATTGCGATGATGCCGATGAAGAAGATATACATCGCGCGGTAGTATTCCTTCGGCAGTTCCTTGTCGAGCAGCGTCTCCGCATCGCCGTAGACATACTGCTTGTTCTCGGGGTCGCGGATGAACTCCTGGAAGCGCTCATCCTGCTCCAGTTCCTTGCCGCGGCGATAGCTCCAGAGCGCCGCAAAGAGCACGCCGAGCCCCGTTGCAGGGATGGACACAGAGAGCACCTGGAATACCGAGAACTCATGTCCCGATGCCGAGAGGAACGCGACCATCGATACGACCGCTACCGATACCGGAGAGGCACAGATGCCCATCTGCGAGGCGACGGACGAGACCGCCATCGGACGCTCGGGACGGATGCCCTGCTTAATGGCGATATCGTAGATGATCGGGAACATCGTGTAGACGACATGTCCCGTCCCGCAGAGCACCGTCAGAAACCACGTCGTCAGCGGCGCGAGAATGGTAACGTGCTTCGGATTGTTCCGCAGGAACTGCTCCGCGTACTTGAGCATGACCGTGAGGCCGCCCGACGCCTGCAGGAAGCCCGCGCAGGTTACCACTGCGAGAATGATGAGCATAACATCGACCGGCGGTTTGCCCGGCTGATAGCCGAACCCGAACGTATAGGCGATCAGTCCGAATCCGCTGATGACCGCCAGCCCCAGCCCGCCGTGACGCACACCGACGATCAGACAGGCGAGGAGGATGATAAAGCCCAGCAGCATTTCCATAGAGATAACTCCCCCATTCTTTGCAGGGCATCCGCCCCGCCTAGGAATAATAACAGCTTACACATTATAGCGCAGGTATTTGCTATTAGTAAAGCCTTTGATGCATAAATAAAGATGATGCAGCTTCATAGAAAAGGAGGCTGCCGCACGGAGACTAAAAAGTCTTCGTGCAGCAGCCTCTTTGTAAGTACGCAGAATATTTACCGCTTCATATTGATGAGCGTCTCGAGCATCTCGTCGGAGACGGTGATGATCTTCGAGTTCGACTGGAAGCCGCGCTGCGTGATGATCATATCCGAGAACTGATCGGCGATGTCAACGTTCGACATCTCGAGCGCCGAGGTCGTCAGCTCCGAGCCAATGTCGGATGCGCCGCTGATGGTGCGCGTGCCGGAGTTGTTCGACTCCTGATAGAGGTTGCCGCCCATCTTCGTCAGACCCGACGGGTTGTTGAACTGCGCCATCGCGATCTGTGCTTCCTTCTGGCGGACACCGTTCGTATACGTTCCCGTGATGACGCCCGTACTGTCGATATCAACACTCGAGAGCGTCCCCGCCGCGTTTCCGTCGGAGGATGCCGCAATTGTGGTCGTACCGGAGTACTGCGTAACGGCAGCGAGATTCATACTGACCTGCTGATCGGCTGCCCCGTTGGTGTACTTGAGGTTGAGCGAGGCAGATCCGCTGACATATGCACCTGCCGAGTCAAACGTCAAGTCGGTCTTGGTCAGCGTGACCGTCGTCAGTGTACCGTCCGCCTCCTTGATGGTGTAGGAGTCGCCGCCGCTGCCGAGCGAGAGCTTCCACTTATTGTTCTCCATCTTCGTATAGACGACGGGAACAGAGTGCTTCGCGCCAAGCGAGTCATAGACCGTGATGGTCGATGCCACCGAGGGGTAGAACGTATCTCCCGCGAGATACTTCTGCGCCACGAGTCCGTCAACCGACGTACCGCTCTTCGTGTTCAGCGTAACGCTGGAGACGGTCTTGTTGTTGTTCTGGTAGACAGAGGTGCGCGCCGTCGCGACAACATTCCCATCCGCCGCCGTACCGACACGGGCAAACGGCTGATTGGCCGCTGTGATTGTCTCGGTTGCCGTGAGTTTTGCCTTATTGCCGTCTGCCGTGGTCAGGACGGAGCCGGCGTTGCCCTTGACCTCTTTGATCTTGAGCTGTCCGTTGTAGGTATCGCCCGCCTTATAGGTAAAGGAGGTCGGATTCGGTACAGTCACCTTGATGGGGATTTTCGGGTTCGTGAAGTTATTATCGTTGGCGAGGGTCAGCTCGACCTCGTTCGCACTGATTGTATTGACGGCGGTGATGGTACCCGAGATATTGTAGGTGCCGCCGTAGGTATAGGTACCGCTCGTCAGACCCGTCATAGAGATATCTGTCGTAAGACCGTTGATCTTCGTCGGACTGGAGGGGTTTGTCCCATCAATCCCCAGCTTCAGATCTACGGTACCTGTCGCCGATGCAGTGACATTCGAGACCGTGGACGTATAGAGCGTCTTACCTGCCACAGCTCCGCCTGATGTAAAGGGGTATCCCGCCGTGCCGTCCAGCGTCACCTTCTCCCCCGTCGAGAGCGTCAGCGCCATCCTGCCCGTCTCTGTCGGGTTGTAGTTCGCTACGGTCTCAGACGTGCCGTCTGCATACTTCACGAGGGTATTGGCGACCTGATAGCCCGGCGTCGATGCATTGAGGTTCTTCGTATAGGACGCCGTCGAGGTCGTCTTTGCCTCCATCGACTTACCCGCAGGAATATTGATGTTTGTCGTATTATCTCCTGCAACATCGAGTCTTCCGTTTTTCGCCATGTACCCCTGCACATAGAGACCCGTGCTCGGGATCGTGAGGTTGCCCTCAGCGTCGAACGAGAAGGCGCCGTTGCGCGTGTAGAACTGCTGATTGCCGCGCTTCACGACGAAGAGTCCGTCGCCGCGCGAGATGGCGACATCCGTATTCTTGCCCGTCTGCTGGACAGAGCCGTTCGTGTAGATGAGATCGGTGCTCGCGACATTCATGCCGAGACCGACCTGCTTCGGGTTCACGCCGCCGATGGTCCCGTTCGGCGAGGATGCTCCCGAGAGGTTCTGCGAGATCATGTCCGCGAATGTGACGCGGCTCGCCTTGAATCCCGTAGTGTTGACGTTCGCAATATTGTTGCCGATAACATCCATGCGGGTCTGGTGACCCTTGAGTCCCGAGACGCCCGAGAACATGGAACGCATCATAATGAATCTCTCCTTTGCTGCTTCGACAGTGCAAAGGAAGAGCCATATCCGAATGCGGCAAATACATCCCCGCAGGGATATCATGCATCGCCGCTGTCGGAGCACACCGCTGTGCTCCGCGTGGCCGCGCCAGTCGCGCGCGGTCAAAAGCCTCCCGTAGGTCCAGCTTCGTCAGATAATGGCTGCACTGTCAATATTCGTAAATATGCTGTCTGCCGCCGTCACGTCGTCGAGCGCCGTGATTACGGTGCGGTTCGTCACAGAGACGACCATCGCAGTACTGTCCTTCATGTAGATGAGGGCTTCCCTCGCACCCTTCTCCCGCATGCGGTCAATCGTACTGCCGAGCTTCTCCAGCTCTGTGTTTGTGAGCGTCACGCCGCGCCGCTGCAGCCGCTCCTCTGCGTGCTGCGAGAACCGAACGCGCTCCCGTGCGCCCTCCAGTACCTGTGCAAACGATGCGCCGCTGCTGCCCATCGCTCTTCGTCCATGGTCGGTCCCCCTGCATCCCTGCCCGACCAGCGCCATCGAATCGTCTGCAATTCTCATCGCGTCACCTCCTTTTGCTGTCTGGAAAATAAAATATTCCACCGTATATATCGGTGGAATATGAGATAAACTTAAATGGAAATTACGGCTTACAATGTCCAATCCTCAACAGCAGACTCCCTGACGCATTCAAATTTATTTACTGTATTTCATGGCAAGGATATTTTACTGCTCCATCACGCCGTATGCAACGCGGCTGTACCTGCCGCCCGCGATGACAGCGAAGCCGAGACGGGCAAACTCTGTGCTCTCGCGGCGCTCCTTCATGACGACGCGGCAGCGGGCAACGCGGCGGGCCTCAGCAATCGTCTCATCGGTGAGCGCACGCATATCGGCGAGGATGCGCAGGGCGTTCATCCCCGCGCTCTCGTGCAGAGGCCGGCGAAACATGGGATCGAAGTAGACGGCATCATAGCTGTCCGTATCCTGTGCGCGCAGATAGGCAAGCGCATCCGTGCAGTGCACGGTGATGCGCCGCATCGCTGCATGCATCTCATAGTTGTCGCCCAGGGCGTGTGCGAGTCCGTCCGCGATGACAGCGGCAATCAGAGGGTTCGACTCGAGCGCCGTGACGCTTCCTGTATCCCCGGCAGCAAAACTCTCGATGAT
This sequence comes from uncultured Selenomonas sp., assembly GCA_963518105.1. Lineage (GTDB taxonomy): Bacteria > Bacillota > Negativicutes > Selenomonadales > Selenomonadaceae > Centipeda. The sequence goes on from CAUQID010000005.1 coordinate 107,644, forward strand.
GGCATCCGCTCCCGTGCCGAGCGTACAGTCGAGGATGCGCATCCCCGCTGTGATGCCGAGGGCGCTGACGAGATGATCGCCGTGCCCGCGCAGGAGATTCTTGATGCGCAGATGCGCCATACCCGGATGAAAGAACAGCTCGCCCTCCGCCGCCGCGAGTGTGAGCAGACCGCGCCGCGCAACGAGGACGGCGTCCGCGCCGTATGCTGCACGCAGTTCTTCGAGCGAATCATTGCCGCGCGGGACGTTCGGGATACCGAGCATCTCTGCTGTCCGTGCGGCGAGCGCGCGGTTCGCCTCCGTATACCGTTGTCCGCGCCGCACCGTCGTAACAATCGCACTGATTGCCGCCGTCATAGGTTGAACCCCGTGCGTTTGAACATCTTCGCCAGATCGTGCGTACCGAACTGGAGGATGGTCGGCCGCCCGTGCGGGCAGGTGAACGGGAACGGTGTGGCACGCAGCGCATCAATCAGAAGCTCCATCTGGCGGATGCTCAGCTCCTCGCCCGCCTTGATCGCCGCACGGCACGCCATGGTCGCCAGTGCCGCCTGGCGAAGGTTCGCAGGCGTGGCGGCGTGCAGGTCGCCGAGGGAGACGAGGATCTCGCGGATCACCGCCTCCGCCTCCTCGAGCGGGACATCGGCAGGTGCTTCTGTAAGACGGTAAGTCCGCTCTCCCGCAGGCTCAAGGTGGAACCCGAGGCGGTCGAACAGCGTGGTATTTTCCTCAATATACTGTGCCTCGCGCGCATCAAAGGTGAGGATGGCGTGCACGAGCATCTGCTGGGAGGGGATGCCGTCCGCCTGTGCCGAGAAACGGTCAAAGAGGATGCGCTCATGCGCCGCGTGCTGATCAATGATGTAGAGGGTCTGTGCACTCTGGGCGATGATGTAGGTGAGGTCAACCTGTCCGATGGGCAGGAGTCCGCCCTCAATCACATCTGTATCCGCTGCGTGCGCATTGGATGCGGATGCGGACTGCACGGCGGAGCGCTCCTCTGTCCGTATGGCAGCGACGCGCTCCTGTGCGGTACGAAGGTCGACGCTGTGTCCCGCCCACTGCACCGCCTCGTGGACAGTCTGCGGACGTACGGGCGGCATCGCATAGGAGGCAGGACGCGCTGCAGGTGCTGCCGCCGGCACATCGACAGGAAGCGGCATCGCTTCGTAGTGGAATCGCGGCTTTTCAACCGCCGCTGCAATCGCTGCGGTCTCCCCCGCCGCGCTGCGGATCGCGTCGAGTACGGTCTTGTAGACGGCCTTGAAGATGCGCCCCTCGTCCTCGAATTTCATCTCCGTCTTCTGCGGATGCACATTGACGTCGATGGTGCGCTGCGGCACCTCGATGCAGAGGACGGCGAGGGGGAAGCCCATCTTCGGCACAAGCGCACGGTAGACGTTGTCGATCGCCTTTGCGATCGCACGGTTCTGGATGGTGCGCCCGTTGACGATATAGGTCTGCCACGCACGACTGCTGCGGATCATCGACGGCTTCGATATGTAGCCCGTGATGCGGATGTCTGCCTCTGCGTCGTGAAAGTCCAGGGGGAGCAGCGCGCCCGCCGCATCACCGCCGTAGATGCTCTCGATGGCGCGGCGCAGGCTGCTGTCGCCCGCTGTCATGAGCGTCAGACGATTGTTGTTGATGAAACGGAACGCGATATCGGGACGCGAGAGGGCGAGCCGTATCACGAAGTCACTGATCCGCCCCGCCTCTGTCGCGTTCGTCTTAAGGAACTTTTTGCGCGCGGGCGTGTTGAAAAAGAGATCCTCAACGCGCACGGTCGTTCCGATCTCGCAGCCCGCCTCGCTGCTCTCCGGGACCTGTCCGCCGAGGATGTCGACACGCGTACCGAGATCATCCTCCGCCCGCCTCGTGAGGAGAGAGAACCGCGAGACGGAGGCAATCGTCGGCAGCGCTTCGCCGCGAAAGCCGAGAGTCGCGATGCTCTGCAGGTCGGAGACGGCGGTAATCTTACTCGTCGCATGGCGCAGGATGGCGGTCTCCGCGTCCTCGCGCGTCATGCCGTGTCCGTTATCGGTCACACGGATAAAACTGATCCCGCCGCCCATAATCTCGATTTCAATCGCCGTCGCACCCGCATCCATTGCGTTCTCAACAAGCTCCTTGACCACGGAGGCGGGGCGCTCGACGACCTCACCCGCCGCAATCTTGTTGATGGTCGTATCGTCCAGTACATGAATCCGCGTCATGCCTGCCCTGCCTCCTTCCGTGCCTGCTCCTGCAGGCGGTAGAGTGTGTTCATCGCCTCGAGCGGCGTCATCGTCATCACATCGAGCGTGCGCAGCTCGGTAAGCGTGCCGTCTGCAAAGAGCGAGTCCATCCCGCCCTGCGGCGCAGGCAGACGCTCCTGCGCTGCCGATACGTCAGACGGTGCCGCCTGCTCGAGCGTATGCAGGATTTCCTCGGCACGCTCCGTCACCCGCTGCGGGAGTCCCGCAAGGCGCGCGACATGGATGCCGTAGGATTTATCCGCCGCACCTGCGACAATGCGGCGCAGGAATGCGACCTGCCGCCCCTTCTCCCGCACGGCGATGCAGTAGTTGCGGATGCGCTCATTCTCCATCTCCGTCAGCTCATGGTAGTGTGTAGCGAACAAGGTCTTTGCGTGAATCCGCGCGTCAATGTGCTCAACGACCGCGCGGGCGATGCTCATGCCGTCGAACGTGCTCGTCCCGCGTCCGATCTCGTCGAGAATGATGAGGCTGTCCTTCGTTGCCTCGCGGAGGATCTGCGCGACTTCGTTCATCTCGACCATGAACGTACTCTGACCGCTCACGAGATCGTCGCTCGCGCCGATGCGGGTAAAGATACGATCCACGGGCGCAATCTGCGCCGACCGCGCAGGAACAAAGCTGCCGACCTGCGCCATCAGTGTGAGCAGCGCGACCTGCCGCATATAGGTAGATTTCCCCGCCATATTCGGCCCTGTGATAAGCATGGTCTGCGCCCCGCCGCATCCGAGATGCGTATCGTTCGGAACGAATACCTCGCGCTGGAGCAGCCGCTCCACGAGCGGATGGCGGCCGTCTCGAATGAGGATGGTATCCCCGCCCGTCCGCACATCGGGACGTACATAGCGGTAGGATGCCGCCGCCTCGGCGAGACTCTGGAGTACGTCGGCGCGTGCAATCGCCCGTGCGGTGTTCTGGATGGGGATAAGCTGCGCCCGCACCTGCTCACGCAGCTGCGTAAAGATATGATACTCAAGCGCGGTGATTTTCTCCTGCGCGCCGAGAATCCGCGTCTCGAAGTCCTTCAATTCCTCGGTGATGAACCGCTCTGTATTCGCGAGCGTCTGCTTGCGGATATAGTCGCCGGGAACCTGATCCCGCCCGCTGTGGCGCACCTCAATATAGTAGCCGAATACTTTGTTGTAGCCGATCTTGAGCGTCTTGATGCCCGTGCGCGTACGCTCGCGCTCCTCCATCTCCTGCAGGAGCGATTTGCTGTCGCGGGAGAATCGCTGCAGCTCGTCGAGCTGTGCGTCATAGCCCGCGCGGATGATGCCGCCCTCGCGCACAGAGAGACCCGGCTCATCCACGATGGCACGCAGGAGCGTGTCGCGCAAGCTGTCAAAGGTCTGAATCCCCGCAGCGGCGCAGGACAGCAGCTGACTCTGTGCGGCGGACAGCGTCTCGCGCACGGCAGGCAGTGCAGCGAGCGAGACGCGCAGAGCGACGAGGTCGCGCGCATTTGCCGTCTGGGTCTCGATGCGCGTCAAAAGGCGCTCAAAGTCATAGACCGAGCGCAGCTGGGCGCGCAGGTTCGTCCGCATGGCACTCTGCGCCGTCAGCTCCGCCACGGCATCCAGACGTGCATCAATGCGGTGCGGTGCGCGCAGAGGATGCTCAAGCCATGTACGCAGGAGACGCGTCCCCATTGGCGTGCGTGTGAAGTCGAGTACAGCAAAGAGCGTATTCTTCTTCCCCCCGTCACGCAGGCTGTGCGTGATCTCAAGGTTGCGCAGGGTATAGGCATCGAGCTGCATCGTATCCGCGGCGTCGAGGAAGGCAAGGCGGTTGATCTGCGAGAGATCCGCCATCACCGTGTCATGCAGATAGCCGAGGAGCGCAGCGACCGCTGTCCGCGCGCCCGTCTCTGCGGGGATCTCCTCCGCCGGAAAATGCTGCGTGAGCAGCCCCTCATCCGCTGCGCCGGAGATACAGGAGATGGCGCAGCGCGGCAGGCGCTGTGCGGCGAAGCTGCGCACCTCGTCCGAGAGAGAGAACCCCTCGGTCATGAGGAGCTCTGCCGTCATACGACGGTACAGTTCGTCGAGTATCTGCTGCGCAGCGTGCTCCCCCACATAGGATGCATAAAAAGCCTCGCCCGTCGAGATGTCCGCCCCCGCCAGTACAAAAGCCCCCGGCGCACACTCATGCAGGAGGGTGATATAGATATTCGACGCATCATGCAGTGCCTCGTCCAAGAGCGCCGTGCCGGGAGTCACCACCTTGACGACTTCACGATGCGTCAGCCCCTTCGCCTTCGGGTCGCCGATCTGCTCCGCAACAGCGACCTTGAACCCCTTTGCCACAAGACGCGCGATGTAGCTGTCCGCCGCGTGGTAGGGCACGCCGCACATGGGATTTTTATCGAGGTCGCCGCTGCGGCTCGTGAGCGTCAGACCTAGTTCCTTTGCTGCGACCTTCGCATCCTCGAAGAACATCTCATAGAAGTCGCCGAGACGGAAGAAGAGCAGTTCGCCGGGATGCGCCTCCTTCGCGGCAAGATACTGCTGCATCATCGGCGTGACGTTCTGCGCGTCCATAACGAACCTCCTAGACTATGTGATAAAGCGTAAGATAACGGTGCATTGCGCAGAGCACTCGCACCGCTCTGCGCACGGATTTTTTCCCATTTCGGCGGGGCGGCTTTAGGTGACGATCTCGCCCTTGAGCACCCATGTCTGCGGCTGTGTGATCCGCACACGGACGAAATCGCCTGCCTGCTCGGCGCCATGCGGGAACAGCACGATTTTATTCGTGCGTGTACGCCCGCTCCAGACCGACGGCTCGTTCTTGCTCGCCCCCTCGACCATGACCTCGACCTCCGCACCCGCCAGGGCCTCGTTGATCTCCCTGCTGATCGTATTCTGTTCCTGCATCAGCGCATTCAGACGCGCGTGCTTCACCTCGTCCGCCACCTGCTCCGCCATCGCCGCAGCGGGCGTACCGGAGCGCTTCGAGTAGAGGAATGTATAGGCGGCATCGTAGCGCATCTCTCGCAGGAAGGAGAGCATCTCGGCAAAGTCCTCATCCGTCTCGCCGGGGAATCCCACGATGAGATCCGTCGTCAGGCTCGCCTCCGGCAGCATCTCACGCACACGCTGCGCGCGTGCACGGTACTGCTCCACCGTATAGCCGCGGTTCATTGCCCGCAGGATGCGGCTGCTGCCGTACTGCACGGGCAGATGGATATGCTCGCAGATATGCGCACCGTTTTTGATCGTCTCGATCAACTTGTCGCTGATGTCCTTCGGATGCGAGGTCATGAAGCGCACGCGGCGGATGCCGTCCACCGCGTCCACCATCTGCAGGAGGTCGGCAAAATCCGCCTGTTTGTGGTCTTTGCCGTACGAGTTCACATTCTGCCCGAGCAGCGTCACCTCGCGGTAGCCCTCCTCCGCCGCACGGCGCACCTCCGCGACAATCTCCTCCGGCGCGCGGCTGCGCTCGCGCCCGCGCACATAGGGCACGATGCAGTAGGTGCAGAAATTGTTGCACCCGTACATGATCGGCACCCATGCCGAGAACTGCCCGCCGCGCGCGATGGGCAGATTCTCCGCAATCGTCTGATCGGAGAGCGTCACATCCACGACGGGCGAATGTTCTGCACGAATCTCGCCTATGATGCGCGTCAGCTCCTGCACCTTGCCCGTACCGAGTACAAAGTCAATGTGCGGCGCACGGCGCATGAGGTTGTCGCCCTCCTTCTGCGCCATGCAGCCCGCGATGCCGAAAATGAGACGCGGATTGCGCTCCTTCAGCTTCTTGACCTCGCCGATCTTCCCATAGACCTTGTCCTCTGCCGTCTCACGCACGCAGCAGGTATTGATGAGAATGACATCAGCGTGCGTCATCTCCTCCGTCCGCGCGTAGCCCGCGGCCTGCAGCTGCCCCTCCATGCGCTCGGCATCGGCAATATTCATCTGGCAGCCGTAGACCAGAATCTTGTACAGTCCTGTGGACATTCGTTCCCTCTCACTTTACACAGATACAATCACGGATAGTAAAAAAGTCTGGAAGAAATCCTTCCAGACCGCATTTCATATTGGAGGCGACACCCAGAATCGAACTGGGGATAAAGGTTTTGCAGACCTCGGCCTTACCACTTGGCTATGTCGCCGAAAGATGGAGCGGAAAACGAGGCTCGAACTCGCGACCCCCACCTTGGCAAGGTGGTGCTCTACCACTGAGCTACTTCCGCAGATAATCTTCCTGCGCCGCAAACACGCGACACTCAGACATTATATCCAGAAGATTACGTTCTGTCAAGCCTAAAATTCCGTTCATCCGGCATCTCCGTCCGATAGACGCTGTCCCCCCATAGCCGCAGCCGACATCGATTACGAAGGAAGAGAACAACCATCGGCGCAGCAGACTTTTGTGCGGAAAAGAATGCCGCAGATGAATCTAACATTTGACAGCAGGACAGAATTCTGTGATAATAAAGAATACTGTTTTTTCCTGCTGTGTCTTTATATTTCTGGAGGGAACAACCATCAACGTGTTAAATAAACAGGATTTGCTGACACTCGGCTTCATGATGTTCTCCATCTACTTCGGTGCAGGCAATCTCATCTTCCCGACGGCGCTCGGGCAGGCGGCAGGCGAGAACACCCTGTCGGCAATGCTGGGGTTCATGACGACCGGCATCGGTCTGCCGCTGCTCGGCATTACGGCCATTGCACTCGCAGGCGGAGAGTATGTGCCGCTCCTGCGGGCAAAGACATGGCCTGCCTTTGCGACAGTACTGCTCATCATCCTCTATCTCATCATCGGTCCGCTGTTCGCTATGCCGCGTACGGGAGCGGTGTCCTTTGAGATCGGCATACGCCCCTTCCTCGGGGAGGAGCATCTCGCGCTCGGGCAGTTCATCTATACGGCAGTCTTCTTTGCGGCATCGTACTATCTCGCGCTGAACCCGAACAAGATCATCGACCGCGTGGGCAAGATGCTCACCCCTGCCCTGCTCGTGGTGCTGCTCATCCTGTTCATGGAGGGATTTCGTGCGCCGCTCGGCACGATCCTCCCCGCGACAGGGGCATACGTCGATGCGCCGTTCGCCCAGGGTTTTCAAGACGGCTACCAGACGATGGATCTGCTCGCCTCCATTGCCATCGGCGCACTCGTGACGAATGCCGTGCGCATGCACGGCATTACGGACAGCCGGGCCATCGGCTGGGCGTGTCTGGTCTCGGGGCTCATCACGGTGACGCTCATGGCGGCAGTCTACGGCTCGCTCGCCTACATCGGCGCAACGAGTGCGTCTGTCCTCGCTCATTCGGAGAACGGCGGACAGATTCTCTCAGGTGCGGTCGGCATCTTCTTCGGCGGCGCAGGCAATCTCCTGCTCGCCGTCATCATCGCGCTCGCCTGTCTGACGACCTGCTGCGGCATCACTTCAAGCGCTGCAATGTACTTCAACAAGCTGCTGAAGGGACGCATCTCCTACGAGCGTCTGCTGCTCTTCTCGATTCTCTTCAGCTTCGCAGCCTCGAACATCGGACTGACGCAGATCATCACGCTGGCTGTGCCGTTCCTCGTTACGATCTATCCGCTCATCATCGTCTTCGTCATTCTCTCGCTGTTTGACCGCTTCATCGGCTGGCGCAGGAGCATCTACCGCGGTGCGATTGGTCTGACACTCATCTTTTCCCTCATCGACGGCCTGCACGCAGCGGGGCTCAGCAGTGCCCCGCTCCATGCGCTGCTCACGGCGCACATCCCGTTCTACGGCATCATGATGGGCTGGGTCTGCCCTGCCATCGCAGGCGCACTCGCGGGACTCATCCTCTCGTTCTTCCAGACAGCGCCCGCACCGGCAGAGGAAGCCCAGCCATAAGCACCAGACAGCGCCCGCACCGGCAGAGGAAGCCCAGCCATAAGCAATTCACCAAAGAAAGAAAACGTCATCTGCAGGAAAACTCGTGCAGATGACGTTTTTTGTACCCTGCCGAGGCAGGTACACCGTTCGCAGCGAGGCGCGCCGATAGAATCATCCCGTCAGCGCAGACGGCGCTTCTTTTTTCTCTTCCACTTGAGATAGCAATAGATCATCGCGGCAGCAGCACAGACGACAAAGATGATGCTCGCCTCATGCCCGTACTCCATGAGGTCTGTCCAGTTCTCGCCGAGCATCATTCCCGCATAGATGATGGCCGCCGTCCACGGAAGCGATCCTGCGATGGTGTAAAGAAAGAACCGCTTCGTATCAACGCGTGCGAATCCCGCAGGCAGCGAGATGAATGTGCGGATGACGGGCAGCATGCGGCTGAAGAAGACCGCCTTCAGTCCGTAGCGGTCAAACCAGTCCTGCGCCGTATCAACGTGGGATTTTTTGATGAAGAAATATTTCCCGTACCGATCCACGAAGGGGCGGCCGCCGCGTGCACCGACCTCGTAGGCAAATACAGAGCCGAGGATGCCGCCTGCCATCCCCGCCGCGAGTGCGCCCTCAAACGACATGTGTCCGGCAAAGACAAGGTAGCCCGCGAACCCGAGAATCAACTCGCTCGGAATGGGGATGCAGGCATTCTCTGCCGCCATGAGAACGGCAACGGCGATATAGCCCCACGACGCAATAAACGAGAGAAAGATCTGAGAGAAGTATTCCACGGTACGATCTCCTTTGACAAGCCTGTGCGCGATGATGCTACTAAAAAATCCCCAGTGCATCATCTGTACTGGAGATTCAAATTCCAAGGTGGTGCCTCAGAGCGGAATCGAACCACTGACACGGGGATTTTCAGTCCCCTGCTCTACCAACTGAGCTACCGAGGCATAAAAAATGGCGACCCGAAGGGGACTTGAACCCCTGACCTCCGCCGTGACAGGGCGGCATTCTAACCAACTAAACTACCGGGCCGTATTTGGTGACGCGTACGGGATTCGAACCCGTGAAGCCGCCGTGAAAGGGCGGTGTCTTAACCACTTGACCAACGCGCCATGCATTCGAACGCGCGGCGGACAGCCTGCATGGCATCCGCCGCACACTCATAAACGCAATTATATGGGATTTTTAACGGCTTGTCAACTACTTTTATTTACGGTATAATACGTCACTAGATGTTCACGCCGCCGAGATTCGCCCACTGGACGTCCGAGGCATACTCCTCGAGTTCAGGCAGCTTCTCCATGAGATAGGAGTTCGTGACGCGCACGAATGTCCCCTTCATGCCGAGCGACTTCGACTCAATGACACCCGCCGACTCGAACTTGCGGAGCGCGTTCACAATCACAGAGCGGGTGATCTTCGCCTCGTCCGCAATACGCGAAGCGATCAGTCTGCCCTCGAATTTCCCTTGGCTCGCCAGCTCCTGCAGAATGGCATGGGCAGCCTTGCGCTCAGAGTACGAGAGCGTCTCGACGGCGATGCGTACGGCCTCGCGCTGACGTGCCTCGACCTCGTTGCGCTGCGACGCATCGCGCAGCATCTCCATGCCGACAACGGTCGCGCCGTACTCGCAGAGGAGGAGATCGGGGTCGCCGAACTCCTTCTTGCCGGTCGCCACGACGAGCGTCCCCAGTCTGCGCCGCGGACCATAGATCGGTGTAATAACGATATTCTGTTCGTGGAACAGTTCCGCGATCTCCTTCTCATAGGATGCACTCGCCTTATCCACACGGACGTTGGCGTGCGTCTCCTCGAGCCTGTTGAGCCAGTCCACATACTTGCGCGGGAACTGTCCCAACTCAATGATCTCGTTCACCATGAGATCGTCGTCGTCATCGAAAAGGGCATATCCGCAAATCTTTCCGCCCTCGTCCGTGATGTAGACGTTCGCCTCAAGGACATTGCTCAGCACACGCGAAATCCCGTCGTACTCAACACTCTCCGAGCGCTGCAGCAGACGATTGATCTGCCGTGTCTTCCCCAGCAGTGAAATCATATGAATCCTCCCCCTTTTCTCAGGCTGTCCGCACAGCCCTCCCAAAACAAAACCACACCCCTGTCAAAAGACATTTTTCCTTCTATAACTTATAATACTACTTTTTTTCCAAATTTCAAGAAAAACTTGAATGTTTTTCATCTTTAATCGATAAAACCCTACTATATGGTAATAGTCATTTACGATAGCACGGTAATTTTTTTCTCCGACATATTGCCTAATGGGTCGAATCATAGTATAATACTCGGGTATTGCGCGCGGCTTGAGTGAAGTGCGCGCGGAGGAGGTGTAGCAATGGCAAGTGTATGCGAGGTCTGCGGCAAGGGGCCGATGAGCGGCAACAATGTGAGCCACTCCCATGTGAAGACGAAACGCAAGTGGAAGCCGAATATTCAGCGTGTCCGCGCCCTTGTGAAGGGTGAGGTCAAACACGTCAATGTGTGCACGCGCTGCCTGCGTTCCGGCAACGTTGATCGTGCCGTTTGAACATCAGTGCATAGAGGAAGCCGTCCGTAGGTTCGGGCGGTTTTTTCTATATGGAAGGGATGGACTTGATGGACAGGAATGTAAAAGAGATTCACGCAGCAAATGCGCGTTATGTCGAAGGATTCGGTGACAAGGGGAGTCTGCCGCATCATCCGGCGCGCAACATTGCCGTTGTCACCTGCATGGACTGCCGCCTTGATCCTGCGAAATTCGCGGGACTGGCAAAGGGAGATGCACACGTGATCCGCAATGCGGGCGGACGTGTCACGGATGATGTCATCCGCTCCCTCCTGATCTCCTACAAGATGCTCGGGACGAAGGAATGGTTCGTCATCCAGCATACACACTGCGGGATGATGGGCTTTACCAACGAGGAAGCCCGGAATCTCTTCGCAGCAGATGCCCATGTGCATGGGATTGACGCGACAGAGGCACACTACATCGACTTTATGCCGATCAGCGGCACGATCGAGGAGAATCTGGTACGCGATGTGCGCCGTCTGCGGACACATCCGCTCGTTCCCGCCGCCATCGTGATTCACGGCTATGTCTACGATGTACATACAGGACGCCTCATTGTCGTCGAAGAAGCCGAAAAGGCCGGTGCAGCAAGATAATCTCGTTCAGCCAAAAAGCACGCTTCATACGAAGCGTGCTTTTTGGCTGCTAAATCTCTGTATGAGCCCACTTGTTCAACATCTGCCGCACAGTCCGCCAGTCCGGGAAATAAGCATCCATCCGCGCATAGAACCGCGCATCATGCCCGCGCACCCAGAGATGCGTCAGCTCGTGCGTGATAACGCAGCGCAGTGCCCGCACGTCGTACTGCGCGAGCTGGAGGCTCAGCGTGACAGCAGCAGTGCAGACGTTGCAGCTCCCCCAGCGCGTCCGCATCGCACGGATGCGCCACTTGGCGGCGCGTCTGCCGACCGTCTGCTCGCACGCAGGCGCTTCGCGCGCAATGGCCGCTGCGAGTTCCGTACGGTAGAGGTTCTGTATCGCTGTACGGCGCGCATCGACATCGGCATCTCGAGGAACGTGCAGGATGATCGCCTCATCCGTCTGCACCGCATAGGCTTTCCCCCGCATAAGCGGCACGCACACAATCGGATATTCCTTCCCCCAGAGCCGTATCTGCTCGCCCTCCGCATATGTGCACACAGGTCGTTCCGTACGTGCACGCAAAAGCCGCAGACGCTCGTCAATCCATGCGCGTCTGCGGCGGACGAAATTCTCCATATCCCTCTGCGCCGTCCGCTGCGGCACACTCAGCTCAATGTACCCGTCACGGACGCGGAGGTAGAGATTCTTGATATTCTTATAGCGGATCTGCGCGGGAATCCCATCCAACACGGAACTCTGCTCGCGCACAACGCGCACGCGTTTCCTCCTCACAGCTGCCCACGCACACGCATATCGCGCATCTTCTGTGCAACGTTGTAGATGACGCTCAAATCCTCGCGATCAAAGATGTATGCCTCGTTGCAGAAGTGACATTTCACCTCTGCGGTTCCGTCATCGCGCAGGGCTCGCAGATCTTCCTCGCCGAGCGTCAGCAGCCGATCGGTGATGTAGTTCTTCGAGCAGTTGCAGCGAAAGGAAAGATCGGTGGTCGAAAGGATTTTCACGTCGTCAAATCCGCCGAGAAGTCTCTCGATGATTCCCTCCGGGGAAAGCCCCTCCTCGACCATACGCGAAACGGAGGAGATATCCTTTAGATTCTCCTCAAGACGGTCAATCGTCTCATCCGATGCGCCCGGCAGGGGCTGGAGAAAGAAGCCGCCCGCGCCGAGACATTTCAGCTCGGGGCTTACAAGTACACCGAGTCCGATGGAGGACGGTGTCTGCTCGGAAGTGTAGAGATAGTTGATGAGATCCTCCGCCACCTCTCCGTTCGTGATATCCACACTGCCCGTCACAGGCTCTTTCAGCCCCGTGAAGCGCGTGACCGAGAGAATCCCCGCGCCGATTCCGCCGCCCACATCGATCTTGCCGTGGGCATTCAGCGGAAGGTTCACATGCGGATGGTCGACATAGCCGCGCACGGACCCCTCTGCTGTTGCGTCTGCCGTCACTGTGCCAAGCGCCCCGTCTCCCTTGAATTTAATCGTGACGGATTCCTTGTTCTTGAGATTTGCAGCGAGAAGCAGTGCGCCCGTCATCGTGCGCCCGAGTGCCGCCGCCGCGACAGGCCAGCAGTCGTGCCGCCGCATCGCCTCAGCGACCGCCTCCGTCGTCACAGCCGCGAATGCACGCAGCTGTCCGTTCGCCGCCGTTGCCTTAACTAATTGATCCATATCCTTACCAATCAAGGGCTAGTTCGTGCAGAACATCGCCCGTATCTATGTCAAAAATTCGAATTGTCCCGTCCTCAAGGACGGCAACAGTGTTGCGCCCGTCGGGGCGCTTGCTGAGTGCGGCGGAACCGGGGTTGAGAAATACGGTATTGCCGCGCTTTTCGAGCACGTTGATGTGCACATGACCGCTGATGAAGAGGTCTGCCCGCAGATGCTTTGCCATCGCATCCTTTTCCGCATCGGTCATGACAACATCCCCGTGCGTGACGATGATGCGCCGCCCCTCCCACACGACATAGGCGTATGGGGACATGACGGGCAGTTCGAGACAGCTCGCATCCACGTCGGAGTCGCAGTTGCCCTTTGCAATGATGACGGGGATCTCCGAGGCATTGATGCGCTCGATGAGCCCCATCGGATTGTAATCCTCCTTCATCGGGTTGCGCGGTCCGTGGTAGGCAACATCACCCGCATGGAGAATGAGATCCGCGCCCGTGAAGAACTTCTCACACGCGCGTATCCATGCCCCCTCATGCCCGTGCGTGTCGCTGAGGATGCCGATCTTCATCGCGCCAGCTTCCCGAGAAGGCTTGCCATCTCCATCGCGGCCATCGCTGCATCAGCGCCCTTGTTGCCCGCCTTCGTACCCGCACGCTCGATCGCCTGCTCGATGTTCTCCGTCGTCACCACGCCGAAGATCGTCGGCACGCCCGTCGTGAGGCCGACCTGCGCCACGCCCTTCGACACCTCGCTGCAGACGTAGTCGTAGTGCGTCGTCGCGCCGCGAATGACCGCCCCGAGGCAGAGTACCGCATCATATTTTCCGCTCTCCGCCATGCGCCTGGCCGCCAGCGGAATCTCAAACGCCCCCGGCACCCATGCCACGTCGATATCACTGTCCGCTGTCTCGTGACGGTGCAGTGTATCGAGCGCACCGCTCACCAGTTTCCCAACGATAAACTCATTGAACCGTGCCGCAACAATGCCGAATTTCAAGCCCTTGCCGCTGATATATCCCTCGATTACATTTGCCATATTACCTTCTCCTTACTCCTCCATCATCTTAACAAATCGATTGTACGGCGATGTATTGTAATATCCCAGCTTATGCAGAACGTACCAATCCTCAATCAACGCTTCCTCTGCAGCATCAAGCGCAGTCAAAACTTCTCTGGCAAATTCCAGAGGTGCAGACCCGTTCGCCGTAATGATATTTTGATCGCGCACAGATTGTCGCGCCTGGAAATTCTCTGCGCCCTTGTAGTTTGTCCCCTCCCACGCTTGCAGCGCAGACAAGCGGTTGCCTGTATGCTTGACCGAATCGAGCACGCCGATGGATGCCAAAAATGCCGCCGCATCGCAAATTCCGCCGAGCAATTTCCCGCTTTTCACACAATGCTCGACCAAGGGGATCATCTGCTGTGCACGCTCTTTGCGCCAGCTCATGCCGCCGATGAGGAGCAAAGCATCGTAATCTTTCGGTACATCCTCCACTGTATAATCCGGCACTGCATGCATGCCGCCGATCGAAGTCACGGAATGCGCCGAGACGGATACCGTCTTGACCTCAAATCTTCCCTGGCCAAGCATGTGGATTGCTGTCGACACATACGCAGCTTCCCAATCAGCATACTGTTCAAGAAGCGCCAGTAAGACCGTCTTCATCCCGCCAGCCCTTTCACTTGTTTCCCAATTCCTCATCACTGAGGATATGCCCCATCTTTTCCTTTTTGACCGTCATGTACTTACGATCAAAGTCATGTGTACTCATGACGATCGGCACACGTTCGACGATCTTCAGCCCGTAGCCCTCGAGTCCCGCACGTTTCGCGGGATTGTTCGTCATGAGGCGGATGGTCGAAAGGCCAAGATCGGCAAGAATCTGCGCCCCGAGTCCGTAGTCGCGCAGATCCGGTGCAAATCCAAGCTCGACGTTTGCCTCGACTGTATCACGCCCCTGATCCTGCAGCGCGTATGCACGCATCTTATTCGCGAGACCGATGCCGCGCCCTTCCTGCCGTACATAGAGGACGACCCCCTCACCCTCCGCCTCGATCTGCTGCAGCGCCGCTGCAAGCTGATCACCGCAGTCACAGCGCATCGAGCCGAGCGCATCGCCCGTCAGACACTCCGAGTGGACGCGTACGAGCACGTTCTCCTTGCCGCGCACATCGCCCTTCACGACGGCGAGAT
>CAUQID010000006.1:0-118850 GCA_963518105.1 uncultured Selenomonas sp.
CTCTTTTCGGAGTTTTCCGCCCGCATCAGCGCGACTGTCATAATATAACACGCCTCCCCTCGTTCGTCAACCCCTTTTTTACGGTTTTTTCTGTTCTGGAGAAAATATCTGTGTTATAATCGTCCTATTATCTGCCAAAGAACGGAGGATTTCTATGTACGGCAACGATCATCATCTGATACTCCCGTCACTGCAGGCAGCGCTGCCATGTACACCGCGCCCGGAGTTCATCTGCATCGCGGGCGGACGCCCGCCTGCTCTATCGTGGCTCTCCGCACTGGCGCAGCAGAATGGTGCAGACGGTACGAAGCGTTCCGTCTGGGCAATTGACCGTGGGGTTGACGTTTGCCGCACTGCATCTCTGCCGCCCTCATATCTGATCGGAGACGGAGACAGTGCCGACCATGCCGCATGGGCGTGGGCAGAGGCGCAGGGTGCACAGATACATCGCTATCCTCCGGAAAAAGATGCCACGGATACAGAGCTCGCCCTCGATATGGCAGTGCATCTCTCCCTGCCCCCCCTCGTCATTCTGACGGGCGCATTCGGCGGGCGTCTCGACCACCTTGCCAGTACAGCTGCTGTTGCAGCGCATGCGCCCCTCCCCTGCGTGCTTGCCGATGAACATGAGGCGCTGTTCTATCTGAAGGACGGTGCATCGATCCGTATCATCTGCACGCATCCGCCCCACGCCGTCTCTCTCCTCCCTTTTACAGAAACCTGTACGGGAGTGACGACCGCGGGCCTGCATTGGGAACTGCAAGCAGCACAGCTGTCAAATCGCTCTGCACGTACTGTCAGCAACGTGCTTGCCCGTGAGAATACAGCACGCACATTCACGGTCTCCATCGAACACGGTGTGCTTGGCATCTACCTCTGCCATAAAGATTAAAATGAAGGAAGCACTTTGATTTCATGAACATCAACATTCCGCAGTCCTATTTCAGCAAACTCATGCGTGCAGTCGTCGAGTTCGAGCTCATCGAGGAGGGCGACCGCATCCTCATTGGTGTTTCGGGCGGCAAGGACAGCATCTTTCTCACCTACGCACTCGCCATCCTGCGCGAGCGTCTGAAAAAGGACTTTACCATCGCGGCATTCACCGTCAATCCGCAGTTCGACGATCCGTTCGATACCGATACGATTGCGTCATTCTGCAAGCAGCTCGATGTTCCCTATGATGTAGTCGATGTCGATATCGCAGGTGCGATTGCGGAGCAGGACGATAAGAGCCCCTGCTTCACCTGCGCGTTCTTCCGGCGCGGCGCAGTCAACCGCTACGCCGTGGAGCATCAAATGAATAAGGTCGCCTACGCGCATCACCATGACGATGCGGTGGAGACCTTTCTCATGAGTTTATTCTACTCGGGGCAGCTGAACACGTTCCGTCCCAAAACCTATCTCGACAAGACGGACATCACCGTCATCCGCCCCCTCGTCTACTTCCGCGAGCAGGAAATCATCGACGCGATCCAATATCACGGCTTCACGCCGATCCCCTCGCCCTGTCCCCACAACGGCAACACCACACGTCAGACGGTCAAGGAGCTGATCGAAACGCTCGGCAGGGATAATCCGAACCTCTACAACCACCTCGCTGCAGGAATGCGCGAGGGGGCACTCGGCGAGCTTTGGCCTGCGAGCAAGACGCGCAAAGAGATGGAGCGTACCTACCGTACTTTTATGCAGACATAACCTTGCCTTTTCAAAATATTGTCTTTCACAAAAAGAGAGCCGAACAACAAAGTCTTGTTTCTTCGCCGTTCAGCTCTCTTGCTTTTTTATTCTTAGTCCCGCCCGAGCTTGTCGCGCAGGATGACATCGTGTGCGCCGCCCTCGACGATACTGGTCGAGGAGACGAGGGTGAGCTTCGCCTTATCGCGGAACTCGGGCAGACTGAGTGCACCGCAGTTGCACATGGTCGAGCGGATCTTAGAAAGAGTCGTTTCGACATTGTCTTTGAGCGGGCCTGCATAGGGAACGTAGGAGTCTACGCCCTCCTCGAAGGACAGCTTCTTGCTGCCGCCGAGATCGTACCGCTGCCAATTGCGTGCACGGTTTGAGCCCTCGCCCCAGTACTCCTTGTAGTACGTTCCATTTACCATGACACGATCCGTCGGGCTCTCGTCAAAACGCGAGAAGTAACGCCCGAGCATGAGGAAGTCCGCGCCCATCGCAAGGGCAAGCGTCATGTGGTAGTCGTAGACGATGCCGCCGTCCGAGCAGATGGGGATATAGACGCCCGTTTCCTTAAAATACTTATCGCGCTCAGCACAGACGTCGATGAGCGCAGTTGCCTGCCCGCGGCCGATCCCCTTTGTCTCACGCGTGATGCAGATAGAGCCCCCGCCGATGCCGACCTTGATAAAATCTGCCCCCGCGTTTGCGAGGAAGCGGAAGCCCTCGCCGTCGACGACGTTGCCCGCACCGACCTTGACTGCATCGCCGTACTGCTCACGGATGTGTTGGATGGTCAGGCGCTGCCACTCGGAGAACCCCTCCGAGGAGTCAATGCAGAGCACATCGACGCCCGCCTTGATGAGCGCAGGCACGCGCTCGGCATAGTCACGCGTGTTGATGCCCGCGCCGACAATGTAGCTCTTGTTGTCATCGGTCAGTTCAAGTTCATTCTCCTTGTTGTCGGTGTAGTCCTTACGGAACACCATGTAGCGGAGGCGCTGATTCTTGTCGATGAGCGGGAGCATATTAAGTTTACGCTCCCAGATGAGATCGTTTGCCTGCGGGAGAGTCGTTGCGTCTGCATCTGCCCAGACGAGTTTTTCGAATGGCGTCATGAAGGTGCTGACCTTCGTATCGAGCGACATACGTGAGACGCGGTAGTCGCGGCTGGTCACAATGCCGACAAGTTTCCCATTCGCCGTGCCGTCCTCCGTAACTGCCATCGTAGAGTGTCCCGTCTTCGCGAGGAGATCGAGCACGCCGCCAAGCGTGGTGTCTGGGCTGATATTAGAGTCGCTGCTGACGAAGCCGGACTTATAGTTCTTGACACGGGCGACCATCGCTGCCTCTTCCTCAATGGTCTGCGAGCCGTAGATGAATGAGATGCCGCCCTGTTTCGCGAGGGCAATTGCCATCGTATCGTTCGACACGGCCTGCATGATCGCCGACGTGAGCGGGATGTTCATGGTGAGCGCCGGCTCTTCGTCTCGGCGAAATTTAACGAGCGGTGTACGCAGGGAGACATTCGCTGGGAAGCACTCCGCCGAGGAGTATCCCGGTATGAGCAGATACTCTCCGAATGTGTGCGATGGCTCGGTGTAATAGTGCGCCAACTTGACCCTTCCTTTCTCTTTCTTCAGCCCAAAAAATATTGTTGTATAATATACGCGCTTCCGCCCGCCCTGTCAAGCGATGCGAAGGTCCTATGCGGAAAAAATCCCTAAGAGTCTATCCTGCTCTTAGGGAAGATTATTTTCTATGGTGCCGAAGGCCGGGGTCGAACCGGCACGTTGTTCACAACGGCAGATTTTGAGTCTGCTGCGTCTGCCAATTCCGCCACTTCGGCATGGAATCTGCCCCGTATTATAGCACCCTGCGCAGCGATTTGTCAACGTCAGCAGAGTTCTGCCTCAAGCATCCGAATAAGCTCCATATCCGCCTCGAACCAAGGAACGGTATAGAGATCGCTGCGTCCGAGCCAACGCCCCTCAGAGTGTACGCGGAGCTGCGGCTCGCCCTCGACGTGACGGCACACATAGAGGCGCATATTCATATGGTACTCGGGATAGTCATGATCAACAATGCCGAGCAGGCGCACCAAGGCAATCTCGATGCCGAGTTCCTCACGAATTTCACGCATAAGCGCCGCCTCGTCACTCTCCCCCGTCTCAACCTTGCCGCCCGCGAATTCCCATGTCCCCGCGTACGCGCCATAACCGCGGCATGCGCCGAACACCTTGCCGTCCCGCAGGATGGCGCCCGCAACCACATCGATATGCTTTCGCTTCTCCATCTGCCAGCCTACTCTTTCTCACTCTTCGCCCGGCGCATGAATAGCTGCGTCAGCTGCGCGCGCGGATCAGCTCCATGAGCGACAATTTCATAGACGGTGGCAGAGATGGGAAGATCAATGCCGTGCTCCGCAGAGAGCGTCATCAGCGCCTGCGCCGTATAGACGCCCTCGGCAATCTTGCAAAAGTCTCCTGCAGTCCCCCGCACAACCGCCTCTCCATAACGGCGGTTGTTGCTGTGCGGGGAGAAAAGGGTCGCCTCATAGTCGCCGAGGTGCGACAGCCCATAGATGGTCTCGCCGTCCCCGCCCATCGCACGCACGAGACGAACGAGCTCGCGTGTGCCGCGTGCCATCAGTGCGCCCTTGAGACTGCCGTAGCCGAGTCCGTCAAGCATTCCCGCAGCGAGGCCGATGACATTCTTCGCCGCCGCACCGACCTCCGTGCCGAGGAGATCCTCTCCGTAGTAAAAACGGATGAGCGGGCTGGCGAGCAGCCCCACGAGCGTATGCAGTTCATCTCTATCCGCACCTGCGAGAACCATACAGTTTGGGATGCCGCGCACGAAGTCCTGCACATGCCCGGGGCCGACCCAGACCACGGGATGCACTGCTGCTCCCAGTGCCTCATGCACAACTGCACTGAGTCGTTTGCCCGTGCCGATCTCAAGCCCCTTCATGCAGAGAATGAGATGCTTCCGACACATTTCCTCCCCCAGCCCTGCTGTGCGCAGATCAGAGAGAAAGGAGCGCAGCGCCTGCGCATGAATCGAGATGATGACGATCTCCGCCGTATGGGCTGCCGATGCAAGATCGTCGGTCAGACGAATCTCCTCCGGCAGTGTCAAGAACTCATTGGCACGCGCAGCACGCAGTGCTGCCAGATGTGCCGACCCCCTACGTCCCCAGAGCGTAACCTCATGTCCGACACGCTGCGCATACCATGCGTGAAACGCCCCCCAGCGGCCGCAGCCCAGTACCGAAACCCTCATGCCGATACCTCCGCATCAATCTGTACAAGTGCGCGAACAACAACGCCCGCCATGATGAGTCCGACCACAGACGGGACAAAAGAAACGCTGCCCGGAGCACTGCGCCGTCCTGGCGGAGGTGCACACAGCCCCTCCTGCGGCACACGCGAGCGCTCGCGCGAGCAGACCACCTGCAGGCACGGAATCCCGTGCTCCTTGAGTTTCTTCCGCAGAATACGCGCGAGAGGATCGACCCGTGTCCGGTAGATATCTGTCACTTCAAAAAGTGTCGGATCGATCTTATTTGCCGCCCCCATACTGGCGATCAGCGGAATGCCGCGCCGATGGCACTGGACAGCGAGATCGATCTTCGCCGCAACCGTATCCACGGCATCCACGATGTAGTCATAGCGCTCCGCGAAGAACCCCTCCGCCGCCTCCGGAAGATAGAACGTACGCAGTTCCCGCACTTCGCAGGCAGGATTGATGGCGCGGATGCGTGCCGCCATCACCGCCGTCTTTGGTGCGCCGACAGTTTCGGTCAATGCGTGCAGCTGACGGTTGATATTCGTCTCATCAATCATATCGGGATCGATGAGCGTAAGTCTGCCGACCCCCGCACGGGCGAGTGCCTCCGCAGCATACGAGCCAACGCCGCCGATACCGAACACAGCAACAGAGCTGCCAGACAAACGCGCAAGCCCATCCTCGCCGAGCAGCATTTCGGTACGCGCAAAACGCCGATCCTTCATCTCTGCCATTCCTTCCTCCGTACCGCATACCAAAGAGCTGCCGCGAAAGCACACGCCTCCGCAGCAGCTCTGCTGTCCCCGATGTGTTATTTAACGACCAGCACAGGACACTTGGACTGCTCTACAACGTACTGGCTGACACTGCCGAGCAGCACACCCTTGACCACGCCAAGCCCGCGGCTGCCCATGACGACGAGATCGATGTCGTTCGTCTCGGCGAAGTCGAGGATGACGACAGCCGGCGAGCCCGTATCGGAAAACGACTCTTTCTCAACGCCCGCAGGAACCATCTCGAGCGCACGCTCGAGAATGACGTTCCCCGCTTTCGTCACCGAGTCGAGGATGGCATCTGAGAGCACCGCATTGATGGCGAGCTGGTTGATGTTCGCAATATAGAGAAAGTTCAGCTTCGCCTTGCAGATCTCTGCCAGCATCACGGCCTTCTCAATCGCGCGGTCAGCGCCCTCAGAGCCGTCGACCGGTACCAAAATGTTCTTAATCATGGCAGTTCCTCCTCACTTCTCTCAAAAAATAATGCCGCACACGGGAATATCCACGGGGCGAGGGCATATGTGCATATTCATCTGCATTCCCCCGCCTCTTATATAGTATTTATTCGCTAAATTCTGTCGAGCTCCTTCTTTGTTCCGACAATTTTTCTGCATCATGAAAATAAATTGACGTGCCCCACCGAACATGATAGACTGGCTCTACATATAGGAAATAATGGAGGAATCGACATGGGAGAAGAGCAGACGGAACAGACCGAGGAAGAACTGGTTGCTGCTACGGGTATTTCCGATATCTATGCTGCAGCAAAAAGGCTCGAGGGCATTGTACGCAAGACGCCGCTGATTTACAGTGATTTTTTCTCCGATATCTCCGGCAATGCCACCTATCTGAAACTCGAAAATCTCCAGACAACAGGCGCATTCAAGCTGCGCGGCGCATACAGCCGCATCAGCACCCTCACAGACGATGAGAAGGCGCGCGGTGTCATCACCGCATCGGCGGGCAATCACGCGCAGGGCGTCGCCTACGCCGCACAGAGACTCGGCGTCAAGGCAGTCATCTGTATGCCCGCCACCACCCCCATCCTCAAGGTCGAGGCGACACGCGCCCTCGGTGCAACGGTCATCCTGCACGGCAACGGCTTCGACGATGCCTACGCACACAGCCTCGCGCGGCAAAAGGAGCACGGCTACGTCTACATACATCCGTTCAACGACCGCGATGTGCTCGTCGGTCAAGGTACCATCGCACTTGAGGTCATTGACGCTCTCAAGGATGTGGATGCCATCCTTGTCCCCATCGGCGGCGGCGGTCTCGCCTCCGGCATTGCCCTCGCGGCAAAACTCGTCAATCCGCAGGTGAAGGTCATCGGTGTCGAGCCGGAGAATGCTGCGTGCATGAAAGCAGCACTCTCCTGCGGCCGCACCATCACGCTCCCATCTGCCGATACGGTGGCAGACGGCTGTGCCGTGCGTACGGCAGGCAGTCTCACACTGGCATTCTGCCGCCGCTATCTCGACGAGATCATCACCGTCTCTGAGATGGAGATCATGAGTGCTCTGCTCTCTTTGATTGAAAAGCACAAACTCATCGCAGAGGGGGCAGGAGTCCTGTCCCTAGCGGCACTCTCCAAGCTGCACATGAAAGGCAAGAAAATTGCTGTTCTCGTCAGCGGCGGCAATATCGATATCTCGACCATTTCCGCGCTCATCTCGAAGGCACTCATCTCGCGCGGCCGCGTATTCCGTTTCTCCGTCCAGCTCCCCGATAAGCCCGGTCAGCTCCTCACGGTTGCACAGATCCTCACAGAACAGGATGCGAACGTCATCCGCCTCGACCACGACCAGGCCATGGTGACTGACAGTTTCCAAAAGGTTCAGCTCACCGTCACCGTCGAAACGCACGGACAGGAGCACATCGACCGTATCGTCGCGGCACTCGCAAAGAACGGATTTGAAATCAACAAGATTTACTGAAAAGAAAGGACTTCCATAGAATGACATCCGCCCCACTGAACTGCATTGATCAGGACACGGCGCAGCTTCTCGCCGATCTGTTTAAGACACTCGGCGATCCCACACGCATCAAGATTCTATCCCTGCTCACCGCGGCAGAAGAACTGCGGGTCTATGATATTGCCGACGGCCTCGAGATGGGGCAGTCCGCTATCTCGCACCAGCTGCGCGTGCTCCGCACTGCCCGCCTCGTAAAGTTCCGCCGCGACGGCAAAGAGGTTCTCTACTCGATCGACGACGACCATGTGCTCAAGCTGCTCGGGCAGGGTCTCGAGCACGTCCGGCACGCCTAGCCCCTATTGCGAAAGGAAGATTCGCTATGAAACACTTGTCCCGCCTGCTCATCGGCACCTGCATCACCGTCGCGCTCGCCGCAGGAACA
Source organism: uncultured Selenomonas sp. (assembly GCA_963518105.1). GTDB lineage: Bacteria > Bacillota > Negativicutes > Selenomonadales > Selenomonadaceae > Centipeda. Next base: position 8,103 of record CAUQID010000006.1, read on the forward strand.
GCATACGCATCCCCCACGCTGCGCGAGGGCTCACGCGGACATGAGGTGCTCGTCCTCCAGCATGCACTGCAAAATGCGGGCTACAAGATCAAGAACGCCGACGGGATCTACGGCAAGGATACCGAGCGTGCTGTCGCCGAGTTCCAGCGCGACAACAAGATCAAAATCACCGGTGTCGTCAACAATGCCACATGGCGTGCACTCAAAAACGCGCCGGAAAAACGCCCGTGGGGCATCGATGTCCCGCCTCCCGCCGAGAAAACCTTCCCGCCCGCACCAAACGGCATACCCATCCTGCCCGCGAGCAAGGTATCCGACGTCATTAAGACGGCAAAGTCCTATATGGGAACACCCTACGTCTTTGGCGGCGCAACACCGAAGGGGTTTGACTGCTCGGGCTACCTCCAGTATGTCTTTCAGCGGCAGGGGATCTCCATCCCGCGCACCGCAGACGAGCAGTATAAGCTCGGACTACGCACAAAGAGCACGAAGGAACTCGTCCCCGGCGATCTTGTCTTCTTCGAGACCTACGAAAAGGGAGCATCGCACTGCGGCATCTACCTCGGCAAGGGCGAGTTCATCCATGCCTCCACGAGCAAGGGGGTACGCATCGATGAACTGTCGAACAGCTATTGGAATCCGCGCTTTCTCGGGGGTAAACACATTGTGAAATGAGTTGACTTTTCCCGTATCGCTCATTATAATAAGGCGGTATCGGGATGTAGCGCAGTTTGGTAGCGCGCTTGCTTTGGGAGCAAGATGTCGCAGGTTCGAATCCTGTCATCCCGACCACTGCACCTGTAGCTCAGTTGGATAGAGCAACGGCCTTCTAAGCCGTGGGTCGAGGGTTCGAATCCCCCCAGGCGCACCATTCGTACATAGCCGCACCGCTCGCAGCGGTGCTTTTTTTATCCTTGCAGCGGACGCACGAAGCAAAAAACGGATGCGAGTTTCCTCACATCCGCTGACGGTCGATATGGTGGAGACAAGGGGGATCGAACCCCTGACCTCTTGCATGCCATGCAAGCGCTCTCCCAGCTGAGCTATGCCCCCGCGCATTCTGCGCTGACAGAGGCTAGTATAGCGAAAAGCCTCTCCCTTGTCAAGACTGAATTTTGCCGCAGCACGGGAACTGATTCACTCTCTTTTCAGCCCTCTGCGTTGCGCTGTTCATATGCGCCGCTGAGGATGTCTGCCCACCATGCTTCATGGGCCTGATACCATGCAATTGTCGTCTGAATCCCCACGTCGAAAGCGGTCGCGGGCTGCCAGCCAAGCTCGCGTCCGATTTTCTCCGGATCAATTGCATAGCGTCGGTCATGTCCCTTGCGGTCGGCAACATAGGAAATCTGATCCTCTCCCTTGCCGAGCGCCTTTAGAATCGTCCGTATAACCTCTATGTTCGAACGCTCATTATGTCCGCCGACGTTGTAGACCTCCCCCTCCGTTCCACGCCGCATGACAGCATCAATAGCGGCACAGTGATCATCCACATGCAGCCAGTCGCGGACATTCAGTCCATCACCGTAGACGGGCAGCTGCTCCCCCCGCATGGCGCGGATGATCATGAGCGGAATGAGTTTCTCCGGGAATTGGAACGCACCGTAATTGTTCGAGCAGCGCGAGATGGTTACAGGGACGCCATAAGTACGCGCGTACGCCTGGACGATAAGATCGGCAGACGCCTTGGATGAGGAGTAAGGACTCGACGCATGCAGAGGTGTCTGTTCCGTAAAGAAAAGGTCGGGACGCTCGAGCGGCAGGTCCCCGTAAACCTCGTCCGTCGATACCTGATGATAGCGTTTGATGCCGTACTTGCGGCAGGCATCAAGCAGGACGCTCGTACCGATGACATTGGTCTGCAGGAAGATCTCAGGATGCGCGATGGAACGATCGACATGAGACTCGGCAGCGAAATTGACGATGATATCGGGCTGCTCCCGTTCAAAGAGCGCGTAGACTGCCGCACGATCCGCGATGTCGCCGCGCACAAAGGAAAACTGCGGATGTGCACGCGCCGCATCGAGAGTCGCCAGATTCCCTGCATAGGTCAGCACATCATAGCAGATAATCCGATCCTCTGGGTGCTCACGCAGCTCGTAGTAGACAAAATTCGCACCAATGAATCCTGCGCCGCCCGTAACAATGATATTCATAGCGTCCGCTCCTTTTTCTTCTTTGTCTTAGACTATTCGACACATCTCCCCTTTTCCCTTTTCTGTCTGATTTTGATTTACAAATAAGAAACACCCGTGCTATACTGGATGATAGGAGGGATGAAGATGAATACGCGTACCTATATTGCCATCGACCTCAAAGCGTTCTACGCATCGGTCGAATGCATAGAACGCGGACTCAATCCGCTGACCGCGCATCTGGTGGTCGCAGACGAGAGCCGTACAAGCAAGACCATCTGCCTCGCCGTCTCTCCTGCGCTCAAAGCACACGGCATCGGCGGCCGCCCACGCCTCTTCGAAGTCATTCGTGCCGTCGCACAGGCAAATGCACGACGGAAATACCGCGCACCGCAGCGGACACTTACGGGTGAAGCGATGGATGCCGAGACGCTTGCCGCATCCCCTGCGTGCGCCATTGCCTACCATGTTGTTCCCCCGCGCATGGCGCTCTACATGGCATACAGCATGCGCATCTACGAGCTCTACCTGCGTCATGTCTCTCCTGCCGACATCCACATCTACTCCATCGATGAGGTATTCATTGACGTCACGAGTTATCTTGATACAGAGAGCATCTCCGCACACGATTTTGCCATCCGCCTCATCCGCACGGTTCTGCAGGAAACCGGTATCACAGCGACGGCAGGAATCGGTTCGAACCTCTATCTGGCAAAGGTTGCCATGGATATCGTGGCAAAGCACATCCCCCCCGATGCCGACGGCGTACGCATCGCGGAACTCGACGAAATGAGCTACCGCAGACAGCTCTGGACACACCGTCCGCTCACGGATTTTTGGCGGATCGGCAGAGGATATGCGCAAAAGCTCGAGGAGCATGGACTCTATACCATGGGCGATATCGCCCGCTGCTCTCTCGGTGCATCGAGTGCACGACACAGCGAGGAGCTTCTCTACCGCCTGTTCGGCATACAAGCGGAGCTGTTGATCGACCATGCATGGGGATACGAACCCGCACGCATGAAGGATATCAAGGACTACCGCCCAAAGTCGCGCAGCACGCACATGGGACAGGTGCTGCAAGTACCGTACAGCACAGCAAAGGCACGTCTCGTTGTCTGGGAGATGGCAGATGCCCTCTCCATCGCACTGACCGAGAAACATCTTACGAGCGATCGGCTGGAGCTGACTGTGGGCTATGATACCGCATGTCTCACCCGCCCTGAGATACGCAGCCTCTACCACGGACGTATCCGCACCGATCGCTACGGCCGCCACGTCCCATGGCCGGCGCACGGCAGTGCCGCCATCGCGCGCGGTGCATCCTCCCATGCGATACGGGATGCACTGACGGCATGCTATGATGCGATCATCCATCCCGATCTCCTCGTCCGCCGCATCACGATCTCAGCGCAGCATCTTCAGACCGAGGAGGAACGTACCGCAGCGGCAACCCAGATAAGCCTCTTTGCCCCCGAGGAGATTGCTTCTGCGCCACTAAGTCCCGCAGAAGCAATCATACAAAAAAAGGAAAAAGCCCTGCAGGAGGCACTTGTCTCGATCAAAAAAACGTACGGAAAAAACGCCATCTTGCGTGGGGCAAATCTCATCGAGGGAGCAACAGCACGGCAGCGCAATGCTCAAATCGGCGGACACAAGGCATAGCCGTACAGGAGTGAATATCATGGCACAGCTCCATATCGAGGACTACGCAGACATCATCAACCTCTCCCGCCCCGTCTCAAAAACGCATCCCCCCATGTCTCTGCGCGACCGCGCGGCACAATTCGCCCCCTTCTCTGCATTGACGGGGCTGCACGAGGCGGCAGACCGCACCGCACATCTGCATGTGCAGGAGATCGAAGAGAGGCACGGTGCATCCGTACCACTTGACAAAGCAAGCAAAGGTCGCTAAAATACTACCCATATCGGGATGTGGCACAGTTTGGTAGCGCGCATCGTTCGGGACGATGAGGCCGCAGGTTCGAATCCTGTCATCCCGACCATCTTCATAGATCACGAGCCGGAGTCCGGAGGGACACGGCTTTTTATTATTCAGGAGGATAACAATGAAGGCAGGATGCAGACGATGCAGCTGGGTCAAGCTGGACGACCCAATCTATGTGAAATACCACGACGAGGAATGGGGCATCCCGCTCCACGACGACCACGCCCTCTATGAGCTCTTCATCCTCGAGACCTTTCAGGCCGGACTCTCGTGGGCGACCATCCTGCACAAGCGGGAACATTTCCGCCGTGCCTACGAGGGATTCCTCCCTGCACGTGTCGCCGCCTTTGACGCAGCAAAGGTGGAATCGCTCATGCAGGATGCAGGTATCGTCCGCAATCGGCGAAAGATAGAGGCGAGCATCACGAACAGCCGCATCTTTCTCGAGATTACAGCGGAGTTTGGCAGCTTTGACCGCTATATCTGGGGATTCACCAACGGAAAACCCGTGCGCGAGAGCTGCGAATTGCGCACCACCTCTCCACTCTCAGATAAGATCTCTGCTGATCTCAAGCGGCGCGGAATGAAATTCGTCGGCTCGACGTGCATCTATGCTGCTCTGCAGGCGATCGGTGTCCTTGCCGCACATACAGACGACTGTGACTGGAGCAGACGGAGCAGACGATGATAACACAACATGGTATGCGCAGCGCCGCACTCCGTGCGGCATTTCCGCATACCGTCCCCATTCTTGCAGGCTTTCTTTTTCTCGGACTCGCCTATGGCATCTACACAAACGCCGCAGGCTTCTCCTTCTGGTACCCGATGGCGATGAGCGCCATCATCTTCGGCGGCTCGCTCGAATTCATTGCGACGGCCCTCCTCCTCAGTCCCTTTGCCCCCCTTCAGACCTTCCTGCTGGCGCTCATGGTGCAGGGACGACACGTCTTCTACGGCCTATCCATGTTTGAGAAGTACCGCGGGACAGGCTGGAAAAAGCCCTATCTTGTCTACGGCATGTGTGATGAATCCTTCTCCATCAACTACACGGCAAAAATCCCGCAGAATATCGACGCAGGTTGGTTTATGTTCTTCGTCACGCTCCTCAACCAGTTCTACTGGGTCGCAGGTGCGTCCATCGGCGGCATCATCGGCAGCCGTCTCCCGCTCAATACTGCCGGCATAGAATTTTCCATGACAGCATTGTTCGTCGTTATCTTCATCGAACAGTGGCAGAACGATCCGCAGCACTATACGAGCATCCTCGGGATTGCAGCAGCAGCCGCCGCACTCTTTCTGTTCGGCAGAGACACCTTCATGATCCCGACGATGCTCCTCATCCTCAGCGGCTGTCTCGCTGCGCGTCCTTATATCGAAAGGAGGATGCAGCTATGACATTTGCGGAGGAATGCATCACCATCGGACTCTGCGCACTGGCAAGCATACTGACGCGCGCCCTCCCCTTCCTCCTACTCTCGGAGAAAAGACCGACACCGCCGATTGTCCGCTACCTGGGCAACGTACTCCCCGCCGCCGTATTTGGGATGCTCATTGTCTACTGTCTCAAAGATACCTCCTTTCTGAGCGGAAGCCACGGGCTGCCGGAGACCGCGGGGATTGCCGCGACTGCCTTACTGCATCTGAGATACCGCCAGATGCTGCTTTCCATCGGCGGCGGAACAATGCTTTACATGATTCTGATTCAATACATATTGATCCCATAAAAAAACTCCCCAATATGAGGAGTTTTTTTATGCTTACATATAGTCATCCGCCGTGCGCGTCTTAGTTTTCTTGCTGATGCCGATCATCCTTGCAATACGATCAACAATAACATAGAACACGGGAATGAGGAAGATACCAAAGACCGTCGCAAAGAGCATCCCGCCAACAACGGCAACACCCATGCCGTTACGCGCCGCAGCCCCCGCGCCGGATGCCATGCAGAGCGGCAGACAGCCGATGATGAAGGCGAACGATGTCATGAGAATTGGGCGTAGACGCAGCCCCGCTGCCTGGATTGCTGCTTTCAGCGGATCCATGCCGCGATCTACGCGGATCTTTGCAAACTCAACAATCAGAATCGCATTCTTCGCCGCAAGACCAATGACCATGATGACACCGATCTGCATATAGACACTGTTTTGATAGCCGGCCGCTGGGATACCAATCGCGCCAAAGATCATCGCGAGGATATACTCTGCAAAGAGTGCGCCGAAGATTCCCGTCGGCACGGTAAAGAGGACGGCAAACGGAACGCTCCAACTCTCATAGAGAGCTGCGAGGCAAAGGAAGACAAAGACGAGTGCGAGGGCAAGTACCTGCATGGTAGAATCCGCAGATTTCTGTTCCTCGCGGCTCTGCCCCGACCATTCGATACTGAATCCAGAGCCCGCATGTGTCTGCACGATCTCGGTGATGGCCTTCATCGCTTCACCCGAACTGTATCCAGCGCCCGCACTTCCTTGGAAGGTGATCGAGCGTGCACCGTTGAAACGGCTGATCTGGGTCGGGCCGGTTGTGAGCTTCGGCTTCAGCAGCGTATCGAGCGGCACCATGCCGCCCTGTGCGTTGCGGACAAAAACGAACTTCGCCGCCTCTGCCTCCGTGCGATAGGGTACATCGGACTGCAGGACGACCTTGTAGGTACGTCCGAACTGGTTGAAGTCATTCACCTCGTAGCCGCCGAAGTTGACCTGCAGTGCTGCAAAGACATCCGAGAGCTCGACACCGAGATTCTTGACCTTCTCACGATCGATCTCATACTGATAGCTTGGCGCATTGATCTTGAACGTCGTGCGCACGCCGCGGAGCTCTGGTCGGCTGTTCGCCTCAGCGAGAATCTTGTTGACCAGATCGTTCAGCTCGAGATCTGTATGTCCGCTCATATCCTGCAGCTGGAGCGACCAACCGCCGACATTGCCGAGACCGGGGAGAGCGGGCGGATTGATGGCGATAACGAGGGCCTCCGGCGTCTCCATTGCACCAACACGGAACATCGTACCGACCGCCGCAGCAACGGACTCAGCCAGTCCCGCACGCTGAGACCAGTCCTTCATGCCGACGAATACGACCGCTCCGTTGGAGTTTGCACCGCCGGCAAGGATGTCAAATCCGTTGATGGACATGACAGCACTCTGCCCCTTGATCTCACGCTGTACCGCCTGCTGAATCTTATCCACAGTCTTCTGTGTCTGATTTGTGGATGTGCCCGGCGGCAGCTGGATCGCGATCATCAAATAGCCCTGATCCTCCTCAGGGACGAATGTCGTTGGCAGATTCCGGTATATGATCGCCGTGAGTCCACAGACGAGAAGGAGGAATACAACAGCGATCTTCGACTTTCGGATGAAATTCGTAACAATACCGACATAGCCCTTACGGGTACGGTCAAACCATCTGTTAAATCCGTCAAAGAAGCGGTCGAGCGCTCCCTTTTCTGCATTCTCCTTCTTTGGCTTCAGCATGAGCGCACAGAGCGCAGGTGTCAGGGTGAGCGCGACAAAGGCAGAAAGCGCCATCGAGATGGCAATGGTGAGCGCGAACTGCTTATAGAGTACGCCCATCATACCGCCGAGGAAGGCGACCGGGACGAACACGGCTGCAAGCACGAATGCGATTGCGACGACAGGCCCCTGTACCTCGCTCATCGCACGTTCCGTTGCATCTACCGGCGAGAGACCGCTCTCCATGTGATGCTCGACATTCTCGATGACAACGATGGCATCATCAACAACAAGGCCGATCGAAAGCACCATGGCAAAGAGCGTCAGTGTATTGATGGAGAAATCGAGCAGTACAAATGCACCGAATGTACCGATGAGCGACACCGGTACAGCAAGTAGAGGGATGAGCGTCGCGCGCCAGCTCTGCAGGAAGACGAAGATTACGAGCACGACGAGCAGCAGCGCCTCGACAAAGGTATGTACTACCTCGTTGATGGATGCATTGATATAGTCTGTGCTGTCAAAGACAGACTTCATCTTGAGCCCCGGCGGGAAGCTCTTCTCCGCCTCATCGAGGATCTTGCGCACTTGCGCAAGCGTAATCATCGCGTTCGCATCGGAGGTCAGCTGAATGCCGAAGCCAACGGCAGGATAACCGTTAAACTTCGCAACAATGTTATTGCTGCGCTCCCCCGTCTCAATGCGCGCAACATCTTTCAGACGGACAAAAGAACCATCCTTGCCCGCAGCAATGATGACGTTGCCAAACTCCTCCGGCGTCGTGAGTCGCCCCTGTACCTTGCCCGTAAACTGCTTTTCCTGCCCATTCACGGTCGGCATACCGCCGACTGTACCGGCAGGTGCCTGCACGTTCTGCTCCTGGATCGCTGCAGTGATATCTGCAACGGTAAGCCCCAGCTCTGCAAGACGATCGGGATTCATCCAGATGCGCATCGCATAGTCCGCACCGAAGACCTGCACCTCACCCACACCATTGACGCGCTTGATCGCATCGAGAAAGTAGAGTGTCGCATAGTTCTTCATGAAAGCACGATCATACGCGCCGTCTTCGGAATACATTGAAACGAAGTACGCCATCTGTCCTGAGGATTTACGAGTCGTGACGCCTGCGGACTGAACAGAGGACGGCAGGCTCGCATTCGCCCCCGCCGCATTGTTTTGCACCTTGACCGCGTCCATATCACCGTCCGTACCGACCTCGAATGTAACAGAGAGGCTGTATCGACCCGTATCGTCAGAGGTGGAGCTCATGTAGTCCATCCCCTGGGTGCCGTTGATCTGCTCCTCGATGACCTGTGCCACCGTCTCATTCACAACCGATGCGCTCGCACCCGTATAGCTGGCTGAGACCGCGACCGTCGGCGGCGAGATCTGCGGATACTGCGCAATCGGCAGAGAGAATCCTGCGATCGTACCGACAATGACGATCATCACCGCGATGACGATGGCAAAAATCGGCCGATGGATGAAAAATTTTGCCAAAGGATCTCCTCCTTACTGCGCGGGCGTGAGCTCACGCGTATCAAAGTTGGAGGAATCCCCCTCGACAGAGAAGCCCATCTCTCCCGGCGTCACCATCGTCACCGCGAGATCGCCCCCCTCCTGGAGCGTCGTAAGTCCCTCGACAACAACGATATCCGATGGATCGAGCCCATCCTTGACCACATAGTAGCTGCCGACCTTCTCCCCGAGGGTGATGGTGCGTGCAACCGCCTTATTCCCCTCGCCGACGAGCATGACGAACGACTTGCCGAGGAGCTGCTGGACAGCGCGCTCCGGCACGAGCGTAGCATTCGGAATCGTATCACCGATAAGGGAGACGCGCGCAAACATTCCGGGCAGAAGAAGCCCATCCGGATTGTCAAAAAGTGCCTTCACCGTCAGTGTTCCTGTCTGTGCCGCGAGTGCACGGTCGGACGTGGCGATATGTCCCATGATTGGATACTTTGAGCCGTTCGATAGGGTCAGTGCCACCGTAACGGCATTGATACCTCCCTGCTGAACAGCCTGTTCGACGAAATTCAGATACTCGTTCTCCGAAAGACTGAACTGCGCATAGACAGGATTTGATGCTCCCATCGAGACAAGCGTTGTCGTTCCCGCCGTCACAAATGTCCCCGTCGCCACATCATCCACCGAGAGCTGTCCCGTCATCGGTGCATAAATGGTGGTATCATCGAGATTTTCCTGCGCCTGACGCAGGAGTGCTGCATTCGCTGCAGCCGCCGCCTCGTATGCACTCACCTGCGACTGCTGGGTCGAGAGCGTCTGCTCCGAAATGGCTGCACTCGCATAGAGCTGCTGATAGCGACTGAGATCCATCCGCGCATTGCTGAGCGTTGCTTCTGCCTGCGCGAGCGTCGCCTGCGCCTGCAGCACGGCACTCTCATACTGGCGGGCATCAATACGGTAGAGCGGCTGCCCCGCCGTCACGAACTGACCGCCCGTGATATACTTCTCCACGATGTTGCCGGAGACGCGTGCCTGAATCTTGACCTCGTCCGTCCCCATAATCTGCCCCGCATAGACGTGCGTGAGCGGCGTGTCCTGCCGCAGAACATTCATCGCCTTGACCGCCGTCGGACGTGCACCGCCCGCCTGATGACCGCCGCAGCCTGCGAGGAGCGTACCGAGTGCCAGAACGGTCACCGCGAGAATGCCGATCCCCTTTTTGATTGCGAACAAATAAAAAACCTCCTCTTTCCCATTCCCCACAATGCAGAACACAATCTATCACATTGATGAAGAAGGGCAGGTATCCGCATCTGGAAGTCCTGCCATAATAAGTTCATAGTATCGGAGTGCCTCAAAAAAGTCAAGGAAAGGATGCACCCCTAACGTAAATCTAACTGCATCCGAGCCGCGCAAGAGCAGCGGCGGCCGCCTGCTGCTCCGCCTCCTTCTTGCTGCGTCCCGTTCCCTCTCCCATAGCCTCCCCGCCGATGCGTACGCGCGTCGTGAAACGTTTGTCGTGATCCGGGCCGCTCTCAGAGATCAGCTCATAGGCGATACTCGTGCGGTGTTTCTGCTGGATATGCTCCTGCAGCGCCGTCTTGAAGTCGCGCGCAACATGTGTTCGCTGGAGATGCGTTGCCTCATCGGAGAGCTGGCGCGTCACATACGCCTGCGCCGCCGCCCAGCCTGCATCAAGAAAGATCGCTCCAATGACCGCCTCGAATACATTCTCAAGATTATTCTGGCGGTCTGCACCGCCTGCCAGCAGTTCACCGCGCCCAAGGCGGAGATAGCCGCCGAGGTCAAGCCGCCGCGCCAATCGTGCCAACGTTTCGCTCTGCACAAGGCTCGCACGCATCTTCGTCAGTTCTCCCTCCGAGCACGCAGGAAATCGCGCATATAAATACGTGCTGGAGGCAAGCTCCAGCACGGCATCGCCCAGAAACTCCAGGCGCTCATTATGCGATATGGACTCCTTCGCCTCATTCGTATAGGAAGGATGGGTCAGTGCCTCGTCCAGCAGAGCGAGGTTGCCGAAGGAAATTTTAAGCTGCGCAGAAAGGTGCAGGAGCTGCGCGCGTCTTTCCTCTGTCATGCGATGGGTCATGATATTACTTCTGATACTTTTTGACGACGAGGCAGGCATTGTGCCCGCCAAAGCCGAAGGAGTTCGAGATGGCTGCACGCACGGTCTTCGCACGCGCATGATTCGGCACATAGTCGAGATCGAGCCCGTCGTCCGGCGTATCGTAGTTGATCGTCGGCGGGAGCATATCGTTCTCGACGGCAAGTACTGACGCGATCAGCTCGACGCTGCCCGCAGCGCCGAGGAGGTGTCCCGTCATCGATTTGATGGAAGATACCGCGACATCCTTTGCCGCTGCACCCCAGACTGTCTTAATTGCCTCCGTCTCACAGAGGTCGTTCATGTGCGTCGATGTGCCGTGCGCGTTGATATAATCTACATCCTCGGGCTGAAGTCCCGCATCGGCAAGAGCGAGACGCATGCACTTCGCCTGGAACTCCCCCTGCGGTGCGGGACTCGTAATGTGGTAGCCGTCCGAGTTCGAGCCGTAGCCGACCAGCTCCGCATAGATATGCGCGCCGCGCGCCTCTGCATGCTCGAGCGTCTCGAGAACGACAAGACCAGCTCCCTCGCCCATCACAAAACCGGAGCGGTTCTTGTCGAACGGGCGCGAGGCATGTGCCGGATCATCGTTGTGATCCGTGCAGAGTGCCTTCATCGCAGCAAAGCCCGCACTCGCAGCCTCTGAGATGGATGCCTCCGTCCCGCCTGCGAGCATAATGTCTGCCTCGCCGCGCTGCATGACGCGGAAAGCATCACCAATGCAGTTTGCGCCCGTTGCACACGCTGTGACCACACAGGACACAGGGCCGTGCAGGCCGTAGTTGATGGCAACCTGGCCCGCTGCCATATTGGCAATCATCATAGGGATGAAGAATGGGCTGACACGCTCCGGCCCCTTGTCAAAAAGGCGCTCATAGGTGCTGTGCATCGTCTCGATGCCGCCAATGCCCGCCCCGACATACGCACCAATGCGGTCGCGGTCCTCCTTGGCGAGATCGATTCCCGCATCTGCCAGCGCCATGCCAGCAGAGACGACAGCAAACTGGGCATAGCGATCCATACGCTTTGCCTCTTTCTTGTCGATGTAGCCGTCAATGGAGAAGTCCTTCACCTCGCCCGCAATCTGTGCAGCATAGTGCTCCGCGTCGAACCGAGTGATACGGTCAATGCCATTCTTTCCGGCCAGCAGCGCCTCCCAGAATGCATCCTTGCCGATGCCGATCGGTGTGATCGGGCCAACCCCCGTAACGACAATTCTCTTTTTCAAACCAACCGACTCCTTTCCTTGCACTACTCTAGTTCGCTGCCTCGAGCTGCTGCTGCAGCTCCTCAAATATCTCACGAACAGTCAAAATCCGATCGATCTGCGGCATGAATTCACCGGTAAAGACAAGTCCTGTCTCGAGATCTCCCTGCTGTGCGCGCGAAAGGGCGCGAATAATACAGAAGTGATGATCGCAGTGCTTAAGGCAGCGATCGCAAACCGTCGGCGGCACAGGACCGTCCATAATCCGTTTGGAGAACGGCGTGCGTACCGCGCGCCCCGGCAGTCCCACGGGACTGTGAATGATAACGATGTCATCCTTCTTTGATTTCAGATAGTATTGTTTGAGCGACGGTGCAGCATTAGACTCCACACATGCCGCGAAGCGCGAGCCAAGCTGTACGCCGTCCGCACCCATCTTGTGCAGATCGGCGATGTCCTGTCCTGTGAGCACACCGCCCGCCGCAAAAACGGGAATCTTCACGGCAGCGCGTACATCCGAGATGATGCTGCGCACGGACTGGTCTGTGCCAAGATGACCGCCCGCCTCCTTGCCCTCGACAACGACCGCAGCCGCGCCGAGCTTCTCGGCAATCTTTGCGAGCTTCGCCGTGGAGACAATCGGAACGATCGGTGTCCCCGACTCCTTGCCAAGCTGGAACATATCGCGGGAGAATCCCGCGCCCGCAACCACGAGGTCGATTCCCTCGTCGATCGCAATCTGAACGGCATCCGCAAAGTCGCTTGCCGCGACCATTTCATTGATGCCGATGATCCCATGAGGAGAAAGTGCGCGTGCAAGCCTAATTTCATAGCGCAGCTCCTTCGGCTTCATGCCGGAAGCAGCGATGAGTCCGATGCCGCCCTCGTTCGCAACAGCGGCTGCGAGCCGCGCCGTGGTGATGCGAATCGCCATACCGCCCTGTATGATGGGGACAGCGGCAACCTTACTGCCAATCCTCACCTCGGGTAGTCTCATATAAGCCCTCCAATCGGGAGAGAGCGCGCACACAGCAGCGCCGTCCGGCGGACAGTTCTCTCCGCATGCCTCCCCTCCCTGCGACGATATCGCGCCGCACGCGGATGGAAGACGAATCTATTACAGCAGGGCTTTCATCAGCCCTGGTTTTATGCAAAGTCATAATGCCTTTTTAGAAAAATCCCGTGCGCCTTGAGCTGTCACGGGATTTCCCAAAAAGACCAGTTTTGTGCACGAATGCGATTGCTATCGCAGGGTCTTACTTGTTCTGATCGATGTAATTGACGACATCCTGAACCGTCTTAATCTTCTCAGCAGCCTCGTCGGGGATTTCAACATTGAATTCCTCCTCGAAAGCCATGATGAGCTCAACGATGTCGAGCGAATCTGCGCCAAGATCGTCAATGAAGGTGGACTCCAGGGTGACCTCGTCAGCCTCCGAGCCAAGCTGTTCCACGACGATGTCGCGAACCTTGTCAAACGTTGCCATGCGTTTTCACCTCCTTTAAATAGATTGATTGTATGCTACATCACCATGCCGCCATCTACATTCAGCGTCTGGCCTGTAATGTACGATGCCGCATCACTCACAAGGAAGAGTACGGCATCGGCAACATGCTCCGGCTTGCCGAGCGCCCCGAGTGGGATACCCTGTGCAATTTTCTCACGGATGGCATCCTTGAGAACCGCAGTCATATCAGTGTCGATGAATCCGGGGGCAACCACATTGACCGTCACCCCGCGCGGTGCGAATTCCTTCGCCGCCGCCTTTGAGAAGCCGATCACACCCGCCTTGGCGGCTGCATAGTTCGTCTGTCCCACATTGCCGATCTCGCCGACCACAGAGGAAAGATTCACAATCCGCCCGCTGCGCTGCTTCGTCATGAACTTGGCAGCAGCCTTGGTACAGGCATAGATCCCCTTGAGGTTCGTGCTGATGACCGCATCGAAATCCTCATCCTTCATGCGCATAAGCAGCGTATCGCGGGTAATACCCGCATTGTTGACGAGGATATCAAGCCCGCCGAGTTCCTCGTGGACACGTGTTACCATGTCGGCGGCTGCTGTGCTGTCGGATACATCCGCCTGAACGAGGAGAGCAGTACCGCCCTTCGCTTCGATGATAGACTTGACCTCCTCGGCGGCTGCCTGGTTGCCGGCGTAGTTAACGGCAACCTTTGCGCCCTCCTCCGCCAGACGAATGGCAATGGCTCTGCCAATCCCGCGAGAACCGCCCGTAACAAGAGCAATCTTCCCTTCAAGAAGCATGGATACCCTCCTCAATTTCAACCGAATTCATTTAATCATTACTTCTTTAGCGTGTCAAGTGTTTTTTGCAGCGATTGAATATTCTCGACATTCATGCTCGTGAGTGTCTTGTCGATGCGTTTGTTGAAGCCCGCAAGCGTCTTGCCGGGACCACACTCAACATAGGTGTCCGCGCCAAAATCTCGCATGGTATTGACACACGCGATCCACCGGACGGGATGATCCGCCTGTGCGACGAGGTTCGTCTTGATCTCGGCAGCGGTCTGCTGGAGTCCGCCCGTATAGTTCGAGACGACGGGGAACACTGCATCGTGCAGCGCAACCCTATCCAGCTCCGCCGCGAGTTTCTTCGCGGCAGGTTCCATCAGCGTGGAGTGGAACGGTGCGGAGACAGGCAGAATGACAGCCTTCTTCGCCCCCTTTTCCTGCAGGAGCGCTACCGCCTTCTCAACGCCCTGTGCCGTGCCCGCAATCACTGTCTGTCCCGGGCAGTTGAAGTTGACCGCCTGCACAGCGCCCACGGCACTCGCCTTGGCACAGACCGCGACAATGGCCTCATCATCGAGTCCGATGACTGCCGCCATCGCACCCTCGCCCACGGGTACAGCCTCCTGCATATAAGCGCCGCGCTTGTGCACGAGGACGACCGCATCGCGGAAGGACAGCACGCCCGCCGTAACGAGCGCCGCGTATTCGCCGAGACTGTGCCCCGCCGCAATCTCCGGCACGATCCCCTCCGCGCGCAGCAGCTCTGCGGCGATGACCGATACCGTGAGAATCGCAGGCTGTGTATGCGCTGTCAGCTGAAGCTGGTCGGCAGGTCCCTCAAAACAGAGCTTGCTGATGGAATAGCCGAGAGCCTCATCTGCTTCCGCAAAATACTTTTTCGCAAGGTCGTAGGTATCGTAGAGATCTTTCCCCATCCCGACGACCTGCGCCCCCTGTCCGGGGAATAAAAATGCAAGTTTTCCCATCGTACTGCACCTCACTCGCAGGTCTTGCGCGCAGCGTCCATCGCACCCGGCAGAGCGCTGATGATGTCGTCAATGATCTGCTGGACGGGCTTGATGTCCGACAACATGCCGGAGATCTCTCCAATCATCACCGAACCGTTGTCCACATCGCCCTCATGGGTTGCACGGCGCAGACTGCCGACACCGAGCTTCTCGAGTTCTTCGTTCGATGCGCCAGCCGCCTCCATCTCCTCGTACTTGCGGGAGAGTTTGTTCTGCAGCACGCGTGCAGGATGCCCGAGAGAACGTCCCGTGACGACCGTTGAGCGATCCTTTGCTTTGAGTACAGCATTCTTGTAGTTCTCGTGCGCGATGCACTCCTCACTCAGCACGAAGCGTGAGCCCATCTGGATCGCCTGTGCACCGAGGGCAAACGCCGCAGCCATACCGCGTGCGTCACCGATACCGCCTGCACCGATGACCGGTACATCCACCGCATCAACCACCTGGGGCAGGAGCGCCATCGTCGTGATCTCACCGATATGCCCGCCGGACTCTGTCCCCTCTGCGATGACCGCATCTACGCCCGTGCGCACGAGACGGCGCGCGAGTGCGACCGAGGCTACCACGGGGATGACCTTCGAGCCGATCTCCTTGAGCGCGGGAACATACTCACCAGGGTTGCCCGCCCCCGTCGTGATGACGGGCACGCGCTCCTCAAGCACGACCTGCATGACTTCCTTGACAAAGGGACTCATGAGCATAACATTGACGCCGAAGGGCTTATCTGTCCATCCCTTAACCTTACGGATCTCATTTCTGAGAGCATCGGGGGGCATGTGTCCGGCGCCGATCAGCCCGAGCCCTCCGGCATTGGAGACGGCAGAGGCAAGCTCAGCTGTGCCGATCCATGCCATGCCGCCCTGGAAGATTGGATACTTGATGCCCAGCATCCGACAAACCGGATTGTTTTCAAACATTAACCGTGTTCCTCCTTCGCCCACTTCATAATACACGATGCCCATGTAAGTCCCGCGCCGAACCCTGCGAGGGCAATGTTGTCTCCCTTTTTGAATCGATGCGCGTGCGCCGCCTCCGCGAGGGCGACAGGGATAGATGCGGCAGACATGTTGCCGTAGCGATGAATATTTATGATAACCTTCTCCATCGGCAGGCCAAGACGTTTGGCCGCCGCTTGGATGATACGGATATTCGCCTGATGCGGTACGAGAAAGTCCAATTCCGCCCGCTGCATCCCCGCGCGCTGCAGGGATGTCTCAACGGTTCTTCCCATAACCTTTGTCGCAAATCGGAAGACCGCCTTGCCGTCCATATGGACGAAGTTGAGCCGCTGTTCGATGGTCTCGGCAGTCACGGGGCAAAGGCTGCCGCTCGACGGGATGTCGAGTGCATCACCGCCGGAGCCGTCGCTGCCGAGATCGAAGGCACGCACGCCCAGCCCATCCTCAACAGGCCCGAAGACCGCTGCGCCCGCACCGTCGCCGAACAGAATACAGGTATTGCGATCCTGCCAGTCGATGACACGCGAGAGGGTCTCCCCACCGATGACAAGGATACGGCGGTACACGCCGCTTTCGATGAACTGCGTGGCGATGGATGCCGCATAGACAAATCCAGAGCACGCAGCCGACAGATCAAATGCAGCAGCATGTTTTGCCCCGAGACGGTCCTGCAGGACGCACGCCGTTGCAGGTATGATCCGGTCGGAGGTGAGCGTCGCCATGATGATGAGATCCAGCTCCTCGGCGGCGACCCCCGCATCCGCCAGCGCCATCTCTGCCGCACGCTGCGCGAGCACCGAGACGGGCTCCCCCTCGGCGGCGATGCGCCGCTCACGGATGCCCGTGCGCTCGACAATCCACGCATCACTGGTCTGCACCATCTTCTCCAGATCGAAGTTCGTCAGCACCCGTGCGGGAACGTGATAGCCCGTCCCGAGGATGCCTGCACTGATCTTAGGCATGACTCCCCTCTCCCTCCTGTGCCAGAGCGTCGCGAATCTGATCCAGCACCTTTCCGTTCACATAGTCCACCGTAACGCCGATGGCGCTCGCGATGGACTTTGCATCCGACGAGCCGTGTCCGATGACACAGCAGCCGTTCACGCCGAGCAGCGGTGCACCGCCATACTCGCGCACATCGAGGCGCTTGCCCAGACGGCGCAGCGTCGGCATAAGGAGCAGCGCACCGATTTTCGCCATCAGCCCTGCCCCGCGGATCTCCTCCTGAATCAGCCCCAGAATAGTCTTGGCGAGCCCCTCGGCAAACTTCAGCACGACGTTCCCGACGAACCCGTCGCAGACTACCACGTCGAAGCTGCCCTTCGGCACGTCTCGCCCCTCGGCGTTGCCGGTGAAGTAGACATTCGGCTCTGCCTTGAGCAGTTGGTAGGTTTCCTTCGCCTGCTCGTTCCCCTTCGTCTCCTCCTCACCGATGTTGAGGAGGCCGACACGCGGACGCGCGATGCCGAAGACGTGCTGCGCGTACAGCGAACCCATTACGGCGCTCTGTACCAGATGCTCCGGCTTCGAGTCCACATTTGCCCCCGAGTCGAGCATCAGCGTCACGCCGTCCGGTGTCGGCATCGGCGTCGCGATGGTCGGACGTCCGACCCCGCGGATACGGTGCAGTACGAGCTGTGCCGCCGCCACCGCCGCCCCCGTCGAGCCTGCAGAGAGCACTGCATCACAGCTGCCCTCCTTCACCAATCGAGTCGCGACTACGATGGAGGAGTCCTTCTTGGAGCGTACTGCCTCTGCTGGATGCTCGTCCATGCCGATGACCTCCGCCGCATGCACAATGGAGATACGCAGAGCATCAAGGTCTGCCCCATGCAGTTCGGCACGGATTTTCTCCTCATCGCCGATCAGCACGATCTCGCAGTCATATTTCCGTGCTGCGTCCAGTGCCCCCTGCACAATCTCCTTCGGTGCGAAATCACCGCCCATCGCATCGACCGCTATACGCATCCTGCGCTCCCTTCTCTTGCACACACTATGCCGACTGGAGCGAAACTACAATGAATTTCGCTCGAAATACCTCTTTGCCATCGCGCAGGGTCTTCACCCAGACGAAGATCTTATTCCCGCGCACCTTTACGATCTCTGCGTGCGCAATCACCGTATCCCCCTTGCGGATGGGTACTTTATACTTTACATTGGCAACACCCGTCATGGCAAGCGGTGCGTCGATGATGGCAAGCGCCAGTGAGTTCGCCTGCGAAAAAAGCGCTGTCCCGCGCGCAATCTCCGACTCTGCAAAGATGAGGTCGTCCGTCACCTTCAGTGCCGACGTTCCGCGCACGCCAAGCTCCAGTGAGAGCAGGTCGCCGATGACCTCCGTGTGCG
This sequence comes from uncultured Selenomonas sp., assembly GCA_963518105.1. GTDB lineage: Bacteria > Bacillota > Negativicutes > Selenomonadales > Selenomonadaceae > Centipeda. The sequence goes on from CAUQID010000006.1 coordinate 27,030, forward strand.
GGATGGCACGCACCTTCTCGCGGGCATTCTCTGCAAGCGTACGGACGCGGGCACGCAGCTCGGGGATACCAAGCTCCGTACGGTCGAGACGGACGGTTTGTACGCTCACAGTGAGTTTTTTCGCCAGCGCCTCATCCGTCAGGAATGGCTCTCTGCGCACTGCCGCGACAAGCAGTTCCTGCCGCCGCCGCTTCTTCTCCGTCATCGTACCACTCCTCCCGCAGCATGTGAAGCCCGGATACGCATTCACATTTTATTTTTAGCACCAGATGCTATCAGTATGAAAGAATTATACTAGGTGCTAAAAAGAATTGCAAGAGAAAATACAAAAAAATAAAAGAGCCGCCGCAAAAAGCCCACAGACTTCTTGCAGCAGCTCAGATGGTCCTCATTCAGCTGCCTCGACCACAGGTTTTCCGTCATAGAAGCCGCATTCCATGCACACATGATGCGGGAGCTTCGGCTCATGACACTGCGGGCACGAGACATAGTGCGGCGCGTCGAGCTTCCAGTTCGCGCGGCGACGGTCGCGGCGCGCTTTCGAGGTCTTTCTCTTTGGTACTGCCACTTTGGATACACCTCCTTAATCGGTTTTGAGTAGGCTTTCTAAAGCCGCCAGTCGGGGATCCGGCACGAACGTATCGCACGCGCACGTTCCCTCGTTCAAGTTCTGCCCGCAGACCGGACAGAGCCCTTTGCAATCAGACTTGCACAGCTCACGCAGCGGCTCAGCCACAAGGAGGGTGTCACGCACAAGGCTGTCAATAACAACCGCATCGCCGTCGTACAGCGCTGCCTCATCCGTTTCTCCCGGAGTCTTCGCATAGTCCTCAGAAAAATCAAGCGTCGTCTTCCGCGTCCCCTCAGACAGGCAGCGGTCGCAGACGAAACTGCGGCAGGCGGTAATCTCACCTGCCACACGGAACGAAAGCCCCGTGTTCATTACTGTACCCGCCACACGGATATGCCCGCAGAACTGCGGTGCATCCGCTCCCATATCAAGGGACTCCGGCGGCACGAGAAACGAAAAGCTGCGGCTCTCTCCGAGGGTGAATGCCGGTTCCGCAACATCGAGCTTCATCATGACGCATGACCTTTCACATTATAGCGATGGTTTTCGGCATTGTCAAGGAGCGTTTTTAGACGCAGTTCGGGGCGCTCTCAGAGTTCCTGTACGTCGGACTGCGGCGCATTCATCTGCGCCTTTGCCGTACGCAGGACATTCATCGCCTGATTGAGCCCTGCTTCTGCCTGCTGCACACCCTTGAACGTACTGCCGACATGGGCAATCAGCTGCTCAAACACCTGATTCGCATAGGCGTCCGCATCGCTCTGGAGACGTGCGGCATTCGCCTGCGTCTGCTCCATCAGCTCGCGCGCCTGTTCCTGCGTCTGCTGCATAATCGCGCGGGCGCGCTCCTTCGCCTGGATGACGATCTCGCTCTCCTCAAGGAGTTGGTTCGCACGCGCCTGCGCCGCATCAACGATATTCTTTGCATCCTCTTTCGCACGGCCGAGAATGCTGTCCTGCTCCTGCATGATCTCCGCTGCGCGGTTCAGCTCCTTCGGGAGATCCATGCGCAGCTCCTCCACGAGATGCACGATCTCATCATCATTCACCAGCGCCTTGTCGCTGAAGGGGAGATGCGATGCGTCCGCGACCAGATCCTCCAGCTTTTTCAGCGTATCAACCACTGCCATAAATCTAACTCCTTTTCCTGCGCTTCGCACCGCGCATTATCCCCGCGGGGATTTTCTATATAGTTGCAGGATTGCCTGCTCTACCGCCGGCGGTACGATGCCCTGCACCGGTCCGCGGAAGCGGATGAGTTCCCGCACCCCCGAGGAACTGACGAAGGTCAGGTCGGGGCGTGTCAGCAGGAAGACCGTATCGCTCTCCGGCATCAGGTGCCGAATCATTGCCGCATGGTTCTCCTCATATTCGAAATCCTTCACTGAGCGCAGGCCGCGCACCACGACGCGTGCGCTCGCCTGCTTCATATAGTCCGTGAGAAGCCCCGAGGACACATCCACACGTACATTTTTCACGTGTGCCGTTGCCTCACGCAAAAACCGCACACGATCCTCCAGAGGAAAGCAGCCTTCCTTCTGGACATTGTGGAAGATGCAGACAATCAGTTCGTCAAACATCGATGCCGAGCGCTCGATGATGTCGATATGACCCGTCGTCACGGGGTCAAAACTCCCCGCGAACACCGCCCGTCTCATTCCGGTCCCTCCTGCTGTGCGTAAAAACAGATGCGCGCCGCGCCGTAGCGCCGCTCATGAAGGAGCGTGAGTCCATCCGCCGCCGATACAACAGGCTCATCTGCCCCCTGCTCAAGGACGAAAAGGCCATCCGACGCAAGCAGCGTACCCGCCGATGCAAGCACACGGGCATTGTCTCCCTGCGCATACGGCGGATCGGCAAAGATGAGGTCGAACGTCTGTCCCGCATGTGCGAGTGCCGCCATCTGCCCGTAGACATCGCCGCGCCGAATCTCCGCACGTACCTCCATCTTCGTCCGCCGGACATTTTCCTGCAGAATGGGTTGGGTTGCGCGATCCACGAGCACAGCATTCTCCGCACCGCGCGAAAGGGCCTCAAGAGCGAGCGCCCCCGTCCCTGCGAAGAGATCGAGTACGCGCGCATCATAGACGCGCGCGCCCAGCATACTAAAGAGTGCCTCACGTGTGCGGTCGGCCGTCGGGCGCGTCCCCTGCCCTTGCGGAGACTTCAGACGCACGCCGCGCGCGCTGCCCGTAATGATCCGCATCGCACTCCTCCTTTACCATAGGCTTTCCTATTTTACCACAATTCGTATTTGCATTTCAACCTGTCCCCACATATACAAGGTATGTTATAATACGAAAATTACGAGAGGAGGATATCTGTGGGAAAAATATTGGGTGCGGCGGCTCTTTTTCTATCCGCTGCTGTCCTCCTCTTTCATCTCGTCTTTCACCCTGCACCGGCAGGTATATGGTATGCGCCGGACAGCACACCGCAGGGGAGTACGCACCGCCCCATTCTCCTTGTGCCGCTCGACTCGCGTCCGCCATGCAAAGATTTCGTGATAGACGGGGGGAAAATCATCGGACGCGAGATTGTAACACCCCCGGCAGCGTACATGGACTACTATACGCAGCCCGGCAATACAGAGTCAATGCGCGCATGGCTCACAGAGCATCTCGGCAATGCAGACACCGCCATTCTCTCCGTCGATCAGCTCCTCTCTGGGGGACTTCTCGCAGCGCGAGAAGCCCATATTTCGGATACCGACATCGCATCCCTTGCCGCATATCTGCGCACGCTGCACGCAGCGCACCCGCAGGTCTCGCTCCACGCATTCTACATCCTGCCGCGCGCGGTTCCGCAGGACGGCATCGAGGGTTGGCGTGAGCGGCGCGCCCTCCTGGCGTACGCCCGCCTGCTCGGACGGGCGGGGGAAGGGCTGCCTGTTGACGAGGATGAAATGGAGCGTCTGCGCACAGCGTTTCCATCTGCATATCTGCAAAAATATCTCGCCCACTTCGAGGAGAGCACGGCACTCGCCGCCATGCTCATCGGCCTCACGGAGGAGGGGGTACTCACCCGGCTTGTGCTCGGACAGGATGACGGCGAGGAACATTCAGTCGGCAATCTGAAAAAGATGGAGCTCGCCGCGCTGCTCGAAAAAAAAACCATCGCCCCCGAACGAGCGATGATTGTGCACGGCGCAGATGAAATCGCGCTCTCTCTGCTCGCGCGGATCTCCGTAGATGAGCTGCGTGCGCGCGGTGGGGAGGCCCCGCGCATCTCACTCCGCTATGCGGATGCAGCGATGCGGGATATGGTCTTCCCCTTTATGGCCGTCTCGAACGGCAGCACGGCACAGGAAAAGATTGCGATGCTCGGTGCAGTGCAGTCAGATATGGCAGGAAGCGATCTGACGCTCTTGCTCTCCGCAGGCGACAGTGATGCCGATACGCTTGGCAGCCGTTCCTCCGCCGCGTCCGCCGTCAAAGAGATGATTGCGGCAGGAACGCCGGTCGCACTGGTCGATCTCTCCCGTCATTTCCGTGCAGAGGAGACGCTGCTGCCCATCCTCATCGAGAGGAATGTCCCCGTCCATGCACTCACCGCATACGCAGGCTGGAACACGGCGAGCAATGCCATCGGCACGGCGCTCGCCGAGGCCGTTCTCTACCACTGCGCTATGCAGAATGCCGTGACCGTGCAGGAACGCGTGCATATCACCCGCGCCAATCTCTCCTTTCTCACAGGACGTATCGCAGAAGATGCGTTCTATCTCAAGGAAACGATCGACCGCGTCAACGGCGTACTCCGCAGTGCAGGCTGGCAGAACACCGCCGATCTCGACCTCGCACGGAACTGGCGCTGGGCGAATGACCTGCTCTCCTATGACCTCGCCCGCCGCACAGAAAGCGCTGATACCACCGCCGCACTCCGCGCCCCCTTCGTGCAGCACGGTCTGCACCTGCGCGTGACGCGCAGCAATATCACGGCATACTATCCATGGCCGCGCACGTTCGAGATCCGCATGGAGGCACAACCTGCCGTTGAGATATCACCATAACCAAAGGGACTGTTGTTGAAGCCCTCTTCAACAACAGTCCCTTTGCCATAGAAGTACCCTGCCGCACGCGGAGTACAGCTCCTCTTCCGATGCTTTTACTCCGCCGCAAGACCGAACCGTGTAATGCCCTCCTTGCGGAATTTGTCCAGCAGCTCCATGACCCCGCTGTAATTCATATCCCCATCCGCACGGACGACGACAGCGAACCGCGGGTTCTTGCGGCTCTCCGCACGCGCACGGCGAAGCAGCGTCGCCTCGTCAATCTGCTTGTCCTCGAGCCAGAGCGTGCCGTCTCTACGCACTGTGACGAGATAGGTGACATTCAGCTGCGTCTGCGCCGTCTGCGCCTTCGGCAGGTTCACATCCACCGTCTTCAGATTCACCATGTAGAGCGTGCTCATGATAAAGAATACGAGCAGGAAGAACATAATGTCAATCATCGGGATGATCATGACTTCGGGCTTTTCAAATGCCCTTCTGTCGCGCAGCCTCATGATGCATCACCCTCTGCGCCGTGCGGCGTGCTCTCGATCCCCTTAACCCCGGCCGCACGCGCCAGTTCGATGCGGCTGTTCTCGGCAGCGGAGAAGCACATCTCCATATCTGTGACAATGTGCTCGATGCGCTGGGAGAAATAGGCATGCACAGACAGCGCGATGATGGCGACACACAGCCCCATCGCCGTCGCAATCAGCGCCTCGCCGACGCCGCCTGTGATGGCACTCGGCTCGCCCGCCTCGATGTTGAATACGCTGAACGTTGAAATCATGCCGCTGATCGTGCCGAGCAGACCGAGCAGGGGCGCCATGGTGACGATGACACTCAGATAGTACATCCTGCTGCGCAGCTTCGAGAGCGCAATACCGGACTGTATCTCCATATACGAGGACATCTTTCGCGAGTTCTTGCTGTTCTTTGCAATCGAGCTGAACAGGATATCGGCAATGGCGCCGCGCCGCGTCTCTGTCAGATCGACGGCCTCCCGGAAACGTTCGTTGGCGATCTCCAGCATAAATGTACGGGCAAATGCACGTCCCGCATCTGCGCGTGAGAAGTACAGCGCACGCTCAATCCCGATGAAGACGACGAAAATAGACGCCGCCAGCAGGAAGTACATAACAATGCCGCCCTGCCGGAAAAACGTAATCCCCTGTGCGATAAAATCCATGAGATACAACCTTTCCTTCTGCCTATGTTCCTTACAATCCATGATAAACGCTCTCATTCTACTACATCCTTCCCATTTCGTCAACGATAACAAGTTTCATTAAATCTCCCCATCATCTTGCGGTCAGGAAGAAAAAATATTATAATGTAAGCCGTTCTGTATCGAAGGAGGATTTGGAGTGAAGCTACCTCTCATGCGCAGCTTCTGGCAGCTGTTCAAAGGATACTGGAGCTCCCCCGAGAAGTGGAAGGCACGAGGTTTGCTGACATCAGTCATCGTACTGAACCTCATCATGGTGTATCTGCTCGTACGCATCAATGACTGGTACCGCATCTTCTACGATGCACTGCAGGCATACGACTGGTCATCGTTCTGGCCGCTCATCGGCGAGTTCACTGCGCTCGCGCTGATCTACATTGTGATTGCCGTCTACGCCGTCTATCTGCGTCAGATGCTCACGATCAACTGGCGCACATGGATGACGGAGCAGTATCTTGCACGCTGGATGCAGGGACAGGTCTACTATCGTCTTCAGGTCCTGCGCAGCGATACTGACAACCCCGACCAGCGCATCAGTGAGGACATCAACCAGTTCGTCTCACTGACGCTGACGCTCCTCGTCGGTGTGCTCAAGCAGCTCACGACGCTCGGAGCCTTCGCCGTTGTGCTCTGGAATCTCTCGGGCGCACTAACTATACCCGTCGGCAGCGCAGCGCTGACCATCTACGGCTATATGTTCTGGCTGTCCCTCCTCTATTCGGGGCTTGGCACATATTTCGTCCATCTTGTCGGAAAGAAGCTCATCCGCCTCAATTTCGACCAGCAGCGCTACGAGGCAGACTTTCGTTTCAGCATGATGCGCGTGCGCGAGAACAGCGAGAGCATCGCCTTCTACCGCGGCGAGACGGCAGAGACGATAGGGTTCAAGGAACGATTCGCAAACGTCATCCAGAACTACTGGGGCCTGATGCGCCGCACGAAGCTGCTGAACTTCTACGTCAATGGCTACGGACAGCTCGCTATCATCTTTCCCCTTATCATGGCAGCACCACGCTACTATGCGGGCGAGATGGCACTCGGCGGACTCATGCAGACGATGTCGGCATTCGGCCGTGTGCAGGACGCACTCTCGTTCTTCGTCGACTCCTACGGCTCGATCGCAGAGCTCGCTGCCGTGATTCAGCGACTCTCCGGATTCACTGCGCACATGGAGAATGCCGCACAGGTGCAGAGCGGCATCCTGCGGACACAGGAGGATGCAGATGCGCTCGCCCTGCGCAACCTCACAATTGCCCTGCCCGAGAGCGGCATACTGCTCTCCGCCTGCACGCTGACGCTGCCGCGGGGCAGCCGCGTCCTCGTCACAGGCACATCCGGTGCAGGAAAGAGCACACTCCTCCGTGCCCTCGCCGGCATCTGGCCGTACGGCAGCGGCAGCGTCGCCCTGCCTATGGACAGCGTACGGATCTTCCTTCCGCAGCGCCCCTACCTCGTCCTCGGCTCACTCCGCCGTGCGCTCACCTATCCGCGCACAGCAGCACCACCGGATACGGAGACGGTGCGCATTCTGCATCGTGTCGGACTCGCGCATCTCATCGATCGGCTGGATGAGACGGACGACTGGAGCCGCATTCTCTCGCTCGGCGAACAGCAGCGCCTTGCCTTTGCGCGCATCCTGCTCATCCGCCCGGATTGGATTTTCCTCGACGAGGCGACATCCGCCCTCGACGAGCCGCGCGAACGCGCGCTGTATGAACTGCTATCTCAGGAACTCCCCGCCGCGAGCATCATCAGCGTCGGGCACCGCTCGACACTGTTCGCCCTTCATGACACGGAGCTCCATCTCGCAAACCAAACGTATACCTATCAGGAGATCCCTCATGAATCGTAGAGAATTCCTGCGGCAGCTGTGCCTGCTCGGCGTCGGTGCTGCCGCACTCCCCTTTTTCCCCGCATCTGCGGAGGCATCATGGTACATCCCATCCGTACTCCCTGGCGTCACGGTACAACCCACGCATCTAAAATTCGGTGCGCTCGAGAACCGCTTCGTCACCGACTGCATCGTCGTCCACCACATCGGCATGCCGAACAATGACGATGTCTCCGCAGAGACGGTGCATCAATGGCATCTCAACAACGGTTGGGCGGGCATCGGCTACCATTTCCTCATCCGCAAGGACGGAACCATCGAGGAGGGGCGGCCGCTCGGCACAGTCGGCGCACATGTCTACGGCGAGAACCGTCATACGGTCGGCATCAACCTCGCCGGCAACTTCGAGCTCGCCGTCCCCACCGATGCGCAGCAGCACGCAGCGGCGCATCTCATCGCCGCGCTCTGCACCATCTACCAGCTCGATCCCGCATGGCAGGGTACAGTGAAGGGGCATCGCGACCTAGGGGCCACGGTCTGCCCCGGGCGCTATCTCTACGCGCAGATGGCGGATATCGTGCAGGAAGCGCGCATCTACTACGGCTCTGCAGAACTGACAGCCGAGCGCCTGCGCATCGCCCAACGGGAGCGTGAGGAACAGGAGGCGCAGCGTGCCCGTATGCGCGCTCGCATGGAGGAAGCACAGCAGAAAAACGGACTGGGGCGCCCCTCACACCCAAGCCCCGGTACGCCCAATCCGCCTGTACGGCCCACACCGGAAAAACCGGCGCTGAAGCCGAGCAAGCGGCCGGATCTGCCGAACCCCGGCGGAGGAAAGCCGGCGCAGCGCCGCATCGCGATGTAAACGGAGGAACTGCCGATGGGATTCCACTACCGCTGGTTTGACCGTGATCAGGAGAAAGTCGATGAGATGGGAATCCTGCTGACCCGTGCTGAGATCGACGCACGCGCACAGGTACAAGAGCCGGAGCGTATCTTCTCGCGCGGTGAGCAGACAGGGATTGTCCTCGCCGCCGTTATCTTCGCCTACGGATGGGCAGAGAGCGACCTCTCGCTCATCTTCTTCTGCCTCTCCTTCCTCGTCTTCGAACTGCGCAAAATCGTCCAGCGCTGCTCCCGCAGATATGGAGCATCCATTGCAAATGCCATGCAGGGGTTCAGCTTCGTACTGATCCTCGGTGCACTGGCGCTCGTACTCACGACATAGTATTCTCCAGGAGGTGTCTCAGTGAAGCCGAAAATCGGCATGGGTGTCCTCAAGCTCGGCGCGGCGCTTGCCATCGTCCTGCTCTTTGTGATCATCCATCTCATTTCACCGGATTTCCTGCCGTCGCTGTTCGCCCTGCTCGCGCGCGGTGATATTCCCGCGACGGTAGACTACATCCGTACGTTCGGCGAATGGGCGCTTGTCTTTGCCTTCCTGCTGACTCTCTTTACCAACGCACTCGGCTTTCCGCCTGCCATCATCTTCTCAACTGCCAATGTTATTCTGTTCGGCATCGTCCCCGGAATCATCCTCTCCTGCGTCGCAGAGACCGTCGGCGTAACCATCGCCTTCCTCCTCATGCGGTTCTACTTCCGTGAGGCAGCAGAGCGTGTGATTGCAAAGAGTACTTTTCTCTCAAAAATCGACCAATACAGCGGTACAAAGGGATTCCTCGTGATGCTCATCGGACGCATGGTGCCCTACCTTCCCTCTGCCCTGCTGAACGCCGTGGGCGCACTCTCCTCCATCCGCTTTCGCGACTATGTCCTCGCCTCTCTCGTCGGGAAATTCCCGTCTACGGGCATCGAGGCGATCATCGGGCATGATCTCATCATGCAGCAGGAGGACAATACACGCCTCATCGTCGTCGTCCTCTGCGCCATCCTCCTCATCTACACAGCCATCCGCTATGAGAGGCATATCATGCGCATGGAGGGTGCACAGGAGCAGAAGGAGAACCAAGAATGACACGCCGCTTCTTCCTGCAGGCCGCTGCAAATACCATCCTCACGATGGGATTCGGCGGTCTCTTTTCATCCCGTTCTTCCGCCGCTGCCGCCCGCGTGGTACGCCATCTGCGGCAAACGGTAACGGCAGCACCCCGGCTGACGCGCATGATCCAATGGGACAGCCCATACCTGCCCGCGGAAGTATCTATCGAGGTGCGGCGCAGGACGGCAGGACGCACCGAACGTATTTCACCTTCTTATACCTATCTCGATATGGATGGAGAGGCGCAGTACATCTTTCACGCGGAGATTCCACTCCCCGCCGCCGGCGGCAGCTGGCGCGTCACATACAAAGGCGGTGCAACCGACTGGAGCCCCCTGCCGCTGCCGCAGATACATGCACCGGTGCACGCCCTGCTCTTTTCGGACAGTCAGTGCGGCGATCGCTATGACATCTGGCAGCAAATCTACCAAAATGCATGGCACCGCCATCCGGAGGCAGAGATTGCTGCCCTCGTCGGCGATCTGACAGACAACGGCGCATCCGCATGGCACTGGCGCTCTTTCCTCGATGCGATGGAGGCGGCAGGTGGTCCGCTCGCCGCTCATGTCCATGTGCCCGTCCTGGGCAACCACGAATACTACGGCCTTGACTGGACGACCGAGCCGCCGACGCGCTATCTGCATACATTTGCACTGCCCGAAAATGGCAGCACCGCCTTTCATGGACACTATTACGCCTTTGACATCGGCTGTGTCCGCTGTTTCGTCCTCGATACTCAGTTCTACGAGATGGGGGCGCGCGGCGCGGCGCTGCAGACGGAGCAGCTCGCATGGCTGCGGCAGGCAGCGGAGCACAGAGGCGTGTGGAACATTGTCCTCATGCACAAGGACATCCTCTCCTATGGGGACGATCAACCCGTGCAGCAGAAAAATATAGGCATCAGCGACGTGGGTCAGATCTTTCTGGATGTATTCGACGCGCTCGGCATTGACCTTGTCGTCTCCGGCCACATTCATGCCTACCGCCGCCGTCGTATTCGTGCGCGACAGACCGATGCGGAGGGTACATTATATCTCCTTGCGGGGCCGGCGGGCAACGAGTATTTCGATGTGCCTGCTGAGTCCTATGATCTTGCTGCAGCCCCCAATCCCAGTCCCTCGAACTATCTCTATCTCGAGGCAGACGAGCACCGCCTGCGCATCACCTGCGAGACGGCGGACGGAACAGTGCTGGACACCGTCGAACAACACAAATAAAAAGAACGTATCCCCCTGCGGGATGCGTTCTCTTTATGTCCGATATACTCAGTGCCGCCACGGCGCACGATTCTGGTAATCGCGCTTGATCTTCTTCACTGCCTGATCGTGACGTTTCTGCTCCTCCCGCATCGCGCGGTCGTACTTCGCCTGATCGCCGTCGCGGCGGAACTCGAAGCGGATCTTGCGCACGTTCTGCTCGTGCACACGATCCTCCTCCTGCATACGGAAGCTGTACTCATTCGTCGCCCCGTTCTCATAGCCGAGCTGCACACACGGGACTGCTGCCGCTTCCGCCGCGGTTGATGCCGCCAGTACACTCAGCCCCATCGCAGCGGCCAGCACGCCCGCAATATATTTCTTGTTTTCCATGATATGCCCCCTTTATCTTAGTTATTACCCTAACGCTTTTGGGTTGGAGTACATTTAACAACAGGTGAACAATGCGTTAGAGTTCCGCAGATCCCCCCGCTGTCTTATCAGATGCATAGAAAAGCGCCGCACCTTGAAAGGTGCGGCGCTTACAGTTCTCTTACTCCGCTGTGAACGGAAGAAGTGCAATATTGCGCGCGCGCTTGATTGCGAGCGTTACCTGACGCTGATGCTTCGCGCAGTTGCCGGAAATGCGGCGCGGAAGAATCTTCCCGCGCTCCGTCGTAAAGCGGCGCAGCTTTGCGGCATCTTTGTAGTCAATATGATCCACCTTGTCTACGCAGAACGAGCAGACCTTGCGGCGAGGCTTACGGCCTCGATCTCGTTTCATCATCTTTGCTGTCCCTCCTCATTACGGGATGTACTGAGCATCGGCTCAGAATGGAATATCATCATCCGGAATCACGGGTCCCATCATGTCCGGCGCGCCGCCTGCTGCAGGCGCGCTGTGCCCCATCGGTGCATCATAGCCGCCGGAGGCACCGGCATTCTTGGAGTCGAGGAACTCGACATTATCCGCTACCACATCCGTCGCATACTTGCGCTGTCCGTCGCTGCCGTCATAGCTGCGCACCTGGATGCGCCCCTCGATGCCGACACGGCGTCCCTTGGTCAAGTTATTGCCGCAGATCTCAGCGAGTTTCTCCCAGCAGGTCACAGGGATGAAATCCGCCGTCTGCTGTCCCTCCTGCTGCGCCGCCCGCGAAAAGCGGCGGTCCACTGCAACTGTGAAGCGGCAGAAAGCCTTGCCGCTCTGTGTATAGCGAATCTCCGGATCGCGCGTCAAACGCCCGATCAGTATAACTCTGTTCATCGTGTCCTCTCTCCTGTGTGATGGGATGCCGTCGCGAACGACTTACTCCTCGACTCCGTCCGCGCGGACGATCATGTGCTTGAGCAGATCGTCAGTGATCTTCATCACGCGGTCGCACTCTGCGACACAGGCGGGCTCTGCATTGACGTACAGCAGAACATAGTATCCTTCGGTATTGTCCTTGATCTCATAGGCGAGGCGCTTCTTGCCCCAGCGATCCTCTTTCTCAATCGTACCGCCGTTTGCCTGAATGAGCTTCGTGAATTTCTCGATGACGGCGTTTGTCGCTTCTTCCTCCATCGGCTTCACAATAAATATGACTTCGTACAATCTCACGAAATCACCTCCTCTTCGGTCTTTGGCCGCCGTTTTTCGCAGCGGCAGAGTTATTCTTTGCGAGCGCGCACGAAATACGCGATGCACTCACGCGACAGGAGTCAGTATATCACGTTTGGCTGCGATGCGCAAGACATCTCACACAGTATTTTGCAGGTTTCATAAAATCCTACGCATCCCCGCCCGTCAGCGGCGTGCCGCCGAGCGTCCGCGTAACGCGGTAGACATCCTTGAGGAGGCGGACGCGCGTCATAACCTGCGTGATCTGATCGATGTTGCTGACGTTCAGCCCGAGAAGGACGGTCGAGGTCTTGTTGCGGCGGTTCGGCGTCGCGTTGATGGTGTGAATGTTCACCTTCATCTCGGCGGGAACGGCAAGGATCTCCGAGAGCATGCCGTTGCGGTCGTTGCAGATAATCTCGATGCCGACGGTATACTCCTTGTCAAGACCGATGTCCCAACTGACCTCGATCATCCGCGTGAACTCCGTGTCGTTGAGCACGTTCGGGCAGTCCGAGCGATGCACGGAAACGCCGCGCCCGCGTGTGATGTAGCCCGTGATGGGGTCACCCGGAATCGGATTGCAGCAGCGCGCCAGACGCACGAGATAGCCGCCCTCGCCCTCGACGAGGACACCGTGACTCGCCTTCTTGCGTTTGCCTCGGCGCGGCGCCTTCAGCTCCGAGAGCATCTGGGAGACCTCGGGCGGCGTACTGTCCTTGACGGACTGCTGATGCAGCTCAATGAGCTTTGTCATGACGCCGCGCAGGGTCACGCCGCCGTAGCCGAGCGCTGCGAGGAGATCGTCCTCGGTCTGCACGTTGAGTTTCTCCGCGACCTTGCCGAGGCGGCCGCCCGCCATCAGCTCCTTCGGGGCATAGCCGAGCCGCTTCGCCTCGTCGCGGATGAGATTCATGCCGCGCTCGATATTCTCCTCACGGTTCTCCTTCTTGAACCATGCGCGGATCTTGCTGCGCGTCGCCGAGGATGCCACGGTGTTCAGCCAGTCGGGACTCGGCCCGCTGCTCGCCTTGTTTGTGACGATGGAGACGATATCGCCGTTCTTGAGTTTGTACTCGAGCGGCACGATCTTGCCGTTGACCTTCGCGCCGACGCAGTGGTGGCCGATCTCCGTGTGGATGTGATAGGCAAAATCGATGGGATTCGACCCCTTCGGCAGGTCGATGACGTCGCCGCGCGGAGTGAACACAAAGACTTCATCGGAAAACACGTCGAGTTTAAGCGCCTCGAAGAACTCCTTCGGATCGTCGTACTCCTTCTGCAGGCTGACCATCTGGCGCAGCCATGACATTTTCTGGTCGTTCTCGTCCGTCGCACCGATACTGCGCCCTGCCTCCTTGTATTTCCAGTGCGCTGCGACACCGAACTCGGAGACCTGATGCATCGTTGTCGTACGAATCTGGATCTCGAGCGGATAGCCGCGCGTCATGACGGTCGTATGGAGCGACTGATAGCCGTTGGATTTCGGCATGGCGATATAGTCTTTGAACCGCCCCGGGATGGGTTTCCACATCGCATGGATGACACCGAGCACCCCGTAGCAGTCCTTGACCGAGGAGACAAGCACGCGCACCGCCGAGAGGTCGTAGATCTCGCTGACGCTCTTGTTGTCGCGCTTCATCTTGCGGTAGATGCTGTAAAAATGCTTGGCGCGGCCCTTGATCTCCGCCTCGATTCCCGCCGCATGGAGTTTCTCGGAGATCTGACGAATGGCATCCATGATGAAATCCTGCCGCTCCTGCCGCTTGTGCTTGACCTCCTCCACGAGGGCGTAGTACGCCTCCGGCTCGAGGTAGCGCAGGCAAAGATCCTCCAGTTCCACCTTGATGCTGGAGATGCCCAGACGGTTGGCGAGCGGCGCATAGACCTCGATGGTCTCCTTGGCGATGCGATGGCGCTTGTCCTCACGCATATATTTGAGCGTCCGCATATTGTGCAGCCGGTCGGCGAGCTTGATCATGATGACGCGGATGTCCTTCGCCATCGCGAGGAACATCTTGCGATAGTTCTCGAGCTGGACATCCTCCTTGGACATATACTCGATGCGGCCGAGCTTCGTCACGCCGTCGATGAGCACCATGACGTTCCTGCCGAACTGTGCCTCCATCTCCTCAAGCGTAGCGTGCGTATCCTCGACGACATCGTGCAGGAGCGCCGCGCAGATGGTCTCATCGTCGAGATGCAGCCCTGTAAGGATATAGGCGACGTTGAGCGGATGGATAATGTAGGCATCGCCCGAGATGCGCACCTGCCCGCGATGCGCCTCCTCCGCATAGGCGTATGCCTTTTGAATCTTTGCGAGGTCGGCATCCGTCTGATAGGAGCGCACCTTGTCCAAAATCATATCTATGGTAATGACGCGCGGCGTATCATCTGACATCGTTCCTGCCACCCTTTCTCTCCTGCTGCCGACGGTAGGTCGGCGCATCCGTCAGTTCCATCCTGCCCTGCGGCGGAATCAGCCGCCAGCCCGTCTTCTCCTGCGGTACAATCAGCCCGAGCTCGCAGAAAATCTGCAGTGCACAGTCCATCGTATACCGCGAGATGTGCTGCACCTCACGCGAAAATCGGCGCACGATCGCGGGCAGGGTATATGGGAGCACACCGTCCGCCGCGCCTAATCTACGGAGAAAGGCATAGACCGTCTTGAGCAGCGCGCGGTCGGGGAAAACGCGCTCCTGTGCGGTAGGCATAAGAGAATCCACCATGCACTGCACGGAGCGCATCCCCTGCCACTCGTTGATGCTTGGCGTATAGGCAAGGTCGCCCGCCTCCTCCGTCACAATTTCCGCGAGGCCGCCATAGTTCCAATAGAGCGCCGCAACACGCTTCTCCCGTGTGCCGACCTCCATACGCAGGTGCTTGCCCTCCGCACCAATCGCCGCTGCGGTCTGCGGACAGATGCCGCGCACGCCGAACACGGGACGCGGATTGCCCATGCCATACGGCTCGAGGAGCGCCAGTTCCTCCACTGCCGCGAGCGACCAGTCCGACGGTGCAACGAGTGCCTCGATGGAAATCTTCGGGGTGAAGTCCGCATCCCCCAGATGCGTCCGCACATAGTCCGCAAATGCTCGTCGGAAATCATCCAACCGCTCCGGTGCGAGCGACAGGCCTGCCGCCATCGCATGTCCGCCAAACTGAATCAACGTCTCATGGCACGCTGCGAGTGCCTCGTATATATGCAGCCCCGCGATGCTGCGGCAAGACCCCTTGTAGATATCGTCCTGTCGTGTGAGAACGATGCTCGGACGGTAGTAGCGCTCGACGAGACGCGAGGCGACAATGCCGATCACCCCCGCATTCCAGTCCTCGCCTGCGACCACAATACTCGGCACGTCCGGCGTAAATCCCGCGAGCATCCCCTCCGCCTCGGTGAGGATCTCCTGCTCAAGGTTACGCCGCTCCGTATTGAGCACATTCAGCTCTGCCGCGATACGCTCCGCTGCTGCGCAGTCCTCTGCGGAAAGCAGTTCCACGCCGCGCCGTGCCGTCTCGATGCGCCCTGCTGCATTGAGCCGAGGTGCAAGCTGAAAGCCGACCTGCCCCGTGTTGACCGTCTTTCCCGCGAGTCCCGCAACCTCGATCAGTGCACGGATGCCGATGCACGGCTGCGCAGACATCTGCGCCAGCCCCATCTGGACTATTTTGCGGTTCTCCCCGACAAGCGGCACGAGATCCGCTACCGTGCCGAGCGCGGCGATATCGAGGTCATCCGCATAAAGGCGCTGTTCCTCTATCTGCCAGAGCGCCTGCGCCAGCTTAAACGCCACGCCGACCCCCGCCAGTTCCTTATCAGGATAGAGACAGTCCGCACGATGCGGGTTGACGACAGCGTATGCGGGCGGAAGTACAGCACCGGGCAGGTGATGATCCGTGATGATAATGTCCATCGCCCCGCTCATCTCCTCCACAGGGGCAACGGAGGAAATGCCGCAGTCCACCGTGACGAGAAGGCGGCAGCCCTCCTCGGCAATCTGCTGCAGTGCCGTACGGTTGATGCCGTACCCCTCGGTGAAGCGGTTCGGGATATAGTAGGAGACCGTACCGCCGAGTGCGCGGATGTTCTTCATCAGCAGCGTGGTCGAGGTCATACCGTCAACATCATAGTCTCCGTAAACAACGATGTGCGTGCCGCTGTGTACCGCATCCAGAATCCGCAGCGCCGCGCGCTCCATATCCGCCATACAGAGCGGATCGTGGAACGGCTCATCCGCCGGATGGAGGAATGCATGCGCGGCTGCCGGCGTACAGATGCCGCGATGCCAGAGAATCTGCCCAATCAGCGGGGCCGCACCGATCTCCTGTGCGAGAGCATCCCCCTCCGCCGTATGTTCGTGCACGATCCACTCTTTCAGCATGATGTTCCTCCTTTCCTTGTCATAGCAAAAGAGCCTGTCATTGGACAGGCTCTCTGATTTATCCCTCCACAGCTGCCGGCTTCGCGGCGGCGGGACGATGCTCCGTCCGATTGCGCAGCTCAATCCAGAGCTGGCTTGCGATAAAGATGGAGGAGTAGCAGCCGACGGAGAATCCAACCAGCAGTGCAAAAGCGAAGTCCTTCGTCGTCTCCCCGCCGAACCAGTACAGCGCGAACGTTGTAAACAGGACGGTAAAGACCGTATAGAGCGAACGCGTCAGCGTCTGGTAGATGGAGCGATTGACCAGTTCTTCGATATCACCTCCGCGGCGGAAATGAAGCTTCAAATTTTCGCGGATGCGGTCAAAGATGACAATGGTATCATTGATCGAGTATCCGACAATCGTCAGCAGGGCAGCGATGAACGACGAGTCAATCTGACGCTGCGTCAGCGAAAACACAGCGAGCACGATGATGATGTCATGTACGAGCGCCAGCACCGCAGACACGCCGAACCGCCACTCAAACCGATAGGCAACGTAGAGAATGATGAGCGCCCACGAGATGACGAGTGCGAGCACCGCATTTGTGATCAGCTCGCCGCCGATGGTCGCACCGACCTTCTCCTCGCGCAGCACCGTATAGGGACCGGCATCCTGCGCGAGGGATGCCATGACCTCCTTGCGCTGGGTCTCCTCAAGGTCGACCGTACGGATCATGACATTCTCGGAGGACTCCACCCCGGAGGCAGCCCCCGAGAGCTGGATGGTACTGCCGTCGAGACCGTAGCGGGCGAGGCTCGTACGCACATCGGAAAGCGTCACCGGCCGTTCGAAGCGCAAATCCATGATCGTACCGCCCGTGAAGTCGATGCCGAAGTTAAAGCCGCGCATCCCCATGCAGAGGAACCCGGGGATAATCAACACGAGAGAGATGAGAAACCAGATTTTCCGATGTCCCGCAATATTGAACTTAGGCATGCTTCTCATCCCCCTTTCTCCTGCCGCCGAGCATGAATCCATTCGCACCATAAAGCCACGGATTCTCCGATAGTTTCGAGTTGATCATCAGTTTGAGCAGGAACTGCGTCAGCGTAATTGCGGTGAACATCGATAGGATCGTCCCGACCCCAAGTGTGATGGCAAAGCCGCGAATCGTCCCCGTCCCGAGGAAGAACAGCACGCCCGCTGCGATCAGCGTCGTGACATTCGAGTCAAAGATCGTCGTGAACGCACGCTTGAACCCCGCATCCATCGACAGGCGCAGCGTCTTCTGGTGGATCTGGTACTCCTCCTTGAAGTGCTCGAAGATGAGCACGTTCGCATCGACTGCCATGCCGATGGAAAGGATGATGCCCGCCACCCCCGGCAAAGTCAGCGTCGCATCCATCAGATAGAGGGTGCCGAGCAGCATAACCGTATACGCCATCAGCGCCACGTCCGCAATAAAACCGGAAAGATGGTAGAAGAAAACCATGAACAGGACAACCGCGCCGAGTCCCACAGCAAAAGCGAACTGAGACTTGTCCTTCGAGTCCTGTCCGAGCGTCGGACCGACCGTGCGCGTCTCGATGATCTCCACCTTCACCGGCAGTGCGCCGCTGCGCAGGACGACCGCAAGACTCTGTGCCTCCTCGAGCGTCTTCTGTCCCGTGATCTCCGCGCGCCCGCCGAGAATCGGCTCACGCACATTCGGCGCAGTCAGCACCTCGCCGTCAAGCAGAATGGCAATCGTACGTCCGACGTTGCGCATCGTGAGGTCGGCGAATTTCTGCGCTCCCTCATCCGAGAACTCCAGATTGACCACATTCTGTCCGGACTGCGGATTCGTCGATGCCTGTGCATCCTTGAGATCCGTTCCTGTCAGAACCGTATGTCCCTCCTCGTCGCGGAACTCGAGCATCGCCGTCTTGCCAATGGTCTGAATCGCTGCGTCGGGATCTTTGATGCCGGGCAGCTCGATGATGACGCGCCGCTCACCCTCGCGCTGAATGATCGGCTCAGTGAGACCGAGCGCATTGACGCGCTTCTCCATGATAGCAACGACACGGTTCATCGCGTCGTCGTTGACCTGGGCAGTCTCAGTATCCACCGCCTCCAGAACGACATGCGTACCGCCCTGCAGGTCAAGCCCCTGGCGGATCGATCCTGCGAGCGGCTGGACGAGCGCAAAAAAAGCACCAATGATAACGGCGACCGAGATCACCAGCTTCAACAGACTATGTTCTCTCAACAGACCTTACACCTCTTCCTCAAGGTTTTCCATAATGCCGCTGCGGCAGTCCACGAAACGCCGCTCCGTCAAAATCACATCCACACGCGCATCACGCCCGCCCGCCGGAACATCCGGAACGAGCTGCCAGTCAAAGGCAAGCACAAGCCGTACAGCATTTCCTGCCCGCGGCAGGAAGCGGTCATAATAGCCGCCGCCGAGTCCCAGCCGCCGCCCGTCGGGAGCAAAGGCGGCCCCCGGCACAATGACGAGGTCAAGCATATCCGGCGACACGATGCTGCCGCGCGCAGCATCCGGCGTCAGAATGCCGAACGCGCCCTCCGTCAGCGCATCCATCGCAGATAGTGCGCGCGCCTCCATCATCCCTTTTCCCGTAATGGCAGGCAGTGCAATGCGCCGTCCCTGTGCGAGGAGCGTCTCCATCAACGGAAAGAGGTCAATCTCCTCTGCCGTCGATGCATAGAGCATGATGTTGTCGGCATCACGCAGCAAGGAGAGGGATGCCGCACGCGTACGAATGGCAGCGCCTGCATGTGCCCGCTCCTCCGCGGGGAACGTCCTGCGCCGGGCAAGCATCGTCCTCCGCAGCACGCCTTTCTCCGTCTGCAGCGCATCCCCTGTCTGCGCGAGCAGCTTACTGCTCCTCTGCGCGTACGCTGCTGATGGCCGAGCGCTCGAACACGATGCTGATCCCTTCGGCCGCCTCCAACGTGACGGTCTGCTCATCGAGTGCCGCGATGCGCCCGTGCATGCCGCCGAGCGTGATGACCGTATCCCCCGTCTTCAGGCGGCTCAGCATTTCCTCACGCTTTTTCTGCGCCTGCTTCTGCGGACGATAGAGGAGAAAATAGAAAAACAGCACCAATACAATAATCGGCCCGAACGAGCTCAGCTGTGCCATCATTTCTGCATCCATACATACAACTCCTTCATGATTTTGTCAATTTTTATGATAGTTATTCATAAAATCCTGATAGAATGTCGGGAACGTACCGGCAAGAATGGCCTCACGCATACGGCGCATAAACGCCTGCAGAAAATAGAGGTTGTGCAGGGTCAGCAGACGCAGTCCAAAAATCTCCTGTGCACGCACAAGATGCCGGATATAGGCGCGTGTGTAGCCGCTGCGGCAGGCATAGCAGCCGCAGCCCTCCTCGATCACCGTATGGTCATGCGTATGCATGGCGTTCTTCATCACAAGCCGCCCCGTCCACGTCATCGCCATACCGTTGCGCGCGACGCGCGTCGGGAAGACGCAGTCGAACATATCAATGCCATGCCGTACCCCTGTAAGAAGATAATCCGGCGTTCCGACGCCCATGAGGTAGCGCGGTTTCTCCGCGGGCAGGAGATCGACCGTGTAGGAGAGAATCTCCTCCATCAGCGCGTGCGGCTCGCCGACGCTGAGACCGCCGACGGCATACCCGGGCAGATCGAGCGCTGTCACCTCCGCTGCGTGCCATGCACGCAGGTCGCGGTACATCCCGCCCTGCACGATGCCGAACAGGCCCTGTCCCGCAGCGCCCGCCATCGCATCACGGCAGCGAACGAGCCAGCGCTGCGTGCGCTCGGTCGATGCCTTGGCATAGGCGTGATCAGCGGGATACGGGATACACTCATCGAATGCCATGACGATATCCGATCCGAGGCAGCGCTGCACCTGCATCGACACCTCAGGCGAGAGGAACTGCTTCGATCCGTCGATGTGCGAGCGGAACACCGCCCCCTCTTCGCTGATCTTGCGGAGGTCGCCGAGGCTGAACACCTGGAATCCGCCGCTGTCGGTGAGAATTGCACCATCCCAGTGCATGAATTGGTGCAGTCCGCCCGCCTCCTGCACCAAGTCCATACCTGGGCGCAGGAAAAGATGATAGGTATTACTTAGGATGATGCCTGCGCCGAGATCCCGCAGTTCATCCGGCGATACACCCTTCACTGTTGCCTGCGTTCCCACAGGCATAAAGATCGGGGTTGGAAAGCTCCCATGCGGCGTGTGGATGATGCCCGCACGCGCGCCCGTGGTCTCGTCTCTGCGAATCAGCTCATAGGTAATCGCTGCCAATCATACACCGCCATTCTCAAAACATCCTATATCATAGCACAAACAGGAAGGATTTTCAAAACACATTATCCCCTGCGCGCAAGTTCTTCACGCAGAACACGCTTCATGAGCATCATATCGGGGCGCACCCCCGTCCAGAGGAAAAATGCCTCCGCCCCCTGCGCGGCGAGCATCGTTTCACCGTTGATGGTTCTATGCCCGCGTGCTGCAGCCGCACGCAGGAATGCAGTCTCCGCCGGCGTGTAGATGAGATCGTAGACCACCGCTGACGGAGCGAGCGTTGCCGGATCGACGGGGGGCATCTCCTCCGTACGGGGCGACATGCCCAGCGGGGTCGTCTGTACAATGATATCTGCCGCACCGAGAGCATCGCGCCATGCAGACGTATCAAAAGCGCAGGAGCGCACGAACCCGTCCGCCTCAAAGTCCGCTGTAAGTGCGGCTCCCTTGCCGGGCGTCCGCACACCGATGCACACCTCAGACACACTGCTCCGCAGAAGGCCCCAGAGTGCAGCCCGTGCCGCACCGCCCGCACCGATGAGCACGGCGCGTTTCCCTGCAGGCGTGATGCCGTGCTCCGTGAAGCCCGCGAGGAATCCTGCCGCATCCGTATTGTATCCCGCGAGTTTACCGTCCTCGCGCACAACAACGGTATTGACCGCTCCGATACGCCGTGCATCCTCGCTCAGCACATCCATCAACGGCAGGATCTCCGTCTTGAACGGAATCGTCACATTGAACCCTGCGATCCCTGCATCCCGTAGGCCATGCACGGCGGAAGCGAGTGCATCGGGGCGTACGGGCAGTGCTGCATAGACATAGTCCAGACCTGCCGCGTGCAACGCTGCATTCTGGATGACCGGCGACAGACTGTGTCCGATGGGGGCGCCGATGACCCCCAGCAGCCTTGTTTTTCCTGTAATCATCTATATGTCCTAGCGATGCTTTCCACGCACCTCGTCGAGCAGCCCCATCTTCAGCTCGTAGTAGGCGGGCGTCATATCGAGATAGTGACGATGCGGATTCTCAAAGCGCTGTTCCTCCTGCCAAATCTCCGCTGTCAGCTGGCGGCGCACATGGGCGCGGATCTCATCAAGCCGCGGCAGTTTCTCCACGCGTTTGCCGTCCTTGACATAGAGACGACGCAGAGGCACTGCGGAGCAGCCCTCAAAGAAGCGATTCTTCCACGGCTTTCCCGGATCAACATAGCGGAATGGATGCGCGAGATCAACCTGCTCGCCGTAGAGGGCAATCATATCCGCCACCGCGCTGCCATGCTCATCATAGATGCGGTAGAGATCCTTCCGCCCCGGATTCGTGAGTTTCTCCACGTTCTCGGACATCTTAACACGCGGCAGGAACACACCATCCTTTTCCACCGCAACCAGCTTGTAGACCGCACCAAAAACGGGGTCAGATTTCGCCGTAATCAGCCGCTCGCCCACGCCGAAACCGTCCACATACGCGCCCTGCAGGAGCAGCGATGAGATGGTAAACTCATCGAGACTGTTCGACAAAATGATTTTGCAGTCCGTCAGCCCCGCCTCGTCCAGCATGACGCGCACGCGTTTGGAGAGGTAGGCAAGATCGCCCGAGTCGATGCGTACGCCCGCGAGTCGGCAGCCCTGCGGCTCGAGCACTTCGTGCGCCGTACGGATGGCGTTCGGGATGCCCGTATGCAGGACATCGTAGGTATCCACGAGGAGGACGGCCGCCTGCGGATAGATCTCCGCATAGTTCCGAAATGCCGTATACTCGTCCTCGAAAAACATGACCCAGCTATGTGCCATCGTTCCAGAGATGGGGATGCCGAACTGCTGCCCTGCCGAGACCGTCGCCGTCATATCGACACCGCCGATGTACGCTGCCCGTGCGCCATAGGTCGCTGCATCCATGTTATGCGCACGCCGCGCGCCGAAGTCCGAAACACGCCGTCCTTCTGCCGCCCGTACGATGCGTGCCGCCTTCGTCGCAATCAGAGACTGATGGTTGATCTGCGCAAGCACCGCCGTCTCGATAAGCTGCGCATCAATGGACGGCGCGACAATCGTCATCAGCGGCTCATCCGGATAGATGATCGTCCCCTCCGGTACAGCGTAGATATCGCCGCGGAATCGGAAGCCGCGCAGGAACGTAAGGAACTCTTCGGAGAACAGATGCTGCGCACGGAAATAGGCGATGTCCTCCTCCGAGAACGAGAGGTTCTCCACGAACTCGATGACGTGCTCCAGTCCTGCAAACACAGCAAAGCCGCCCTTATCCGGAACAGCACGGAAAAAGACATCGAAGGCAACGCGCACATCATCGCCGCCCTTGCAGAAATATCCGTAGGACATCGTCATCTCATAAAAATCCATCACCATGGATAAATTGCGCTTGTCAAACTGCGTCACAGTACAGCCCCCTGTCTGATCAAAAAATTGGCATTTACATTTAGATGATATATTTTTTCATTATATCATTTCCCCAACATTCACGCAAAAATAGTTTTTATATCAACTTCTTTTCTGTTTCTCCAAAAAAATATGATCCGCAGGTGTCAGCGGCGCACAGTCCAGCAGCTCCGGACGATATCTGAGTGTGGTAAGAAGCGACTGCTCCCGCCGCCACCGTGCAATCTCCGCATGGTTGCCCGAGAGAAGAACATCCGGGACGGTCTGCCCCTCGAAGTTGCGTGGGCGTGTATACTGCGGATAGCCGAGCAGCCCGTCGAAAAAGGAGTCCGTCGGCGCAGAGGTATCGTCGCCGAGCACGCCCGGCAGCATCCGTGCTGTCGCATCCACCACGAGCATCGCAGGGATCTCACCGCCCGTCAGCACAAAGTCGCCGACCGAGATGAGACGGTCGGCGAGCGCATAAATGCGCGCATCAAAGCCCTCGTAATGGCCGCAGATGAGTACGAGCTGCTCATAGGAGGCAAACTCCTTCGCTGTATTCTGTGTAAACACCTCGCCTGCCGGATCGAAGATGATAGTACAGCGGCGCGCCGCATAGGATGCGGTCTGCGCATAGATATCGCGCACAGCGGCGTAGATCGGTTCTGGTTTGAGCACCATGCCTGCACCGCCGCCGCACGGCGTATCATCCACATGATGATGCTTATCCGCCGCATAGTCGCGGAAGTTCGTGCAGCAAATATCCACGATGCCGCGTGCTGCCGCACGCCCGATGATGCTGCTGCCGAAAACCCCCGCAAACATTTCGGGGAACAGCGTCACAAGATCGATCCTCATAGATGCTCCTTCCATCGCTTCTCAATGTCCCCCATTATAGCATGAACACGGCGGTGAATCGTGTATCCTGCGCAAAATATTTTAGGAATGGGTACAGAAATCGACCCTGTTGATATATAATAAATAAATCAGACCCATCACAAAGGAAATTCGGAGTGCCTCAATGGATATCAACCTCGCCCATTTCAATACGGAACTCGGACGGCAGAAGCCCGAGAACATCATCCACACGGATAACGCCTGCCCGTTCTGCGCGACGGATCAGCTGACGGATATTATTGCAGCAGACGGCGATATCATCCTGCTCAAGAATAAATATAATGTCATCGAGGAGGCGGATCAGTTCGTCCTCATCGAGGGGCGCGACTGCGACGCCGATATACCCGACTACACGCGCACGCACATGCGCCGCCTTATCGCATTCGGCATGGCGCACTGGGCGCGCATGCGTGCGAGCGGAAAGTACGACTCTGTTCTCTTCTTCAAAAACTACGGGCCGTACTCTGGCGGCACGCAGCGTCACCCGCACATGCAGCTCGTCGGGTTTCCGGCGTTCCGGCAGGAGCTGGCCTTTCACCGCAGCGAGTTCGACGGTCTGACGGTCGCGGCGCGGAACGGCGTTACGCTGAACATCTCCACGCGCCCGCGTGTCGGGTTCTGGGAACTGAATGTCATACCGCAGAACACAGGTGCTACGGATACCATCGCGGACTTTATCCAGATTGCTGTGGACTTTCTCCGCCGCCGCCTGGACAGCTATAATATCTTTTTCTACCACGACGGCGCGGATATCTTTGTCAAGATTCTGCCGCGCTTCGCCACCTCCCCCGTATTCATCGGCTACAACATCCGTCTGCTCCCGTCCAACCTCACCGAGATGCGCGACCGTATGCGCGCCATGTATTTTGAAGGCGGTGCCTCATGAACGAGATCGTGCAGGATCCCCCGCCGAAGAGGAGGAAACGCCGCAGAGCGAGTACAGGAAAGCGCACGGCACGCACAAAAAAAACACCCCGTCAGGGGCGTTTTCTGCGCGCTGGTGTGCTCATTCTGCTGCTCGCTGGCGCGATCGTATTCTTCTTTCTCCCGCACCTGTGGCAGGGACTCGGTATGCTCCTGCCCGCGGCCGAGTACCAGCCGCCCGCCAATCAGCTCCATGAGATCCATCAGCCGGATCCTGCCGAGCAACTCGCGCGCGTCATCTTCATCCAGCGTGCCGTCGACGCGCGGCTGAGCAGGATGGACACTGCTGCACCCGCAGCAATCTCGCCCGCACTGAAGCACGCCATCGTTGCCGTCGAAGACAGACGGTTCTACGAGCATCACGGCATTGATCTGACGGGCATTGTCCGCGCAGCCCTCGTCAATATCCAGCATGGACGCATCGAGGAAGGTGCAAGCACCATCACCCAGCAGCTCGTAAAAAATCTTTTTCTCGACAACGAGCAGACCTTCACACGTAAGGCGGAGGAGCTTCTGCTTGCCCTCGCCATTGAGATTGCCTATACCAAGGAAGAAATCCTCACGATGTATCTGAACGTCGTCTACTACGGCGCAGGATTCTACGGCGTACAGGCCGCATCAGAGGGCTACTACGGCAAGCCACCCGCCGCACTTGATCTGCCAGAGGCATCCATGCTTGCAGGCATTCCAAATGCCCCCTCGACGCTCTCCCCCTTCGTCGATTTCATCGCAGCGAAGAAGCGTCAGGCCATTGTCCTCGATGCGATGGAGGCACAGGGACTCATCGACGCGCGCACGGCAGAGGACGCCAAAATGCAGGCACTCATCCTGCGTCCGAAGCAGTCCGTGCTGCCCTAGCGATCAATGAGCGCCGCCCCGTCTGCAAACAGCCCGATACGCGTCACATACGCCTCGGAGGGATCGATCGGCAGTGCAAAGTCCTGCACCATGACGCCGAGGATCTCGGCCGGCTTGACACTCCCTGCGGGGGTGACGGTCAGATTCATCCAGAACAACAAACGCCCGTTTTCCGCCTGTACGGAGACGGGCGTTTTTAAGTACTCCTTCGTCTCAATCATGCGGTTCTTCTTTGGGGTCACACGATGCCACACGGCACTCTCTGCGACATTGTAGCGGCGCACGCTCTCGCAAACAGGGGCAAATTCACCCGTATAGGGCACGGTAATACGGTAACGCGCCTCATCCACGTCCGCCATCAGTGCCCGATGTCTGCCCTCGAGCAGACGCAGGCGCACCATCTGCGCCCCCTGCGGGAGATGCTTCTGCAGACGCACCATCACCTCCTGCGGCGGGAGCGGCTCCGTCATCTCGAAATCCACATACTCGGCATCGCTTGCCGCCCCGAGCGAGAGTGCGGAGGCAAACGACACCTTCATGTGCGGGTTGAAGCCCTCCGAATACGCCATCGGCAGACGCGCCCGCTTGCATGCACGCACAAAGAGATTCGCATAGTCGAGATGGGAGACATAGCGCAGCTCCTCCCCCTTCGTGATGAGCCCCCGATAGAGCGTCAACGCACGCTCCATGGGGAGACTCTTCACCCCCGTCTCCACAGCGGCAGACACAGCAGTATCATGCGGTGCTGCCGTACGCGGCTGCTCATCCTTTGCATAGTCAATGATGTCTACCCCGAGCGCGGGACAGATCCCGCAGCCCGTGCAGTGTGTGCGCCGGCAGTCTGCTGTCAAAGATGCCGCCAGCGCCTTCTGCCACTCCGTACGCAGGAAGCGCTCGAGCACACCGGGTGAGGTATGCGCCCACGGCAGCGGTTCACCGAGGGTGCGTGTGCGGCGGCTGTAATATGCCCAGTCAACACCACAGGTCTCAAATGCGGCGAAATATCGGCTGTCGTCAAAAAGATCCGACCAGCCGTCAAATTTTGCTCCATTTTTCCACGCCTCATAGAGAGCGGGAGCGAGACGGCGGTCACCGCGCGCAAAAACACCCTCGATGACCGAGAGACGCGCATCGTGATAGTGGAACGTGATCGAGCGATCAGTGATATGCTCTTTGAGTAGCTGCTGCCGCCGCTGAAACTCTGCAATCGGCAGCTGTCCGAACCACTGGAACGGCGTGTAGGGTTTCGGCACAAAGCAGGAGACCGAGACCGTCACCTTGCAGCCGCGTCGTCCGCGTATCTCTGTATAGAGATCAACGACCTTTTTCGCAAGTTGAGCGATGCCGATGATATCCTCGTCCGTCTCCGTTGGCAGCCCCATCATAAAGTAGAGTTTCACCTGCTTCCACCCATGACGGAATGCCGCACCGCACGCCGTGAGCAGATTCTCCTCCGTCACGCCCTTGTTGATGACATCGCGCAGGCGCTGCGTCCCTGCCTCAGGGGCGAAGGTCAGTCCCGACTTGCGCACCTGCTGCATCCGATGCGCCAGCTCAATCGAAAAGCTGTCGATGCGCAAAGATGGCAGGGAGAAGCTGAGTTTCTCCCCCGCATAGTCCGCCATGAGATCATCGACGAGACGCCCCAGACAGGAATAGTCCGCCGAAGAGAGCGAGGTCAGACTCATCTCGTCATACCCCGTGCTCTCCACAAGTCCGTGCGCCATATGCCGCAGGCGCTCCTCTGTGCGCTCACGCGCGGGACGATAGGCAATCCCCGCCTGACAGAACCGGCAGCCGCGTGAGCAGCCGCGGAAGAGTTCCATCATCATGCGGTTGTGCACGATGTCCATATAGGGAACGATCGGATGCTCCACGGACATGACCGCATCCATATCCCGCACGACGCGCTTATAGATGACAGGACGTGCCGCAGGATGCAGCGGGCGTATTTCGAGGAAATTTCCTGCTGCATCATAGACAGGTTCGTAGAACGACGGCACATAGATGCCGTTGATGTCAAGCAGACGCGTGAGGAATTCTGCGCGGCCCCCCGGTCTGCCCGCCGCATCCCATGCAATGAAGACATCACAGAGTTCGAGGATGACCTCTTCCCCCTCTCCGATGACGAAGAAGTCGAAGAAGTCCGCGATCGGCTCAACATTATAGACGCACGGCCCGCCCCCGACGATGAAGGGCATATCTGCGCCGCGCGCACGCGCATAGAGCGGGATTCCTGCGAGATCAAGCATATTGAGCACGTTGGAATAAATCATCTCGTACTGGAGTGAGAAGCCGAGAAAATCAAACGAGGAGATCTCCCTACGCGACTCAAGCGAAAAGAGAGGAATCTCGCGTGCGCGCATCTGCTCCTCCATGTCCACCCACGGTGCATAGACCCGCTCCGCAAGGATATCCGTGCGGCGATTCAAGATCTCGTAGAGAATAGCAAGTCCGAGATTGCTCATCCCGACCTCATACACATCCGGCAGCGCAAGTGCAAATCTGCACCGTACGAATGCCCAGTCCTTGCGGACGGCGTTCCACTCGCCCCCCGTATAGCGCGCAGGTTTCAGTACCGACTGCAGGATACTGTGATCGAGCTGCACCATGGTTTCGTATTCCCCTCCAAAAATAAAAGAGGCTGCCGCGTGAACAGCCTCGCAAATACACTTCTAAAACAACAGTTTCTGGCGTCTGAGCTGGATATTCAGCAAAATAGCGATCGCCATGACATTGGTCGTGAGCGAGCTGACTCCATAGCTCATCAGCGGCAGCGGGATGCCCGTGACGGGCATGATGCCCATGGTCATACCGACATTGACCAGCACATGAAAGGCAATCATCGAGGTGATGCCGACCGCCAGCAGCCGTCCGAACAGATCACTCGCATCCTGCGCGATACGGATGCCGCGCCAAAGGATGACGAGATAGAGCAGGAGCAGCACGGCGCATCCGACGAACCCCAGTTCCTCGCCCACCACGGAGAAGATAAAGTCCGTATGATTCTCCGGCAGGAAGTTCAGCTGGCTCTGTGTCCCGCCGAACAGGCCTTTGCCAAAAAGCATCCCCGAGCCGATGGCGATTTTTGACTGGATGATATGATAGCCAGCACCGAGCGGATCAACATTCGGATCCATGAACACCATGATGCGCATTTTCTGATAGTCCTTCAGGAAATGCCAGAGGACAGGCAAAGCCGCAAGTCCCGTGCCGAGGATGCCGAACAGAAGACGCAGCCGAACCCCCGCGATAAACACCATACCGAAGAAGATCGCCAGAAAAACCAGCGACGTTCCGAGATCGGGCTGTTTGAGCACGAGCAGAAACGGCACGCCCACGTAGGCAGCAATCGGTGCGAGGTCGGTGAGTGTCTGAATTCTGCCGCCGCGCTTCTCGAGCATCGCTGCGAGTGCAACAATCATGATGAGCTTTGAGAACTCCGAGGGCTGAATGCTGATCGGACCGAGTGCAATCCACCGCTGCGCACCGAGCGCCGTCTGACCGACCAACATAACAAGCAGAAGCAAAATCAGATTGAATACATAGAAATGGTTGCCATACCGCTGCAGAATCTTGTAATCAAAATTCATCAAGAACGCCGCCAGCGCAATATCCACGAGGATAGAGATGCCCTGCCGCTGAACGAACCAATAGCGTTCCTCGCTCGGCGTATTGACATGGGTCGCACTGCCGATGATGACGAGGCTCATGATGACGATGGCCGCTGCCGCCGCAATCAGCGCCAGATCCGTGCGGCGCAGAAGCCGTTTGGATAAAATCATCGCCTGTGGGCGGGCACGCCGCCGTGCTGGACGCTGACCACGGGGATATTGACAACGAGTGCCATCGTGTCATTCTCGTTCTCGAGAGCGAACTCCATCTCTCGTGTGTCGATATACATATATTTTGAAATCACCTGTACGATTTCCGCACGCATGTTGTCCATAATCTCCGGAGAGACATTCGCACGGTCGTTGATGATGACCAGCTGGAGGCGGCGGCGCGCAACATCGCCGGAATTTTCCTTCTTGCCGAGAAGCCTCTTCAGTGTCTCAATCACGCCAACACCTCCTTATTTCTTCCCAAAGAGTTTGCCTTTGATCGTCTCCCAGAGACTCTCCTTCGCGAATTCGCGGAAGGGAATATCCTCGCCGCATAGACGGCCGACCACATCAAGGTACGCTTGCCCCGCGGGGGAATCCTTCATCGTTACGCAGGGTTCGCCGCGGTTCGTGCTCGTCACGACCATCTCATCATCGGGAATCTGACCGATACAGCCGACCGAGAGGATCTCGTCGATGTCGTCCATATCCAGCATATCGCCCTTTTCAATCATCTTCGGGCGAATACGGTTCACAACGAGACGGATATCATTCTTGTCCGCACGGCCGAGCTCTCCGATGATCTTGTCCGCATCACGCACAGCTGAGATCTCCGGCATCGTTACGACGATCGCCGTATCAGCGGCGGCAATCGCCGTCTTGAACCCCTGCTCGATGCCTGCGGGGCAGTCAATGATGATAACATCATAGGAGCGGCGCAGCTCCTCGCATAGGAGTGCAAGTTCCTCTGGATTGACCGCACTCTTATCCTTGACCTGCGAGGTCGGCAGGAGGAAAAGAGAGTCGTATTTCTTATGGCGGACAAGCGCCTTCTTATACGGGATACGCCCTGATGTTACATCGACCAGATCGTACATGATACGGTTCTCCAGCCCGAGCAGGAGGTCGAGGTTGCGCAGTCCCGTATCCGTATCAATGAGGACAACGCTCTTGCCGCGCATAGCAAAGCCGACGCCGATGTTCGCCGTCGTCGTCGTCTTGCCGACGCCCCCCTTGCCCGATGTCACCACATAGATCTCACTCATACTCTGTCCTACCTCTCTATTGGCTCAATGACAATCTGTCCATCTTTCACATAGGCACGCTCTGCCTTGCCGGAATCCTCAGGCTCATCCGGCGAGCGGGCAACATAGTTCGCGATGCGGATCTGGGTCGGCATCAGATGATCTGCGATGATGAACGCTGTCGAATCTCCTGCTGCCCCCGCGTGCACCACCCCGCGACAAGTGCCGCGGATATCGACGCTGCCGCCCGCTGTAATCTGTGCACCGGGATTGACATTGCCAAAGACGATGACGGAGCCCTCTGTCTCAATCGCCTGCCCGCCGCGCAGCGTCTTATCGATGACGAGCATACGCTGCAGCTCCGGTGCATCCTCCTGCACCTCCTGCGGCACAGGAACAGAACGGGCCTCAGCGGTGCCATCGCCCCCCGGCAGTGGCGTGAGCGGTACTGCCGGCACGGGCTTTGCCAAGCGGCAGATCAGACCATGCGTGCGAAACAACTCCTGGAGTTCGTCCAGCTCCTCCTTAGAGAAGCGGTCGCGCGGCACACGCACGAGCGTCCCGCGCAGGAAAAATCCAGAACCGGCATCCAGCTTATCCGACAGTTCCTCCACGATCTCGGAGAATGCCATATCTGCGGGAAATGCGAGCATCAGCCCGCCGTTTTCCCCTTTGATTTTGATCTTTTCCTCAGTCATTTCCGTCCCTCACTTGCTCCCTGCAGGCGGCTGCGCGATATCGAGGCGGAACGCCGCCTCCATGATTCTGCGCCCGATCGGCACTGCCGACATCGAGCCGAATCCGCCCTGTTCTACGATGACCGCCACCACGATATTCGGATTTACAAACGGCCCATAGGCAACGAACCAGCCGTGGTCGCGCCCATGCGAGTTCTCCGCCGTCCCCGTCTTGCCCGCGATGTCGATGGGGAATCCCGCGAACACGCCGGCCGCCGTACCGATCTTCGTCACCTCGTGCAGTCCCTCCTGCACACTGCGGATAACGGAGGAGCTGACCTCCAGCTCCGAGAGGAGCTTGGGCTGAACCTCACGCACCGTATTCCCATTCACGTCCACAATGCGCTGGACGAGATGGGGCTGATAGCGTTTTCCTCCGGCAGCAATCTCCCCCATGACCATCGCCGCCTGCAGCGGGGTTACGAGATTGAATCCCTGCCCGATGGCCGCATCGAATGTCTCCGAGAGATACCATGCACCGTCCTCGTAGTTATCTTCCTTATATTTACGGTTCGGCACAAGACCCTCTGCCTCGTACGGCAGGTCGATGCCCGTACGCGTGCCCAGCCCGAACATCCGCGCATAGCGTTCAATGGTATCAACACCGAGACGGTTGCCCATCTCATAGAAATACACATTGTCCGAGTGCGCCATCGCCTCTTGGAAGTTGATCCAGCCCAGTGCCTCGCCGCCCGCATTCGTCTTTGGAATGATCCAGTGATGACCGGCATCAAATATTTTTTCCTGCGGCGTCACCTTGTGCTCGGCAAGCGCCGCCGTCCCCGTCACAATCTTAAACGTCGATCCGGGCGGATACTCGCCCGTGATTGCCTTATTGTCCATTGGATGAAAGGGATTGTTGTTCAGTACGTTCCAGTTCTGCGTAGAGATACCGCCCGCAAAGAGATTTGGGTTAAATGCAGGGCGGCTGACCATCGCCAGCACCTCACCCGTCTGGGGATTCATCACCACTGCAGCCGCCGCATTGGCATGAACAACGGCGAGCTGCTCGTCCACGGCGCGCTCCGCCGCCTCCTGAATGTGCTTATCAATCGTCAGCACAAGATCGTTGCCCGGCACAGGGGACTGGCGGCCGAGGATCTGAACGGGGCGGCCGGAGACATCCACCTCCACCTGGTCGCCGCCGTTGATGCCGCGCACCTCTTTGTCATAGATACGCTCCAGACCAAACTTACCGATGATGTAGCCCGACTTGTAGCCCTCGCCCTTGCGCCGCTCCAACTCCTCTTCGTTGATCTCGCTCACATAGCCAAATACATGCGCTGCGTACTCTCCGTAGATGTAGTCACGGATGGGCAGCACTTCAATGACGACCCCCGGATAGTCGTCCTTCTGCTCCTCAATGATGGTAACAATATCCGGCAGGACATCATTCTTAATACGAATGGGGTCGAATCCGACGTGCGCATCAATCTTTTTCTGAATCTCCGCCACAGGCACATTGATGAGCTTTGACACACGCGCAATCACATCGGGGGAGACGGGCTCCGTCAGCGGCAGCAGGGAGACAGTAAAGCCGGGACGGTTCGTCACGAGCAGTTCTCCGTTGCGGTCGTAGAATGTACCGCGAGCCGCCTCTGCAGGAATGATGCGGATACGGTTGCCCTCGGCGAGACGCGCATAGAGCTCGCCGTCATAGACTTGGAGATATCCCGCGCGGCCGATAAGCACGGCAATGATGAGGACAATCACCGCACTCAAAAATTGCAATCGTCCGCTAAAATCTTCATTTTCGTTCACAATTACACTCCGGGAAAAAGTCCGAGACTAGCGCTCCGGCGCTCGTGCGCGCTTATCCAGATGGAACGTCGCCCAGTGAACCGGATAGGCAAAAATCAACTGGAACACGAGCAGGATCAGCAGTACGCGCCCCATGTGCAGCAGCGGATTGAAATGATAACCGAGCAGATATACGATGAACGCCGAGACCAGATACTTGGCGAGCGTCGCCGTCACCGATGCGGTAATCGGCAGGAAGAACTGCTCCTTAAACACGCGGTCGGAGAACCGCCCGAAAAAGAGGCCGATCAGCGTCAGCGAGAAGGCGTGCAGTCCAAAGAATGAGCCGGTGCTGAGATCCTGCAGTAGCCCGAGCGCAAAGCCGACCATCGCGCCCCACGCGCTGCCGCGCAGGAAGGCATAGGATACCGTCGCCAGCACGAGCAGATCCGGCACCACGCCATAGACCGCAATGAGCGGCAAGAAGGAGAACTGCAGAACAAAGAGAAGAAGGAAGAACAGGATAAAGTAACGGTATTTCTTCACGGCTGCGCCGCCTTCGTCTGTGCCGCAGAGATCTGCGCCGCTGCTGCTGCGCCCGGACTGAGAGGGAGTGCCTGTACAGGCTCGGGCGGTGCCTCACGCGATGCCGTGATGATCGCAACATCCTCGAGCCGCTGAAAGTCCACCGCCGTCTCGATGACAGCAATCTTCAACAGGCCGCTGTCGTCGCTGCGCTGCGATGCGACACGTCCAACAGAAATCCCCTTCGGATAGATACCGCCGAATCCGGAGGTAACAATCGCATCGCCGTCCTCAACATCCGCGTTGCGTGGAATATTGACCATCTGGGGCATATAGGGATTCTCCATCGTTCCCGTGACCAGCCCCGTCACACGCGACTCCGAGCGCTGGATCAGTGTACCGACTGAGGAGCGCACATCGAGGATGAGCTGCACCTTGGACGAAACGGGACCGACCTCCGTCACATGTCCCACGAGGCCCTTGCCCGTGACGACGGGCATATTCTCGCGTACCCCATCCTTTGCGCCGCGATCCACAACAATCGTACTCGTCCAGAGCGCCGCATCACGGCCGATGACACGCGCAGCAAGAAGGTCGAACTGATGCGCCGACTGCTTGTACGCAAGGAGCTCGCGCAGACGCACATTCTCCGCCGCATACTCCTCCGCCATCGTATTTTGCTGACGCAGCTGCTCAACCTCATTTTTGAGCATCTTATTCTGCTCATGTACCGTCGCGATCTCCCAGAGATTCGACATGATATACTGAATCTGCTGCCCGCCATAGGAAAACGCCATCTCGAACGGTGCCAGCACCGTCCCCACCGTACTCGTCGCAGCAGATGCCTGAAATCTGCCGCGTGCGGCAAAGAAGATCACACAAAACAGTGCAAGCAGGACGAAGAGCAGCGCCCAGATCTTATGTCCTGCCTGCCTCGCCCGTCCGATGCGGTCAATCATTGTTTCAGTTTCTTCGAGGACATGACGACACTCTTGAGCAGCCCGATGTTCTCGAGCGTACGCCCCGTTCCCTCACCGACACAGGAGAGCGCATCCTCCGAGACAAGGACGGGCATGCCGGTCTCATGTGAGAGCAGCTTATCGAGATTCATGAGCAGGGCGCCGCCGCCCGTCATCATGATGCCGTGATCCATGACATCCGCAGCCAGCTCCGGCGGCGTCTTCTCAAGAGTCCCCTTTACGGCGTCGATGATCTTGTAGATGGGCTCATTCAGCGCCTCGCGGATCTCCTTCGCATGAATGGTCAGCGTCTTCGGCAGGCCGCTCACGAGATCGCGCCCGCGGATGTCCATCGTCCGATCCGTATCCGGCGTGACAATCGCCGTGCCGATCGCAATCTTGATCTCCTCTGCCGTGCGCTCACCGATCATGAGATTATACATACGCTTGATGTACTGCACAATGGAGGAGTCCATCTCATCGCCGCCGATACGGATGGAGCGGCTTGTCACAATGCCGCCGAGCGAGATGACTGCGATCTCCGTTGTGCCGCCGCCGATATCGACGACCATGCTGCCCGTTGCCTCCTCCACAGGAAGCCCCGCACCAATCGCGGCCGCCATCGGCTCCTCGATCAAATACGCCTCACGCGCACCCGCCTGCTGGGCTGCGTCGATAACAGCGCGCTTTTCTACCTCCGTCACCCCCGACGGCACACCGACTACGACGCGCGGACGCACGAACGACTTCGAGCGCATCGCCTTACGGATGAAGTACTTGAGCATCGCCTGCGTCACGTCGAAGTCTGCAATCACGCCATCCTTCATCGGACGGATGGCAACGATATTGCCGGGCGTGCGCCCGATCATCTGCTTTGCCTCCTCGCCCACCGCGAGCACATCGCCTGAGTCGCTCTTAATCGCGACAACAGACGGCTCGCGCAGCACAATCCCGCGTCCTTTGACGTGCACCAGTGTATTTGCCGTACCGAGGTCAATCCCCATATCGTGTCCACCAAAAAGACCAAACATTGTAAAAGGAGTCTCCTTCCATCAGACGAGATGCATTCGTATCAATAAATCCATGCGCGCAGACGCGCAGAATCAGTATAACATAAGCGGCTCGTTTTTTCCATGAGATTTTATTGCAAAAACCTGAGGGCTCCCCTAGTGTTTCCCGATTAGGACGATTCGACCATTTCCCTTGACGGGCGATGCTCTTTCCTCTATAATAAAATCATATTGAACTAATCAGTGAAGGAGACGGGCGGCGATGAACATTCAATCAAGGTTGCTGGCAGTGGACTTTTTCAACTGCAGAGCCGGCAAGTACGGCGATGAGACGGCACTGCGCGCCAGCGTTTCCGAATCGCTCTCAGCGCTGAACCTCGTCCCCATGCAGATGGTCACAGACATACAGGAGAACGGTCACATCACACTCATGGCTGTACTGCCGGACGGACATCTCGCACTCCACATCCATCCCGATCTGCGCCACGTTTCGCTCGACATTTACCTCTGTGCAGAGGATGCGACACTCGACCCCATCGCGCATGCGATGCGCAGACTGTTTCAGCCCGATAAGACAAAGAGCACGCATCTGCGGCGTGGAGACTTTCGTGCACCGTCCGAGATCCGTCCCAAGACCACGACGCGCGTCGCACCCATTCGCAAGATCAAGAGCACGGGCGCAAAGGTCATCCGCATCCTTGCACGGCGCAACCGCGGATAATTCTCCTTCAGCAAAAGACGAAACTACAAAGCCCTCCTGCCGCAGATTTTATCCTGCAACAGGAGGGCTTTTTCGGCTTTCTTTTTTAGAAAGCCATTTCAAATGCCGTGCATCATTCGTCCGGATACAGCCCCCGCCGAATCGCACGGATGCCGTCGAGGGTCTTAAATGCGGGTGTATAGACATATTCCACGGGCACAAAGTAAATACGCCCATGCTGCACGGCACGCAGAGAGTTGAACCGCACCGATGCAAAGAAATGCTCCGCAAACCGTTTTCCATAGGCATCATTGTATGCAACAAAAATGACATCCGGATCGCAGGAAAGCAGTTCCTCCTCTCCGATATACTTGCTTGTCAGGGGAATACGCCCGCCCAGACGGCGCACCATATCTCCGACCACCCAGCCCTCATCATAGTTGAGGATATCCCCCTCCCCCACTTCAACGACCAAAACGGTCTGCTGCTCTCTGCCGCGCATCGTCTCCTCATCTACACGCAGTTCTGCATGAATCTCGCGCACCAATGCATCCGTCTGTTCCTTCCGATCGAAGATGCGCCCCATATCATCAATGAATCTGCACTCATCCTCAATCGTTGCATCTTTCAGTACATGATTCGCCGTGGCAATCACATAGGTATTGACACCGCGCTCCTGCCACCATGCCGTACTCCCGTACCAGCGCGGAGCAAAGGAAGCCTTCCACGCAAGGATGAAATCCGGCTGCAGTGCAACAGCCTGCTCACGCCCGATTGTGTTCTGAATCACGGGCGCAACCTTAGCGAACTCCTCCGGGTATTCCCGCTGCAGACGTGCATAGGACACGCCCGAAGTGTTCAGCGCCGCCCCGACAATCCGCTCACCCTGCCCAAGAATCAGCAGTGTCTCCAGCGCATTCACCTCGTCCACGATGATGCGGGCAGGCGGATGGGTAAAGGTCGTCTGCATCGGCGCACCAGCCGCATCGTAGGTGTCAATGATGACAGGATAATGCGCCGTATCTGTCTCTGCAAACGTATCGGAAAGTACCGAAAGCGGCATCCCCTCATCAGAGAACAGAAACGGAAACAGCAGGACAAAGAGGAGCAGCAGCAAAAAGAATACCATCTTCTTCATAGCATCATCACCTCAAAAATGGCAAGTGACCCAATCGGCCATCTTGCCATTCTTGCTGTCCGAAAATCAGAACGTATACTTCGCGCCGATCATAAATGCGCGTCCCAGCTCTGGGAAGGCAGCGGGGCCGTAGTAGTCCGAGCCGACTGTCTCATACGCCGTATTCGTCAGATTTTCTATCGATGCATAGATCGTCATGTCCTGATGCAGTTTGTAGTTGATATTAAAGTCCAGGATCATCCTGCGCGCTGCACTGAACACCGCCGTATTCATCCCTGTGTACCACGTTCCCGACAGCGACGTGTTGAGACGTCTATTGTCATACGCGACGTCGAACTTGTAGACATTCGCGGGACGCAGCTCATTAATGACAGAGTTGACATTACCGTCCGCCAGACTCAGATCAGGATCGAACGTCATGCCGTCCTTTGCCGAATAGCGGTCATACGCATGGAAATAGTCCGCACTGACTGTCAGATGCCTATCGAATTTGTGCTGCAGCGTCAGGTTGAAGGACTTCTTCAGCTCGTGCGCATTGACCGCACGATAGAACGAACGATTCGGATTGTCCGGATCGAGCACGTTATAGCCGACGACAGCATTGCTCATCCATGTATAGTCATAGTGGACAGCAGCAGAGGTCTTCTTCGAGAAATCATGGCGCAGCCCCATCGTCCAAACATCTCCGCGCTCATCCTTCAGCTTTGAAAACTGCTCGTCTCCATGCGGGTCTTCATAGGTTGAGGTATAGTCCTTCGGGCGCAGCGGGCGATGTACACGCGTATAGCCGAGGTAGGCACTCGTCCCCTTCTCAAAAGCATACTGCATCTGAAGCGACGGCGTAAACACACCGCGAGTCTGGCCGCTGTTCTTGTGTACTCCGTCCCCATCCACCTCACTGGCATCCGTATAGCGCGCATAGCGCAGAGATGGCGTAATCTCGAATTTATCCGAGACGAAGATCTTATCCTGCAGATAGCTGTTGATGGACGAGCGTGCCATACGCGACACCTTCCCGTCATCGAGGTCATGATTGTCAAACTTCGAACGGTCATACGTCCATGTTGTCAGCAGGTTGTGCTTGCCGTATACTTTGCCGAGCTGGAGCTGCAGACCGTAGTTTTCCATATGGTAGAACCAATGCTTCTTGCTGCGCCCTACATAATGCTGACGCACCCATTCATCCCACGCAGGCGAATCCGGCGATATGTGCGGGTCGCGTGCGTCGCCCGCACCAAATGCCCCCCAATAGCGCTCATGCTGATTGTAGACGCGGATAAAGCTCTCCATTCCGCCATCACGATGAAAGACATAGGTCACATCGTTGTTGTTCTTATTGTAGGCATTGTATGCCCCTGTCGCCGCCCATGTGTAACGCAGATTGCGGAACCCCGGATTATTCGTCTCCCCTCTCTTCTTATGCAGCTGCCAATCCGTGAGGATACGATGCCAGTCCGTCGGATTGAAATATCTGCGATCCGGCGCAGTCAGAGGGTAATCGTCATCTCCCTGTATATGATTATGAGCGACATGGAGCGCGTGGGTCTTGTCAAAGTCATAATCAACGCGGATATTGGCCGCCTCATCCTTGTAGCCGGTGTTGAGCCAGCGATAGCTGTTCCCGCTCAGACCGTCCTTGTATTTGCCATCTCCGCTCATCTCACGGCTGAGTGAGACAAAATATTTCAGTCGGTTCGCATCGAGACTGCCGGAGTAGCTGAACTTATAATTTCGACGGTTCCATGACCCCGTTGAGATATCCAGAGTTCCCTGCGGCTTCTCGCCGCCCTTGCGCGTGATGATATTGATGACGCCGCCCGTTGCATCCGATCCATAGATTGACGCCCCCGGTCCTTTGATGACCTCAATCTGCTCAACACCGTTCATATTGATGATCTGGTTGATGTCGAGCATCGCCTTCGTACCGTCTTCTGAGTAGGCGCTCAGCACATTGGCAGCCGAGTTGTCCACACGCCGTCCATCGAGGAGGACAACGACGCGTTCATCACCGTTGATGCTGAGGACACTATGCGAGTCCTCGATCCCCATCTCCCCTCCGCGGTAGCCCGGCTTGCGGACGAGTACACCCGGAACGGTCTTCAGCGCATCGCTGAGCTGGTTGAAATGACGCTTTTCGAGGGTATCCCGATCAATGACATTCACATCTCCGCCCGTACGGTAGTAGGACTGTTCCGTCACGACGTTGCCGAACGGGTCTTTCAGCGCCTCATCAACGTCAACGTCCTTGGTCGCATACGCAAGGGTCGTCTGCGCGGAAGACTCCGCCGTCTCATCTGTATCCTGCGGATGAGCGTCACCCCCCCCACAACCACAGTTGACATTAGGATGCCAAGCACAGCAGATTTCTTCAGTTTCTTCTTCATAGAACAACTCTCCTTGATGATATAAAATGCAGCACAGAGGAATCCCTACCCCCGCAGGGCATCAATATGCACCGTACGGGTTGCGATGCGCGCCGCCAGAGCCTCGTTGTGCGTGATGGCGATGAGCATAGTGTGATTCTTCTCCGTCTCGCGCAGTATGACCGACCAGATCTGTGCCTGCGTGATCGGATCGAGGCTCGCCGTAATCTCGTCGGCAATGAGCACGCGCGTCTGCGGACTGAGTGCACGCAGGATGGAGAGGCGCTGCAGCTGACCGCCCGACAATTCGTGCGGCCAGCGTGTGAGCCAGTCCGGCGCCGCGCCGATGTCCGTGAGGAGCACCTGTGGTACATCCCATGCCTCACGCAGGCTTTCGCCGACCTTCCAGCGGGGATCCATCGCCTTCTCGGGATGCTGATAGATGAGCTGGATGGGATGGTAGCCGTCCTGCGGCAGCGGCGCGCCATCCAGGGTGATCGCCCCCTCCTGCAGGGGCAGATATCCCGCCAGCAGAAGCGCGAGCGTACTCTTGCCGCGTCCGCTCGGGCCGAGGAGTGCGAGACGCTCTCCTGCGGCAACCTGCAGCGAGATATTCTGCAGGACAGGCACATCCGCACCATACCGATAGGATAGATTTCTAACCTCAAGCACGTTATGCACCCCCCGCCGTCATGGTCTGCACCTCGTCCGCCGTATAGCATCGGAATCCATTCTGCGGCAGCGCATGATAGAGAGCCTGCGTGTATGGATGTGCGAGCGCGCTGCCGTCCCCGCGGAATGCGGCGGCAGGAACGCTATCCACCGTCCTGCCTTCATAGAAGACGGCAACCGTATCTGCCACCTCGACCGCAAGGTCAATATCGTGCGTGATGAGAAGGACGCCCTTGCCCGCATCCGCCAATTCCCGCAGGAGATGCAGCGCAGCGACGGCACTTTTCACATCCATGCCGGGCGTGGGCTCGTCTGCGATGATGAGCGCCGCATCTGTGATGACCGCCGTCGAGAACAAGACGCGCCGCGCCATGCCCCCCGAGAGCTGAAACGGATAGAGATGCTGCACCCGCTCCTCCAAATGCAGACGGCGGAACGTCGCTGCCATATCGGCAGGTGCGCCGTAGAGCCCGCAGACCTCCTTGCCGACGCGCATGAGTGGATCGAGATAGGTCACGGACTGCGGGATCAGCGCCAGTTCACGCCCGCGCAGCTCCTCCTGCCGCGCCGCATCGAGCACAGTTCCGCGGTAGCGCATTTCGCCGCTCGTCACGGCATTGTACGGCAGTATGCCGAGTACGGCATGCGCCAAAAGGCTCTTGCCGGAACCGCTTGCGCCGACGACGGCAAGGATCTCTCCCGTCGTCAGACGCAGATTGACGCCGTGCATCCCTGTCACCAGCGTATGCTTCAACGCACCCTGATACATGCGGAAGGACACGGACAGATTCTTTACTTCGAGAAGTTCTTGTCCCATAAAGCCTCCTATTTCTGTCCAGACTGCGGATCAAGAATATCGCGCAGCGTCTCGCCGAGACGATCAAAGATCAGTACGACCAGCAGCAGCAAGAAGCCGGGGAAAAACGCCAACCACCACATGCCGAGCGCCAGATAGCTCATGGACTCCGACAAGATGATGCCGATGGCCGGCATATCGAGCGGCAGTCCGTAGCCCAGAAAGCTGATTGCCGCCTCATGCATGATCGCGTGAGGGAAGAGCAAGACAAGTCCGATGATGTATTGCGGCGCGACATGCGGCACAAAATGACGCCGCGCGATGGAGAACCACGAATATCCATACTGCCGTGCCGCCAGAACATAGGGCTGCGAGCGCAGCTGCATGACTTCCGCACGGATGACACGCGTCAAACGCGGCCAATGCGTGACGATGACGCCGATGGATACGCCGAGGATTCCGCCGCCCATCATCACCGAAATCATGAGGATGAGGAGGATGTGCGGAATTCCCATGCAGAGATCGACGAGCCAAAGAACGAAGCGATCCACCTTGCCGCCGAATGCCGCCGACAACGTTCCGAGGATGAGCGCGATGCAGGAGCTGAAAAACGCGGCGGCAAAACCGATCTGCAGACTGATCGA
Organism: uncultured Selenomonas sp.; assembly: GCA_963518105.1. Classification (GTDB taxonomy): domain Bacteria; phylum Bacillota; class Negativicutes; order Selenomonadales; family Selenomonadaceae; genus Centipeda. The sequence goes on from CAUQID010000006.1 coordinate 69,308, forward strand.
CATGCCCTTGACGGAGCGCAGAAACATGTCGCGCCCCATGTTGTCCGTACCGAACGGATGAAGGACGGACGGCGCAAGATTTTTCTGCCCGAAGTCGACCGCATAGGAACTCTCATCCATCGTTGTACCCCAGAGGAGCAGTCCCAAAATGAACAGGGTCGCAAACACGGCAAAGATGAGTCGGCGCTGACGGACACTCAGACCGCTTTGCACGAGGGGAAGCGCCTTGTTCATGACATCCCCCTCCCCTCTCGCAGCTGCGGATCAACAATCCCATATAGGATGTTGGCGATGAGATTGCCAACAAAGATAAAAACCGCACTGAAAATCGCAATGCCGAGCAGCAGCGAAAGATCACCGCGCAGCCCCGCCATCGTGACCGTACTGCCCAGTCCCGGGTAGGAGAACACCGTCTCGGCGAGAATCGCTCCGCCGAACAGCTCATTGAAGGAAGCAAACTGCAAGGTGATCGCGGGCATCAGAATGTTTCGCAGACCATGCCGCCGCACGCGCTGCCAAAGATTCTCGCCGCGCGCCTCGGCAAAGAGCATGTAGTTCGTCCCCATCACCTCGATCATCTTTTCACGCGTCTGCAGCGCGATGGCAGAAATCCCCGTGACGCTGAGCGTCAACGCCGGCAAAATCAGATGATGAATCTGATCGGCCAGCGTCACCTCCTCATGCAATTTTCCAATAGGAGCGGCGAGCGCCAGCGGAAACCACTGCAGCTTGACCGCGAAGATCATGAGGAACAAAAGCCCGAGCCAGAAGACCGGTACGGAGACGCACAGAAGGGAAAATCCCTGAATTGCCTTGTCCAGGCGGCTGTCACGGTACATTCCCGCGAGCACGCCCAGAACGAAGCCGATTGCGCCCGACAACGTCCACGCCGTCATCATCAAGAGAAGCGTAAGGCGAAACTTTTCTCCGATGACTTCGAGTACAGGGGCGCGATAGATGAACGATGTGCCGAAATCACCATGCAAAATATTCCCCGCCCAAAGCAGGAAGCGTTCGAGCGGCGGCTTGTCAAAGCCCCAATAAGAGGCAATGAGCGCATGCTGCTCCGCCGATGCCGCCTTATTGATAAAGTACGCGTCGATGGGATCGATGGGCGAATTGGCGAGCAGGATAAAACTGATGACGCTCACCGCAGCGAGGAGGAGCACAAGCCGAAACAGATTGCCCCCGAGAAAATAGAAGATTCTCTTATCCATTTACTTCCTCCACTGCCATTCGTCAAGTGTTATAAGGATCCCCATGCCCTGTCCGCGCTCACCCGCACGCAGCTGACCGAGATCGAGCTGATTGTTGACGAAATACGGCATCTGAACCGTCGCAATCCAAAGATAGGGGATATCGACCTTCGGCCCTGTCATGCCATCCCACTGTGCCGCACGGAACTCGCGCAGCATCTCCTCATCGGTCGCAGCGGCAAGTGCCCGATCGATATGCACATCAACCGTCGGGTTGCGATACATGGCAGAGTTGTTGATGACATTCACCCCGACCTGCGAGGAATGGAAATAATTGTAGATCACTTGCGGCGTATAGTCGCCGCCCGCCCATACCGTCGGGATGTTGCGCGCTATCTTGCGGGCCTCCGACCATGGCGTCGACTTTGCGATGATGTTGATGCCGAGCTTCTTCGCATCCTGTGCAAGCGCCACCGCTGTATTGTAACGCTGCAGGTCATTGGAACGGCCATTGATGACGAATTCCGCCTTCTGCCCGTTCTTCTCGCGAATGCCGTCGCCGTCCGTATCCACCCAGCCCGCAGCCTCAAGAATCTTCACGGCTTCGTCCACGCGGTTGTCCGATTCCTGCAAATCGTTATTCGCCCAAGAAAGAGCTTCTGCAAAATTCATCGTCGGCTTTCCGAAACCGTCGAGCGCGTTCTCAATGATCGCCTTGCGGTCAATGCCGATATTGAGCGCCTGCCGGATCGCCGGATCGCTCGTCACATTGTTGCCGACCAGCATGCCGTTTTCGTCATGCTCCGGCTCCTGCGGCATGTTGACGCAGAAGCTGTCGATGGTGTCCATCACTACCAATTTCATATTCGGCACGCTTGCCTTGGCAAATTCGGGCGGTGCAAAGACGAGATCGACCTGTCCGGACTGCGCTGCTGCAAGCACAGCATCATCGCCCAGATTCAGCGCCGTCACCTTTTTCAGCTTCGGCTTTTCTCCGTAATAATATTCGTTCGGCTCCATCACAAGCTGCTGTTCCTTTTGGAACGAGACGACCTTCCAAGGACCGCTGCCGACCGGCGCCGTCGCATACCCTTCTTTATAGGCGTGCTTCGGCACAATGCCGAGGGAGGCCGCCGTTTCGAGGAAAACAGACCACGGGCGTGACAGCTTGAACTCCACCTGCGTCGGGGACAGGGCGCGCACCGACTCCATCGCGGTCAGATCCACGGCGCTGGCCGCCTTCTTCGCCGTTTCGTAGGTAAAGACGACATCCTCTGCCGTCAGCGGCTGACCGTCAGAGAATTTCGCATCATCCCGGATCGTAAAGGTATATTTCAGCCCGTCCTCTGAACGTTCAACGTTTGTAGCCAGCTCCTTGATGAGCTGATTCTTTTCATCATGTCCCATCAATGCGCTGTGGAACGGATCCGGTCCCCAGAGCCCCCATCCCATCGTCGGATCGAAGCCCTCGCCTACCATATACTTGCCGACCGAGATCACGACCTCGCCCTTCTCTGCGCGCTCGTTTTTCGCCTGATCCGTGCCTCCGCAGCCGACGGTGAGAATCATCATCGCCGCCAGCAGAAACATACAAAACTTCTTCACTTTCATGCCTCCTCGCATCCATAACACTGAATACTCATAATATCTCTTCCTGTAATGCTCCATCATTCTACGCCTTCCATCCACCTCCTTCCATCGCTTTCGCTCAGACATATAAAAAGCCTCTTTGCTAAAGAGCAAAAAGGCGCACGAAACACAAGCCACGCCTTCCTGTCTCTCGCAGGAATAATAACAGCGCTCCGAGCGGGCAGTTCTTCTGGCTCTGCATCCTCATCTTCCTCGCCTTCCCGGTTTCCCAGTGGCATGTTGGGTTTGACTCTGCATTACAGCTGCGGGACAGCGCAGGTCTTGCACCTGCTTCTCTATAAAGCGCTATGCGCACCCGATCGGCAAAGTATGCAATTGTGATTTTTTCTCAAAATCATTCCGTAGATTATCATATGATAAATGATCTGTCAATACCCAAGAATACGAAACCATGACCTTCCCCCGGCATCCCCGTTTCGAAAATTATTAGTTGACAACGCTCGCCGTCATCTGTTATAATCCATCTTGTCGTTTGGATATGAGCGGCAGACTTGGGGTTATAGCTCAGTTGGTTAGAGTGTCTCGTTGACATCGAGGAGGTCACAAGTTCGAATCTTGTTAACCCCACCATTTGTTTTCTCATCCGCAGCTGTGCGGATTTTTTTATCGCATGCTCACTTAGCTCAGTTGGTAGAGCATCTCCGTCACATGGAGGGGGTCGGGGGTTCGAATCCCTCAGTGAGCACCATGTGCACCACACCGTCCCGGAGGGACGGTTTTTTGCTATTTCGAGGAGCGCGCCCATGATGAACGAAAAGGAAAATGCCGCCAAGATTCTTTCCGAAAGCAGCCTCGCACAGGGGATGAATGCGGAGGATCTGGAGGAGCTTCTCGCTGCAAGCGAGGTTGCCCTGCGCACCTATCCAAAGGGTGCAATCATCTTTCACGACGGCGATATGCCTCGCTCTCTCTACATCCTCCTAGAGGGCGAGGTGCATATTCTCAAGGACACGTTCTCGGGGCGGCAGATCTTCATCTCGGAGATCGATCATCCGGGCGATATGTTCGGCGAGGTCTACGAGATCCTGCGCCGCCCATACGATATGTACGTCCGTGCCATGACGAAGGTAACCCTCCTCGAGGTCTCAAGCGACCTCTTTACGCTCGATCTCAGCGAACGTCCGCGGCGCAGCGCACGCATTGTCCAGCAGAATCTGATGCGGATCTTCGCCGCCAAGGCGTATGGTATGCATACGAAGCTCAAAATTCTCGCGAGCGGCACGCTGCGCGAGAAGATCGTCCGCTACCTCTACCCGCACGTTGATGAGACGGGGCGCGTCACCCTCACGGCCAGCCGCGAATTCATCGCCGCCTACCTCGCCGTGAGCCGTCCTTCCCTCTCGCGCGAGTTGAGTGCGATGCAGCGTGAGGGCATCCTATCGGCAGCAGGGCGGAGCATCCGCATCCTCGATATGGATCTTTTTGAATCATATCTGTAACAATACAAAACATCAGCCCGCTTCGCAGGTCAAACGAAGCGGGCTGATGTTTTTATATGGAAATGTTGAAGAATTACCGTGCGCCACATGTACCTGTCGACACGCTGCAGTCCTCGTTCCTGTTCGTCAGACCGAGTTCCTTGAGTAGCTCCATATCCTCGGCAATCGTCGTGCCGGAGGTCGTGAGCATATTACCCGTGATGGAGGCAGATGCACCCGCGAGGAATGCCGTCGCCCCGTTCTCGGGCAGGAGCTTGCGCCCTGCACCGAGGCGAATGTTCGCCGTCGGGTTGATGAAGCGGAAGATGGCAATGGTCCTGAGGATATCATCGCCGGAGAGCGGCGCGAGATGCTCAAGCGGAGTGCCGGGAATTGCCATCAGCGAGTTGAGCGGGATGGACTCGATGCCGAGCTCCTGCAGCGCGAACGCCATATCGAAACGATCCTCCCACGTCTCCCCCATGCCGATGATACCGCCGGAGCAGACGCATAGTCCCTCTGCCTGCGCCATCTTGATGGTGCGGATGCGGTCGGCATAGGTATGCGTCGTACAGATCTCAGGAAAGTAGCGCTCCGAGGTCTCGATGTTGTGATGATAGCTCGTCACGCCCGCCTCACGCAGGCGGCGGAACTGACTGCGCGTGAGAAGTCCGTGCGATGCGCAGAGATCGATGGAGAGCGTGCGGCGGATCTCCTTGTAGACATCGAGAGCCTTCTCGAACTCCTGTCCGCAGAGCGCGCCGCCGGAGGTCACGATGGAGAAGCGGTTCGCCCCTGCATCCTCATTTGCCTTGGCATGCGCAATGATCTCTTCCTGCGGAAGGAAGCCGTAGGTATCGACGCCGGTCTTGTGCCGTCCTGCCTGCGCGCAGTACTTGCAGTCCTCTCCGCAGCGGCCGCTGCGCCCGTTAACAATCGTACACAGATCAATGTGATTCCCGCAGAACTGCCGCTGGAGACGATGTGCGCCCTCACTCAGCTCCTCGAGCGGCGTATCCATGAAGACGGAGCGGTCATCCTCGCGGGTGACACGATAGCCGGCGATGATCTTCTGGGTCAGTTCTGCAATACGATGTTCGCGCATAAAAAAATCCCTGCCTTGTCATAATTCTTTTTTATGTTCTCTATTATAAGGCAGGGATTTCTTTTCGTCAACTAAATATTTATTTTATAGTTTACTTTTAGTTTTTCGGGAACAGCGCATCCAGTACGGGGCGTATGCGCGTCTCATGCACGCAGACCTCAGCGGCAAAATCCTCCAGATAGACACGGAAGATTCCCTCGCGCGCACAGAGGGTACGCAGCGCCGCCGCGCTCTCCTCCGGCGCAATGCCGAACTCGATACGATGCAGGAGACGCGCAGTCTCGCGGCGCACCTCATACGAAAAAAACAGCTTGAGATTCGCAGCTGCCGCCGTGCTGCGCGCGGCACGGATGAGCCATGTGCGCGTGGTGAGATCGCTGCTCACATTGGCAAATCCCGCGCGTATCCACGCCTCCCCCGCCGCCGAATCGTCGTCCTGCTCGCCCGCATAGAATTCGATCTCCTTGTACAGCGTATCGTTCAGCAGGCGCACAACCTCGGGCTTGGCATACAGATGGCGGTCGCCGCGCACAGGAAACGTTCCGTCGCGCAGTGCAGCGAGCACGCGATGATAACGGATATTCGTATAGCATGTATAGAGCGTTCCCGTCTCCTTGAGCGCACGGTTGAGAGCCATGAGCGTGTCATACGGCTCGTAGGCGGACTCGATGGCAAACGGCGCAAGGATACGATCGAACGTCTCCTCCGCGAACGGCAGAGGAGCACGCCGCCAATCGAGCACGTGAGCGTGGATGCCGAGCCTGCCGATCTCCGTATGCGCAGCAATCTCTTCATAGGGCGTAACGGCATGAATTTCTGCCTGCGGGCAGCGTCGCCGCAGCTGTGCCAGGTCCTCAGAGGCATCGACCGCAAGGATCATCAGCGGCTCTGCACTTTCTGCAACGAGGTCGATGAGCGGCGTTTTCACCGTGCACTGTCTCCATATTTCGCCCACGCCGCTTCGATCAGCTCACGTGCACATGCCGCATAGGCAGCGGCATCCATCAGAGGGCTCTTCTCGATTGCTGTGCGCAGAGCACTCCTGCCGCGGCGCACGGCAGCGATATCCTCGGCAAGATGCACGGCAATGCGCTCATAGGCATGCGTATCGGCGGCGATCCACTCCGTCTGCCGGGCCGCTGTGAGAATACTCGCGCCCAGGCGCCCCGCATGGGTCGTCCCCTCAAGCGTTACAAGCGGTACGCCCATATAGAGCGCTGTCGCAGCGGATGCCGCACCCGCATACGGGAAGGTATCGAGCATGATGTCCACATCGCCGTAGTCGCCGAGGTAGTCGTTCTTCCCCTGTCGGACATAGATGCGCTTCATCGGCAGTTTCAATCCGTCGAGCATCTCGAGGATGGTCGTCACACGCAGCGGGCTGGCCTCCGTATCCTGCAGAATCAGCTGCGATTTCGGCACCTTTTTCAAAATCTGTCCCCAGACCTTCAGGTTCTCCTCATTGATCTTCATAAAGTTCACAAACGCACCGAATGTCACGGGCGCATCTGCAGGGCGCGCAGCAACCGCCGCCGCACGCATATCGCTGCGCGGCTCGAATACGAATGCATGCGGAAGGCACATGACCTCCTCGCTGTAAAATATATCCGTATCCGCAGGTGTCAAGATCTCATCGGTCAGAATCCCATCGACGAACGGCACACCCGTTGTCGCGAACCAGCCGATGGCAGAAAGCTGCACCGGCGAGGGACGGCGTGCGAGGATCATGAGCGTCATGCCGCCCTCTGTATGCCCGCCGAGGTCGATGAGCACGTCAATCTCATCCGCGCGGATGGCCTCCGCCTGCTCCTCGATGGAACGGTTGGCGAGAATACTGTAACGAATGTCCATCCCGCGCAGTTCCTCGGTGAAGTCGTCCGCACGCTCGCTGAGGGTATAGGCGTAGACATCGTACTGCTCCGACAGGCTGCGCATGAGCGGTGCATAAAAGAGTGCCGACGAGGACGAGAGGAAGTGCGGCGCGAGGAACCCTATGCGCAGGCGTTCATGCTGCACCTGTGCACGCGTCGGCAGCGGCTCCTCGTGACGGTAGAGGGTCGCGTACATATCGAACTGCGCTTTCAGCTCCTTCGGGGTCAGATTCGGCACAGCATGACAGAGGTAGAGATAGTTGGAGAAATGCTCACGCTGGCTGCGCAGGAATTTATCCTCCGTCGCTGCCTCGAAGTAGGCAGCAATCGCCCCCTCCGTATCCGCGAGTGCACCGCAGCACGCCCCCATCATCTCGGAGAAGCGCCACTGCTCATCTGCCGGAATCTCTTCATGCGCACGCATGTAGAGGATCGCCTCGATTGCCTCGTAGATATAACCCTGATGAATGTCCTCGCGGATGGCGGTATAGTCGTCAATCCAGCTCATACGTCTTTTCGCTCCAATCTAAAATACGCGATCTCCGGCGGGCATCCGATCCGCAGAGGAAACCAGCTGCCGTTGCCGCAGTGCACATAACCATAGCTCCCGCGCGTCTCTGTCATACCGCGCGTATACTTAAATACGGGAAACAGGGGCTGTCCGAGGATGCCGAACTGGCTGCCGTGCGTATGCCCCGTCAACGTCAGCGGCACGCCTCCGTGCGCCGCTGCGTCGTCGATGAAGTCCGAATGATGCGCGAGCAGCACCGCCGCCGCATCCGCCGGCACATCACGCATCGCTGCGGCAAAGTACGCCGCCCGCTGCGGCACATACGCATCGCCGCGTGCAAATGGATAGTCCACTCCTGCAAGATAGAGTGCGCCGCGCCCCGCAACCTGTTCCGCACTGTTCAGCAGGACATGCACGCGGCCCTCCCTCTGCAGCCGCTCGACGAGCGGGCGTGCATTCCGATAGTACTCGTGGTTGCCGATACAGTACCAGATACCGTCGGAGTAGTCGCCTGCGTGCGCGGCGAGCACCTCTGCCGCAGCCTCATTCTGCCGTTCATCGTCGAACAGATCCCCCGTCACGGCAAGCAGATCCGCACCGCCCATCGCCGTCTCGCGCAGCAGCAGATCGAACTCCTCTACGGAGAAATACGTCCCCAGATGCACGTCGCTGATCTGGGCAATGACCATGCCGTCTGCTGCAGGCGGCAGGTGCGGGACGGGGATCGTGTAATCCCGCCGCACGGTACTCGTCCGCTCGATGAATGCACCATAGCTGCTCAGCAGAAACCCCGCCGCAGGATAGAGCGCTGCATTTTTAAGCACGCGCCGCCGCTCCGCATCGTAAGGGGCATACTGCATCCTGCGCCACAGCATCCGCCCAAGCACCGCGCATACGACAAAGGCGAGGGTAATCAGCTGCCCAACAAGCAGGAGGATGATCGGCAGGGTCATCGCCCCCGCCCATCCCCCTGTCTCATGGGTGCGGAACAAATAGTAGAGCAGCCCCACCCCCCCGAGCTCGATGGCAGTCAGCGCAATACGAAGGTCCCGCAGACGCCGCCCCTGCGCAAGGTAGCCCAACGCATACAGACACAAGCCGAGACAGGCGAGTACAACAAGCAGGAAAATCACAAAGAATCCGGGCATGGACACCTCCCTCTGCCGTCAAAGCCCTGTAATCATCGAGACAAAGGGAATCGTCGCCACCGAGATGATGGTCGAAAGCGCGATGATCTCTGTCATGAGAGGATAAGCGACCTTGTTGTAGAGCAGCGCCACCATCGCCACCATCCCGCCCGTCGGCGCAGCAACAATGACGAGGCTGCAGCCGAGAATATACGGATTCGTGACGAACATCTTCATCACGAGCAGAATGGGGATCGGCAGCACCACCGCCTTGAGAAAGGTGTAGATGAGCAGCTTGCGGTCCGTCAGCATGTGGCGCACATGGATATCCTTGAGTGATGCGCCGATCATCATCATTGCGAGCGGAGCGGTGAGTGCACCGATCATCGTGAATGCCTGCACGAGCAGCGGATGCGCTGGAATCTCAGCAAAGTAGATCAGGCAGGCGACAAGCGAAGCAATAATGCCGGGGTTCAGCAGCATGCGGAACATCTCACGGCCGCGCCGCTTGTGGATGCTGATGGAGGAGACACCGTAGACGAAAAAGAGCAGATTCACCGGAATGAAGAACAGCGTCATATAGACGACAGCCTGATCACCATACACACCCTGCACAAGAGGCAGTCCCATAAACAGCGAGTTGTTGAACCAGAACGAGAGGTTGACCGCCCCGCGCAGCCGCCCGCGGTACCGCAGAAGCAGCGGCAGGAGGAATCCGACAATGCACATCATGGCAAGCAGCGCGGCGTATGCTGTGTAGGTCTCAATGACCTGCGCGAGCCCCATGTGCTCCTCTGCACGCATCGCAGCGGAGATGATGAGCGCCGGACATGCGATGTTGACAATCAATGAGGAAAACTGTTCCTGATTGTTCGGGATGATAATATTCGAGCGGCGCGCAAGCGCGCCCGCAAATATCATCAGAAAGAATACAACCATTTGCCCCAAAATCACCATGACACATTACCTTCTTCATTTCAGTTCATAAAAGAAACACCAACCGTCTTCATTATGATCAGTGATTCCTAAAGTTCTTTGTGCCCCCGCACATTTATCCCTGTTTCTCTTCGAGCAGCGGCTTCAGGAACTGTCCCGTATAGGATGCGGGCGTCTCTGCAATCTGCTCGGGGGTTCCCTGTGCGACGATTGTCCCGCCGCGCACGCCCCCCTCGGGGCCAAGATCGATTACATAGTCAGCCGCCTTGATGACATCGAGGTTGTGCTCGATGACGACAACCGTATCTCCGCCCTCCACGAGGCGCTGGAGAATGACGAGCAGCTTATGGATATCCGCCGCATGCAGCCCCGTCGTCGGTTCGTCGAGAATGTAGAGGGTCTTGCCCGTACTGCGTTTCGACAGTTCCGTCGCGAGCTTCACGCGCTGTGCCTCGCCGCCTGAGAGCGTGGTTGCCGGCTGCCCGAGGCGGATGTAGCCGAGTCCCACGTCGCGGATGATCTCAAGTTTGCGTGCGATGCGCGGCACATTCTCGAAGAATGTCACCGCCTCCTCAATCGTCATATCGAGTACCTCGGCGATGGTCTTTCCCTTGTAGTGCACCTCGAGCGTCTCACGGTTGTAGCGCGCCCCTTTGCACACCTCACAGGGAACATAGACATCGGGGAGGAACTGCATCTCGATCTTGAGGATACCGTCCCCGCGGCACGCCTCGCAGCGTCCGCCCTTCACATTGAAGCTGAAGCGCCCCGCCTTATACCCGCGCATCCGCGACTCGGACACCTGACTGAATAGGTCGCGGATCGCATCGAACACGCCCGTATAGGTTGCGGGGTTTGAACGCGGCGTGCGACCGATCGGCTGCTGATCGATGTTGATGACCTTGTCGATGTGCTCGAGCCCCTTAATTTTCTTGTGTCTGCCGGGCTTCCCCTTCGCACGGTAGAGACGCGAGGCGACACCGCGGTAGAGAATCTCGTTGACCAGTGTGGACTTGCCCGAGCCGCTTACCCCCGTGACGAGGGTGAGCGTCCCGAGCGGGAACTTCACATTGATGTCCTTGAGATTGTTCTCCGCAGCACCGACGATCTCGAGGACGTTTCCATTCCCCTTACGCCGGACGGCAGGCACGGGAATAAACTTCTTGCGCGCGAGATACTGCCCCGTGATGGAGGCGGGATTTTTCATAATCTCTGCCGCCGTTCCCTCCGCGACCACCTCGCCGCCATGCTCGCCGGCACCGGGTCCGATGTCGATAATATGATCGGCGGCGTGCATTGTATCCTCATCGTGCTCCACAACGATCAGCGTATTGCCGAGGTCGCGCAGATGCCGCAGCGTCGCAAGCAGACGGTTGTTGTCGCGCTGATGCAGGCCGATGCTCGGCTCATCGAGGATATAGAGCACCCCCATCAGCCCCGAGCCGATCTGCGTCGCGAGACGGATGCGCTGCGCCTCACCGCCCGAGAGGGTCCCCGCTGCCCGTGAGAGCGTCAGATAGTCAAGGCCCACATCGAGGAGGAAGTTCAGCCGTGCATGGATTTCCTTCAATATTTCTACCGCAATCTTCGCCTCACGCGGAGAAAAATCCTTCTCTGCCTCCGCGAGGAATGCATCCGCCTCGCGAATGGTGAGTGCTGTGAGATCGGCGATGCTCTTGCCACCGATGGTGACAGCGAGAGTTTCGGGCTTGAGGCGCGCCCCGCGGCATGCCGTACAAGGGGTCTCCGTCATATAGTCCTCGTAGCTCTCACGCATCTCCTCCGATTCCGTCTCGCGGTAACGGCGCGCAAGCGTAGGCAGAACGCCCTCATACGGAACATTATACTCCTTTTCCTCACCGAACATATTCGTGTACTGAAAGGAGACCTCCTCGTCCGAACCGTAGAGCAGCGTCTTCTGCATCTTCTTGTCCATGCGGTTCCACTGCGTATGTTCGTCGTAGTCATGCGCACGCAGCAGTGCCGTAATCGCACGCATCCCGTACGAGTTTGGATTCTTCGAAAGGGGGGCAAAGACACCGTCCGCCACACTGAGGGTCTGGTCTGGAATGACAAGTTCCTCATCGAATTCTTTGTGACTGCCGAGTCCCGTACAGACGGGACATGCACCGAACGGACTGTTGAACGAGAACATACGCGGTGCTATCTCGGGGAGCGAGATGCCGCAGTCCACACAGGCAAAGTTCTCGCTGAACATGAGGAGTTCCCCGTCCACCACCTGCACATAGACCACGCCGCCGCCTGCACGCAAAGCCGTCTCAAGCGAGTCCGTCAGCCGGCTCTCCATCCCCGCACGCACGACGAGACGGTCAACGACGATCTCGATCGTGTGCTTCTTCTGCTTTTCGAGTGTGATTTCCTCTCCGAGATCACGCAGTTCGCCGTCGATACGCACGCGCACATAGCCGTCGCGTCGAATCTGATCGAGAATCTTGCGGTGTTCGCCCTTCTTCCCGCGCACGAGCTGCGCCATGATGAGCAGCTTCGTCCCCTCAGGCTGCGTCATAACGGCATCGACCATCTGATCGACACTCTGCTGCGCGATGGGCTTGCCGCAGTTCGGGCAGTGCGGCCGCCCCGCACGCGCATAGAGCAGTCGCAGGTAGTCGTAGATCTCCGTCACCGTCCCCACCGTCGAGCGCGGGTTGTGACTCGTCGTCTTCTGGTCAATCGAAATGGCGGGGGACAGGCCCTCGATATTATCCACATCGGGCTTGTCCATCTGACCAAGGAACTGCCGCGCGTACGCCGACAGTGACTCTACATACCGGCGCTGTCCCTCGGCATAGATTGTGTCAAATGCAAGCGAGGATTTCCCCGAGCCGGAGAGTCCTGTCACGACAACAAGTTTATCGCGCGGAATTTCCACCGTAATATTTTTCAAATTATGGGCGCGTGCGCCTTCTATTTTGATGCTTTCGTTCATTTTCCCCTATATTTCCCCTATTTTTTCTTTTTCGGCAGCTCGCCTTCGAGCTCCATAATCATGTCGCGCAGCTCTGCCGCGCGCTCGAATTCAAGTGCCCGCGATGCCTGCTGCATCTCACGCAGGAGACTCTTTACGAGGTTCTCGCGCTCCTTCTTGCCGAGTTTCTTCTTCGTCTTACCATCCTTTTTCCCATACGGCGCACTGCTTTCGGCAGCGACCAGCGTCATCTCGATGAGCGGCACGAGGGGCTTGACGATGGTCTTAGGCGTAATCCCATGCATCTTATTGTATTCGTTCTGAAGGGTACGGCGGCGCTCCGTCTCGTCGATGGCGCGCTGCATAGAGCCGGTGATGACATCGCCGTACATGATGACGTGCCCGCGTGCGTTGCGTGCGGCCCGCCCAATGGTCTGAATGAGCGCGGTATCAGAACGCAGAAAGCCCTCCTTGTCCGCATCGAGGATGGCGATGAGCGAGACCTCGGGCATATCGAGCCCCTCGCGCAGGAGGTTGATGCCGACGAGCACGTCGAACTCGCCCGCACGCAGGTCATGGATGATCTCCGCGCGCTCGATGGTCGCAATGTCCGAATGGAGATAGCGCACCTTCACCCCTGCCTCGCGCAGGTACTCGGTAAGATTCTCTGCCATACGCTTTGTGAGGGTTGTGACAAGGACGCGTTCATTACGCTCGATCCGCAAGCGGATCTCTGAGAGCAGATCATCGATCTGACCATCGAGCGGACGAACCTCGACCACGGGATCGAGGAGCCCCGTCGGCCGGATGATCTGCTGAGCCACCTGCTGCGCCTGCTGCATCTCGTATTTCCCAGGGGTCGCTGAGACGTAGATAATCTGGTTGACGCGCGCGGCAAACTCCTCGAAGGTCAGCGGACGATTGTCAAATGCGGACGGCAGACGGAAGCCGTTGTCCACAAGCGAGACCTTGCGGCTGCGGTCGCCGCCGTACATAGCGTGAATCTGAGGCAGTGTCACATGGGACTCATCGATCATGATGAGGAAGTCCTCAGGAAAGTAGTCGAGGAGGGTATACGGCGTGTCGCCCGCATTGCGGTGCGTGAGATGACGCGAGTAGTTCTCGATGCCGGAGCAGTACCCCATCTCCTGCATCATCTCAAGATCGTAGTTCGTGCGCTGCTCGAGCCGCTGCGCCTCGAGCAGCTTGCCCGCCCCGTTCAGCACGGCAAGCTGCTCCGCCAGCTCCGTGCGGATAGCCGCCATGGCGATCTTCATATCCTCGTCCTCAGTGACATAGTGGGATGCAGGAAAGACCATGGAGTGCAGCCGTTCGCCGTACACCTCGCCCGAGGTCACATCGAACTCGATGATGCGCTCCACCTCGTCGCCGAACATTTCGATACGAACGCCGCGGTTATTATAGCCCGCGGGGAAGATCTCCACCACATCGCCGCGCACGCGGAATCGACCGCGCTCAAAAGCGATATCATTGCGTTCATAGCGGATGGAGACGAGCTTCTGCAGGATTTCCTCGCGCGTGATGGTCTGCCCCTTGTGTACGGAGAGCACCATCTCGTGATAGCTCTCCGGCGAGCCGAGGCCGTAGATACAGGACACGCTCGCGACGATGATGACATCGCGCCGTTCAAACAGAGAGCAGGTCGCAGAGTGGCGCAGTTCGTCGATCTCATCGTTGATGGAGGCATCCTTCTCGATGTAGGTATCCGTCTGCGCAATGTATGCCTCAGGCTGATAGTAGTCATAGTAGCTGACAAAGTAGCCGACGTAGTTGTCGGGGAAAAAGGATTTGAACTCGCTCGCAAGCTGCGCGGCGAGCGTCTTGTTGTGCGCGATGACGAGGGTCGGCCGCTGCACGCGCTCGATGACCTTTGCCATCGTATATGTCTTGCCCGTTCCCGTCGCACCGAGGAGAACCTGCGCGGTCATCCCGTTCTCAATACCGCCCGCGAGGTCTGCGATTGCCTGCGGCTGATCGCCCATCGGCGCAAAGGGTGCAGCGACCTTGAACGGAGTCTCCCCCGCAAGACGCTCCGTATTGAGTTTAGGAACCATCGCCATCATTTTCCCTCCTCCTCGACACAGTCATTTTTGTATTATAACGCATTCACACTACAATGGAAATAGAAAAGCAAGCAAAAAGCACCCCGCAGGGTGCTTCTGCACGTTCATTTCTCAGAGGCTGCTGACCTGTGCTGCCGTCAGAATCTCGACGACAGTGATGTCCTTTACCGTATTGAGGTCGATGAAGCCGCCGTCTGTAAGCTGCACCACAGGCATCGCCGTGACGCGCGACTCGTCAATGTAGACGATGCGTCCTGCGGTGCCGTCCGAGAGGCGGAGCCAGCACCCGTTGAGCGCGGCGTTGAGCTTACGCATGAAGAGAACCGCATATTCCGAGTCCAGCTTTCCGTCAAGCACATCGGCATAGAGCACCTTAAAGACCTCGAACGGAGAGCGCTTCTCCGCGTAGGTACGACTGGATGCCATGGCATCATAGCTGTCGAGGACGGCGAGCACCTTGCCGAATACGGAGATCTGATCTCCCGTCAGTGCAGATGGATAGCCAGAGCCATCGTTGCGCTCATGGTGCTGGATCACGCCGTTCATGAGATCCGCGCGTCCGGAGAGCTCGCTGGACTCCAGCAGCTTGAAGCTGTCGACGACATGGTTCTTGAGAATATCGAACTCCTCGTCGCTGAGGCGGCCCTTCTTCTCAAGCAGATCCTTCTCGACGAACTGCTTTCCGATGTCGAGGAAGAGCCCCGCGAGTACGAGATTCTGACGGTCAATGCCGTTGAGCCCCATCCACTTCGCCATGAGTCCGCTGAGGATGGCAAGGTGCACGCAGTGATGGATGTTGTAGTCCCCCTCCTGATTCATTGTGTAGATCATGGAGACGGCCGTCGCGCCCTCCTTGTAGAGATCGCGCAGCTTTCCGTTGGACATGACGGGCTGGAGAATATTCATATTCAGCTTACCCGTGATGGACGCCTCCTGAAAGAGTTTCTCCATCTCGCCGTAGACATAGCGATAGTCCGCCTCATACTGGTCGTCCAGCTTGGCATCGCGCTCGGGCAGCGCGACCTCCTCTCCGGCCGCAGCTTCCCGCTCCCGTTTGACGACCTTTTCCTTCTGGACGGCAGCGAGAATACTGTCCTCATCGACATAAACAGAGGCGATCCCCTTTTCCTTGAGCAGGTCGATCGTCGCGCGATCCAGCACCGTACCGCCCTCTACGAGGACAACCTCGGTCTCTCCCTCATACACCGTGCGTCCGATGAGCATCTCGGGCAGCAGGCTTCGCACCGCAAAGGCTTTTAACATGATGGCTTTCTCTCTCTTTCCTTTGACTTTGTTAGCATCCTTACTTCACTACAATATTGACGAGTTTGCCGGGTACACAGATGACCTTGACAATGGTCTTCCCCGCCGTCAGTTCCTGTGCACGCGGCAGCTCGGTCACCAGCTGCTCCATCGCCTCCTTGGTGAGGTCGGCAGCGACCTTCACACGGTCGCGTACCCTGCCGTTGATCTGCAGTACTACCTCGATCTCGTCGCGTACCAATGCCGCCTCATCGTACTGTACCCACGCGGCAGCGTGGACACTGCCGTCAAAGAGCCGTGCCCAGAGCTCCTCCGTGATGTGCGGGGCAAAGGGGGCAAGCATCCGCAGGAGGGCACTCGCGGTCTCACGCGCGAGTGCAGAATTGAGCGTTTTCTCCTGAAATGCATAGAACGCGTTGACCAGTTCCATGATGGAGGAAATCGCCGTGTTGAAGATGAAGCGGTCGCGCACATCCTCTGTGACCTTCTTCATGGTTGTGTGGAGGACACGGCGCAGTTCCGTCTCCTCCTGCGTGAGGGATGCCGGATCATAGATATCCGGCGCCGTCTTGATGGTCTCCTCGAACTGGAGCAGAATGCGCCACACCCGGTTCAGGAAGCGGTACGCCCCCTCGACGCCCTGATCGCTCCAGTCGAGATCTCGCTCGACAGGTGCGGCGAAGAGGATGAAGAGACGCGCCGTATCTGCTCCGTACTTCTCAATGATCTCCTCGGGCGAGACGACGTTGCCGAGCGACTTCGACATCTTCGCACCGTCCTTGATGACCATGCCTTGTGTGAGGAGATTCGTGAACGGCTCGTCAAAATCGAGCATCCCTGCATCGCGCAGCACTTTCGTAAAGAAGCGGGCATAGAGCAGATGCAGGATGGCGTGCTCGATGCCGCCGATGTACTGATCGACAGGTGCCCAGTAGTTCACCTTGTCCCGATCAAAGGGACGCTCTGTGTTGTGCGGATCGGCATAGCGGTAGTAGTACCATGAGGAACATATAAAGGTATCCATCGTATCCATCTCACGGGTTGCATCTCCGCCGCACTTAGGGCATTTACAGTGGAGGAAGGACGCGCTCGAGGAGAGCGGTGAAACCGCCCCCTGTGCGAACGAGACATCCTCCGGCAGGCGCACGGGCAGCTCCTCGGCAGGAACGAGCACCTCACCGCAGGAGGGGCAGTTCACAATGGGGATAGGGGCACCCCAGTAACGCTGGCGTGAGATGAGCCAGTCACGCAGGCGGTAGTTGACGCGCCGCTTGCCGAAGCCCTGCGTCTCCGCCTCATCGATGATGGCATGCATCGCCGCATGCATCTCCATGCCCGTGAACTTGCCCGAGTTGATCAGGATGCCTTCCTTCTCCACATAGGCTGCGGTCATGTCCTCAAGGCGCAGCGCGCCCTCCTTCGGCTGGATGGTGAGGATCTTGCGGATGCCGTATTTCTCCGCGAACATCCAGTCGCGCTGATCCTCGGACGGCACAGCCATGACTGCGCCCGTACCGTACTCGAACAGAACATAGTTCGTAATCCAGATCTCAACCTGCTCTCCATTGAACGGGTTCGTGCAGTAAAGGCCGGTGAAAATCCCCTCCTTCTCCGACTCACTCGAGGACCGCTCAATATCGGACTGTTTCTTCACACGCGCACAGAAGGCACGGATCTCCTCCGCCTTTTCGCTCGTCGCACAGATCTGTTCCACAAGCGGATGCTCAGGAGCAAGCGCAACAAAGGTCATGCCAAAGACGGTGTCGGGGCGCGTCGTGTAAACCGAGATTTCCGTCTCAAGCGCAGGCGCGGGCAAACGGAACTCGAGTCCCTCGCTGCGCCCGATCCAGTTCTCCTGCATGGTCTTGACGCGCTCCGGCCAGCCGGGGAGTTTCGCAAGATCTGCGAGCAGCTCGTCAGCATAGTCCGTGATCCGCAGAAACCACTGAGCGAGGTTCTTCTTCTTCACCTCTGACTTGCAGCGCCAGCACTTCCCATCCTCGACCTGCTCGTTGGCAAGCACTGTGCCGCAGGTATCGCACCAATTGACGGATGCTTCCTTTTTATAGGCAAGCCCCCTCTCGTAGAACAGCGCAAAGAGACGCTGCGTCCAGCGGTAGTAGTCCTCCCGACAAGTGACGACCTCGCGCGTCCAGTCATAGGCGAGACCGAGTGCACGCTGCTGGCACTCCATATTCTCGATGTTCGCGTACGTCCACTTCGCGGGATGCACATTGTTCTTGATGGCCGCATTTTCTGCGGGCATGCCAAAGGAATCGAATCCCATAGGATGCAGCACATTGTACCCCGCCATCGTGCGGTAGCGTGCGATCACGTCGCCGATGGAGTAGTTGCGGACATGCCCCATGTGGAGTTTTCCCGACGGATACGGAAACATCTCGAGCACATAGTATTTCGGCTTTGTCTCGTCCATCTCCGTATGGCAGCTGCACGCCGTCTCCCAGTGCTTCTGCCACTTCGCCTCAATCTCCTGCGGGCAATATCTCTCCACTATGCTCATGCTCCTCCCAGACCTCGATATCATCATTTTTTTTGCTATATAGTTTCGCTATATTATACATGACCCGTGCCGAATACGCAATCATTATTCCTCGTTTCGCAGAGACGGCAGCACACATTTTCGCTCGTTTTTCACCTGCCTCCTGCGTGCATCCGTCAGCGTTCTATGTTATAATAGTTCTGAAAAAACACGCAATGGGAAGAGGTGCATGGTTTGGAACACTATCTTGCAGGTATGCTCGCCCATACAGGACCGCTGCTCGCACTCTTCTGCGCAGCATTCATCCAGTCCATCACGGGCTTCGGGCTCGTCATCATCGCCGCACCGCTGCTCATGTTCTTCTACGAGCCGAAACTCACCGTCCCCATCATGCTGCTGCTCGCGTGCAGCAGCAACTCCGTGCAGGGCTTCTTCGCCCGCCGGCAGGCGAACTACCCGCTCATCCGCTGGCTCTACCTCGGTATGCTTCTCGGGCAGCCCGTCGGATTCTTCTTTTTCACCGCGATCTCCAACGACGCACTCAAGATATTCATCAATGCCGTCGTACTCCTCACACTGCTCCTCATGCAGGCGGCACACCATCGCATCGAAGAGCGCCGCCGCAATACTGTCATTACGGGTATGCTCTCCGGATTTACAGCAATCACAACGGGCATGGGAGGGCTGCCGTTCCTCATTTACCTTGCCTATACAAAGATGCCGCCCAACGTATTCCGTGCTACCTGCTTCATCTACTTCTTCCTCGGCAATGCGACCTCGCTCATCAGCTACGTCATCGGCGGCTATCCGCTCGAGGCTGCCGTACACGAGTTCCTCTATCTCCTGCCGGGACTGGCACTCGGCATCCTCGCAGGGCGGCTCGCTCTCCCCTGCGTCCCCGCCGCATTCCTGCGCCGCCTCATCTTCGCCATCCTCTACATCGCATCCACCTATACGATTGTCTCGATTCTGATAAAGTCCATGTAACGCAAAACGAGGCTGCTGCATGATGCCTTTCGGCATGATGCAGCAGCCTCATCTGATTACAGTTTTCGTCAGCGAACGGAGCGGAGCACCGCATCCAGTTCGTCATAGCGTGCGGTGAGACGCGTGCTGAGTGCAGCGATCTGATCAACGGAGCTGCGTGCGGCTCGGATTGCTGCAAAACGCTCATCCAGATCCTTCTTCAGGGCTTCGGTGTGTCCGTCAAATCCGTCCTCGAAATTCTCAACCTCCGTCTCGAATGCCTGATTCGTCTCGAGCACCTTCTCGATCTCCTGCACATCACGCAGCAGTTCTTTGATCGCCTCATCAGATGCTTCGAGACGCTCGCGCGTGTTCTCGGAGAGTTTCCGTACCTCGCCCGCAACGACGGCGAAGCCGCGCCCCATCTCCCCCGCCCGCGCTGCCTCAATCGCCGCATTGAGTGCGAGGAGATTGATCTGCGAAGAGATCTCCGTGATCATGTTCATGACCTGCTCGATTTTCTTCGTACTCTCCGTGAGGCGCTCGAGTTTCGGCGTGATCTCAGCATTTCGCCCGAGGAGTTCCTTGGTCATATCGCCCTGTCCGGCGATCCCGCTGCTGAGTGTCCCCACGAGTGCGGAGACACTCTCCGCACTCTCGCCGAGACCGGACATCATCGCGGACATCCCTGCAAGCTGATCGCGATATGCACTGAACTCGCTCATAATGCCGTCCTTGAGGCGTCCGATGATCTCGAGGCGGCTGATCTCGTGCATGAGGAAAGACTTCTGGCAGAGCGCATAGACGCTCGGAAAACAGTTCATATAGCCGTCATAGAACGAGCCGCCCGACAGCTGGTAGAAAAAGACCGCCGTCAACGTCTCGTTGATATGCATACCTGCGATCTCACCGAGCGCCGAATACCCCGCGACGGGCACGCCGTCGAAGAGATCTGCGCCGCCAAGCTCGCCCGCAAAGGTCAGACGGCGCAGGATACAGTCGTTCATCACCGCACCGATGGGCGCAGGCTTCCCTTTGGAGAAGCCCGCATAGTCCGCTTTCAGCGTCTCTGCAAACTTTGTCCGGCGCATAAGATGGAGCTCCTCACCCGCCGTGATATCGCAGAAAAAATGCATCTGCTTCGTATCTGTATCGATGCGCTGCAGCGAACGTATATAGAACTGGTTGCCGACGTGACTCGCAAAGGTGTATCCGGCAAGCGCATCCGAGAGCGCTGCAGCATCCTTCACATGCAGATACTCCATGAGCACATCCGCAAATACAGCAGGCCGCCCCTCAGCATCAGCGACAGTATCCACCGTGCGGAACGTCGGATCTGCGCCGATCACCGTCCATTTCTGCCCTGTCTCCTCCGCCGCCTGCGTCTTAAAGACAGAGTAACGATAGTCCTCGGCGAGCCGTACGACGAGGATAACAGCATGGTTCTCAAGCACCTGCCTGCCGTTGTAAATGTAGGTATGGGAAAAGTCAAGTGCGCCGCCAGCACTGCCGCCGACATAGGGACAGGGCAGACACTCCGCCTCGTAGAGCGCCTTCAGCGCGAAGGACTCGCACGCGCTCACGCCATCCACATAGACGAATGCAAATGTGTTGTCAAACCGCACGGGGAATGGGATGCGCTCGGCACGAATGTCCGCCGCGATCTTCTCCACGCGCTCCGCAGGCGTGAGTACAGCCTCTCCCCGCCGCATATCCTCGTTGTGCAGGGGGATTGTCATCATGTGGGTCTGCGCGATCATGCGCTTGCTCAATACCTGCAGGAGCACCTTCGCACGCCCATCCGCCGCATCCATATAGTAGGAACGCGCGCCCGGCGTGCGGGTCAGCTCGCCGCAGGTCGTCATCATAAGTACCTGTACATCCGGCGGCGAAGCAGACTGAACTGCGCGGGCAACATCCGCCATCGGCAGATCCGCAGAGATGAACCCGAGCACGATGGCAGGACCGCCCGGCACATCGTAGAGCTCGCGCAGTCGCTCTGCCGTCAGCTCGCTGCGTGAGAGGTAGGCGGTCTTCATATCCCCGCCGCCCACCGTGCCGAGTCCGGCAAAGGGCACGCGCGTTTTGGGATTCTCCGCAGAATGTGCTGTCTCTGCCAGCAGCGGCTTCGCCTTAATCCTATCCGCGAGCGATACTTCCTCTTTCTTTTTCTTCCCCAAAAAGCCGAACATGATGTACCTCCCCATATGAATAAATCCCTATCCATTTAATTATAGCACGCGGCTACCCCCGCCGCAAGCGATAGGCGAGCATCGGCACAACGAGCATCGGCACGCCAAGATAGAGTGCCGCACGCAATTCCGGTGTAAAGACCATGAAAATGAGACAGCAGACCTGCGCCCAGATACCAAAGAGCGTCACATACGGGAATAACGGCATACGATAGCGCAGGAGAGAGACCGCCCCCTCCGCCTCGAGCCTGCGCCGCCGCCGGTACTGACTCCAGCAGATGGAGATCCACGCCATCGCGCCGGAAAAGCCTGAGAGCGCGAGCAGGTAGGTATAGAGCTGTCCGTTTGGGTTCATCGCATAGATACCGATGACAATCCAGCAGAATAAGATCGAAGCATAAATGGCGCGTGAGGGCACGCCCTGCTTGCTGAGTCCCTCAAGCGCACGCGGGGCCATCCTCATCGAGGCGAGTGCGTGTACTGTGCGCGCCGCACCATAGAGGCCGGAATTTGAGCAGGAAATCGCCGCCGTGAGTACAACGAGCGAGAACAGTGCCGCCAGATCCGTGAAGCCATGCTCTGCAAGTGCCGCAGCAAAGACGCTCTCGCTGAGTGTTGCGTGATCCCACGGAAGAATCGAGATAAGCAGCGTAATCGGAATGATGTAGAGAGCGATGATGCGCCATGTGATATTCCGCACCGCCGTCGGGATGCTGCGTGCAGGGTCGGCGGTCTCCCCCGCCGCGAGGCCGATGATCTCCGTTCCCTGGAAGTTGACGAGGATGATGACCATTGTGAGCGCTATGCTCTCGTAGCCGTGCGGCGCAAATCCGCCGCTGCCGAGGAGGATGCGCGTCCCGATATAGCCCTCTGTACCGATGAGTCCGAGGCAGATGAGGAGCGCGACAATACTGAATGCCACAAGCGCCGTGACCTTGATGAGAGAGAGCCAGAACTCACTCTCTCCGAATTTATCGACACGAAACAGATTGAGCATGGTGACGATGAGCCCGAAGAACACCGCCCACCAGATCGTCCCGACCGCAGGGAAAAAGCCATTCATGATGATGCCTGCAGCAATCATCTCCGAGGGCACATAGGAGATCCACGTCACCCAGTACGACCAGCCGACCCCGCACGCCCACGTCGCCGAGATATTCTCGCGCGCATAGATGACGAACGAACCGGAGAGCGGCTTCTCCACCGCGAGTTCGGCGAGACAGAGCATAACCGCCAATACGATGATGCCGCCAAGCAGATAGGAAATCATAGCAGCAGGCCCTGCCTGCGCGAGCACATAGCCCGTTCCGAGGAAGTATCCGCTCCCGATGACACCGCCGAGAGAGATGAACTGAAGATGTCTGTGCTTCAGCTTCCGTTTCATTGTCGATTCGCCCATGGGCTTTCTAACACGACCTTTCTGCCCGTTTTTTATCTGTCAAAAAATTGCGCTTTCATCATACTACAAGAGCACGCGAATTACTACGATTTATTTGACAAAGCTGCAAAATTTTATTATGATTTCTTTAGCTATTATAAAGGAGGAGCATTCATTATGAAACTCAGCACATTTCTGCTCGCCCTCGTACTTGCCGTCACCGTATCCGGTACTGCGGGCGCAGCCGTCACAGAGCACCGCGAATCTACGACCAACCTCTCGGTTGCCTACCCCGTCCTTACACTGGACGATGCCGCCGTCGCCGCACGCATCAACGACGACATCCAAAAGCTCGCGGCAGACTTCCGCTCACAGTTCCAGAGCGGCGCATTCTACCGCGGCGAGCTTGGCTATCGCGTGCATCTCGATGATGACAATTTCCTCTCCGTCACCTTCACCGACCTGCGCTACGACCTGCGTGCAAACCAGCCGGTGCGCCATGACCACGGGTTCGTCTACTATAAGAAGACCGGTCAGCGTCTGCCGCTCGCCTTCTTCGTCCACGTCACTCCGTCCGACCTCGACGGCGAGGCGGTCAGTGGCCACCTCTACAACGAGCAGGGACGCAATACGCCCATTCAACCGGAGAAATCTGTGCGCGAAGTGCCGGCGGACTACTTCCTCGGCGGGCGCGGATTCGTCTGCCCGATCTTCCAGCCGGGCGAGCTGACCGCAAGTACGGGTGCAACCTACATCCTGCTCGACGCGTCCATCGTCGACTACTTCAACCGCAAGAACAAATGAGCGCGCTGCGTTCCTACACGACCATCAAAGGGGAGATACCGGAGGGTGTCTCCCCTGTTTCGTATGAGATCCAGCGTTCGCGCTTCCTCGCCTATGCCGTCCGCGCAGAGGAGGAAGACGCGGTGCGCACCTGGCTTGCTGCCGTCAAGAAGGAGCACTTCGAAGCGCGTCACATCCCCTATGCGATGGTATTCGGCGGAGACGGCAGCCGTCAGCGCTCAAGCGACGACGGTGAGCCGGGCGGCACGGCAGGCAGTCCCATCCTCGAGGCGATCAAGGCGCGCGGCATCACGAATGCTGCCGTCGCCGTCGTCCGCTACTTCGGCGGGATCAAACTCGGTGCGGGTGGACTCATCCGTGCATACGCACATGCGGCAGGGCTCAGTCTCGATACCACGGCAAAGGTGCGCATGACCCCGATGCGCACGATGTATGTACGCATCGGCTACGACCTGCTCGCCCCCACCGAGCGATACATTCGCGATGCGGGGCTGCTGACGGATGAGACTGTCTACGCAGATGATGTGACGCTCAGTCTGCGCATCCCGCCGGAGGACATCGCGCAGCACCAAAGGGCGCTCACCGATCTGAGCGCCGGACGTGCGCAATATACACTCTGCAGCGTACGGTTTTCTGCCGTTCCGTTGACATAGCAAAGGGAGACTGCCCGCCGCGGCAGTCTCCCTTTGCTTCTATTCAATATTGCAGATATCCCTGCCGCAGTTTTCGCAGTGGATCTCTTCTCTCAGATATGCCATATTCTTAATGAGGATGAGATGACCGCGCATCTCGATGACCCTCTGCCTCTTCAAATCAGCAAGCATACGGTTGAGGCTCTCGCGCGCAGACGCGGAATAGTTCGCCAGTTCCTGATTCGTCAGCGGCACAGAGATGAGAATGCCCTCCTCCGTTTCCATCCCGTAGCTGTTCGCGAGACGGATAAGCGTGGAGTAAAGCGCCCCCTTCTTCCCGTAGAGAACGAGGTCGCGGAACTTCAGATGCTGCTTGCGCATGTGCAGACCAAGCAGCTTGAGCAGGGCGATGGACAGGTGCGGATGCCGCTCCAGATAGGTCTGCAGGACTGAGAACTCGATCGCGTAGACCTCTGCTGCGCTGCGCGCAACCGCACTGAAGATGTAGGTCGGGGTCTCCTCATAGAGAGGCAGCTCCCCGATGATGCTGTCTCTCGTTGCCAAGCGGAGGGAGAGCACGCGACCGGATGCACCATATTTCACGATGAAGATATGTCCCGAGCGCACGATGTAGAAATAACGCCCAGGCTCGCCCTCACGGAAGAGATACGCGCCGTCGTGCAGCGAAATCATCTTGCCGGGGATGGACACCAACTCTGCAATGAGTGCCTCTTGATCCATGTCGTCACCTCTGATTTCTGTATAATCTGCCTATTATATTTTTAAATCCTATCGAAAATGGTGGTTTTTTTATGTGACATCGGTCACATCCAAAGTAAAAATTTTTCTCTATAATGCACTCATATAAAAAAACTATAATCAGTATAGGAGAGATGCACATGGCAAGCAAGGATATTCTCGCCGCACTTGGCGAGAATCCGTCACGACGCGAGATCCTCGCGCACTGGGATCCCGAAAACGAAGCATTCTGGAAGCGCTACGGCGAACGCATCGCCAAGCAGAACCTCTATACTTCCACCTGGGCGCTGACCCTATCCTTCGTCGCATGGACAATGTGGGCGACGATTGCGGCACAGCTCAACCAAATCGGATTCCACTTCACGGACAACGAGATTTTCACACTGGCGGCACTGCCGGGTCTCGTCGGTGCGACGGGTCGTCTCATCTATACCTACCTGCCCGCCATGCTCGGCGGCCGCAACTGGACGTTCATCTCGACCGCACTGCTGCTACTTCCCCTGCTGGGTCTCGGCAGCGCCCTCACCGACACGACGACAACCTATGACACCTTCGTTCTCCTCGTTGCAGGCATCGGTATCGCGGGCGCAAACTTTTCCTCGTCGATGGCGAACATCGGCTTTTTCTTCCCGAAGGCACAGAAGGGACTTGCGCTCGGCATCAACGCCGGCATCGGCAACCTCGGCGTTTCTCTGATCTACCTGACCGCGCCCATGCTCCTCGGTGCGAGTTTCGGCGGACTCTTCGGTGATCCGCTCATCAATGCGGCAGGTAAGGAAGTCTACATCCAGAACGTCTGCTATTTCTGGGCGATTCCGACGGCACTGACCCTCGTCCTCGTCTGGATGTTCATGGACAATCTGCCGATTCCAAAGCAGAGTCCGCGCAGCATGATGTCCATCTTCGGCAACCGCCACACATGGCTCATCACCGTCATCTACACCTGCGGATTCGGCTCGTTCATCGGCTACTCCGCCGCCCTCGCACTCCTCGTCAACCGTGAGTTCCCCGAGGTCTCCTTCGCCTACGCGGCGTTCATCGGACCGTTCATCGGTGCGGGTGTGCGCCCCATCGGCGGCTGGGTCACAGACAAGGTCAACAGCGGCTCAAAGGTCACGTTCTACTCACTGCTCCTCATGCTCGCCGCGTGTATCGTCACGATGCTCGGCATACAGGCGCATAACTTCCCCCTCTTCTTCGGTTCGTTCCTCGTACTCTTCTTCTCGACCGGCTTCATCAATGCTGCATCCTTCCGCATGATCCCGTTCGTCTTCGACAGTCCTGTCCACGCCTCGCTTGTCACGGGATTCACGGCGGCAATTGCAGCATACGGCGCGTTCTTCATCCCGAAACTCTTCGGCTGGTCGTATGCATCGCAGGGCAGCGTCATCCCCGCATTCTACTTCCTCATTGGATTCACCATCATAACCATCATGATTACATGGTTCTTCTACGCACGCAAAGGCTCCGGCATCAAGTGCTGAGGAGGATTGCACATGGGACCGCCGCACGGCGGTCTTTTTTGATTGAAAAAAATTATCCTCCGCCATCCTCCGCCCGTTCCCCCATTCCTCGCTCTATGTTATAATGATAAAAATTGTAACTACATGAGAAAGGCGGTCGTCTCTCCCCATGCCAACTGAGCTCATACACAGTGCCTCCTGCGACAGCAACAAGACGCTGAACCGCAAGATGAAGATTCTCCTCGACATCGGGCAGACGCTCATGGAGAACGGTGCGGACTGCGCACGCATCGTGCGCGATATGACGCGTGCCGCCGTCCACCTGCGCATCCCCGCCGAGCAGATCCAGTCTCACGTCACCTACACAACACTCATGCTGTGCGTCAGCGACGGCGAGCGTTCCTTCACCCAGTTCCGCAAATGTATGAAGCACGGAGTTAATCTCGCCGTCCTCGCCGCCGTCAGCAAACTCACCTGGCGTGCGCTGCGCGGCAATACCCCGATGCAGTCCATCGAAAATGCCATTGCGCGCATCCGCCAACGACCGCTCTGCTATCCGGCATGGGGCATTGCACTCGGTGCGGCCATTGGCTCGGGCGGCTCATGCAAGCTCTTCGGCGGGAGTTGGTTCGAGGCACTCATCGCCACCATCGCTGCACTCGCGGGATTCATCGCACACCGCACCGGCACAAAGTATGCATTCAACCCCTACGCCTGCGCCATGATCACAGGCTTCGTTGCTACGCTCTGCGCATGGGCGCTGCCGATGATCTTCGGTCTCGGAACAATGTGGTATGCACTTGTCGCCTGCACCATTTTTCTCATGCCCGGATTTCCGTCCATCAATGCGGCGAGCGATATGCTCAACCGATTCACCACCTCCGGCATGACTCGCGGAATGGATACCATGCTCATCATCGGCGGCATGACGTTCGGCATTGCCTTCGCCATCCTCGTCGCCGGTGTGCACAACATCTCCGACGTACACATCCAGCCAACTGACACCTATCTCAATCAGGCGATTGCGGCGGCACTCGCCGCGGGCGGATTCTCCGTCATGTTCAACACACCAAAGAAGCTGCTCGCCATCGTTGCCGTCGAGGGCATCATCACCATGCTCATCCGCAACGTCATCATGCTCGAGTTCGGTCTGCCGCAGTCCATCGGCTCATTCGCAGCAGCAGCCGTTGTCGGCATCGCAGCGCTGCGGATCATCCACATCGTCCATACGCCGAACACGCTGCTCATCATCCCGCCCGTCATTCCCCTCATCCCCTGCGTCCTCCTCTACCGGCTGCTCTTCGCCGTGCTGCACATCCAGACCATCTCCGTCGAAGAGCTGCTGGAGGCGCTGCGTTTCGGCGTCAACGGCGTCACCATCATTCTTGCTGTCGTCGTCGGCGTCTCCATCCCGAACATCTTTATCCAGAAGCGCATTGAGGCGCAGCAGCAGCGCGAGATCAGCGACATCATCGCCCGCCGCACTGCAGTCGACTGAGCTGCCGCGCCGACCCTGTCCAAGAATACACCTGTGCAGGTTTTTTTACCGGAGTATGTATACAGAAGAATGCAGATTTAGGGAATACGCTCGTTTTCTATATCTATTTATATTGTTTCTATTCTGATATAAAATCACATAGTATAATCTTATATCAGAATAAGATTATTTTTACCGAAAGCTAACAGGAAAAAGTTCTTTTCCCACTTGACAAAAGTGTCTGAATTATAATAAAATCCAAAACAGGTTGTACTTTTAAGAAGTCGGCCTTTCGTTTACCCTTCTGTATTTTGACTGAAGAAGTAGGAGGACAAAACATGATCGTAGGCGTTGCAAAGGAAATCAAAAACAATGAGTTCCGCGTCGGTATGACCCCCGCAGGCGTCGAGGCGATGCGCCGTGCCGGTCACACGGTTCTGATCGAGGAAGGCGCAGGTGTTGGCAGCGGCTTCACGGACGCTGACTACAAGGCGGTCGGTGCGGAAATCATCTCAGATAAAAAGGCACTGTTCGATCGTTCTGAAATGATCGTCAAGGTAAAAGAGCCGCTTGAGTCGGAATACGATCTCTTCCATGAGGGGCAGATCCTCTTCACCTATCTCCACCTTGCAGCAGAACCGGCACTCACCGAGGCACTGCTCAAGAAGAAGGTTATCGGCATCGCATACGAGACAGTGCTTGGCAAGAACGGACGCGGGCTGCCTCTGCTCGCTCCGATGAGCGAGATCGCCGGCCGTATGTCCGTCCAGATCGGTGCGCAGTTCCTTGAAAGCCGTTACGGCGGCAGCGGCGTACTCCTCGGCGGTATCGCAGGTGTGGCAGCGGGCCAGGTCGTCATCATCGGCGGCGGAAACGTCGGCACAAATGCAGCAAAGATCGCCGTCGGTCTCGGTGCACGCGTCACGGTCATCGATCTCTCCATCGAACGCCTCCGCGAGCTGGATGACATCTTCGGCGGCCGCATCGTCACTGAGTACTCCTCGAGCTACAACATCGCAAAGTGGGTGAAAGAGGCAGACCTGCTCATCGGCTCGGTTCTCATCCCGGGTGCGCGTACTCCGATCCTCGTCACTGAGGAAATGATCAAGACGATGAAGAAGGGCTCTGTCGTCGTCGATGTTGCCATCGACCAGGGCGGCTCCATCGAGACCTGCGATCACTGCACGACCCATGAGAACCCGACGTTCGAGAAGCACGGCGTCGTGCACTACTCCGTCGCGAACATTCCGGGCGCTGTGTCCCGCACCTCCACGCTCGGCATCACGAACGCAACGATTTCCTATGCTGTCGATATCGCAACGAAGGGCTACAAGGCTGCACTCCAGCAGGTTCCTGGTCTCAAGTTCGGTCTCAACACCATCGACGGCCACCTCACGAACGAGGCGGTTGCCAAGGCGCTGAACCTGCCGTTCAAGCCCATTGATGACTTCCTCGCGTAATTCTCCACGATAGACTGCTGAGGGGCTGTTTCACTCCCATATGCTTCCACATGTGCGGTGAACAGCTCCTTTTCTAGTAAATGAACTGGAAAGGTTTGGAGGTTTGTATGTTCTTTAAGAAGAAATCATTGGAGGACTTCAGTGCCCAGCGCGAAAGCAGCGGCATGCTCCGCACGCTGAGCACTGTCGATCTCACCTTCCTTGGCATCGGCGGCATCATCGGCTCGGGCGTATTTGTCCTGACGGGTATTGGTGCCGCGCGCTACGCAGGTCCAGGTATTGTTCTCTCCTTCATCGCTGCAGGTCTGCTCTGTATGCTCGTCGGACTTGCCTACGCAGAACTGGCTTCACTCATCCCAGCAGCAGGCAGTGCATACGCCTACACCTTTGCCGCTCTCGGCGAGGGCATGGCGTTCCTGTGCGGATGGTCGCTGATCATCGGCTACATTGTCACCGCGAGTGCAGTCGCCGTGGGTTTCTCTGCCTACTTCTCAGGAATGATGGCATCCCTAGGGATGGAGATACCGAAGGCCCTCCTCACAACGGCACCGGAGGGCGGCATCATCAACCTCCCCGCTGTCGTCATCACCCTCCTCATCGGCGGTATTCTTGCACACGGTACAAAGGAGAGTTCGCGTCTCAACACGATCCTCATCTCGCTCACGCTGTGCGCAATTGTCGCATTCGTCGTTGTAACATCCCCCCATATGGATCTTGCGAAGAATATGGAGCCGTTCCTGCCCTTCGGTGCTGCCGGCATCATGACAGGCGCAGCGGTGGTGTTCTTCTCCTTCATGGGATTCGATACGGTCGCAACCTCCGCCGAGGAGTGCAAAACACCGGAGAAGAGTCTCCCGATCGGCATCATCGCATCGGTCTTCGTCTGCCTCTGCATCTACTCTGTCGTGGCATTCGTCCTCACGGGCACGATCAACTACACAGATCTCGACCGCGCTGATCCGGTCGCCTACTGTCTCCGCCTCATCGGCTACGCCGGGCTCGCGAACCTTGTCACAGTCGGCATTCTCTTCGGCATGATCACGACCCTTATCGTCTACATCTTTGGGCAGGCGCGCGTCTTCTTCGCGATGTCGCGCGACGGCTTCCTGCCGAAGACGATGGCAAACATCCATCCGAAGTACGGAACGCCGTACTTCATCACGCTCGTCGGCTCCGTGCTCATCGCATTCATCGCCGGCTGCGTGCCGATGCTCTACATCGTCGAGCTGGCGAACACCGGTGTGCTTGCGGCATTCTTCATCGTCTTCGTCGGACTGATTGCGCTCCGCCGCAACTCCCCCGACCTGCCGCGGACATTCACGTTCCCCATGCTCTACGTGCTCGCACCGATTGGCATGGTCGTCTGTCTCTACCTCATCTGGGCACTCTCACTCGTGACGAACATCACATTCATCATTCTTATGATCCTCGGCTATTTCTTCTACACCAGCTATGCACCCAAGCATCGCTGCTGGGAAAAGAAGTAACGCTTCGTGAAAAACAGCCCGTCCCTGCGGCGGGCTGTTTTTCTATGCCGTATCTGCCTGCACGCAGAGCGAAGAATACATTGCATAAATGGGTGACATACGTTAGAATAATACCGTTTAACAAGAACGTCACGTCGACGCGAAAGGAAGTGCCCTATGCCAAGCCGTGTGGCATGGGTCGAGATCGACCTCGGTGCGATTGCCCATAATTACAAAGAGATCCGCAGACATACGCGTGCGGATGCCATGCTCTGCGCCATTGTCAAGGCAGATGCCTACGGCCACGGAGCGATTGCTGTGGCGCGCAAGGCAATCGCTGCAGGGGCGGACTACCTCGCCGTTGCCACCATCTCCGAGGCACTGAAGCTGCGTGAGGCAGGCTTTACGACACCGCTGCTCATCCTCGGCCTGACAAAGTCGGAGAACTCCTTCGACGTGGTGGATGCCGATCTCACGCAGACCGTCTGCCGCCTCGACCTCGTACAGGCACTCTCAGCGGAGGCTGTCGCACAGGGCAAACGGGTCAAGGTGCATCTCGCTATTGATACGGGTATGGGACGCATCGGTGTCCAGCCCGAGGATGCTGCAGATTTCGCTGCTGCAGTCACGGCAATGCCGGGCATCGAGCTGGAGGGCATCTTCTCCCACTTCGCACTCGCGGATATTCGGGATAAAAGTTTTACGAGACAGCAGATCCGCCGCTTTGAAGAGGCATGTGCTGCCGTCGCTGCAGCAGGCATCCGCATCCCCATCCGACACATTGCCGAGTCTGCCGCCATCCTCGACCTGCCGGAAGTGCATTTCGACATGGTACGCGCTGGGATTGTCCAGTATGGCATCTGGCCGTCGGATGAGGTCGCGCGCCCGCTGCATCTGCGCCCCGCGATGCGGTTCTGCGCGCGTATTGTCTACATCAAGACAGTCTCCGCAGGCACATCCATCGGATACGGACGCGGCTTCATCGCAGCGCGCACATCCCGTATCGCAACGATCTCGGTCGGCTATGCGGACGGCTTCATCCGCGCCTATGCGGGCGGCTGCGTCGAGGTGCGCGGCAAGCGCGCGCCGATTGCAGGACGTATCTGCATGGATCAGTGTATGATCGACATCACAGATATCCCAGAGGCGGCAGAAGGCGATATCGTTACGCTGTTCGGCTCGGAGACGCTGCCTGCCGACGAGCTGGCACAGCGCGCGAATACCATCAGCTACGAGGTGCTCTGCCTCGTATCAAAACATGTGACGCGCATCTATATGGAGTGAGCCCGCTGATACGACAGGGACGGTCATACGAAAGACAACGTATAACCGTCCCTTTTGCATGCGGCAAATAATACTTTGCCCTTTGCTGCACAGCTCTTGTGCTTCTCCGATGCGTTGTTTGCCGCGGATCAATCTCCTCTGTCTTCCCCGCGCCGCCGTATCCCGCCAAAGAGGCGCCTGCATGGGCAGCCTCACCATGACGCTTCACACATTTTCCCCAATGGATGATTGCGCTCCTCCATCAGCTGTCCCCTTGTATATCTTGTATATAAAGGTGTATTTGAAAGAAATCTCTTTTCCTGTTATAATCGTACTTAATACAGGAGCATACGGCACATATCCGTACAGTATGCCTCCATCCCAAAAGGAGTTTTTTGCATCATGCTGTTACACCGTAAATCCGTCGAACTGCTCGCGCCCGCCGGCACATGGGATGCCATGACGGCAGGAATCGCGGCCGGCGCGGATGCCGTCTATCTCGGCGGGAAACATTTCAATATGCGTCTGCACGAAGGCGATTTCAATTTCGACGATGAGCGTCTTCGATCTGCCATCGACTATGCGCACGCGCACAATGTCGAGCTCTATATCACGCTCAATAATCTCATCAGCAACGAAGAATTGCCCGCCCTGCGCGACTATCTCGCCTATCTCGAGGAGATTCGCCCCGATGCGATTCTCGTGCAGGACTTCGCCGTGCTCGAGCTCGTGCATGAGATGGGGATCTCCGTTCCGCTGCATACCTCCGTTATGATGAACACGCACAACGAGCATGCAATCGAAAAGCTCAAGGAGTACGGCATCACACGTATCGTCGTCGGACGGGAGATGACGCTCTCCGAACTGGCGCTCTTCCGCGCACGCACGGGCATCGAGGTCGAGTACTTCATGCACGGCGATATGTGCATCTCCGAGAGCGGTCAGTGCATTCATTCTGGTGTGCTCTTCGGGCAGAGCGGCAACCGCGGGCGCTGCATGAAGATCTGCCGCTGGCCGTTCTCTCTCATCAACGAGGAGACGGGTGCGGTGCTCGATGCAGACAGCCCGGGCCCCTACAAGCTTGCACTGAAGGATATGTGCATGTACCGCTCTATCCCTGCACTGATACAGGCGGGGGTCTACTCGTTCAAGATCGAGGGACGTATGCGCTCACCGGAATTTATTGCGCGGCTCGTCTCGACCTACCGCAGGGCAATCGACAGCTACATCGCCGATCCCAACGGCTACACGACAGACGAGGAGGGCTGGCGCACACTCTATGACAACCGCGTGCGCGACTACACGACGACGTTCGCCTTTGGTCAGCCGACCGCCATCGACATCGGCATGACAGGAGAACGTGAGCCGCGTTTTTTCAGCCAGGCGGTTGAGGAGGCAGGTTTCGCCGATGAGGTGCTGCGCGCCGAGCGCCCGATCGAGAAGGAAAATACACCGAGCCGGCATCTCAGCGTGCGTGTCGGCACACAGGCTGCCGCACGCGCCGCAATTGACGCGGGTGCAGACACGATCTACGTCGGCGGCGAGGCGTTCCGTCCCCACCGCCCATGGAAGCTCGGCGACTACGCGGAGATCATCCGCTATGCGGCAGGACGCGCACACGTCGTCGTGAACACGCCGCGTACAACCATGCGGCGCGAGTGCGGAGAGCTCGAGCAGTTCCTCACCGCACTGAACGACATCGGCGTTGACGGCATCATGGTCGGCAACCTCGGTACACTGAAGCTGGCACGGACGCTCACGAAGCTGCCCGTACAGGCAGATCACTCGTTCAACATCTTCAACCATCTCGCCGTAACCTTCCTCGCGGAGAACGGACTCACGATGGCAGCAGCCTCCTACGAGCTGTCCTTCCGCCAGCTGCGCGAGATTGTAGAGAACGCCATCCTGCCGATCGAGGCGGTCATCCACGGCTCCTATGAGTCGATGATCTGCGACTACAACTTCCCCGCGATGTCGCTGCCCGATTACAGCGATCTCTCAGCGCCTGAGCTGCTCGACACGCACTATGCATTTCGCGACGAGGCGGGGGGCGTGCACGCTATCCGTATCGATCAGTACGGACGCAACCACATCTATTTCGCAAAGGATCTCTGCCTCTATCCCTACCTCGATAAATTCAACGGTCTCGGGGCATACCGCATCGAGGCGCAGGACTACACGGCAGAGCAGACCGCCGTCATCGTCGGTATCTACCGCGCCGCGCTCGACCGCCTCGCATCGGGCGGCGATGCCTGCCGCACGGCAGAGTTCGACCAGCTCAAGGAGATCTCCCCGCGTCCCCTGGGCATCGGTACTTACCGGTTCCGCCAGAGCCGCAACTCTATCTAGCAAAAGAAAGCATATTTCATGGAAACATCTTCCGCGGCTCCGCACGGCTACATCGGTGCAGCCGCCATCCTCGCAAAGAAAAAGCAGTATATCATGCCCTGTCTCGGGCATTTTTACAGCGATCCGCGCCAGATTGTACGCGGCACGATGCAGTACCTCTACGACAGTGAGGGAAGACGCTATCTCGACTGTTTCGCAGGGGTCTCTGTTGTCAACTGCGGCCACTGCAACCCCGCGATCAACACTGCCGTCACCGAGCAGGTCAATACCCTCCAACATGTCTGCAACATCTACTTGACGGAGAACTTCGTCAATCTCGCCGAGCAGCTGGCACGCATTGCGCCGGGGCGTCTGCAAAAATCGTTCTTCTGCTCCACAGGCACGGAGGCGAACGAGGGTGCTGCACTCCTCGCCCAGATCGCCACGGGCGCCAGCGAGTTCATCGCTCTGCGCGGGGGACTCCACGGGCGCACGAAACTCACAATGAGCCTCACGGGCATCTCCATGTGGCGCACCGACCCGAATCCCGTCGGCGGCATCCACTTTGCCCGCGCTCCCTACTGCTACCGCTGCCCGATGAAGCTCTCCCCCGAGGCGTGCGGTCTTGCCTGCGCGAACGAGATTGAGGAGACCATCAAGAGCGCAACGACAGGTCGTCCCGCCGCCTTCATCGCCGAGAGCATTCAGGGCAACGCGGGCATCATCGTCCCGCCGAAGGGCTACTTTCGGCGCGTCAAGGAGATCCTCGCGCACTACGGCGCACTTTTCATCGCGGACGAGGTGCAGACGGGGTTTGCACGCACGGGCAAGATGTTTGCCATCGAGCATTTCGGGGTGGATCCCGACATTATGACTGTGGCAAAGGCACTCGGCAACGGCGCTCCCATCAGTGCCTTCATTGCAGCGCCCGAGATTGCAGACAAATATACGAAGCCCGGCGCATCGACGCTCGGGGGCAACCCCGTCTCCACGACGGCAGGGCTTCAGGTCATCCGCTACATCGAGGAACACGATCTCATGGGGCATGCGGAACGACGCGGCAAACAGCTGCGCAAGGGGCTGCGGGACATCCAGCGGCGCCACCCCATCATCGGCGATGTACGCGGGCTGGGGCTCATGGTCGGTGCCGAGTTCGTCCATGCGGACAAATCCCCCGCTGCAGCAGAGCTCGATATCGTGCTCGAGGAGCTCAAAGACCGCGGCTTTATCGTCGGGAAGAACGGCATCGGACGCAACGTCATGGCATTCCAGCCGCCGCTCATCATCACCGAGGAGAATGTCAACGATGTACTGAACGCACTGGAGCTCGTACTGACCGAGAAAGGACTCTAAACATGGCAAACCGATTCTATGATCTCACGGTCGCAGGCTGCACCCGCCGCCTCTCCATCCTCAATCTCAATGAGAACCTTGCCATCGCGGGCTTCATCATGCTCGGCGATGTCGAGCTCTGCGAAAACTGCGCGTGTGCTCTCGCCAAAAAGATTCCCGCAGAAACCGAGATCATCATGACTGCTGAGACAAAGGGCATTCCCCTCGCTGCCGAGCTGGCACGTCAGCTTGGCATGCCCTACTACGTCACGGCACGCAAGTCTGTCAAGGCATACATGGAAGACCCCATCTGGGTCGAGGACGAGTCCATCACCACCATGGGCAAGCAGCGCCTATACCTCATGAACACAGACATCGAGCGTATCAAGGGACGCCGTGTCCTCCTTCTCGACGATGTCATCAGTACGGGCGGCTCGATGATGGCACTCGGCCGTCTCGCCGAAAAGGCAGGAGCGCACGTCGTCGGGCAGGCGGCGGTGCTCGCCGAGGGAGATGCCGCGAAGCGGACGGATATCATCTTCCTTGAGGCACTCCCCCTCTTTTCGGCTGAGTAGAAGAGAGGCGGCGTTCCTTGCATCAGTATCTCTTCTACATCGGGGATTTCCCCATCCGTTCCTACGGTGTCGTCATCTCTCTCTCCATCCTGCTCGCGACGGGGGTCGCCTACTTCCTCGCAAAAGCGGACGGACGCGGCTGCGAGCGGCACGTCCCCGACATCGGTATCTACTGCGGCATTGCGGGGCTGCTCGGTGCACGGCTCTGGGATGTGTTCTTCTTTGACTGGGACTACTATCAGCACCATCTGACCGAGCTGCTGAACGTCTGGCAGGGCGGCATGGCAATTCAAGGCGGGGTCTTTCTCGGCGTACTTGCCGGCATCCTGTACAGCAGGAAACACGGTCTGGATGCAGTCCACTTTCTCGATGTCGTCACGCCCGCCATCGTCCTCGGACAGGCACTCGGACGCTGCGCCAACCTCCTCAACGGCGATGCCTTCGGCGCACCGACGGGCAGCGGCTTCGGCATCCTCTACCCCGACACCACGCTCGCCCACCATACATACGGCGCGCAGCCGCTCTGGCCGGCGGAGGTCTGGGAGGGACAGCTGGACATTGTGATTTTCGCCCTGCTGCTTATCTTCCGCGCGCGCGGCCATGCGCGCGGGCAGTGTTTCGCACTCTACGTCATGCTGTACAGTCTCGTGCGCTTTGCCCTTGAATATCTGCGCGGCGACTACACGGAGAAATACCTCGGCCTCTTCACGAGCGCCCAGACCACAAGCCTTGCCTTCGGCACCATCGCCCTCGCCTTCTTTCTCCTGCTCGGCCTGCGTGCTGCCCCTGCACCAGCGGGGGCGCAGCCCAAGGCCTCTGAAGAACGCAGAAAGCCCCACCGCAAAAGGTAGATGTCATCGCACGATGCCATATAAAAACGCCGCCTCTCAATGAGAGGCGGCGTTTTCATGCCGTATGGGAAATCAATCTTTATCAGAATACCAGAATGGGCGCAGGAGACGCACCGCGCAATTCTCACCCTCGTTCGGCCCGGGTGCGCGGCGGCCCTTCTGGACGCGGAGGAACTGCTCCCCGATGCGGATCTGATAGTCGATGATCTCGCCGAGATACGACTTACGCGTCACAACGCCGCGCAGGACATCGGATGCCCCATCCTCTGCAAAGTCGATCTCGGACGGACGGCTGGCGAGCGAAATCGCGGGCTCGCTGCGCAGATCCTCGGGAGGCTGGAAAGATGCATCGAGCACCGCCCCCTCGAGCACAGGACGACCATCCTGCCATCCTGCCTTCAGGAAGTTCGACAGACCGATGAAGCTGAACACAAACTTGTTGACCGGATGATTGTAGATGTTGAGCGGCGAGTCGATCTGCTGCATGACGCCGTTCTTCATGACGAGAATGTTGTCCGAGAGCGCCATTGCCTCTGACTGGTCATGCGTAACATAGACGATCGAGAAGCCGTACTTCATCTGCAGCTCCTTGATCTCGAAACGCATCTCTTCGCGCAGATGCGGATCAAGACTGGAGAGGGGCTCATCGAGCAGCATCACATCGGGATTAATCGCAAGGGCCCGCGCAAGCGCAACGCGCTGCTTGCCGCCGCCCGAGAGGAAGTCCGGACTCTGATCTGCCGCCGAGAGGAGATTGGTCGCCTTGAGCGCCTCCGTCGAGCGCTGCTTGATCTCCTCCTCAGGGAGCTTGCGGATGCGCAGAGGGAACGCAACATTCTCATAGACCGAGAGATGCGGCCAGACGGCAAACGCCTGGAACACCATTCCGAAGTTGCGCTTCTCCGGCGGAAGGTAATGGTTCTTCTGCGGCGAGGAGAGCAGACGGTCGCCCACCCAGACCTCACCGTCGGAGAGATCCTCAAACCCGGCGACCATGCGCAGGGTCGTTGTCTTGCCGCAGCCCGACGGGCCGAGCATGGAGAAACAGCTGCCCTTTTCGATCTCAAAATTCAGATGGTCGACGGCAGTCACGTCGCCGAACCGCTTTGTAACATTGACTAAACGTACATACGACATGACTCACATCCCCGCCTTCTTCGTAAAGTGGTTGATAATGCTCTGACCGACGATGATGATGATGAGCGCAATGCCCGCAAGCGCTGCGGACATAACGGTCTCGCCGTCCTCATTGAGCGTGTAGATCGCAACGCCGATCGTTCGCGTCGTCGGCGCATAGAGCATGATGGAAACCGTCAGCTCGCGCAGCGACGGCAGGAAGATCAGGAAGAATGCCGCAAACATGCCCGGCCGCACCAGCGGCAGGACAACGTCGCGCAGCGACTGCCACATCGTCGCCCCGCAGGCGCGGGATGCCTCAACGAGCGAATCGTGCACCTGCTCGAGCGCAGCGGAGTTCGCCTTGAGAGAAAACGCCATATAGCGCGCGATGTAGGCAACGAGGATGATCCATACCGTATTGTAGAGATTGATGCCGAACTGCCCGCTCCATGCAAGGATCACGCCAAGCGCGATAACAGAGCCCGGGACGGAGAACGGCAGCATGCCGAGGAACTCGAGAATCCCCTTCCCGCGCACCTTCATCTTGACGATGACGTAGGAGATCATAACACCCGCGAACATCGTAATGATCGCCGCCGTAAAGCCGAGCGTCACACTGTTGAAGATCGCGTCGCGCGTGACCTTGTAGTCAAACAGGATGAACTTATAGTTATCCAGCGACAGATTGCTGAGCGCAAACGAGAGACCGTATGTCTTGAGACTGCCGACGAGGAAGATGACCGCCGTCGGGAGCAGAATCGTGAACGCGATGTACGCAAGGCAGAACGCCAGGAGCGGATAGCGCAGGCCGCGCAGCTTCAGCTCCATCGGACGGAAGCTCTTGCCGCCGATGATCTGGTAGTGCCCCGAGCCGAGAATCTTCCGCTGCAGCCAGATGATAAGCGCAGCCGTGATGACGAGCACCGTCGCGAGCACCGTACCAGTACGGATGGCATCAAAGCTGCCGCCGCTCTGGTGAATACGCTCGTAGATGAGCGTCGGAATGTTATAGATGCCGTTCTCGATGCCGAGCACCGCCACCGTACCAAAATGCGCCATCGAGTAAAGCATGATGAGCAGCGCACCGGACAAGATACTCGGTAGTACGAGCGGAATCGTGATCTTGCGCGTGATCGTAAAGAGCCCCGCGCCCGAGATGCGCGCCGACTCCTCGAGCGTCGGGTCCATGCGCTCGAGCGCTCCGCACACCTGAATGAAGACGAACGGGAACAGATACATGATCTCCACAATGCTGATGCCGTAGTAGCTGTAAATGTTGAAGATCGGCCCCGTAAAGCCAAAATGGTCGATGAAGAACTGATTGATGAAGCCCGCATTCGGCGAGAGCAGCATTTTCCATGCGAGCGCCCCGATGAACGAGGGCAGCATGAACGGCACAAGGAACATACTCTTCATGAACGTCTTGTGCGGCAGATCCGTACGGGTCACCAGCCACGCGAAGAACGTGCCCACGATCGTACTGCCGATCGTCGTACACGATGCAATGATGAGCGAGTTGAGCAGCGCCTGAAACGTCTCCGGCTCTTTGAGGATATCGATGACACTCGCCGCATTGAACTCTCCGTCCGCCCAGAATGCATTGAAGAAAATCAGCAGCACGGGGAATGCAACGACAATGACCAGAATGGCAATCGCAAGGAATAAAATCAGCTGTGCCATCCCGAAGCTCTTCGTTTTGCTTGCGGCATTCATGCGACCACCTCTTTTCTCAGTTGATCCTCCTCGAACCAGAGCAGATTGAGGAACTGCACCTTGCACGCATCGCCTGCCTGAAACATCAGCTGCTCGCTGATGGCGCGGTGCGTCTCGACGCTCGTGCGCAGATGCGCGCCGTCAATCTCGATCAGATAGTCCATCATCGCTCCGAGGAAGTTCGCCCGACGGACAATGCCGCTGAGTCCCTCTCCCGTACGCGAGAGCACCACATCCGAGGGGCGGAATCCCGCAGCCCAGCGCACGGCATCCCCCTCGGGCGACGTCCATCCGATGGGCTGCGTACCGTCCCCAACCAGATATGCGCTGCCCTCGCGGCGTACATGGAGAAAGTTCGCAATCCCCATGAAGTTGAACACGAATGGATTTGCCGGCTGCTCGAAGATCTCCCACGGTGTACCAATCTGCTGGATGGTACCGCTTTCATCCATGATCGCAACACGGTCGGA
Organism: uncultured Selenomonas sp.; assembly: GCA_963518105.1. GTDB lineage: Bacteria > Bacillota > Negativicutes > Selenomonadales > Selenomonadaceae > Centipeda. The sequence continues at coordinate 110,143 of CAUQID010000006.1, forward strand.
AATGGCAAGGCCAATCTCCTGATCGTGCGTCACATAGAGCACCGTAACGTTCAGTTTGCGCTGCAGCTCCTTGATCTCGAAACGCATCTCCTCACGCAGATTGGCATCGAGATTCGAGAGCGGCTCATCGAGCAGAAGGAGCGCCGGCTTTCCAACGAGCGCACGCGCCAGCGCGACACGCTGCTGCTGTCCGCCCGACAGCTCGGACGGCAGACGCTTTTCGAGCCCCTTCATTCCGACGATCTCGACCATCTCCATCACGCGCGCATGGATTTCTTCCTTCGGACGCTTGGCAATCTTGAGCGGATAGGCGACATTGTCAAAAACCGTCATGTGCGGCCACACGGCATAGTCCTGAAAGACCAGCCCGATGCCGCGGTTCTCCGGCGCTACCTCCACCTGCGCGGCTGGATCCGTGACGAGTGTATCGTCGAGGTAGATCCTGCCCGCATCCGGCGACTCAAAACCTGCGATCAGACGGAGCAGCACCGTCTTTCCGCAGCCGGACGGCCCGAGCAGCGTAAAACACTCTCCCCTCTTAATCGTCAGCGACAGACCGCTCAGAATACTGCGGCTGCCGTAACTCTTGCTCACATCCTCCACACGGATAATATCCATAGAGACCTCCTTCGTCCAATGGGACGCAGTCTGATACGATATCCCCTCTCCTGCGGCACTGCAGGAGATTCCCTCACTATGGAAAAAGCGGCGGAATGAACCGACTCATTCCACCGCTTCCCTATCAGCAGCTGATTTCGCGCCTATTTCTTGCCGATGATTTCTGTGAACTTCTTGATCGTCTCTTCCTTCTGCGGAAGAATCTCCGTATAGTTCACCTTAATCGCGCGTTTCAGCGCCTCCTCAGGCTTCGGCAGACCAAATTTTGCCGGAATCTCCACATCATTGCGCACGGGCAGCGTACCTTCGTTCGCAATCATCGTCTGTGCCTCCTGGCTCAGGAGATAGTCGACGAACTTCTTTGCGGCATCGAGATTGTTCGACTCCTTGAAGATAGCAACCGGGCTCGGTACGACGAGCAGTTCGGGCGGATAGGCAAGGGCCACATGCGCGCCCTTTTTCACCTTGTTGTTCGTGATGTAGTCCACTGCAAGGCAGGCGGAGAGCTCGCCCGAGGACGTATCATCAATGACCTGGCCCGCGCCCTTACCGATGCGGGTCTGGTTCGCACTCAGCTTCTCAAAAAACTCCCAGCCGAACTGCTTCTGCAGGAGTGCGATACTCATGTACGACGTGCCCGAGAGCGCAGGGTCGGCAATACCGAATGCATTCGTGAAATCCGACTTCGTCAGATCGGCCCACTGTGCCGGTGCTGTCGGGATCTTGTCCGTGTTGTAGGCGATGCCGAGCGTACCGAGGCGCGCCGCCGTGAACGTGCCGTCGTAGTCGTCGAACGGATTGACAAGCTCAGCAAAGACCGAGGGCTTGTAGTTCTCGAGCACGCCGTCTGACTTCATCTTGTAAAAGTCAGGAACTTCACTCGTCCAGATGACGTCGGCGAGAATGTGACCGCTCTGCTTCTCCGCAGCAATCTTTGCCATCAGCTTGCCTGCGCCCGCCGACTGGTAGTCCACCTCGATGTCGGGATACTTCTTCTTGAAGCCCTCGACAATACCGCCGATCAACGATTCTTTCATGGATGTGTAGATGACCAGCTTGTTCTTTCCGCTGCTCGCTCCGCTCTGCTGCGGACCGCCGCCGCACCCTGCCAGCAGAATTGCACACAGAACTGCTGCGAGAAGTGCGAGAATGCCTTGTTTTCTCATACATTCACCTCATTAAAAAATCCTGCCTACCGTCGCCTCTGATTCTCTCAAGGCTATCAATCGGCAACAACCTTTCAAAAAATCAGATTTGACAACAACATTTATAACTGCATTATACCAATCTGCATTTATCACGTCAATCGTTATTATTAATGGTCTGATATGAAAAAAATATCATTGAAATAATTCCGTGCGGCCAGACCAGACCGCTGCACAGACAAAAAATCCCCCTTTGCAGAATTGTGTGCAGCAGACAAGCAGTCTTTTTGCACAGCTCTGAAAAAGGGGGAAACGAATCGTGCGGCACGCTCCGTCCGTTGTTTTCACGAGGCGGCAGATACGCTGCGGATGCTATACCTCGGCAGCAATGCGGCGCAGCGTCTCCATCATGAGATGCGCCTCTGGTACGATCGCGGCGATCTCAATGCGCTCGTTCGGTGTATGGATATCGTGTGCCGTGACGCCGATGGAGACCATGTCGAGCGCGGGATTCTTCGCTGCGTGCCAGCTTGTCTCCAGTCCCGCATGGATGCTCTCAATGGTCATCTGCGCGCCGCCGTTGTGTGCCGCATAGACCTCGCCCATGATGCGCGCGAGAGCACTCTCAGGATTCTCGCGCCACGCAGGCGACTGCGTGCCGATGCAGAGGGAGAAGCCCGTTCGCTCCGCCAGCGTCTGCGCCTCTTTGATGAGCTCATCGAGACGCTCATTCACCGAGGAGCGCGGGAAGAACTGCACCTGCACAGCGTTCTCGTCCATCCGCAAAACACCAAGGTTCGCCGAGGTCTCGACCCGGTCTCTGCGGCGCTGCGACATATCATGCACGCCCGTGCGCAGGAGCGTGAGCAGCGCGATGAGGTCATGCGCTTCCGCCGCCGCAATCGCGTGCCCCTCCGTCTCTGCCTTCCCAAACACGAACTTCATCGCGGGATCTGCAGCCCCGTAGAGTGCGTGGAACCGCTTCTCCTCTTCCACGAGTACATGAACAATTTCACGCTCGTTGATTGCCGTACGGATGACCGCCTCAGCCGCCGGCGGAATCGCGTTGCGTGCCGTACCGCCCGTGAACGCGACAAGCTCGATTTTACCGTGTTCCTCAAGTGCATGCAGAGCAAGTGCGAGCGTGCGGACGGCATTCCCGCGCCCGTCCCCGATCCGCTCGCCTGAATGCCCGCCGCGCAGCCCCTTGACCGCGACATGATAGGCGGGCAGCGTCGATGCATGACGTGTGATGCTGCGGGAGAAATCCAGATTGACACTGCCCGCACTGCCCACCGTCATCGTGTGATAGTCCTCCGAGTCGCAGTTGATGAGGAAGTGTGCTTCTTTCAAATGCACCGGGTCGAGCTTTTGCGCGCCTGTCATACCCTGCTCTTCATCGACGGTAACAATGGCGCGCAGCGGACCATGCTGCTCCGTGTACCGCATTGCTGCGATGATCTCCGCGACGCCGATGCCGTCGTCGCCGCCGAGACTCGTCCCGTCTGCAGTCAGAAATTCTGCCGTGCGTATGAGCTTGATGGGGTCGGTCAGCGGATTATACTGTACGCCTGCCTCTGCGACGCAGACCATATCCATGTGTCCCTGCAGAACAGTCAGCGGTGCTGCTGCACAGCCCTCCGACGCGGGAAGATCGGCGATGATGTTCCAATGCGCATCCTGCACGACAGTGCAGCCGATCTCCTCAAACCGTTTCTTCAGATAGTCACTGACGGCATGCTCATGTCCCGAGGGACGCGGGATGCGCGTCAGCGCCGTAAATTCTTCGATAATATCATCCAATAGTTTTGCATCGTCCATCATGGTATTGCCTCCTGACTGTATCACGCACTCTATTGTACCACATACGAAAAAAAGCTGCCATACATCTCTGCATGACAGCTTCGCTCCGCTGCTGTATTCTTTACTTTTTCGCCGCATCCACAGCCTTCGTGACCGCCTCTTTGAACTGATCGTAGCTGACGGTCGCGCCCGCGATGGCATCCACCTTTGCCAGATCTTTCTTCGACGTGAGCTGCTCCGCATACGAGCCGATTGCCTTGTAGGCGACCTGCGCCTTCTTGCGGACGCCCTCGGGCTTGTCGGCGCCGTAGTTCTCGTCCTTCGGCTTGCCGTCCTTGTCGAGTCCTGTGTGGACAACCTTCTCGATCGTACCGTTCTTGATGGTCAGTTCGACGTGCGAGTGCCCAAGCTGCTCATGCTTAGCGCTGTCCGCCGCAAATGTGCCATCCTTTGCCCCCGTCAGATCAAGTGCAGCGACGGGCTTTGCATCGCCCTTCGGTGCTTCCTTCTTCTCATCTCCGCAGCCGGCTGCCATAATGCTCACGCCGATGAGCAGCGCCATGCCAAACGCAAATTTCTTCTTCATCGTCATGCCGTCCTTTCACGCATGTGACCGTGCTCGATGATGACGCAGCGCTGCGCCTCGTCGCCGACCTCGGCAGAGTGGGTAACGGTCAGAATCGTATGCCCCTCATCATGCAGCTCATGGAAGATCTTCATGACGAGGTTCTGGTTCTGCTCGTCGAGGTTGCCCGTCGGCTCGTCTGCAAGGATGAGGACGGGGTAGTTGATGAGCGCGCGCGCAATGCAGACACGCTGCTGCTCGCCGCCCGAAAGCTGGCTCGGCAGATGGCTCGCGCGGTCGGCGAGCCCGACGCGCTCCAGTGCAGCCATCGCCTCATCACGGTCGGGCATACTGTGGTAGTACTGCGCAACCATGATGTTCTCGACCGCTGTGAGATATGGAATCATGTGGAACTGCTGGAAGACGATGCCGATCTTGTCGCGGCGGTAGCGCGTCAGCTCCTCCGGCGTCGCATCCGTCAGCACCTCGCCGTCGAGGATGACTTCCCCGCTCGTAGCGCTGTCCATGCAGCCGATGATATTCATGAGCGTCGACTTGCCGGAGCCGGAGGGACCCATCACGGCAAGCCATTCGCCTTTTTCGACCTTCAGATTGACATCGTCCAGCGCGAGCACCTTTTCGTTGTACGCCTTGGAGACGTGCCGTAATTCAAGCAAACTCATAGTTTCCTCCTAACTCATTCGCCGCGCAGGATGATGGCGGGGTCAACATTGGTCGCAATCCGCACGGGCAGGAGCGACGCCAGGCCCGTGACAAAGATGGACATGACGAGCGCAACGACAACGATCGTCGCAGAGAACTCAATCCCGCGCCCGAATACGTTGACGCTGACACTCTCGGCAAAGAGATAACCAAAGCCTGAACCAAGCACGCCGCCGAATGCGCCGAGGAGGCATCCCTCGCCGAAGAACTCCGCGACAATGTGGCGATTGTCCGCACCGAGCGCCTTCTTGAGGCCGATCTCGCGGCGGCGCTCCGTGACAATCGCCATCATCGTGGTCGAGACGCAAATGAGCGTCAGCACAAGCACGACAACAGTGACGATGAGGACGAGCGCCTGCAGCTTGCTGAGCACCGTCCCCTCGGATTGGGCAATCTGCTTGACAAGCTGCGGCTGAACATCCGGCACGTCCGTACGGATCTTCTCCTCTGCGCGCGCCAGCTCATCCTGCCCCGCAACAACAGAGATCTGCGCGAGGCTCAGTTCACCGCGCCGCCCCTTCATTTGCTGCAGCTCAGGCAGCGCGACGAAGACAAAGTTCTCCTCGTTCCCGCCCGTGCGGACAATGCCGGACACACGGTAATCCGCCACAATCGTACCCTCGCCGCCCGACACTGTAATGGTATCGCCGGGGTTCACGCGCAGCTTCCCTGCAAACTCCGCACCGAGCAGGATCTCCTTCTCCCCCGCCGCCGGCCAGTCGCCGCGAATCTGCCAGTAGGGGCTGACCTCCTGCAGTACAGCAAAGTCCGTACCGCCCGCCATCACGGTCTGATGGTTGATCAAGAGCGTATCGTAGAGGAACGGCGTAATACCGACAATCTCATACCCCGAGAGCGACTGCCGCACCGCGGGGAGTGCATCCTCACGGATGATGCCTGTATCCGTGCCGGGCAGGATGAGAAGGTTCGCTCCGTAGGCGCGGAATGCACGCCCCATCTGCTCCGGCACTTCTTTGTAGACCGTGATCATGCCGGAGATGATCGTCGCTCCGATGGCAACGGCGAGCAGAGCAATTGCCATGCGTGCGCGCCGCCGCAGGAGAGAGTTTGCGACCATGATAAAAAACATTTTATATCGGTTCATCATTCATCACCTGCCATACAGAACCTCTGCCGGCTGCAGCGACAGAAGCATGCGGATTGCGGGCACACTGCCGATGATCAGCACAAGCGACATCAGCACGGCAATAATGGGAACGACGTAGGCATTGACCGCGATGCCCGAGCCGAAGACATTCTCTCCGATGAGCTGAGCAAAGCCGAGCCCGACAACGTAGCCAAAGATACCGCCGAGAATGCCCGCGATGAAGATCTCGGCGAGTACAGAGAGCACAACGGCAAGATTCGTTGCACCAAGCGCCTTCAGGAGTCCCAGCTCGCGGCTGCGCTCCATGATATTCGCACTGATGAGGTTGCTGACGCCGAGGCTCGAGGAGAGGAGCGAGAGTACGGTAATCAGCAGCATGAGCAGCTGCGTCTTGTCGAGAATCTTTCCCTCAGACTCAGCAATCTGACGCACGGGATGCGCCGCTGCATTCTGCATGACCTCCTCGATCTGGTAGGCAATTGAGCCGACGTAGGAGGTACAGTACCAGATATCATACTCCGACTGCGAGAGCGATTTCGGATTCTCCGCGGCCTTGCGCGCGAGGTCGTTCTCCGGCGTCGTCATAGCGCTGACCTCGACCTGATCGATCTTCCCCTTCGCATGGGCAAGTTCCTGCGCGAGCGCGAGCGAACCAACGAGCTGGTTCTCCTCCTCGCCGCCGCCGGAGACCAGCCCCGTGACCTGAAGGATCCCCTGCGATCCATCCTCCTTTTGATAGGTAATCGTGCTGCCTGCCGAGACACCGAGTTTCTGCGCTAGCTTCGTCCCGACGAGCACCTCGTCCTGCTGCGCATCATCCGCCCAGCTGCCGTCAACATGCCACCACGACTTCATGAACTTTACGCCCGTCGTGTAGACCTCATCCGTCGGCAGCGTAAAGGTATGCTCGAACCATGTGCCGAAGAACGGAACGTTCTCCCCGTCCGCCAGCGTCACATGAGCCGTCAGCGAGGGTGCGAATGCAACGATGTTGTTTGTCCAGAAGATGGTCTTGATATTGCCGAGATCCGCCTCCTCAAGATACTCGCGGTGCGTGCTCTTCGTCGTCTCCACGCCGTAGAGATCCTTGAGTACCATCGAGTTGCGGGGGGTGACCGTGATGTTCGCACCGAACGCCTTCAGCTCCTGATTGACCTTCTCGCCGATGTCGAACATGACATTCAGCATGGCAGTCGCAAGCGAGACGCCGAGGGCGACCGTCAGTGCGATGAGGATGAATCTCCCGCGCTGGCGGATGAGCGCCCCTTTTACCATTTGCCAAAACATGGCTTTCCTCCTCTCATGCCGTCAGCGGAAATGAACGCGCGCCGCCTCGAGCGTATCCGCAGCAATCTGCACTGCACCACCTGCCACGCGGTACTCGACGGGGATGGGGTTGCATCCGCCGGGCAGGCCGATGGTCGCCTTGTTCATGACGACATCGCACAGACGGCAGACGATCTGACCGTCGCGCTCAAAGTATCCCGTCGCACCGCAGATCTCACAGGCGTCGAGACCGACACCGAATGCCGAGCCGCCCTTCTGCACGACGATGACGCGCACCTCCGTGCCGTCCGATGCACGGAAGGCATAGCGGTGAAGATGTCCGTCCGAGACCTCCTCGAGGGGAATCTGCACAAGCCCGTCCGTCGCCTTGATGGCGACCGCAGGCGCGAGCACATCCTTCTTGTTCGCATACCAACCGCCGATGCCCGACGTGAGAATCGTGAGGATCAGCATTGCGAGGAGTCCCGTCCCCCAACGTTTACGGCGAACGGCCTGTGAAACGATCTGGCGGTACTGTGCCGGGTTCGCCCATGCGGGGCGCTCCGGCCGCGGCTGCAGGAAGAGGGTAAACGGCACAAGAATCGAGACGAAGTAGATGGCATAGATGACGAGGTTCTGGTTGTCGATGAAAGGCGCCATCATGGAGATGAGCCCCTGGGCACCGAACACCTGACGCGCCATCATAACAGTCATGACAAAGATGATCTGCTGTACTGCCGTCGCTGCGACCTGCACGGTGAACACGAAGACGAGCCGCCCGTGGTTGAGCGCCGCCGACGCATTGTATGCCAGATATCCCGTCAGGAAACCAAGGAAGATGCCGCAGACAAAACCGAGCAGCTTGATGAAGAAAATCAGCGTGAAGTAATCCCCCATCGCCACCTGCACAGTCGCCACAGGAATCAGCCACAGCTCCAGTCCGTGATAGAGGAAGAGCCCGAGCGTCAATGCACCTGTGCCAATTCGAAAGAGACGCTCCTCCCCCGCCGTCCATGCACGATGCAGGCTGCGCAAGAGGATGACACACAAAGTGAGCGCCGCTGCAAGATCGAGGATGATCGCCATACTCTCGAAGATCTCACGGTTGACCGCAGACTTCGTGCCGACGCGCACAGCCGTCATGAAGAGCGAGAGAAAGAAGCCCCACTTCAGTACACGCGCAAAGGTACGGCGAATGCGCTGGTCGGGCAGAGGCAGAATGATTGCAAGCAAAATGCCAAGCGGCACGGCGAGCTTGATGCTCTCTTCGAGTGCCGGTATGAGCTCTTGTAGAAACGCCTGTAACATTGTCATAACCCTTTCACTACGAGAAAAGCCGCCGTCCCCCAAGGACGGCAGCCATTCTATGCGCAGCGGGACAGCGGACGACGCGGAAAGACCGCGCCGTCACCGCCCGCACAGAGCTGAAATTACCACTTACGCGGAACGTAGTTGAACACCCAGCTCATCTTGACCGGCT
>CAUQID010000007.1:0-107291 GCA_963518105.1 uncultured Selenomonas sp.
TGCTTTGTGTTGAAACAGATCGGATGGATATCATGAACGACGTTGTGGCGATTCGAATAGCAGGCGGAATCCTCATCGAAGAAGCTCATTAACTTAGCGATGAAGTACTAGAATTTACCGTGATGCCGAACAATTTTATTTCATGCGTACAAATGCCTTTTTTCTTTCTTTGATGTAGGTACAAGATATCGATACGATGGAAGATTGGGCATTGGTAGAGTTGAAATTTCGCATGAGCAGATGGACGTGATATATGCTGCGTATAATCATTCGTGTCGATGCATCTACGGTCATTGGCAGCGGTCACATGATGAGATGTCTGACACTCGCAGAGCGCTTTCGGCAGATGGGACATCATGTATCTTTCATCATGCGCGCACATTGTGGGAGTATGGAGCATGTCGTTGATAAACAGGACTTTTCATACAAAATGCTTCCTGCTCCGATGCACTATGATGGAGATGGATATGCTGCGTGGCTAGGTGTGACACAGTGTGCAGATGCTGCTGACACTGTTGCGAGCATACGGCGTACGGTTTGCGATCTGATGGTTGTCGATCATTATGCCTTGGATCGTACTTGGGAAGAAGCCATTCGCCCCTACGCGAGACGTATCTTTGTTATTGACGATTTGGCGAATCGTCGACATTCCTGCGATTTTCTGCTGGATGCCAATGCAGGGGCAGAACAGAGTGATAAATATGCTGGCCTGCTTTCTCCGAACTGTCATGCGTTTCTAGGACTTTCATATCTGTTGCTGCGGCAGGAGTTCTATGAGGCAGGAGACAAGTCAGATGCTCTGACAAAAGCCTCTTCACAAGAACAAACCGTATTTATCTGTTTTGGCGGCAGCGACTCGAGTAATGAAACGATGCGGACACTGCGCATTTTGGCAAAACTTCCGCAGCGAATCAATGCGCATATCGTTCTAGGTGCATCGAATCCATACCGTTCCTCGGTGGAGGATTTTTGCAGTGTGCATCACTGGCAGGTATATTGTCAGATTGACTACGTTGGCCGTTTGATGCGTGATTCGGACTGTGCGATTGGCGCAGGAGGGACAATGACATGGGAACGATGTTATTTGGGACTGCCGACGCTTGTTGTGGCGGTCGCAGAGAATCAACGTGAGGATGCATATCTCTATGATAGAATGGGGATTATCTCTTATGCTGGCTACTGTACAGAAATTACGGACGCAGAGTACGAGACTGCGATTATTTCCTTTTTGGACGATCGGCAAAGACAGGAGTCCTTGCGTGTCAGAGGAAGAGCCGTATTTGAGAATGGGCGTGTAGATGAAATGCTGGAGGAGGTGACGGCAAGTGCAGCGTCATGGGAAATACAGTCTGCGCCCTATACAGCAAAATGATCTGCCAACACTTCTCGCGTGGCGAAACTCGGAGCGTATCTCCTCTGAGATGCTGACAACACACAAGATCACATGGGAGGAACACCAAGCGTGGTTCGATCGTATTCGTCAGCATAATCCTATGCGAAACTTCGTATTCTGTTATGAGGAGCGGGCAATCGGATATATCGGGTTTTCGGACTGGGATGAAGAAAATAGCCGCTGCTCGTCAGGTTCTTACCTAGGCGATTTGAACGATATTCCAATTGATGCAGGGCTTTTTTTGGATTATATGGGTCTCGATTATATATTCTCAGAGACTAAGATCAATAAGGTGTGGTCGTATGTTTTCGAGCATAACAAACGTGCCTATAAACTAAATCTCTTACTTGGCTATCAAGACGAAGGCTATCTGCGGCAGCATTTTTTTCAAAATGGAGAACTTCGCGATGTTCATTTAATTGGAATGCTGCGGTCGGAATGGCAGACGGAGAAGGCTCGAATTGACAGACTCTATGGAGGTATTGAGGAATGACAGAGGAAAAATTTTTAGAGGAAATGCAGACCATCCTTGATGTTGAGGAAGATGTTGATATGGAGGCGGATCTAGATAGTTTTGATACATGGGATTCACTGAGTTTTGTGAGCTTTCTTGCGGCGATGAGCGGGCAAAGTTCACACCGCATTGAACCAAAAGCTGTGCGTGCAGCGAAAACAGTTCGGGAGCTATATGCACTGACACAGGAGTAATCCGATGGATGTCACATATGATTTTTCTGCAAAGAACTTCATCGTTATCGGCGCCAGTTCCGGTATGGGACGGCAGGTTGCAGAGGAGCTGGCGGGGGCTGGAGCTCGTGTTCTTGCCGTTGCGCGCAGGGAAGAGTTGCTCCGTCAGATGCAGGAGAAGTATCCTACGCAGATATCGACCGCAATAGTTGATGTGACAGTAGCGGGGGAGCTTGAACCAGTTCTTACAGAGTTTGTTGCGGAGTTCGGCAAGCTGCATGGCGCAGTTTATACGGCTGGCGTGGAGGGGCTGACACCTCTGCGTGCATTTTCTGAGGAAACTGCACGCACGATTATGGAAACGAGCTTTTGGGGCGCAGTTAAGGTGATGCAGCTAGTTAATCAGCGGAGATTTTCGGTAGACGGCTGCAGTAATGTTCTATTCTCCTCGATCTCTGCCTATACAGGGGCATCATCCATGTTTGCCTACTCTGCCGCAAAAGCTGCCGTACAGGCTGCTGTCCGCTCCATCGCAAAGGAGATATGCCGCAGCGGAAAGCGTATCAATACGGTTAGTCCTGGGTGGGTGTCAACGGAAATGACACATCGCGCAGCGCAGGAAGCTGCCGAGGATATGATAGGGATCGTCGAAGAGCGTTGCCTTTTGGGCTTGGGCAAACCCGCAGATGTCAGCGGTTTTGTATTATTCCTTCTCAGTGAGCGAGCGCGTTGGATTACTGGAAAAGACTTTATTGTCGATGGCGGATATTTATGGGGGGATGGTTGATGGATAAGATTTTTACGAAACCTCGTGTTGTTGCAATCTCTTCCTGTGTATCAAAGAATCGTTTGGAACTAGCCTCGCTTGCAGATCTTTATGGTGAGGCAACGGTTGCCAAAATTATGAAGGTGACGGGGATACGGCGGGTTAGCATAGCCCCCCTGGGGACGACAACAGCTGACTACTGTGCGGATGCGGCAGTGAAGTTGATGCAGGAACAAGATGTTGATCCACAGACCGTCGACGGCCTTATATTTGTGACGGAAACACCGGACTATATTATCCCGCATACTTCTGCGATTCTGCAAGAGCGGCTTCGCCTACCTCATCATGCACTTGCCTTTGACATCAACTATGGCTGTGCCGGCTATGTGTATGGTCTTTTTCAGGCCTCTCTCCTCGTTGAGAGCGGCTATTGCAAGCGCGTTCTCGTTTGTGCGGGGGATACGCTTTCACGTTATGTTAACCCTGCGGATAAAGCCGCTCGTATGGTGCTCGGTGATGGTGGTTCGGCGACGTTGGTGGAAGCAGATGACAAGGAGCGCCGCAGCGTCTTTTCTTTTTATACCGATGGCAGCCGTGCGGAGCATCTCATGATCCATGCTGGAGCAAATCGTGTGCCGCATACGTCGGGGGTGACTGATGTTCTGCATACAGATGCGGATGGAAATGCGCGAACGGATGAAGACTTTTATATGAATGGATTGGAGGTCATGGGGTTTGCTCTTAATGAGACCCTGACCTCCATTCGTGAAACAGCTGAACGCATGAAGTGGGAACTTTCGGAGATAGAGCTATTCGCCCTTCATCAGGCAAATGCTCTCATCGTTCAATACATTACGAAGCAGTTAAAACTGCCGAAGGAGCGCGTTCCTATTGCCGTTGGAGAGATAGGAAATGCCAGCAGTGCATCGATTCCTATTATGCTGACGAGTACATTTGGCGGGAACACATTAGGCTTTACAAAGGTACTGGCCTGTGGATTCGGTACGGGGCTTGCTTGTGCAGGCGGAGCAATTGATCTGTCCGGCACACAGGTATTGCCGTTAATGGAAGCGTAGTTCTGCGAACGACTGGGGAGAGATAAAATGCGACTGGTTACGGATTATTTAGAAGAGACTGCGCAGAAATATCCGGAAAAGATTGCCTATGCCAATGAGCAGGATGCGATGACCTTTTCACAGGTGCATACATCGGCACGGCGGTTGGCAGTCGGTTTGATTCGAGCGCATATCTTTAAGCAGCCGGTTGTTGTGTTTATGGAGAAATCACCCCTCTGTATTACGGCGTTTTTAGGTGCCGTGTACAGCGGAAATTTCTATACGCCGATTGATACGCAGATGCCTCCTTCCCGTATCCATAAGATCGTAGAGACGTTACAGCCCGCCGTTATCGTTACGAATCAGGATTTATTTCCTGCGGCAAAAGAGATCTTTGGGAAGCATAAAATATTCCTTTATGAAGACCTGCAAAATAACATTGATGATGCTGAAATGATTCAAGATATCAAGTGCAGACAGTTGGATACGGATCTGCTGTATGTCCTGTTCACCTCGGGGTCTACAGGAGAACCGAAAGGGGTTACAATTTCGCATCAAGCGGTTGTCGATTATATTGAGTGGATTACGGATGCTTTTTCCTTTGACAAGCATACAGTATTTGGCAATCAATCTCCCTTGTATTTCGATGTGTCTCTGCAGGATATATATGTACCATTGAAAATGGGGGCTACAACATATCTTATAGCGCAGGAACAGTTTTCTTTTCCTATTAGGTTATTGGAGTATCTTAAGGAAAAGGATATTAATACAATTTTTTGGGTTCCGTCTGCATTGATTTTGGTCGCAAATCTTAAAGCGCTTGGTCGAGTAGACCTACCAAATTTGAAGAAGGTTTTGTTTGCTGGAGAAGTGATGCCGAACAAGCAGCTGAATCAGTGGCGCAAAGCCCTTCCGCAGATCGAATTTGCAAACCTCTATGGACCAACTGAGATTACAGAGATTTGTACTTATTATAAAATTAACCGTGAATTTAACGATGAAGACTTACTTCCTATGGGGAAAGCCTGTGAAAATATGGATGTATTCGTCCTAAACGAAAATAATGAATTGGTTACGGGGAATGAGATCGGTGAACTTTGTGTGAGGGGACGCGGCTTGTCCCATGGATACTATAACAATCCGCAGAAGACGGCGGAGGCCTTTGTCCAGAATCCGTTACAGTCCAATTATTATGAGTTGATCTACCGTACAGGGGATCTGGTTCGGTATAATGAGTTCGGTGAGCTGATGTATGCCGGTCGAAAGGATTTCCAGATCAAACATATGGGGCATCGCATTGAACTTGGGGAGATTGAGACGGCTGCACTCGCTGTTGCAGGGATGAAACAGGCATGCTGTCTCTACGATACGGTACGATCACGAATCGTGCTGTTTTATTCTGGTTCCCCTAATGACAATGAGTTGAAGGAGAAACTTCCTGCATATATTCCGCATTATATGATTCCCAACCGATTTGTCAAAATGGACGAGATCCCGCTCAATATGAACGGAAAACTGGATCGCGTTTGGTTGAAGTCACAGCTCTAGGAGGAACTATGGATACGAAAGAGAAAGTGACCGCAGTATTGCAGAAGATCAATTCAGATATCAAGAACGATGATACCGATTTGTTGGCGGCAGGTCTCTTGGATTCTTTTGATATTGTGAATTTGGTGTCTCAGTTGGAGGAAAACTTCGGCGCAGAGATTGATCCTACGGATATTGTACCGGAGAATTTTCGGACGATATCTGCGATCGCAGCGCTGATGGAGCACGGTGTATTCTTGGAGGGATAATATGAAACTGCACGACTATATTGGTACAGATAAGAAGCCGTTCATTATCGCTGAGATGTCCGGCAATCACAATCATTCGTTGGAGCGTGCACTGGAGATTGTGGAGCTTGCGGCGAAGAATGGGGCATCTGCGCTCAAACTGCAAACCTATACCGCTGACACGATGACCCTTGATATCGATGAGGGTGAGTTCTTTATTGATGATCCGGAAGATCTGTGGGCAGGGACATCGCTCTATAAACTCTATCAAGAGGCATATACGCCCTGGGAGTGGCATGCGCCGATCTTCAAGCACTGTGCAGAGCTTGGCATGCTGGGGTTCAGCACACCGTTTGATGAGTCTTCTGTGGATTTTCTGGAAGAACTGAACGTACCGTGCTATAAAATCGCATCGTTTGAGAATATTGATATCCCTCTCATCAAGAAAGTGGCGTCAACGGGAAAGCCGATCATCATGTCAACTGGCATGGCGACACTTGCAGAGCTTGATGAGGCTGTACGGACGGCGCGAGAGTATGGATGCGGTGAGCTTGTGCTGCTCAAATGTACCAGTGCCTATCCCGCCACAGCAGCAGGTGCAAATTTGCGCACACTTCCGCATATGAGAGATCTGTTCCGCTGTGAGGTTGGCATTTCTGATCATACGATGGGCGTTGGTGTGTCCCTTTCAGCTGTTGCACTCGGTGCGACAGTAATCGAAAAGCATTTTACAACAGCACGCACAGACGGTGGTGTGGACTCTGCGTTCTCGATGGAGCCCCATGAGCTTAAGGAACTTGCTGAAGAAAGCGAAAAGGTGTGGATGTCCCTTGGTCATATCGCCTATGGCCCAACCTCCGAAGAGCGCTGCTCTCTCAAGGATCGCCGCAGCCTTTATATCGCACAGGATATGAAGGCGGGCGATGTACTTACAGAGGAAAATCTGAGAAGCATCCGCCCAGGACGGGGGCTGTTGCCCAAATATTACGATGTTGTCTTGGGGAAACGTGTCAATCAGGATGTAAAACGCGGGACACCGATGTCGTGGGATTTGTTGGGGTGAAGAATACAAAGTCTTATCCCGAATTACATGTGTATTGCAGTGGAAATATTGATTGCAAAGATGTTTATGAGAGAAATACTTTGTTGTTTTGTGGTGAACATAAAAAATCCTAACAGACATGATTGGTTGGATAAAACGGTTAACTGATCTTTTAAAAATGTTAAACGGAGTGGTAAGATGCAGATTGTGTTACTTTCGGGGGGAGCGGGGAAACGACTGTGGCCACTCTCCAATGACCTTTACTCCAAGCAATTTCTTCGCCTTTTGAGACGAGAAGATGGTATGTATGAGGCCATGATACAGCGAGTTTTCCGTCAAGTACAGAGCATTGCACCACATCTTCCCGTTACAGTTGCGGCAGGACATGAGCAAGTTTCGCTCATTCGCCGGCAGCTTGGATCCGCAGTCAATATCTCCGTTGAGCCGTGCCGTCGTGACACATTCCCTGCGATTGCGTTGGTTTCTGCTTATTTGCATGAAGTTCAAGGTGTTCCTCTCGATGAAGCGGTGGCTATTTGCCCAGCTGATCCCTATGTCGATGAGGATTATTTTTGTGCGGTTCTTCGGCTGCTTGAGGAGGCGGAACGGGAAGGTTCTGCGAATCTGGTTTTGATGGGAATTGAGCCGACGTATCCGAGTGAGAAGTATGGTTATATTATTCCTGCGTCTCAAGAAACGCAAAGCATGGTACGATCGTTCAAAGAAAAACCGGATAAGCAAGCCGCTGAGAACTACATTGCGCAGGGCGCGCTGTGGAACAGTGGAGTTTTTGCATTTAAACTCGGATATGCACTCGATAAGGCGCGTGAGTTGCTGAACTACACAGGCTATGAAGAACTCTTTGGTCGCTATGAGGAACTCTCTAAAATCAGCTTTGATTATGCTGTGGTTGAGAAAGAGGAAAACATAGCAGTTCAGCGCTACGGTGGAACATGGCTTGACATTGGCACATGGAACACGCTTGCCGAAGTGATGCCGGAGCACTCGATTGGTCGCGTGACCATGGATGAGACGTGCAATAATGTTCATGTGGTGAATACACTGTCGATGCCTGTCCTTTGTATGGGCCTGAAAGATGTTGTAGTTGCTGCGAGTCCCGAAGGGATCCTCGTTTCAGATAAGCAGCGCTCAAGCGCGATGAAACCCTATGCAGAGCGACTACATACGCCAGTGATGTATACAGAAAAATCATGGGGTGAATTCCGTATTATTGACGCAGAAACGGAGAGTCTCACCATCAAGATCACGCTTAGTGCTGGGCGCTCGCTTACCTACCATATGCACGAACGACGCGATGAGACGTGGACGGTGATTGAGGGACGTGGCTGGGTGAAGCTCGATGGCAACGAGTTCGCCGTCGCCGAAGGGCAGACGGTGCGCATTCCACGCGGCTCATTCCATACGATACGAGCAGAAACCCTGCTGAAGGTCATGGAGATCCAGACAGGTGAGGATATTGACGTGGATGATAAGATTGTGTGGAGATCGTGTTAAAACCGTGCGGATTTTATCATTACTGATCTTAAGTATTAGCGGATTTTCTGAAAGAAACAAAGTATAAGGAGAAATAAAGTGTTAGTTAGGTTTAATGTAAAAAATTTCTTGTCTTTTTCTGAGTCGCCAGGTGGACAGTCAGAAGAATTTTCGATGTTTGAGGGAGCTATAGAGGAATCTCATAGTTGTAAAGGAAAAATCAATTTATTAAAACTGTCTGCTATTTATGGCGCTAATGCCTCTGGTAAGTCCAATATAGTTAAAGCTATCGACTTTATGAAAACAACAATATTGGGAAAGCTTCCAGAAGGGCATACGGAAAAATATTGTAAAATTGACAGGAAAAATAAAGATAGATCTTCTTACTTTGAGTTAGAAATAAATATTGATGATAGATATTTCTCTTATGGGTTTGAAATAATATTAAGTCAGAGTAAGTTTATTTCTGAATGGTTGATAGAACGCTCAGTGAATGCAGAAGAAAATATTATATTCGAGCGTAATATAG
Organism: uncultured Selenomonas sp.; assembly: GCA_963518105.1. GTDB lineage: Bacteria > Bacillota > Negativicutes > Selenomonadales > Selenomonadaceae > Centipeda. Next base: position 8,742 of record CAUQID010000007.1, read on the forward strand.
AAAGTGGGGAATATCAATTAGCAAGCATTTTCATGGAAGATGAGGAAAAAAATAAAAATATTAAGGTATATATAGAAGATATAAAAGATGACTATAGTGTTCTGTTTTTGAAAGTTATGAACCAAAATAAGAAAAGATTGTATGAGGAAAATAGGACACTCTCAATATTTCAAGATATTTACACATGGGTTCAGAAAAAACTAAATATTACATATCCAGGGCAGCCTGTTTCAGATTATTCTTATATGATTACTACAGATAAAATTGAAGAGGTATGTAGTATTCTATCTGCGTTCGGCACGGGTATAAAAAAATATGAAAAAGTAAGGGTTCATACGCGGGAGTTGTTTAAGGATATACCTGAGCCTATCAGAAAAGATATTCTTACTGAAGTAGAAAAAAGGTTGGCAGAACACCAACGGCACTCGCTTAATGGAGAGTTTACTATGGTTAAAAGGGGGGCTCGAGATATAGTCGTTATGACCATACGAAAAAATAATGAAGAAGATATGGAGGATGTCTTTCATTGTGAAACAATAAAATTTTCACATGAAAGAGATGGTATCTTATATGATTTGTCAGAGGAATCAGACGGGACTATCAGACTTTTAGATTTAATAGAAGTTCTCCTATCTGAGTCCAATAAAACATATATTATTGATGAGCTAGACAGATGCTTACATCCCAACTTAACTTATAAATTTATTGAAACTTTTTTGGTGCTTGCAAAAAAAAGAAAGGTTCAGCTTATTGCGACCACACATGAGTCAAGATTACTCGATTTTAATCTTTTGCGAAGAGATGAGGTTTGGTTTGTTGAAAAAGATAGTAATGGAGCAAGTCACCTTTACTCACTGAATGAATACAATAGGACGTTTGATCATAAAATAGATAAAGCATATTTGGACGGTAGATATGGGGGGGTTCCCGTATTCACTGCTGTATTTCCTGTTGAACGAGGGGAATAAAGGATATGAGAGAACAAAGATGCTATACACAGAGACGGGAAAATGTAGGCACAAAACAACCCTTGAAAAAATATTTTTTAGTATATGAGGGGGAGAAAACCGAAAGTATATATTTTCAAGCACTCAGCAATTTGCGAACTGATCTTGCACTTAATCCTTTGATTGAGATTATTGAGATTGTTCGAGACTCTAGTGAAATTGGATATAGTAATCCTAAAAAAATAATTGATCGATTGATTGAAAATGTTGAAGAGAATATTTTAGGGCGATTATCATACGAGAGTTTTTTTAATCGTATTATTCATGGGCTAGAGAATGGAACGTTTTTTTCTGACAATCGGATATCGACAAAAGATTTTTTGGATTCTTGCATATCATTGTTAAGGGGGGCTGGTGTGCCTCCCAAAGAGCTGATTGCTGACAAGCAGAAAGCATGTGATTTTTGCGAGCATGTTCTTGCACAATATCGAGTAAATGATATGGAGTTTCAAATGGACGATGTTTTTTTGAGGAAAACAATATCATATGAACCTGATTATGACATTGTCTGTTTAATTGTTGACAGAGATTCTAAAAGTTTTACTGAAGATCAGTATGATTATGTTTTAGAAAAATGCAAAGAAAAAAATTTTGATCTATATGTCTCTAATCCTTGTTTTGAATTTTGGGTTTTACTGCATTTTTGTGAAAGCGATGAATATAGGAACGCTGATTTTGAAAAAGTTTCTTTAACTGAAGAAGTCCGAAAAAAATTTCCCTGTTATAAAAAGAATAAATATAATGCTGAATTCGTGGTTAGGGAGGTTAACACAGCGATAAAAAACGCAAAACTTTTCTGTGAGAATGTTAATGATTTGCGGCATTCTGTTGGAACAAATCTTGGCTGCTTAATAGAAAAGATGCGTAACTGAGAATGGACTATTTGCTAATGGGGATGAGTAGTGATTTTTAGAGAGTTCGTTGTTATGTTGGAGCCTATTTTTAACAATGTTGAGTGAGGGATAAGATGACCTATCATACAATCGTATTTCCAGAGAACAGTTTATTCCTTGTCACAGGTGGCGCTGGCTTTATCGGTTCGAATCTGTGCGAAGCGATTCTGTCGATGGGGCACAGGGTTCGCGTGCTGGACAATCTGTCGACGGGATATGCGAAGAACATCGCGGGCTTTCGGGACAATCCGAACTTTGAGTTTGTCAAGGGGGACATCCGGGATGCGGCGCTCTGCCATCGCGTGTGCGTGGGTGTGGACTATGTATTGCATCAGGCGGCGGCGGTGAGTGTGCCCGAGAGCATCGAGCAGCCGGTGGACTATACGCTGACAAACATCGTCGGTACGGTCAACATGATGGAGGCGGCGGCGAAAAATGGCGTGAAGAAGTTCACCTATGCGTCGAGTGCTGCGGTTTACGGCGATGACGAGACGATGCCGAAGCGGGAGGAGATTGTCGGAAACCGTCTCTCGACGTATGCGGTGACGAAGTTTGTCGCGGAGGAGTATGCGTATCAGTATACGAAGCACTATGGGCTGGACTGCTACGGGATGCGGTACTTCAATGTCTATGGACGACGACAGGATCCGAACGGGGCGTACGCGGCGGTGATACCAAAGTTCATCGAGTGTCTGCTCCGCGATGAACCGCCGACGATCAACGGCGACGGGGAGCAGTCGCGTGATTTCGTCTATGTGGAGGATGTTGTGCAGGCAAATCTTCTCGCGTGCGTTGCGCCGCATGAGGTGGCGGGTGAGGCCTACAATGTAGCGGCGGGCAAGCGGTCGAGCCTCAATGAGATGTATGCGGTGCTCAGTGACCTGTTTGGAAAAGATTTGAAGCCAATCTTTGGACCGGAGCGCAAGGGGGATATTCGTCATAGCGGGGCGGACATCTCGAAGATCCGCAAGAACCTCGGCTATGCGCCGGAATATGATTTCGAGAAGGGAATCAAGGCAGCGATCCAGTGGTATAAGGAAAACTTGTAAGAAGAAATAAACGTATCAACATTTATCGTAGGGGATGTTGATACGTTTTTATAATGGGGATAGTTGTGATATAGGTAGAACATATACGACATATCTGGTAGAATGAGTATAGTAGTACAAAGAGCGCTGTTTTTACATGATTGGACTTGCGTAGACGGGGAATGAGATTTGATGGATCTTAATGGGATTATTTCAGAGTCAACTATTCAAATGGGGGCGTTAGTGCTCTCGATTCTAAAGATATTGATAGGGGGAATTAGGAGTTCTTCTGCTGCTACGAAAAAGATGAATGCCGAATATGGTTGTATGATAGTATACTATATCATTCGAGGTGTAGTTCTGTCATCAACAAAAATAAAACAGTTAAAATTCTTGTTGGCGAAAAAGCATGGAATAGATCCAAAACGTATTGATGATATTTATACAGTACTGATGAATATGTATAGTGCATATATGTCTAGTGATGCTCATACGGAGAGTCAGAAGGAACGTTTTGAGGATAATTTTAAAAAATACGCAAAACAATATAGAGAGCCTTGGCAATCTAACACTGTATTGCTGCGCACGTTCCTAAAAGATGCAGGAACTGTAACAGTTGTCATGTTTGCCATAGTATATGCATACATTTTCTTTGCGGATTTGGGATTGACATTTCATGAGGAACTGATGATTGCTTTTGCTTTGTGGAGTTATTCAATAACGATTAACTTGTTGATACAGCCGATGTCTTATTATTTTGAAAAACGACGAAGGATGAAAAAGCTAAGGTGTGCGAGACATTTTATAAAACAATTATGTCGTGAACCAAGGTGCGTAGTATAGATTGGATTGAATCGCTATGTATGGATTAACCAGTAGACATTATTTATGTGGAAAGTGGGAGAGCCGTTATGACAATCGAACGTATACGGCTCAGATGGGAGGACTATCGTCATACATTCGCCCGGCTGGAGTCTGCACTCGAAAAAGATGCGGATTCGGATGATATGTATCTGGACGCGACGATTCAGCGCTTTGAGTTTTGTTTTGAACTTGCGTGGAAGATGATGAAGGCAGTTTTGGAATATGAGGGGATTGAGGCAAACAGTCCACGCAGCTGTATCCGTGAGGGCTGGAAACAGGGGCTGATTGCGGATGCGCAGGCGTGGCTGAAGATGATGGAGAAACGCAATCTGTCTTCATATACATACGATGAAAATACGGCACGCGAGATTTTCATGAAGTGAAAGAGCGGCATGCCGGTCTGTTGGAGTCTTTGGATCAAAGGATGAATGATTGGCTCAGAGATACGGAGCGAAAAACACCTAAAGGATTCCTGACAATAAAGCCCGTCAGTTTCGTTTGCTGACGGGCTTTGATATTGGAAAATGCTACTGTTTACATGTAAGACCGTGCGCGAAGTCTGTGATCACACCCTTCTCCGTCACGATCGCCGTGATGAGTTCGTGATCCGTGACGTCGAATGCAGGGTTATACACCTTCACGCCCTCTGCGGTCATGCGCTCTTTGTACCACATGTCGGTGACTTCCTCTGCGGGGCGCTGTTCGATGCGGATGTCGGCACCAGTTGGGGTGTTCATATCGATGGTAGAGGTGGGGGCACAGACGTAGAAGGGGATACCGTAGTGTTTGGCGAGGATGGCGACGCCGGAGGTACCGATTTTGTTCGCGACGTCGCCGTTGGCGGCGACACGGTCGCAGCCGACGAATACGGCGTCGATCCAGCCGTTTTTCATGACGGTTGCTGCCATGTTGTCGCAGATGAGGGTGACGTCCATGCCGGCGGCGCTGAGTTCGTATGCGGTGAGGCGTGCGCCCTGCAGGAGGGGGCGTGTCTCGCCGGCAAAGATTTTGAAGCGGTAGCCTTTCTGGTGTCCGAGGTACATGACGGCGGTTGCTGTGCCGTATTTGGCGGTGGCGAGCTGTCCGGCATTGCAGTGGGTGAGGAGTCCCATGCCGGGCTTGACGAGGGTGAGCGCGTGCGCGCCTATTTTTTTGCAGATGTCGATGTCTTCCTGCTTGATGCGAAGGGCTTCGTCACGCAGCAGTGAGCGGATTTCGGGGACAGATTTACCCTCTGCGTTTTTGACGACAGCTTCCATGCGGTTCAATGCCCACGAGAGGTTGACAGCGGTGGGACGGGAGGAGCTCAGGTAGGCGGCAGCTTCGTGAAAACGGCGTGCAAATTCGCCGTAGTCGTCGGTGTCGATCTCGCGTGCGGCGAGGTAGATGCCGATGGCGGCAGCGTCGCCGATGGCAGGTGCACCGCGCACCTGCAGGTCGCGGATTGCCGTCCAGATCTCGCCCTGCGTTTTGAGGCGAAGGTACTCGGCTTTGTTTGGCAGCTTCGTCTGGTCGATGATGACGAGGGCGCGTTCCTCGTCGTCGAGGGCGAGGGTTTCCATATCGAGGATGTTGGTAGTCATAAAAGTCCTCTTTTCGTATAATAGATGTGCCCCCCACCACCGCAAGCGGTCGCCCTGCTGACCTGTCCAAGAAGCAAGCTCGAAGGGCGCAGCTGATTGGGAAACAGGTCGTATGCGAAAACGACCCAAGAACACGAGCGATAGCGAAGTGTGATTGGTTGTCGTTGACCGCACCCCGCCTTGACGGGAGGCTAAAGGGCTATACCGTCGGATACTTCCATTTCGCGAGTTCATCTGCCGGAATGGTGTCCGGCTCACGCCCAAGGACGGTGAGGCAGCGGCAGTAGATGTCGGCGAGTTCCTCGAGGTAGCTTGCCTTGAGCAGCGCCTCTTTGAGGTTCTCCGCGACGGCAACGACGCCGTGCGCCTGCATGAGGGCGACATCGGCGATGGCGAGCGGAGCGAGGACGTTCTCGGCTGCTGCCTTTGTTCCGGGGCGGCCGTAGGGTGCGACGGGGACGTAGCCCTCCGTGCAGCCGAGGATGGAGAGCTCGTAGACGATGGCGGGGATGGGCCTGTTCATGACGGCGAATGCGGTCGCTGCGCGCGAGTGCGTATGTACGACGGCATGTACGTCGCTGCGGCTGCGGTAGATGGCGGTGTGCATCATCAGCTCGCTCGTGGGCTTTCGTCCGTGCAGCGACTCGACGGTGTGTCCGTCCATATCGATCACGATGATGTCGTCGGCGGTCATCTCCGCACGATCCATGCCTGTCGGCGTGATGCAGATGTATCCGCACGCGCGGTCGCAGATGCTGAAATTCCCCGAACGGTGTCTGCACAGTCCTGCGTGCTCCGCCTCCAAAGCATAGCGGCGTACCTCTTCTTTGATCTCCTCGAGCATGGCCTGCCTCCTCCTCTGTTATATCTGTATTTTACCGAAGATTCACAGGATATGGCAAGGGATTTTTACATCTGACTAAAATATCGCCCGATCAGTCCGCTGCGAAAGATAAAAAGTTTGACTTTTATTGGGAATGGTTTATAATATAGATTGTATGCAGGACGCGGTGTTGCAAGGCATTGCGCCCGACAATTTAGGACACAACAGGGGGTATTTCAATGGCAGTAAAAGTTGCTATCAATGGTTTTGGCCGTATCGGTCGTCTTGCCTTCCGTCAGATGTTCGATGCGCCCGGCTATGAGGTCGTCGCGATCAACGATCTGACGAGCCCGACGATGCTCGCACATCTCCTGAAGTATGATTCCACGCAGGGGCGTTACAAGTATGCAGATGCCGTCGAGGCCGGCGAGGACTCCATCACGGTCAACGGCAAGAAGATCAATATCTACGCGCAGGCAGATGCCTCTCAGATCCCCTGGGGCAAGCACGATGTCGATGTCGTGCTCGAGTGTACGGGCTTCTACACGGCAAAGGACAAGGCATCGGCGCATCTGAAGGCGGGCGCGAAGAAGGTCGTTATCTCGGCTCCTTCGGGCAACGATCTCCCGACGATCGTATTCAATGTCAACCACAAGACGCTGACGAAGGCCGACACGGTCATCTCGGCAGCATCCTGCACGACGAACTGTCTCGCACCGATGGCGAAGGCACTGAACGATCTCGCTCCGATCAAGAGCGGCATCATGTCCACGATCCATGCCTACACGGGCGATCAGATGGTGCTCGACGGCCCGCAGCGCAAGGGCGATCTGCGCCGCAGCCGCGCTGCAGCGATCAACATCGTGCCGAACTCGACGGGCGCTGCGAAGGCGATCGGTCTCGTCATCCCCGAGCTGAACGGCAAACTCATCGGCTCCGCACAGCGCGTTCCGACCCCGACCGGTTCGACGACGCTCCTCTATGCAGTCGTCGAGGGCAAGGTTACGGTCGATCAGGTCAACGCACAGATGAAGAAAGAAGCGACGGAGTCGTTCGCGTACAACGAGGACGAGATCGTCTCGAGCGACATCATCGGCACGACCTACGGCTCGATCTTCGATGCGACGCAGACGATGGTCAGCGACACGGGCGACGGCAACACCCTCGTTCAGGTCGTCTCCTGGTATGACAACGAGAACAGCTACACGAGCCAGATGGTTCGCACGATCAAGTATTTTGCGGAGCTCGGCTGACAAGTAAACACGGATAGATGAAGCATCCATCGGAATCGCCAGTATTTTGACGGTGCTTCCAGATGCATACGATCTTTCGAGGTCCGGCCGATGTTTGGGCCGGGCCTCATTTCTTTACGGAGGAGAAAATATGAACAAAAAATCAATCCGCGCCATTGATGTCAAGGGGAAAAAGGTCTTTGTCCGTGTGGATTTCAACGTGCCGATGGATGAGCACCAGAACATCACGAACGACACGCGCATCCGTGCGACGATTCCGACGATCCGCCATCTCCTCGACGGCGGGGCTGCGGTCATCCTCGCATGCCACGTCGGCCGCCCGACCGAGGCGCGTGAGCCGCAGTTCTCGACGAAGCCGATTGCTGCACGGCTCGCAGAGCTCCTCGGGCAGGAGGTCAAGTGGGCGCCGGACTGTGTCGGCCCTGATGCTGAGAAGGCCGCAGGTGCGCTGCAGGCGGGCGAGGTGCTGCTCCTCGAGAATCTGCGCTATCACAAGGCGGAGAAGAAGAACGACCCCGCATTCGCCAAGCAGCTGGCGGCGCTCGCGGATATCGCGGTGGACGATGCATTCGGTGTGGCGCACCGTGCGCATGCCTCGAATGTCGGCATCACCTCGTATCTCGAGACGGTCGCAGGCTTCCTCATGGAGAAGGAGATCAACTACATCGGCAGGACGCTTGAGGCGCCGCAGCGTCCCTTCGTCGCCATCATCGGCGGCGCGAAGGTCTCGGATAAGATCGGCGTGATCGAGAACATGATCGACAAGGTCGATACCATCATCATCGGCGGCGGCATGGCGCACACCTTTGACGCATCGAAGGGCTATCCCATCGGCGACTCCCTGTGCGAGCGCGACAAGATCGACCTCGCCAAGGAGCTCCTTGAAAAGGCGGAGAAGAAGGGCGTGAAGGTCGTCCTGCCCGTCGATGTCGTCATCGCGGACAAGTTTGCCGCGGATGCTGCGACGAAGACGGTCGATGTGGACAAGATCCCCGACGGCTGGCAGGCGCTCGACAGCGGGGCGAAGACCTCAGAGGAGTATGTCAAGGCGCTGCAGGGTGCAAAGACCGTTATCTGGAACGGCCCGATGGGCGTATTCGAGTTCGATGCGTTCGCGAAGGGGACGGAGGCGGTCGCACACGCCGTCGCAGAGGCGACGAAGGGCGGCGCGGTCTCCATCGTCGGCGGCGGCGACTCCATCGCGGCGCTGAAGAAGACGGGGCTCTCCGACCAGATCTCGCACATCTCGACGGGCGGCGGTGCGACGCTGGAGCTTCTCGAGGGCAAGGTACTGCCGGGCATCGCGGCATTGGCGGACGCATAATAGGAGCAGATAGAGGAGAATCATAGATGGCAAGAACACCGATTATCGCAGGCAACTGGAAGATGAACAACACGGTCGCGGCGGGTGTCGCGCTCGTTAAGGAACTCGCGCCCCTGGTCAAAGAGGCAGCGGCGACGGTTGTCGTCTGCCCGACGGCGACGGCGCTCGCGGGGGTGACCGAGGCGGTCAAGGGAACAAACATCGCCGTCGGCGCGCAGAACGTCCACTGGGAAAAGAGCGGTGCATATACGGGCGAGATCTCGACGGAGATGCTCACGGAGCTCGGCGTCTCGTACTGCGTGCTCGGGCACAGCGAGCGCCGCGACTACTTCGGTGAGACGAACGAGGGCGTGAACAAACGCGCCCATGCGGCGTACGCAGCGGGCATCACGCCGATCATCTGCTGCGGCGAGTCGCTCGAGATCCGCGAGGCGGGGACGTATCTCGCCTATGTCGCCTATCAGATCGAGGCGGCGCTTGCAGGCTTTGTGGCAGAGGATATTGCCAAGCTCGTCATCGCCTACGAGCCGATCTGGGCGATCGGCACGGGCAAGACCGCGACCTTCGATCAGGCGGAGGAGGTCTGCGCCCATATCCGCGCGACGATCGCGGCGAAGTACGGCGCAGCGGCTGCCGAGGGCATCCGTATCCAGTACGGCGGCAGCGTGAAGCCGGAGACGATCGCAGGCCTCATGGAGAAGCCGAACGTCGACGGCGCACTCGTCGGCGGCGCAGCGCTGAAGGCAAAGGACTTTGCGGCGATTGTGAATTTCTGATTTTCGAGGAAAAGTCAATACATACACTTGGGATGGCGTGGATTCTTTGCAGAGGCGGGGAATCTGCGCCTCCTGAGTATTGAGCAAAAGCTCTTAGAAAGATGTCAATATTATGGCAAAACTTAAAAACGCGCCCGTTGCGCTCATCATCATGGACGGCTTCGGCGACGGCGACCCGAACGATCTCAAGTACAACGCGATCGCAATGGCAAAGACCCCCGTGATCGACGGACTGCTGAAAAAGTACAAGCACAATGAGATCAATGCGTCTGGCGAGTACGTCGGCCTCCCGGACGGGCAGATGGGCAACTCCGAGGTCGGCCATACGAACATCGGTGCGGGACGCATCATCTATCAGCAGCTGACGCGCATCACACGCGATATAAAGAATGGGGACTTCTTCCGCAACGAGGCGCTGCTCACGATCGTGCGCGGGGTGAAGGAGCGCGGCGGTGCGCTGCACGTCATGGGCTTGGTCTCGCCGGGCGGTGTGCACAGCCATGACGATCATCTCTACGGTGTGCTCGAACTGGCGAAGCGCGAGGGGCTTACGACGGTCTGGATTCATGCGTTCCTCGACGGGCGTGATGTCCCGCCAAAGAGTGCGCAGGAATATCTCGAGGCAGTCGAGAAGAAGGCTGCAGAGATCGGTGTCGGGCGCATCGCGACGGTCAGCGGACGCTACTATGCGATGGACCGCGACCACCGTTGGGAGCGCGAGCAGCTTGCCTACGAGGCGATTGCCCATGCCAAGGCGGCATCCACGGCAGATACGGCGGTTGCGGGACTGCTCGCCTCCTACGCCGATACGCGCGAGAAGCCGGAGGGCGTGACGGATGAGTTTGTCGTGCCGTTTGTTGTCGCGGGCTACCATGGGATGAAGAACGGCGACGGCGCGATTTTCTACAACTTCCGCCCCGACCGTGCGCGCCAGCTGACGCACGCATTTGTGGACGAGACCTTTGACGGGTTCGCGCGTGACGAGTCGCTGCGGATTCCATTTGCGACATTCTCGCAGTACGAGGCGGGGATGAATGCACTCGTGGCATTCCCGCCCGAGGAGATCGACAATACATTTGGACAGTATGTGCGCGACCTCGGTATGACGCAGCTGCGCATCGCCGAGACGGAGAAGTATGCGCACGTCACGTTCTTCTTCAACGGCGGCATCGAGGAGCCGTATGCGGGCGAGGACCGCATCCTGGTCAACTCGCCGAAAGTCCCCACCTATGACGTGCAGCCGGAGATGAGCGCCGTCGAGGTCACGGACAAGGTGGTCGAGGCGATCAAGTCGGGCAAGTATGACTTCATCATCCTCAACTACGCGAACTGCGACATGGTCGGACATACGGGAGTCGTGCCCGCCGTTGTCAAGGCGGTTGAGACGGTCGACACCTGCGTCGGACGCTTCGTCGATGCCATCCGCGCTGTCGGCGGCGAGGTCTGCATTACGGCCGATCACGGCAACGCGGACAAGATGTGGGACTACGAGACGAATCAGCCGTTCACGAAGCACACGACGAACCCCGTGCCGTTTATTGTCGTCTCCGACCGCGTGCGGGAGGTGCATACGGGAGCGCTCTGCGACATCGCACCGACGCTCCTCACGCTCGCGGGGCTTCCGATTCCGAAGGAGATGACGGGGAAGCCGCTCGTCACGCTGGCGTAAATTTGGATGTGATGGACAGCGCTCCCCTTTTTTGGGGGGCGCTCTTAGCTATATTTTTTGTTTTTCAGAGGGAGGATCAATGACAGCAAAGATTATTAAATCGGATGATGTCAATGTAACACTGGGGTATGACGATGGCAGTTTCGAGGAAGTGCCGCGTGCAGCGCTGAACCTTGGGGAGTTTGCACCCGACGGAACGGTGTTGGAGGTCTATCAAAACGGGGATCAAAAGGTGTATGCAATCTCCAAAACGGCAGTCGCTGTTGATGCAAGTGGTAAGCACAAGGTCAACAAGCTTGCCTATGTCCTCTGTGCTTTGCTCTTCGGCGGACTTGGCGTTCATAAATTCTATGCGGGGCGCATCGTAATGGGGATTGTTTATCTCTTGTTTTTTTGGACAGTTATCCCCGCCATTATCGCCTTGATCGAGGGGATCGTCGCTGCGACGAAAACGGCGGATGCGGACGGCAATATCCTTGTATAGGACAAGCGCTTCCGTAATTTTATGAGGAAAGCAAGAAGCTGCTGCACCAGTGCGGTGCGGCAGCTTCTTTGCAAATCGCACAGAATATATTGGCGTTTCCTGTACGCTGTCATAATATTTGACAAGCTCTCCTTTTGTATTTGAAAGAGGCTGCACAGAATGGTATACTGAGGGCGCAACTCTATATGAAATTGCGGAGGTTCTTATGCTGCGATTCCTGATGCTCCTGCGCGCGCTGCGGCGCGACATCGCTGTGCTGCTGTTGGCGATGCTGCGCCGTGACACGCCGCGTGCGGTGAAGCTCTTCTTTCCGCTGATGCTGCTCTATCTCGTCAGTCCGATTGACATCGTGCCCGATACGATCCCGCTGCTCGGCGCAGTCGATGACATGGTCATCCTGCCGACGGCGACGGCGCTGCTCGTGCGGATGCTGCCTGCCCGCGTACGGGCGGAGGGGGAGGCGCGTGTGTCGCGCTATGGGACGATCGTGCTCGCTGCCGCATCCGCTGTGATGATCCTGTGGCTTATACTTCTCATCTGGGCGCTTTCGAAGGTGTTTTCATGAGACTCTACATCGCGGAGAAGCCGAGCGTCGGGCGTGCACTCGCCGCGTGTCTGCCGGCGCCGCACCGCAAGGGCAGCGGCTGGATCGAGACGGGCGGCGGCGTGGTGACGTGGCTCTTCGGCCATATTCTGCGGCAGGCAGAGCCGGAGGAGTACGATGCACGGCTGAAACGCTGGCGTGCAGAGGATCTGCCTATCCTGCCGGAGGTGTGGCAGCTCGTCGTCAATGAGAGTGCGGCGCAGCAGTTTGCCGTGGTCAAGGGGCTGATCGCACGCGCGGACGAGATCATCCACGGCGGCGACCCCGACCGCGAGGGGCAGCTGCTCGTCGATGAGGTGCTCGACTATCTCGGCAACGAGAAGCCTGTACGGCGCATTCTCATCAATGCGCTCGACGATAAGAGCATCCACGATGCGCTCGGCGATCTGCGGGACAATCGGGACTTCCTTCCGCTGAAGCGTTCGGCACTCGCGCGGGCACGCGCTGACTGGCTCATCGGGATGAATCTCTCGCGCGCCTATACGCTCGCCGCGCGGCGGGCAGGGCATGCGCGGCTCGTACTGCCCATCGGCAGGGTCAAGACACCGACGCTCGCACTCGTCGTGCGGCGCGAGCGCGAGATTGAGCACTTTACCCCTGCGACCTACTATCTCATCGATGCAGTGTTCCGCCATATAGGGACGGGGGAGACGTTCCGCGCACGGTGGAAGCCGTCGGAGGAGCGCACGCCGCTGGACCCCGAGGGGCGGCTTGTAGACGAGAATGCCGCACGCGCGTCGCTGGACGGCTTTGGCGGTGCGCCGCAGGATGCGAAGGTCACGCGCTACGAGCGCAAGAAGAAGGAAGAGCCCCCGCCGCTTCCGTTCTCGCTTTCGGCACTTCAAGTACTCGCGGGCAAGCGGTACGGCTATGAGCCGCAGCAGGTGCTCGATACGGCCCAGAAACTGTATGAGGAGAAGCTGACGAGCTATCCGCGCTCGGACGCAGAGTATCTGCCCGTGAATCAGCATAAGGACGCAGCGAAGATCCTCGGCAATCTTTCCGCCCTTGAAGGATCGGAGCTGTCTGCATGGGCGCGGGAGGCAAATCCCGCGCAGAAGTCGCGCGCGTGGAACGACGAGAAGATCTCGGCGCACCATGCGATCATCCCGACGACCGTTCCCGTGAATCTCGCACGGCTCAGTGAGGTGGAGCGCAACATCTATACGCTGATTGCGCGTGCCTACATTGCGCAGTTCTATGCGAACTACGTCTATGATCAGACGAAGGTTGAACTGTCCTACCACGGCGAGATCTTTGCTGCGAGCGGGCGTACGGAGCGTGCGGCGGGCTGGCGCGCGATGTACCGCACGGGCCGAAGCGAGTCTGAGGACGGGGAGAAGGAGGATGAGGAGAGCGCTGTCCTGCCCCCGATGAAAAAGGGCGATGCCGCAGACTATGTGTCGGCAGATCTCGGCACGCGCCAGACGAAGCCGCCTGCGCGTTTTACCCCCGCGACGCTGCTCCAGGGCATGAAGGAGATCCATAAATATGTGAAGGACGAGGCAGCGAAGAAGATGCTGCGCGATGTCTCCGGCATCGGTACGGAGGCGACGCGCGCGAGCATCATCGAGGATCTCATCCAGCGCAGATTCCTCAATGCGGCGGGCAAGAAAAAGGTGCTCACACCGACGGCGGAGGCGTATCTCCTCATCGATGCGCTGCCCGATACGATGACCTATCCCGATGCAACGGCGATCTGGGAGGATCGCCTGCACGCGATGGCGGAAGGCGTGGGCACACCGGAGGAGTTCCTTGCGGGACAGGCAGCGTTCGCACGCGACCTGTGCGACGCTGCGCGCACCGCGGCGATTGCGGGCGGGGAGGGCATCCCATGCCCTGCATGCGGGCGCGGCGTGATGCTGCAGCGCAAGGGGAAGCACGGTGATTTCTGGGGGTGCTCTGCGTTCCCGCAGTGCCGCATGACGGCGAATGATGCGGACGGCAAGCCCGACTTTACGGGAAAGCGCGTCCAGCGTTCCGCCGCAGGGTCGGCGGAACGGATGTCTGCACCTGCTCCCGCCGCGCGCGGCAGCTACACGCCGACCGCAGACGAACAGGCGGAGATGGATGCACTATTTTTTGATTGATTCCGCAGGAGAATGCTATGACGACATTTACATCGCTCGGTGTGCCCGCACCTCTCGCCGCAGCGCTTGCGGCGCGGGGCATTACGACACCGACGGAGATACAGGCGGCGCTGATTCCCGCGGCTTACGCGGGTGAGAACCTCATCGGCGAGGCACCGACGGGCACGGGCAAGACGCTCGCCTACCTCCTGCCGCTCATCGCGCGCATCGACCCTGCACAGCGTACGGCACAGGCACTCATCCTTGCACCGACGCACGAGCTTGCGATGCAGATCGCAGGGGTCGCACGCGATCTTGTACAGGCAGCGGAGTCTTCCATCGGTGTGCAGGCGCTCATCGGAGGTGCGAATCTGAAACGCCAGATCGAGGGACTCAAGAAAAAGCCCGCCGTCATCATCGGCGCTGCGCCGCGCATCATGGAACTGCACCGCCTCGGCAAGCTGAAGCTCACGGGTGTACGGATGGTGGTGCTCGATGAGTTCGACCGTCTCCTCGGCAAGCAGCATCTCGATGATGTGCGTTCCCTCATCCGCCTCCTGCCCGCAGAGCGGCAGGCACTCCTCCTCTCGGCGACGGCAGGCGCGTCTGCCGTGCGACTGGCGGAGAGCCTCTTCGCACCGCGCCGTATCCGCACGGAGGAGACGGGCGGCAGCTATGTCAACTACTATCATATTGCCGCATTTCGTGATAAGATAAAGGCTGTGCAGAAGCTGACGCGCCGTCTGCCGATCAAACGCGGCCTCGTCTTCGTCGGACGCAGTTTCGATGCGGTGCATGCGCTCGACAAGCTGCGTTTTGAGGGGATCAAGGCGGTCGCACTCCTCGGACGGGAACGCCGCGACCAGCGGCGGGCGGCGCTCGATGCCATCCGCGCGGGGCGGGCGGAGCTCCTGATTGCGACCGATCTCGCTGCGCGCGGACTGGACATCGAGGATGTGGACTATGTCGTGCATCTCGACCTGCCCGAGGACGTGCGCACCTACCGCCACCGCGCGGGCAGGACGGCGCGTGCGGGCAAGACGGGTGCGGTCATCTCGCTTGCGGATGAGCGGGAGATGAGCAAGCTGCGTGCGCTCGCTGCACGCATGGAGATCGATCTTATGCGGCTGCCGCGCGCCTGATGGAGCGGTACGGCGTTCATCCATTTCTAAAGGAGGCCTTGCTTCGTGGACATATTGCCCACATTACTGAATTTACTGCTCGTTGCCTTTCTGATCTTCATGAACGGCTTCTTCGTTGCGGCAGAGTTCTGCTGTGTGAAGATCCGCACCTCGCGCATCGAAACGCTGATTGCGGAGGGGAGCAGCCGTGCGAAATACGCCAAGCAGCTGACCGATCATCTGGACTACTCGCTCTCCGTGACGCAGTTCGGCATCACGCTCGCCTCGCTCGGCCTCGGCTGGGTGGGCGAGCCGGCGATTGCGGCGCTCATCCTGCCCGTGACGCGGGCGGCAGGGCTGCCCGATGAGGTTGGTCACACCGCAGCACTCGCGGTCGCCTTTACCATCATCACCTCGCTGCACATCGTGCTTGGCGAGCTGACGCCGAAATCCATGGCGATTGCGAATGTGGAGCACATCATGCTCGCCATTTCGTTTCCCATGGTGCTTTTCGGCCGCGTCATGCGTCCCTTCGTCTGGATTTTGAACACGGTGGCGAACCACATCAGCCGCCGTCTCGGCTACGATGTAAAGGGGGAGAACGAGGACGCGCACACGGAGGAGGAGATCCGCCTCCTCATGAAGGAGAGCTATCGGCAGGGACTCATCAACAGCACCGAGGCAGACTTCGTCGATAACGTATTCTCTTTTACGGAGCTCAACGCACGCGAGATCATGATTCCGCGCACGGATATGATCTGTCTCTATCTCGATGATACGCCTGCCGAGCGCATCAAGACCATCCTCGAGGAGCAGCAGACGCGCTATCCTGTCTGCTATGAGGACAAGGATCACATCATCGGATTCATCCATGTCAAAGACCTGCTGCCCCCGCTCGTGCGCGGGGAGCGGCTGAACCTGCGCCGCTACATCCGTAAGGCTCTCGTCGTGCCCGAGAGCATGGACGGCAGCGTCCTCCTGCGGACGATGCAGGAGCAGGGTTCGCAGCTCGCCATTGTCGTCGATGAGTACGGCGGAACGGCGGGCATGGTGACCGTTGAGGATATCGTCGAGCAGATCGTCGGCGACATCCGCGACGAGTTTGACGAGGAGCGCGAGAGCGTGGAGTGGCGCGCGGGCGATATCTGCTCCATCGACGCGAAGCTCCTGCTCGAGGAGGTGGACGGCCTCCTCGGCATCCGCATCGAGGACGAGGACGTGGACAGCATCGGCGGCTGGCTGTACGACCAGCTCGGAGAGACCCCGCGCGTGGGGTATATGGCGGCGCATGCGGGTACGCTGCTGTATGTCGAGGAGATAGACGGCATGCGCATTACGCGCGTACTCGTGCATCTCTCGCACAGCGCACTGGAGGCACAGGACGCGGAGGGTGCAGACGGAGAGGACTAGCGGCCGCGCCCGTCGAAATGTGCTTGCCACTACGGCGCTGTCTGTGCTATGATAACAGAATATAGTTCATATTACGAAGGAAGGGGCTTTTTCTTGCTCACGCTCTTAATGGTACTCGATGCAATCGTTGCACTCATCCTCATCGCGTCCGTGCTCGGGCAGGAGGCGAAGTCCGCCGGCATGGGCGGGCTGGACGGCGGCGGCGATACCGTGTTCTCAGGCAAGGCGCGCGGGATGGATGCGCTGTTGGCGCGCGTGACCGTCGTGTTCGCCATCCTGTTCGGCGTGATCACCATCGTGATTGCACGGATGTCGAGCTGATTGAAGAAATCTCCCTGTTGCCGCCGATGCGGGGCAGGGATTTTTTAGGATGTGAAAGGAGGGGACGGCCGTGCATCTGCAGGGCGCAGAACCATTTCTGCTCGCGGGCGGGGCGCACGGCGTGCTCCTCATCCACGGGTTCACAGGTCTGCCCGCAGAGCTGCGTCTCATGGGCGAGCATCTGCATGCGCAGGGATTTACCGTGCTCGCGATACGGCTTGCGGGGCACGGGACGACGGTCGAGGATCTGAGCCGCATGGCGCATGAGGACTGGATGGACTCTGTGCGCGACGGCTATGCCATTCTCAGCGGCATCTGCACGCGCATCTCGGTTGTCGGACACTCCATGGGCGCGGTCTTTGCGATGCTGCTGTCCGCCGAGGCGGAGACTGCGCGCGTAGTCAGTCTGTGTGCGCCCGTCATGATTGCCCCCGAACAGGGCATTGAGCATCTGCCGACGCGCGCCGCCTCTGTTGACCGCTATGTGCCGAAGGCACGGCGCACGCTGCACAATGTACCGCAGGGGGCGAACAACACCTACCGCCGCATGCCGCTCATCTCCATCCACGAGATGATGGATGTCATCGCCGTCCTGCGGCGGGAGATCGGCCGCGTGACAGTCCCTATCCTCATCGCGCACGGCGCGCGCGACCATACGGCTGATCCGCGGAGCGCGGACTACCTCTATGAGCACGTCGGCAGCACACAGCGCGAGAAGTATATCCTTCCCGATGCGGGGCATCTCCTGCCCCTCGAGGCTGGGATCAGGGAGCTGGTCTTTGCGCGCACAGCGGCATTCCTGCTGGCGGATGCCGCACAGGAAAGAGAATTGTAGGAACGGAAAAAAGAGGAAATTATGGAACAGGAACAACTGGATATCGTAAAGGAGCGTGTTCGGGCCTTTATGCGGGAGGACGCCTATCGCCCGCTGCCGGAGGAGGAACTGCGCGCAGGTCTTGGGCTCGATGCGGAGGAGGCGCTGCTCGGTACAGCACTCGCGGCACTTGAGGCGGAGGGCGTGATCATTCGCAACCGCAGCGGCCTCTACGGCCTGCCGAGCCGCATGAATCTCGTCGTCGGACGGCTCTCCATGTCGCCGAAGGGGTTCGGATTCATCATCCCAGACGTGCGTGAGACGGAGGAGGAGACAGATGTCTTCGTCCCAGGCTCGATGCTCGCAACGGCGATGCACGGCGACCGCGTGGCTGCGCGCGTTACGCCGTCGGAGACACCGGGACGGGCGCGCGAGGGCGAGATCATCCGCATCCTCGACCGCGCGAATACGCACATTGTCGGCACATTCGAGCGGAGCAAGGCGTTCGGCTTTGTCACCCCCGACAGCGCGAAGATCGGGCACGACGTGTTCGTCCTCAAAAAGGACTTCGGCGGAGCAAAGACGGGCAGCAAGGTTGTCGTTGAGATCACGAAGTGGCCGGAGGCGCGGCGCAGTGCCGAGGGGCGCGTCATCGAGGTGCTCGGCAGGACGGGCGATCCCGGTGTGGATGTCCTTGCCGTCATGCGTGCCTATGACCTAGATGAGAACTTCCCGCCCGCCGCGGCAGAGGCCGCCGCACACTGCCCCGTGAATCCGCTGCCGGCAGAGTATGAGGGGCGGCGCGACCGCCGTGATTTCCCGATTGTCACCATCGACGGCGAGGATACGAAGGACATTGATGACGGCATCTACGCCTATGAGAAGGACGGCGGGTTCTTCCTCGGTGTCTACATCGCCGACGTCAGCCACTACGTCCGCGCGGGCGAGCCGCTCGATGTCGAGGCGGCGCGACGCGGGACGAGCGTCTATCTCGTTGACCGCGTCATTCCGATGCTGCCGCGCGAGCTGTCGAACGGCATCTGCAGCCTGAACGAGGGCGTCGACCGCCTCTCGATGGCATGCGAGATGGAGATCGGCGCAGACGGGGAGGTGAAGCACTACGAGATCGTTCCGTGTGTGATCCGCGTCGCGCGCCGTCTCACCTATACGCTCGTCAACCGCGTGCTCGCAGGAGAGGAGCCGTTCGTCTCCGACAACGGCGATATCCGCCCCATGCTTGAGACGCTGCGCCGTCTGCGCGAGGTGCTGCGTGCGAAGCGTCACCGCCGCGGCGCGATCGACTTCGAGCTGCCTGAGATCAAGGTAAAGCTCGATGCCGAGGGGCATCCGATCGATCTCATTAAGCGCACCGGCTCGATCGGCGAGTCCATCATCGAGGAGTGCATGCTCATCGCGAATGAGACCGTTGCACGCCACATGGAACTGAAGGAGGAGCCGTTCGTCTACCGCGTCCACGAGACCCCGACTGCGGAGAAGATTGAGCGCTTCCAGAGCCTGCTCGGGGCGCTCGGCCTGCGTCTGAACGTCGGCGAGGACGGCAGAGTGCAGCCGCGCGACATTCAGCAGGTGCTCGACCGGGTCAAGGGAGCGCCCGAGGAGCGCATCATCGGCACGGTGGCGCTGCGCTCTATGCAGCAGGCGCGCTATGCGACGGCGAGCCTCGGGCATTTCGGCCTCGCTGCGCGCTACTACACCCATTTCACCTCGCCCATCCGCCGCTACCCCGATCTGCTCGTGCACCGTCTCCTGCGCGAGACGTTCGCCACGGGGCACATCTCCGCGGAGAAGCGGGAGCGCCTGCGCGCCCTGCTGCCCGATGCGGCGGAGCACTCCTCCGCGCGTGAGCGCATCGCCATCGAGGCGGAACGCGAGACGACGGATATGAAGAAGATCGAGTACATGGCGCAGTTCGTCGGCGAGCATTTTTCCGGCATCATCAGCGGCGTTACCGCATTCGGCATCTTCGTCGAACTGGAGAACGGCGTGGAGGGACTTGTGCACGTCTCCACGATGGTCAACGACTATTACAGCTATATTGAGGAGCAGTATGCGATGGTCGGCGAGCGCACAGGTACGCGCTACCGCCTCGGCGATACGGTCAGCATCATCATCACCCGCGCCGACGTGCAGGCGCGCACCCTCGACTTCGTCCTGCAGGACAACGGTGTCTATCGGCCCGATGCGCCGCAGAACGCAAAGCCGCAAAGGGGCGCTGCAAAGCCAAAGGCGGCTGCCGAAAAACCCGCAGAACCGTCCGTCTCCGCCGGCGGCAAGCGTCGTCCGCGCAGGAAAAAGAAAGACCGCAAGGAAGAGCCGCTCATTGCGGCGGCTGCGGAAAGTGCCTCGGAGCGCCGTACCAAGACGCACGGCGCACACGGCACGGGCGGCAGACACGCCCAGCGGGGCGAGCGTGCCGCACGCGCGGCAGCGGACAGCGTGCCCGCAAAGCCGCGTCCCGCAGCGAAATCGGACGGTGCACGGCGCAGCGGACAGGAGCGGCGCGGCAGATCCGACCGCCCTGGTGAGGAGCGCGGTCCGCGCGACTATCACCGCGTCAAGGTGACAGGGCTGAACAGCGCTGTCTGGCCGGATCCGCCGGGCTACCGCGCGCAGCGCCCCGATTCGGAGACGGCGGAGAAGCCGCGCCGTGCCCCGCGTCCGGCGCGCCGCATGAACCGCAAGACCGAGGGCGGCACAGGAAACGCCGAATGAGGATCTGAGATGGGAAAGAAGAATGAGAGCGTCAAAATCGCTTGCGAGAACCGCAAGGCGCGTCATGACTATTTCATCCATGAGACCTACGAGGCGGGGATGGAGCTGGTCGGCACAGAGGTAAAGTCCCTGCGTGCGGGCAAGGCGAACCTGCGCGACAGCTATGCCTATATCAAGAACGGCGAAGTGTTCCTCGACCACATGCACATCAGCCCCTATGAGCAGGGCAACCAGTTCAACCACGACCCGCTGCGTGCCCGCCGCCTCCTCATGCACAAGGCGGAGATTCTAAAACTTTTCGGCAAGACCCGCGAGAAGGGAATGACGCTCGTTCCGCTGAAGGTCTATTTTAAGCGCGGTCGGGCAAAGCTCGAGCTCGCGCTTGCGAGCGGCAAACATACCTATGACAAGCGGCAGACGCTCAAGGCGAAGACTGCGAAACGAGAGGTGGAGCAGGCGCTCAAGGAGCGGCAGCGCGGATAGACAGGAGTATTTATGCAGGAACAGGAAGCATCGCCTGCGCTGCGGCGCGGGCTGAGGAACAGGCATCTCCAGATGATCGCACTCGGCGGGGCGATCGGGACAGGGCTTTTCTACGGCTCTGCCTCCACCATCGCTCTTGCGGGGCCTGCGGTCATGCTCGCGTATCTGCTCGGCGGCGTCATGATCTTCTTCATCATGCGCATGCTCGGCGAGATGGCGGTCGATGAGCCGGTCTCCGGCTCCTTCAGTCACTATGCGGGGCAATACTGGGGCGGCTTTCCGGGCTTTCTCTCCGGCTGGAACTACTGGTTCAACTATATCATCGTTTCCATGGCGGAGCTGGCGGCGGTCGGCATCTATATGAACTTCTGGCTGCCCGACCTCCCGCAGTGGCTCTCGGCGCTCATCTGCCTTACCGTCATCACCGTGCTGAACCTTACAAACGTTCGTGCCTACGGCGAGATGGAGTTCTGGATGGCGCTCGTCAAGATCACTGCCATCGTTCTCATGATCGGACTCGGCGGCTGGCTGCTCCTCACGGGTGCGCCGTTCCCCGAGAACGTCAGCAACCTCTGGGCGCACGGAGGATTCCTGCCCAACGGATGGTGGGGCTTCTGTCTGAGTACGGCGGTCGTCATGTTCTCCTTCGGCGGCATCGAGCTCATCGGCATCACGGCGGGCGAGGCGGAGGACCCCGACCGCACGATTCCGCAGGCGATCAATCAGGTCATCTGGCGCATCCTCATCTTCTACGTCGGCACAATGGCGGTGCTCATGGCACTCTGGCCGTGGAACGAGGTCGGCATGGAGGCAAGCCCCTTCGTGCAGATCTTCCGCAATGTCGGTATTCCAGCGGCCGCGCACATCCTCAATTTCGTCGTGCTGACGGCGGCGATCTCGGTCTACAACTCTGCGATATACAGCAACAGCCGTATGCTTTACGGCCTCGCGCAGCGCGGTGATGCGCCGCAGGTGCTCAAGCATCTCTCGCGGCGCGGCGTGCCTGTGCGCGGCATCCTCATCTCCTCTGGATTCACGCTCATCGTTGTTTTCCTCAACTACTTCTTCCCCGGCGATGCGTTTCTTTATCTCATTTCGATTGCGACCTGTGCGGCCGTCATCAGCTGGGTGACCATCGTCGTGACGCATCTGAAATTCCGCCGGAAGATGGAGCGCGAGGGGCGTGCAGTCAAATTCCGTGCGCCGTTCTTTCCGTGGATCAACTACGTCTGCATTGTCTTTCTCATCGGCATCGTCGTCATGATGGCACAGATTCCGGGCATGCAGCTTGCCGTGCCCATCCTGCCCGTGTGGCTGCTCGTCCTCTGGATCGGCTACCGCGTGCAGCAGCGCCGGGCCAAGGGACAACGATGACGGCGTACTGCCGGCAGCATAGGACCTCCTAAAATCACCGATCTTCGGTGATTTTTTTATTGGGGAAAGGATATGTGCGACGGGTAGGTAGCAGAAAATGAGAATTTTTGTATGTATACACACTTTTTCATTAGACAAGAATAAGGTCATGTGCTAGACTGTGTAATAAAAAATTTGGAGATGGGGAGGAATCAGATGATTTGTAAGGAATGCGGGGCGAAGATCGAGGGGTTGACGCGCATCTGTCCGCATTGCGGGGAGCGAGCACTCATCGACGATGAGTTGGAGACGTGGAGCTTCATCGCAGACCGTGCGGCGGAGAGACGGCGTGCGATGCCGGCAGAGATCGTGCTGCATGCGCCGGCAGAGATTCCCGCCGGTCGTGCAGCTCAGATTGACGGGCTGCAGCGGATGAAGGAATACTTCGTCCGCCACAGCAATCTCTATCAGGTCGTACAGGATCTCGCGTGCATCGAGGGCGGTATACGGCGTCCGTCCTTTTCGCTCTGGCTGCTGGTCGGGGGCCTTGCAGCGGCGCTGATCTATGTCCCACTCTCGCCGTTCCTGCCGCAGTTCGTATGGACATACTACTTCATTTTGTGGGGGGCGGTTACGTCCGCCGGCTATCTGCGTGCGGGGCGGCGCTACGAGCACCGCAGAGCGGAGTACGCAGCGCTGCGGCGCGGCGCGGAGAACGACCTGCGCGTGATGTATAATGGCTGTGCAGACTGTTTCCTGCCCATCGAGTGGACATCGCCGCCGCGCATCATCGAGATGATCGAGGCGCTCCAGTCGGGCAGAGCTGCCTCTGTGCGCGCATATATGGAGCGGGAGACGGGATGAGACGGGGCTGCTCATCAAATTTCATCAAAAAACGAGTCACCGATGGATGTGTCGGCGACTCGTTTTACTATGTGGAAGGAAGGGCTCAGTGCTCTGCGGAGCTGATGCGCGTCGAGACGACGGCCATCACGACCGCGAGGGCTGCAATGCCGGAGCCGAGGCCGATGTAGCCGTTTCCTGTGATGCCGTCGGCGATGTAGCCGATGAGGGAGCAGGCTGCGACGACGCCGACATAGGGCAGCTGCGTCGATACATGGTCGAGGTGGTGGCACTGCGCGCCCGCCGAGGCGAGGATGGTCGTATCGGAGATGGGCGAGGCGTGGTCGCCGCAGACAGCCCCCGAGAGAATGGCGGCGACGGAGACAACGAGGATGTCAGGCGCAGTCTGACCGAGCACCGCGATGGCGATGGGGATGAGGATGCCGAACGTTCCCCAGCTCGTTCCTGTGGCAAAGGCAAGCCCCGCTGCAACGAGGAAGAAGAGCGGCGGGAGGAACATGACGACCCCTGCATTTGCCTGTACAACAGAGCCGACGAAGCCGCCGAGATCGAGGTAGTCCTTGCTGCAGATGCCCGAGAGCGTCCACGCGAGGCAGAGGATGAAGATGGCGGGGGTCATCGCCTTGAAGCCCCAGCCGAAGCTGTCGCAGAACACGTTGAATGAGACGACGCGGCGCGGCAGATAGAGCAGGCCCGTAAAGACGAAGGCAATGAATGAGCCGAGCACAAGCGACTTCGACGAGTCGCAGCCCGCGAATGCGTCAGCGATGCTCTTGCCCTCGTGGATCCCTCCCGTGTAGAGCATGCCGTAGATACACGCGCCGATGAGTACGAGGAGGGGGAGCATGAGATCGATCATCTTGCCGCGCCCCTCGCTCGCCGCGCTCGCCGATGCCTCTGCCGTGTCCTGATACTCCTTTGGAATCTCAAAATGCGCATTGGATTTCTCGACGCTCCGGCGCATCGCACCGAAGTCGCGCCCTGTCCAGATAACAAAGAGCATGAAGAGAATGGTCAGCCACGCATAGAGATTGAAGGGAATCGTCTGGAGGAACAGCATGAACCCGTCGATCTGTGCGTCCTCGGGGAGCGAGGAACCGACCGCCGCCGCCCAGCTCGAGACGGGGGCGATGATGCAGATCGGCGCAGCCGTCGCGTCGATGATGTAGGCGAGCTTCGTGCGCGCGATCTGGAACTTGTCCGTGACGGGGCGCATGACTGTGCCGACCGTGAGACAGTTGAAGTAGTCGTCGATGAAGATGACGATGCCGAGGAGCACCGTCACAAGCGAGGCGCTCCGCTTCCCGCGGATCGTTCGGGTGGCCCACTCGCCGTAGGCATTCATCGCACCCGAGCGCGTGATTGCGGCGACGAGGATGCCGAGGATGACGAGGAAGACGAGGATATTGACGTTGCTGCCGACCTTGTCCGCCATCACCTGGAACATCGTGAGCGTTGCCTGCAGGAAATTCCCGCCTGCGAAGAGCATCGCGCCTGAGAAAATGCCGATGATGAGCGACATATAGACCTCTTTTGTCCAGAGCGCGAGGACGATGGTGATGATCGGCGGCAGGATCGACCATGCGGTTGCTGTCATGAGTTAGATACACTCCCTTTGCTGTCAGTTGAAAAACCGCTCTCTATTATAGCAAAAAAGTAGAATTTCGCAAAATAAAGTTATCTCTTCCGCGTATATTCTGTGATACGGAATATCCATGGGGAAGAAGCAACATGATAAAAGAGAAGCTATGGAGACATCAATTTAATTTTCATAAATAAAATTTTTTTGAGGCAGGAGATGCCGTAAAGACGGCGAATTAGGAAAAAGTATAGAAACAGTTGCGCGGAACGGCGGAGGATACCGCCGCATTCATGCGCTTCTGATGCGGGGAAACCGCCGCGTAGGGAGCGGCTTCACGCTGGGAAAGGAGAGAATATTTTGCAGGAGCAAGGGCAGAAAAAGGGAAGAGGAATCGGCTTTCAGCTGAACGCCATCACCGTCATTGGAATCGTGGTGATGGTGACGATCCTCGTTTCCTTCGTCGGATACAGAGCCTATGGCGAGCTGTTGGATATGGGGACACGAGCGCAGTACAATGAACTGGGAAGCCGCTCGAAGGCAGTTGTCAGCCGTTATGAGTCGGTGCAGCAGTCGGGTGAGGATGTGCGTCAGCGCATCTATACCTATATGCAGCAGCCGCCCGAGGCACGCAGTCGCGCCGCATTGAGTGAGATGCTTGCCGATGCGCTCGCTTCGAATGAAAAGCTCGCTGGGATTGGCATCGTGTTTGAGCCGAATGCTTTCGACGGGCAGGATGCTGCGCATATCGAAGACCCGCTCTCGGATGAGTCCGGCCGTGTGATGCCTTATGTGAGCCGTAAGGGGAACTCGATAGAGTTCGAGGCCTGTACAGGCTATGAGACCGCGACGTGGTATCAGAAACCGAAAAGCAATTCGAAGATGGTGCTTTCGGAGGCGTATTATGACGAAGTGGGCGGGAAAAAAGCCCTGCTCGTTTCTATCGGCATGCCGATTATTGTGGACGGGCGTTTCGTCGGTGCGCTTTCCCTCGATTTTGATGTGAGTCAGATTCAGGAGGACCTTGCCAAGGTCAGTACCCCGGATAATATCTATCTGCTGATGGACAACGAGGGGGACCTCGTCGCACATGGCACAAGCCCAGAGTCGATTATGAAGAACGCCTTCACACTTATGCAGTCTCCGGAGGAGGAAAAGAAGGAAGCCTTCTCGGAGTCGGCGTACAGCAAGACGCAGGTTTCGCCGAGTACGGGTAAGGACTCTGTTTATATCTTCCGCTCTGTTCATTTTGCAGGGACGGATACCACCTGGTCGATCTTCTCCATCACGGACAAGGATAAATTCGTCGGAACGGCGCGCGAGATGGTCATCTTCTCTGTCGTATTGGCAGTTGTCTGTACGGTGATTCTCGTCATCGGTCTTGCCACGTTCATCCAGCGCCGCCTCATCGTTCCCATCGGGGACGTGTCCGATACGCTCGCCCGCTTTGCGGATCTCGACATGGATCCGACGAAGGGGGAGAAGGTGCGCGCACATGCATCGCGCACGGACGAGATCGGCGGCATGGTCGGCTCGCTCGCACGCATGGCCTCCAGCCTGCGTGAAATCATCGGCAAGATCAACGGTGCATCCCAGTCGGTTGCCGCAACGAGTGAGGAGCTGACTGCAACGGCGCAGAACACAGCACACTCGGCGGAGACGGTGCGCAAGGGCATCCACGATATCGCCGAGAGTGCGCGCGTGCAGCTGGCGGACACGCAGCAGGCGGTCGATCATACGGATGAAATCCTCCAGATGCTCGAGGATAACCGCAAGGTCATGACGGAGATGAACGAGGCGACGGAGAATATCCACAAGCGCCAGACCGAGGGCGCAGAGATTCTCGCCGATCTCATGAAGAAGTCTGTCGAGACCGCCGATGCCACACAGGAGGTCTCGCGCGTCGTCGAGGAGACGAATCAGAGCGCAGAGCGCATCGAAGAGGCGAGCGCGATGATCCAGTCCATCTCCGAGCAGACGAACCTGCTCGCACTCAATGCGGCCATCGAGGCAGCGCGTGCGGGCGAAGCGGGACGCGGTTTCGCCGTCGTCGCCGAGGAGATCCGCAAGCTCGCCGAGCAGTCGCGCGGCTTCACGGATGAGATCAACGGCATCATCGGCGAGCTCAAGGCGAAGGCGCAGCAGGCAGTCGATACGATGGAGGTATCGAAGAAACTGGTTGAGGAGAGCAACGTCAACCTCGAGCGTACACAGCGCCGTTTCGACATGATTGCCGAGGCGGTCGACGGTGCAAACAGCGTCGTAATGAAGCTGAACACGTCCGCACAGAAGCTGACGGAGAAGAACGAGTCAATCGCTGCCGTCAGCAACAAGCTCATGGATATGGCGAAAGAGAACGACGTGACGACGGACGAGGCAGAGGCCGCCGTTGACACGCAGACGCAGGCACTCGGCGATATCGCCGAGGCGAGTGAGAGCCTCGCGCAGATTGCAACTGATCTGCAGAACGAGATCGAGCGTTTCCGCGTCTGAGATATGTAGGGACATCTCCAACGGAGATTACACAGGAAAGCCCTGCTGCAGGAATGCAGCAGGGCTTTTCGCTTGGCAGGGGGCATGGCGCGGCTACATGGGGCTCAGCAGCCTCTTTTACATCCTCCTATCGCAGCAGGAAGAACAGTGCAGGATAGACGACAAAGAAGAATGCGATGCTGGTCGTGAGGAATCCCGAGATGGTGTAATCGACATTGAGATGATAGAGTTTTGCCGCAGTGACGGAGTTGATCGCGCCCGGTGTGACGGAGAATACGAGAATCGCGCCGAGGAGGACGGGGTCGCCGACAAGGGGATAGCTGACCGCCATCATGAACGCGGGCAGGATGAGGAAGCGCAGTGCGAAGAGGTCGAGCGTATACGGCGCATAGCGGCGGGCACGGCGCAGATGTACGAGCGCACCGACGGGGAGCATGCCGAACCATGCACCGAAGTGGATGAGTCCCTCGAATGCCGTGCCGACGGCGGGCGGACGTGCGATGCCGAGCGCGTTGAGCGTGAGTCCCGCTGCCATGCCGAGGATGCTGAGCTGATTCCACGAGAGCAGAATACCGCGGATGTCCATGCGGATCTTGCCCCCCGCACCATGATTTTTATGCTGCAGATAGTAGTACTGCGCCATCGGGAACACGGCGAGGACGAGCATGACGGTCTGAAAGATGCCCATGATCTGTGCATAGGCAAATCCCTGCTCGCCGTAGAGGATGAAGGCACAGACGCCGCCGAGCGTGGTGATGTTCGACATCATAGCGTTCGCGAGATACGCACCGCGGTCAAGCGGATTATGGTATTTTCGGATGAAGAATGCCCAGCCGATGAGCCCCGGAACGAGGACGATGAGGATGCCGTAGAGCGGGATGAGGGCGAGATCCCATGAAATGGGCAGCGTCCAGCAGCTCATGAGTGCGAGTATGGTGTAGATCACGATGACGTTGAGGCGCAGAATGCGGCTGATGAGTGCGTCGGAGATGTATCCGCGCTGATAGAGGAGATAGCCTGCAGCGAGCGGTGCGAGCAGGTCGGTGAAGAGGTAGATGATGCGGAAATCCGAGCTGTCCAAGAGAAACGCTTCTTTCTAATGCAATCGAAAAAGAATGGCCCATATATTGCTCATCCTAGCACAAGTCCGCATCGAAGTAAATGTCGCGAAAACTTTTCAATATTTCGATGGCGGCAAGAGGAAAAGATGAGAATGACGGCGAATAGTCACTATATTATACCGTATTCATTATGACCCTTTTGCTCCGTTCTGTATGGAGATAAAAGGGGGCTGGAGAGAGCGCCGCAGGGCGCATCCCGCAGAGGAGGGGACGATACATGGCAGTGACAGACAAAGGCTTCGGCGCATACGATGTACGCGGCATCTATCCAGACGAGGTAAACGAGGAACTCGCCTACCGCGTCGGACGCAGTTTCCCCACGTTGTTCGGCGCGCAGAAGGTGGCCGTCGGGCATGACATCCGTCTTTCGGGACCTGCGATTCGCGATGCACTCGCGAGGGGGCTGACAGAGGCGGGCTGCGATGTGGTGGACATCGGTCAGTGCGGGACAGAGATGATCTACTTCGCAACGGCACACCTCGGGCTTGGCGGCGGCATCATGATCACGGCAAGCCATAATCCGAAGCAGTACAACGGCATGAAGTTCGTCCGTGCAGAGTCGCGTCCCATCTCGAGCGATACGGGGCTGAAGGACATCGCAGCGATGGCGGTCGGTGAGACCTATCCTGTGCCTGCAGCCGTACCTGGCAAGATCGAGCAGGCGGATATTCTCGATGCCTATGTGAAGCATATCCTCACCTATGCCGATGTAAGCAAGCTGAAACCGTACAAGATCGTTGTCAACACAGGAAACGGTGCGGCGGGACCGATCATCAATGCGATGGAGAAGTTTCTCCCGTTCGAGCTGGTCAAGGTCTACAATGAGCCGGACGGCAATTTCCCGAACGGCGTGCCGAACCCGATCCTGCAGGAGAACCGTGAGGCAACGGCAAAGGTTGTGCGCGAGACGGGGGCGGACTTCGGCGTGGCGTGGGACGGCGACTTTGACCGCTGCTTCCTCTTCGATGAGCAGGGGGGCTTCATCGAGGGCTACTACATGGTCGGTTTCCTCTCCGAGGCGTTTCTCAAGAAGAACAAGGGCGCAAGTGTGATCTACGATCCGCGCCTTGTCTGGAACACGATTGAGATCGCCGAGAGTCTCGGCGGACATCCTGTCATGTGCAAGAGCGGGCACGCCTTCATCAAGGACAAGATGCGCGAGGTCAATGCGATCTACGGCGGAGAGATGAGCGCGCACCACTACTTCCGTGATTTCTCCTACTGCGACAGCGGTCAGATCCCGTGGCTGCTCGTGGCGGAGCTGATGAGCGCGTCGGGGGGCAAGACGCTCTCGGCGCTGATGAAGGCGCGCATGGATCGCTATCCGACCTCCGGCGAGGTCAACAGTACGGTCGCGGATGCCAAGGCAGTCATGGAACGCATCGAGGCGAAGTACGGCGCAGCGGGCAAGGTGACAAAGGTGGACGGTGTGTCCATCGAGTTCGACAACTGGCGGTTCAACCTGCGAATGTCGAACACCGAGCCTGTCATCCGTCTGAACGTCGAGACACGGCAGGATGAGGCGCTGCTGCAGGAGAAGACGCAGGAGCTGCTCGCAGAGATTCGTGCCTGACAGGGGGAATCAGTGGGTACGGGAAGGAGTTTTTCATGAGTCTGGTACTGAAATCGGGGTTCACATTCGACTATGACAACCTCTATGGCGAGGGAAAGGTGACGGATGCCGACCTCGCCTATTACGCAGAGGATCTGAAGAAGGCACATGAGGCGATGAAGGTCATGCGCGCGACGGGCTTCATCCGCGGACATCTCTCGAAGGACGGCGAACCGGAAAAGGTGCTGTTCTCAGAGACGCCCTACATCGCAGAGGGGCATATCAACTCTCCTGCATCGATTGCACGGCTCAAGGAACTGGGGAGATATGTGCAGGAGAACACGGACGTCGTGATCTCTCTCGGCATCGGCGGTTCCTTCCTCGGCAACAAGGTGCTGTTCGATGTGCACTGCGGTGAACTGTGGAATTCGCTCTCGAATGAGCAGCGAGAGAATTATCCGCGCATCTACTTCAGCGGGAACAACATCGATCCGCGCCGTACGGGCGACATCATCAATCATCTGAAGGATGTCGCACAGATCAAGAAGAAAAATGGAGCGGGCCCACTGCGCATTATGCTGCTCGTCATCTCAAAGTCGGGCGGAACGCTTGACACGATGTCGAACTTCATGGTCATGTACGATGCGTTCACGAACACGGACAATGCTGCGGTTGAGGTGGTCGCAGTCACCGATCCGAACGAGGAGAAGCCGACGCTGCTCAAGAAGCTGGCGATGGATATGGGCTGGCAGCAGTTCGCCGTACCGGACGGCGTGGGCGGACGGTTCACCGTCTTTACCGAGGTCGGACTCTCGCTCGCAGCATGCATCGGCTTTGACATCGAGAACTTCCTTGCCGGCGCACGCGCGATGGACGAGGCATGTCAGAACGATGACCTCTGGCAGAACCCCGCGATGCTCAATGCGGCGCTCAAGTTTGCTGCAGCCGAGAAGCACGGACGCGACATCGAGGTCATGATGCCCTACGGCGACTATTTGAAGTCCGTCTCGGAGTGGTATATCCAGCTCCTCGCTGAGTCCCTCGGCAAGCAGTTCAACAAGGAGGGCAGAGAGGTCTGCTATGGGCGTACGCCGATCGTCGCCGTCGGCACGACGGATATGCACGCACAGACCCAGCAGCATCAGGAGGGAAAACTCAACAAGGTGGTGCAGTTCATCCGCATCGACAAATGGGCGGATGATCTCGTTATTCCGAATGCGTTCCCCGCTGTGCAGAAACTTGCAGATATCGCGGGGGTCACGATGGGGGCGGCGCTCGAGGCTGCGCGCCAGTCGAATGCGGATGCACTCGCCTCAAACCGACGGTACAGCGCCGTCTTTGCCCTGCCGGAGCTGAATGCATATCATCTCGGTGAGCTGCTCTATCTGCTCGCCATGTCCGTAGCCTATGAGGGGGAGCTTGCGGATGTGGATGCATTCGATCAGCCGGGGGTCGAGGCGTACAAGCGCATCATGGGCCCGAAGCTGCAGGCGCTGAAGGGAT
Organism: uncultured Selenomonas sp.; assembly: GCA_963518105.1. Classification (GTDB taxonomy): domain Bacteria; phylum Bacillota; class Negativicutes; order Selenomonadales; family Selenomonadaceae; genus Centipeda. The sequence continues at coordinate 40,466 of CAUQID010000007.1, forward strand.
AGCGTTCGAAAGCTGTGCTGCTGCGGCACTGGGAAAACCGCGCGGTGCAGTGGGTCAAATGATGGGACGATGGGGGCTGCTGCACCGCAGGATACTGCGTGTGCGGCAGCCCTTTTCTGCTGCGTGGAGGAGATCATGACGGATATGCTGTACAGTCGTTGGAGAGGCCTGTCGGTGCGGCAGCGGGCGGCACTGGCAGCTGCTCTGCTGGGCGTGTTCTTGGCTGCTGCCCTCCTGTGGACAGAGGAGGGCGGTGTGCCTGCGCGTACGGTGCATCCTGCCGCGGCAGCGTCTCCGCCGCCGGAGATCGCGGGGCTCGCTGCCGCAGCACAGCGTCCTGTCCTGCGCAACCCCTTCACCGCGGTGCATGAGACGGCAGCGAGGCCGCTGTCTCCTATCCTGCCTGCCCCGCCGCCTGCCGGGCCGCCCGCTGCACCCGCACCGCAGGCAGCGCCTCCTGCCGCAGCGGCAGCACCGCTCCTCCTGCGCGGCACAGCGGCCGCTGCAGACGGTACGCGCATCGCCATCCTCGCACAGGGAGATACAGGCGCAGTACTCGCTGTCGGCGAGACATGGCGCGGCTATACGCTCACGGCACTCACGGAGACGTCAGCGACGCTCCGCACGCCGTCCGGCACAATCACACTGACGAGGGAGTAGAACCATATGAAACCATGGCTGATGAGCGGCATCACCGCCGCCGCATTGCTCCTCACGGCATCCGCGTCCGCCGCACCCGTATCCATCGACGTGGCAGGCGGAGATGTGCGCAGCGTCCTGCTCGCCGTAGCGCGTATGGGACAGCTGCCGCTGATCGTGGACGACGGCATTACAGGGACGGTGACGGTGCATCTGACAGGTGAGCCGGAGGAGGTACTGCACCTCGTTGCCGCTGCGCGCGGCATCCAGATCGAGCGGCGGGGGGACGTGTTTCTCGCGTTTTCGGCGGAGACACGGGAGGAGAATCGCCGCGTGCATACCTATGCTGTGCACTTCGCCGACCCCGAGGAGCTGGCACATGCCGCAAATTTATCCCTGACGGGTGAAGGAAAACGCGCGGCCGTGTCGAAAAATAACGAGGAGAGACGGAATGAGGGCTCAGAATCTGACTCCGATGCACAGCGGCGTGTCCTCGTCGATACGGCAACGAACACGCTTCTCTTTTACGGAACAGAGTCTGAGGCTCTTGCCGTGCGCGAAATTATCTCCGCGCTTGATGTTGCGCCTCGGCAGGTATCGCTTGAGGCGCGCGTTGTTGCCGTGTCGAAGGAGGCGGCACGGCAGCTCGGCGTTGACTGGACATGGTCATCCCTCCCGCAGTACCCGCGCGTAGCGCACGACCGCACCGACGGCTGGCACGTAGCGGAGCGAAATGCGGGTATGGAAGGGACGCGTGCACCGGGCATCATTCGTTTCGGGAGAGGGCCGGAGGGGGTTCCCTTCGAGTTTTACTATACGGCCGCCATCCGCGCCCTCATCACAGACGGACGGGCGAAACTGCTCGCCCGTCCGAATGTGACGACGGTGCAGGGGCGCGAGGCGCTCATCAACATCGGCGCAGAGGTGCCCGTGCCGCGCACGACGACCTCGAATCACGTCACGACGAGCGCCGTGGACTACCGCGAGGCGGGCATTATTCTGCGCTATACGCCGCGCGTCACAGCAGATGGCAGCATCGTCGCACGCGTGCACACGGAGGTCAGCACGCCCGTCTATGTCGGTGATCTGAAGGCATATCGCTTTCAAAAACGCAGTGCGGATACAACTGTTCGCCTAAGGGATGGAGAGACGATGGTGATCGGCGGACTGATCGACAGCGATGAGTCGCGTGCACTCTCGAAGATCCCGTTTCTCGGAGACCTCCCCGTCCTCGGCGCTTTCTTCCGCTCCGTGCGGACGAGCAGGACGGAGACAGAACTCATGATTTTTCTCACAGCCCATGTGCTGGATGAGGAATAGATTGCAGGATGCAGAAAAGAGGAGATGTAAGTGGCAATTAGGATATTACTTGCGGACGATCATGCACTGCTGCGGCAGGGCATCAAGCGCGTACTGAACTTCGAGGACGATCTCGAGGTGGTCGGCGAGGCGGAGGACGGACAGGAAGCCCTCGCACGGACGCTCATGCTAAAGCCCGATATTCTCCTGCTGGACATCAATATGCCAGGGCTGACGGGGCTCGATGTTACGAAACAACTGCGGCAGGCGCGTGCACGGACGAAGATCATCGCGCTCACGATCCACGACAGCGACAACTATGTGCTCGAGCTGCTCAAGAACGGCGCGCTCGGCTACCTGCTCAAGGATGTCGAGCCGAGTGTGCTCATCAAGGCGATCCACATGGTCAACGACGGCAATCCGTTCGTCTACCCGAAGCTCGCCGAACGGCTTTTCGGCAGCGCCGCGGTCTACGGCGATGTGAGCCGCATGGCAAAGGAGATCTGGGACGAGAGCCGCGGCGAGCGCCTCACCCCGCGTGAGATGGACGTGCTCGGCTGTATCGCAAAGGGCTTCTCCAATCAGGATATCGGCAAGGCGCTCGGTCTTAGTGAAAAGACTGTCAAGAACCATCTGACCAGCATCTTTCACAAACTCAAGGTCAACGACCGCACACAGGCGCTCGTCTATGTGCTCAAGAATAAGATCGTAACCTTGGAGTAGTATGCAGCGGCTGCATCCGGCAACGGGTGAGAGCCGCTCTTTCTTTTGTGAAAAAAATTATCATTTGTTGCAGAGAACATAACATGCTATAATATCCGGCATAAGAGGTGACACAATATGCTGGAAATCATACAAGGGCTGATGATACCGTTCCTCGGTACGGCGCTCGGCGCGGGCTGCGTCTTTTTCCTCAAGGGGACGCTCAACCACGGCGTGCAGCGCGGGCTGACAGGCTTCGCTGCGGGCGTGATGGTGGCAGCGTCGATCTGGAGTCTTCTCATCCCTGCGATGGAGGGAGCCGCCGAGATGGGGCGCTATGCCTTCGTACCGGCGGTCGCAGGGTTCTGGGCGGGCACGCTTTTCCTTCTCCTGCTCGACCACATCATCCCGCATCTTCACATGAATGCAAAGCAGGCGGAGGGACCCAGCAGCCGCCTCTCACGGACGACGATGCTCGTGCTCGCCGTCACCCTGCACAACATTCCCGAGGGCATGGCGGTCGGCGCGATCTATGCCGGCTGGCTGAGCGGGAACGAGAGCATCACGCTCGGCGCGGCGCTCGCACTCTCCCTCGGTATTGCACTGCAGAACTTCCCCGAGGGGGCGATCATCTCCATGCCGCTGCGTGCAGCCGGCATGGGGAAATGGCGTGCATTCGCCGGCGGCGTGCTCTCGGGCGCGGTTGAGCCGATCGGCGGCGCACTGACCATCCTTGCGACGGCACTCGTTGTGCCGCTGCTCCCCTATGCACTCTCCTTCGCGGCGGGGGCGATGCTCTATGTCGTTGTGGAGGAGCTGATCCCCGAGATGAGCGAAGGCGCGCACTCGGACATCGGCGTTATCTCCTTCGCCGCAGGATTCTCGCTGATGATGATGCTCGATGTAGCGCTCGGATAAAATCAGACAGAAAAAGAGCCGTTGGCATATGCCATACGGCTCTTTTTCCTGGAAAGGGATGCGTGCAGGTTGGGAAAACCTGCCGCTTGAGAAATGGGATGTAAGGGTGTTTGCCTTACAAGAGGAACGCAGGGAGACGTTCCTTAGAGGGATGTTCAACAGGGGGAAATTGTCGGGGAGGACTTTTCTTAGTCCCTGTTGATATTTGTATTGTATCATATTATTTGCAAAAAGATTGTGACCCAGGTCACGCAATAAGAAATAATAACAAATTTTATCGTGAAATTTTTGGATTTTGTCCGATTTTCTGTGTCCTTATAAATTTATTTGAAAACGGTCTCGTTATGCCGCCGCCTGCCCGCCTCCCGCATTGCTTTTTGAGAAGAAAAATCGTATAATGCAGGAGAAGAGTGATCAAGGAGAATGTGCTGCTGCGGCGGCGGATTCGGAAAGGGATGCTCCGTTTATTTGGTGATGAGGAGGAATATTCATGCGTGATTACTTAAAGATTGCTCAGGTTATCGGCCGTGAGATCATCGACTCGCGCGGCAATCCGACCGTCGAGGCAGAGGTCGTGCTCGCAGACGGCTCTGTCGGCCGCGGCGCATCGCCCTCCGGTGCGTCCACGGGTGAGTTCGAGGCACTCGAGCTGCGCGACGGCGACAAGTCGAAGTTCGGCGGCAAGGGCGTTTCCAAAGCTGTCGAGAACGTCAACAAGAAGATTGCTCCGGCACTTGTCGGCCTCGAGGCCTGTGATATCTACGCCGTCGACCAGGCGATGTTCGAGGTGGACGGCACAAAGGACAAGTCGAAACTCGGTGCAAACGCGATTCTCGCGGTCTCGATTGCAGCATCGGATGCCGCAGCGAAGTCGCAGGACATCCCGCTCTACCGGTTCTTCGGCGGCCTTCAGGCGAACGTCCTGCCCGTCCCGATGATGAATATTCTCAACGGCGGCGCACACGCGACGAACTCCGTTGATACACAGGAATTCATGGTCATGCCCGCAGGTGCCCCCACGTTCCGTGAGGCGCTGCGCTGGTCGACCGAGGTGTTCCACGCGCTGCAGGCGCTCCTCAAGAAGGAGGGCAAGACGACGGCGGTCGGCGACGAGGGCGGTTTTGCGCCGGATCTGGACTCCGATGAGGATACGATCGAGCACATTCTGAAGGCGATTGAGAATGCAGGCTACAAGCCAGGCACGGACTTCGTCCTCGCGATGGATGCGGCGTCATCCGAGTGGAAGGACCGCGAGAAGGGTAAGGGGTTCTACCATCAGCCGAAGTCCGGCAAGAAGTTCACATCTGATGCTCTCATCAAGCACTGGGAATCGCTCGTTGACCAGTTCCCGATCTATTCCATCGAGGATGGTCTCGATGAGGAGGATTGGGACGGCTGGAGAGCGATGACGCAGGCGCTCGGACACAAGGTACAGCTCGTCGGCGACGATCTCTTCGTCACGAACACGGAGCGTCTGAAGAAGGGCATCGAGCTCGGCGCGGGCAACTCCATCCTCATCAAGCTGAACCAGATCGGCTCGGTCTCCGAGACGCTCGAGGCGATCAAGATGGCGCACAAAGCGGGCTATACGGCGGTCACGTCGCACCGCTCGGGCGAGACCGAGGATACGACGATCGCCGATCTCGCAGTTGCGCTCAACACGGCGCAGATCAAGACGGGCGCACCGTCGCGCTCCGAGCGTGTGGCGAAGTACAACCAGCTTCTGCGCATCGAGGACGAGCTGGGGGCGAGCGCGGTCTATCCGGGCAAGCGTGCCTTTAACTTCACCAAGTAACAGCATCCGATACGGATGTAAAAATCCCCCGCTGCGGCGGGGGATTTTTGTATGATATGGGCGTGTTTACAGTACCTCGATGATGTCGACGGCAGGCTTGCGCTGTGTGTGGCGCGGGGAGGGCGTGCCGTTCTCTGCCGGATAGCCGACGGGGAAGACGGCGATGAGGTCGTAGTCTGTCATCTGCGGGAATGACTCTTTCAGCTTTGCTGCATCGAAGTGTCCGACCCACGTCGAGCCGAGTCCCTCGTTGTGGATGGCGAGCATGATGTGTGTCGCAGCGATGGCGGCATCCACATCGGCGAAGTTGCGCTCGTCATACTGACGCACCCATGCTTCGTCCGCCTTTGCGCCGACCACGAGAAAGACCCCTGCGCTGAAGGTAAACTTCGTCGTCTCCGCGAGTTTTGCACGCCCCTCGGGACTCTCGACCGCCCAGACCTTGAACGGCTGCTTGTTGACCGCCGTGGGCGCGAGACGCGCCGCCTCGAAGATACGGCCGAGGACATCGTGCGGGATCTCCCTGTCGCTGAGGGCACGGCAGGAGAATCGCTGGCGGATGAGTTCGTTAAATTCCATCGTAGTTCCTCCTTCATTGATGTTCCATTTCCATTATATCACATAGAGCAAGCACGCCCTTTTTCAGCAGAACATAAGAATGTTATGCTATGATAAGACAAACAGGGCAAAGGGGGACGGACGATGCGAAAGAAACTCGGCGCAGCCGCTGCGGCGCTGCTCGTCTGTGCGGGGGCACTGCTGCCGCCCGCGCGCGCGGAGGCGATTGATGCGTGGGGGATTGCGGCGCAGGCGCTCGGGGTGCTCGGCGCGTATCACTCCTCACTCGGGGCGGTGCTCGCCCTGGGCAACGATGTGCACGCGCAGGTGGAGAGCCGCAGGCAGGACATCGCGGAGAACGGGCGCGCACGGAATGCACGCGACATTGCGCTCGTGGACGGCATCATGGAGCGGCTCGTGCGGGACGGTGACTATGTGCTCCGTGTGAACTCGCTCCCCTTCGTCTGGGCGGTGACGGACAGCGCAGTGTTCAATGCCGCCTGCTACCCGACGGACTATGTGAGCATCAATCGCGGGCTCATCCGCGGGCTGAACGGGAATGTGGACGAACTGGCCGCCGTGCTCGGGCACGAGATGACCCATGGCATCCGCCAGCACAGCGCGCACAACTACGCCAAAGCGGCGGCGCAGTTCTACGGGCTGAGCTTCCTCAACATGAACGCGGGTCTGATGGACTGGAACAAGCTCAATGCGCTCGTGGGCTACTCCGTGGCGAAGAATGTCACTCTGCCGACGGAGTACGAGGCAGATGAGGGCGGATTCCGCATCATGACGAGCGCGGGGTTCAATCCAGGCGGCGGTGCAGCGGCGATGGCGCGCATGGGCTACTATCTGACCTATGTGACGCAGGAGCTCGGAGAGTACCAAGACCCGAAGGAGAAGGATCTGCCGCAGGACGACTTCTCCGACCATCCCGCGACGGAGCGGCGCGAGGAGCGGCTCGCCGCCTACATGACCGATTACAGCGCGGGACATGTGACGGTTGCGGGTCGCAAGACCGTCTGCATCGACGGCACGCCGCTGCTCACGGTGACGTGGACGGACGAGGACTACGACAACAGCCCCGAGAATGCCTATCTCACGGCAGGCGCACTCGCACGCGCCTTCCATGACCATGACAGCATGGAGGCGTGGGGGTTGTCCGTGACGCGGGACGGCGGTGCAGTGCTCGGCGGCGATGCGCGCGTGAATGAGCTGCTCGTCCATTTCCTCGCACGGGAAAAGGCGGGGGAGCGCCTCGTCTCGCTCGTGCGCGATGCATACGCAGGCGAGGCGGCGAGCGGCGCGCGGGCAAAGCTGCGCGAGGCGGAGGAGGCGCGTGCAGCGGAGCGGGCGGCGGAGCGTGCCGCCGTCGAGAACGCCGATGCAAAGGCAGTCAAGAAGATGCGCGAGAACAGCGACGCATACAGCGACTACGGCGATGCCGCGCGTGCACTCATGCTGATGGCACGCGTATTCGCCGCGCAGAGTGATGAGAGTCCCGCCCTCAGCCGCGTCATCCGCGCCCGTGCCTATGCGGTGCAGGGCGACTGGACACGCGCACAGGCGGATGCAGATCAGGCGGTCGCGGATGATCCGAAGGAGGTCTATATCTGGCTGAACCGCGCGGATGTGCGGCGCATGACGGGTGACCGCGCAGGGGCGCTGGCGGACGCGCTGCAGGCCGTCGAGACCGATGCGAAGAACCCCTACGGATATCTGATCGCGGCCGAACTCTATGACGAGATGGGGCAGACGCAGGAGGCGCAGACGTATTATGGGAAACTCTATGCTGTCGAACCGAAAGCTCTTGCGCGCATTCCCGACGAATATCTCGAAACCGTGGACAAGCGTGCCTATGCAAAGCGCATGAAGGACAAAGAGCGTGCACGCGAGGCACATGAGAAAGAAATACGCGAGAAGCTGCAGGAAAAAAGCCGTTCTGCGGACGGCAATACGGATTGATGAGGACGCGGTTTTACCGCGCCTTTACTTTTTGCTGCACGTTCTCCACAGCGCATAGCAGATTGTCCCGAGGGTGATGACGGCGACATCGACGACGCTGTATGTGAAGGTGTATCCGTAGGTGACGGCGACGATGCCGAGCAGCGTCGCGGCGAGGCCGACGCTGATGTCGAGCGCCCAGAAGTAGGTGGCGGTGGCGACACCGGCGCGCGCCGGGGGGGCGCTGCGCACGGCGAGTGTTTGGAGGGCGGGCGTGACGGCACCGAATCCTGCACCGAGGAGCAGGGCGGCGGCGATGAGCCCCGAGAGTCCTGTGATCGTGCCGAGCAGGAACATTCCGCCCGCAAAGAGAAGCAGCCCGGGATAGACGGTGTAGTCCGGGCCTTTGCGGTCAAAGATACGCCCGATGAAGGGGCGCGTAACGAGAATCGCGCCCGCGTAGCAGGCATAGAAGAGGCTCGTCTCCGATGCCAGCCCGAGACTGCGCGTATAGAGCGGAATGAAGGTAAGCACGCTGCCGTAGGCAAAGAAGAGGATGCCTGCGATGAGAGCGGGCGGGCACGCGCGGCGCTCGATGAAGGTACTGACGGAGAGCGGGCGGCGCTCTTTTTGCTGCGGCGCGGCGACGGCATCCGGCAGGCGGACGCCGGCAGCGGCGATGGAGACGGCGGCGAGGAGGCTGAGTACGGCAAAGAGTGCCGTCGATGAGAGATGCTCCATGATGAGCAGGCCGAGCATCGGGCCGACGACCATGGCGAGATTGGTCGATAGGGCGAAGTAGCCGATGCCCTCTCCCTTGCGCGCAGGCGGGAGGATGAGCGCAGCGAGCGCCGCCGCTGTCGTGGTCGATACGGCAAAGATGATGCCGTGCAGGAGGCGCAGACCGTAGAGCGCAGAGAGCGCTGCAGCAAAGGCGAATGCCGTCATGACGAGGAAGAATACTGCCGTCACCCCGAGGAGCAGGCGGCGCTTATTCACAGCATCGATGAGGATGCCCGCGCAGGGGCGCGCCGTGACCGTACCGATCTGGAAGAAGGTCATAGCAAGTCCTGCCTCCACATCGCCGCCCCCGTATGCTGTCATGATAATGATCGGCAGCGCCGCGATCATGGCGTACTGCGTGACGTAGATGAGGAAGTTGCTCAGGCTCAGCCCGAGAAATGCACGCGTCCAGAGCGGCGCGCTGCCGCTGTTGTTTCCCATAATGTCCCCTTTGTATATCAAACCATGCTCCTCAATATACTACGCAGCGTATGCGGTGTAAAGGAAATCGCGCTTGTTTTTTTGATATCCTATGCTAGAATAGCGGGAGTCTCGGGCGCATGGGGAATGCGTCCGCACGGCGGGGAAAGGGGAACCAGATGAAAGAACAACGGAAACAGATCGGTATGCGTGAGGTGAATGCGACGCGCGCGTTCTTTTTTATCGGGGGCTTTGGTTCTGCTTCGTGGGCGCCGCTCGTGCCGCTTCTGCGCACGCGGCTCGCCATCGGAGACGATGTACTAGGGCTTTTACTGCTGTGCATCGGCATCGGCTCGCTCGCGACGATGCCGGTTGCCGGGGCTCTCTCAGCACGCCTTGGCTGCCGCCGTGTACTCGCGGGGGCGGGGGTACTGTACGCCTGTACCCTGCTTACCATCGTATGCGTGGACGGACTCTGGACGGCTGTTCCTGTCATCCTTGCATTCGGCGCGGTGATGGGGTGCATCGACGTGGTCATCAATGTCGCGGCGGTCATCGTCGAGCAGGGGATCGGGCGGCGCATCATGAGCGGGATGCATGCCTTCTGGAGCCTCGGCGGATTCGTCGGCGCCGGTCTCTACGGCGTGTGGGTCGGTATGTGCGGACTGACCCCGATGGTCTCCACGGCGATTGCGGCGGTCATCATCCTCGTACTGACGGCTGTTTTCGGACGGTATCTCATCCCCTACGGCGGGGATGCGGGGCCGCTGCTCGCCCTGCCGCGCGGCATTGTGGTATTCGTCGGCATCACGGCATTCATCGCGTTCCTCAGCGAGGGGGCGGTGATGGACTGGAGCGGCGTGTATCTGACGGCGGTGCGCGGGATGGATCTGTCGCTGGCAGGGCTTGGGTTCTCCATCTTTTCGGCAGCGATGCTCGCGATGCGCTTTCTCGGCGACCGGACCGTCCAGCGCGTCGGGCAGCGCCCCGTCGCTGTCGGCGGCGCGCTGCTCACCTGCGGCGGTATCCTGCTCGTCATGTTTGCCCGTGCGGATGCGCTCCTCTATGCGGGCTTCTTTGCCATCGGCATTGGTGCGGCGAATATTGTGCCCGTCTTCTTCTCCCTCATGGGCAGGCAGCGCGTCATGCCGCTTGGTACGGCAGTCTCCGCAGTCAGTACGATGGGCTATCTCGGTATTCTGGCAGGGCCTGCTGCCATCGGCTTTCTCTCCTCGCTCACGAGCCTCCAGACGGCATTCGGAATGCTCGCTGCCCTCAGTCTCGTGCAGGCGGCGGTTGGGTTCTATGTCTTCAAGAAGATGGTCTGAAAAAGGGCGCAAAAAAACGCCGTTCCACAGGGAACGGCGTTTTTCTATGCTTACTGTGCCAGCGCGTTGACCTTCTTGGCGAGACGCGACTTCTTGCGTGCTGCAGCGTTCTTGTGATAGACGTTGTTCGCAGCCGCCTGGTCGATGGACTTGTATGCTGCAACGAGGAGGGTTTTCGCCTCATCCGCGTTGCCGGCAGCAACAGCGTCATTGACGCTGCGGATCGCACGGCGGACGCGCGTCTTCTCTGCAACATTGCGCGCATGGCGCTTGGCGTCAGATTTTACACTCAGAATGGAAGCCTTGATGTTCGGCAAATCGTTCACCCCCTCGATGAAAAATGTACTGCGTTATTCTATCACAGCGAGGTGGAAAAAGCAATCTTTTTTTCTCGTTCTTCCGTTGTGAAGAGAAGTGCGGCGTTCAGTACGATGAAGATGGCGGCGGCGTTGTGCCAAAGTGCGCCCGAGAGCGGGCTGAGATAGCCGCATGCCGCAAGCCCCAGTGCGATGAAGTTGAGCATACATCCAAAGAGCGTGTTCTGCTCGATTTTCTGCCGCATTTGGCGTGCTGTGCCGAGCATGGCGGGGAGATGCCGGAGATCCTCGGCGGGACAGACGACATCTGCCGTACTGCGTGAGGTGCCGCCCATCGAGATGTGCAGGCAGTCCCCGTGTGCGGGATGCCGTCCGTCCGCTGCACGCTGCACGAGGGCAGACGAGACAGCGAAGGGATCGTTCTGCGGGGGCAGTGCCGTCCGCACGTCGCGGATCCCTGCCTGTGCCGCGATATGCACTGCGTCCTTCGCATCAGCAGGAGCGAGGAGGACGGGGTGCATTCCCATGCGGCGCAGCTGCGTGATGAGATGCTGCGCATCTGCCGGCATATAGCCCGTGGGCGAGAGCACCTCGGGTGTGAGGACGATGTTCTCCATGCGGGAGAGCCGCTCAAGGGCGCTGCCCGTCCGCAGGAGAATGCCGCGCCGCGCAAGACTGGCGATGGCGGCGGAGACCGCCATCGGTGTGGCGTGGACGAAAGCGCAGGGGCAGAACACAACGAGTGCTGTGACGGCCCGATCGATATCGTCTGTGCCCCACCAGATCGCACCCGCCAGCAGCGGTGCGAGCAGGATGAGCTGCTGTGCTGTACGCTGGGCGCTGCGTACGAGCGGTGCGGCATAGGCATCGATGCAGACGCTGCGTTCCTGTGTGTACAGCGCATCGACACTGCGCTGCGCGCGCAGGATGATCTGCTCCTCGAGCATCGTACCGAACTGCATGATGAGCGCAATCCAGCCCGCTGCACGCGGCTCTCCTACCGCCGCAGCGGCGATGAGCGCAGCAGCAGCGAGGAGATCCGCATGAATCTTGCGTGTGCAGATGAGTTCCCGTACGGCGGTATAGAGAATGGGGATGCCGCAGAGCAGTGCGGCAATCCATGCAGGATCAATGCCGTGCGGATGTCCCCCGAGGACGCTCAGCAGGAGCGCAGCGAGCGCGATCAGTGCACAGACGGCCGAAGGGCGCGGTGCACTTCCCAGCCATGCATGCAGCATCGAAAATCCCTCCCAGATCAGTTGACAATCTTGCCAAAACAGAACTTGTTTCACTTCTGGACATATAGTACAATAACGGAGGGGGAATCGGAAGAAACAGTTCACTGCAAATGTCCGTTACAGGACAAAATGCGTAAAATGTTCATGTGAACAGAAGTCGGAAGGGGAGATACGATGGAACGGCGGCGGAAAAAGACCCGGAACGCGATCTTGGAAGCGTTTCAGCAGCTTCTTGCGCGCAAACGATATGAAAACATTACGGTGCAGGATATCATCGAGGCGGCGGATGTCGGACGCAGCACCTTTTACACGCATTTCGAGACAAAGGATCTGCTCCTGCGCGCCATGTGCGAGGATATGTTCGCCCATGTGCTCGTTGATGTCTCGGATGAGGGCAGTCATGACTTCTCACACGACCGCGACAATCCCGCGGTCATCGTCTCACACATGCTCTATCACATGCAGGATCAGCAGAAGAACATCCGCGGTCTGCTGACCTGCGAGAGCCGCGATATCTTTCTCCAGTATTTTCGTGAGAAGCTGCGCGAGACGCTGACCGCACGCGGGCACGCGCTCCTGCGCAGCCACGCGCTGCCGGATGACTTCCTCATCAATCACATCACGGGCAGCTTTGTGCTGATGGTGGAGTGGTGGATGCAGGGCGGATGTGCACGCACGCCGAAGGAGATGACGGAGATGTTTGCCTCCGTCATTGTGCCGATCTTCCATGAATAAATTTCATAAAACACCAACAACGGGATGAATGTCATGCAGGAAATTCGGACTCTTTATCGAATAAGTACAGATAATAATATAGAAGAGAAAAGGACCGATGACAGCAGGATGGAAAGAACATCTGGCACAGGCGAGGAAACGCGGCTAGGAGCGCGGGTGTACGGCAAGCCCGCTCGACTTGTCCCGTCATATATGCTGGGGATACCGCCGGGTATCCGTGAGGGGAGAAGGTCTTATGAGAAAAACAGAGTGCTTGGCAATGATTCTGGCAGGCGGACAAGGCAGCCGGCTCGGTGCGCTCACCAAGCGGGTGGCAAAGCCTGCTGTACCCTTCGGCGGGAAGTACCGCATCATTGATTTTCCGCTCAGCAACTGCGTCAACTCCGGCATCGAAAAAGTCGGTGTGCTGACGCAGTACCGTCCCCTGGAGCTCAATCAGTACCTCGGATCGGGCAGCGCGTGGGATCTCGATAAGCGTGACGGAGGTCTTTTCGTTCTGCCGCCGTATGCGCGGGAGAAGGGGGCGGAGTGGTATCGCGGGACGGCAGATGCGATCTATCAGAACCTCAACTTCATCGACATGGCGGACCCCGACTATGTCCTCATCCTGTCGGGCGACCACATCTATACGATGGACTACGCATGGATGCTCGAACATCACAAGAAGACGAAGGCGCAGGCAACCATCGGCGTGTTCGAGGTGCCGTGGGAGGAAGCGCCGCGCTTCGGCATCATGAACACAGACGAAAGCGGCCGCATCACCGCATTCGAGGAGAAGCCGGCAAAGCCCAAGAGCAACCTAGCATCTATGGGGATCTACATCTTCAGCCGCAGCTATCTTACAGACTACCTCACTGCGGATGCAAAGAGCGAGACATCGAGCCACGACTTCGGCAAGGACATCATCCCGAAGATGCTCGCAGACGGCGGCCGCCTGTACTCGTATGCCTTCAGCGGCTACTGGAAGGATGTCGGTACGATCGAGAGCCTCTGGCAGGCGAATATGGATCTGCTGCAGGATGAGCCGCCGTTCGAGCTGTCGGGCAAGTGGCGCATCTACTCGTTCAATCCCTCCATGCCGCCGCAGTTCGTCGGAAAGGAAGCATCCATCCAGCGCTCGATGATCAGCGAGGGGACGATGATTCTCGGCACGGTGGAGCACTCCGTCATCTTCCCCGGCGTGCGTGTCGGAAAGGGGGCCGTGGTGCGCAACTCCGTCCTCCTGCCGTCTGCTGTCGTGAAGGACGGCGCAGTTGTGGACTATGCCATCCTCGCCCAACACTCCGTTGTCGAGGAGGAGGCGCAGGTCATCGGTGCGCAGACGCAGATCATCGTCGTTCCCGAGGGGGAGACGGCGGCAGCTGCTGCGGCGGCGCAGCGTGTCGGCTGACCTGCCGTCCAGAGAATGGAGTGAACATAGAATGAATACTGTCATGGGTCTCATCAACCTGCAGGAGGATGGGAGTCTCATTCGGGAGCTTGCCGAGCGGCGTGCTGTGGAATCCATTCCCTTCGCCGGGCGTTATCGGCTGATTGACTTCTCCCTCTCGAGCATGGTCAACTCCGGCGTGCACAAGGTCGGCGTGATGCTGCCGGACGAGCCGCGCTCGGTGCTCGACCATCTGCGCTCGGGCAAGGACTGGGATCTGGCGCGCCGCCACGACGGCCTTTTCTATCTGCCGGCGTCGCAGGAAGACGCGCTCCGGCGCAAGGGAGATCTCAAGAATTTCTACCATAACCTCGACTTCATCGACCACTCTGCCGTACGCTACATTCTGCTGACGCACGGCAGCTTCGTATATAACATAGACTTCAACAAGGTGCTGCGCTTTCACCAGAATACGGGGGCGGATATCACCCTCGTCTCCCATACGACCATCGACGAAAACACGGGGAACAACGTCGTGCTCGAGACGGCGGAGAACGGGCTGGTGCTCGACATCGCTGGAAAACCCGTTGCCTATCAGGGGGCGAAGGTGTCGATGGGGGTCTACCTCATGGATAAGCGTACCTTCGTTGAGATCGTACGCTATGCCTACGAGCACGGCGGGCAGGACCTTCTGCTCGACGGCATCATCCGGCGCGCGGATGACTATACGATGTTCGCTTACGAGCATGACGGCTACATGGCACATGTGGACTCCATGTCGACCTACTACCGCGCGAGTATGGAGATTCTCGACCCGGCGGTCTGGGAGGAACTTTTCATGGGCGAGCGCCCGATCTACACGAAGATCAAGGATGGCGTGCCGGTGCAGTACAAGGAGACTGCAAAGGTCACAAATGCACTCATCGCGAACGGCTGCATCGTGCGCGGCGAGGTGGAGAACAGCATCCTGTTCCGCGGGGTCACGGTGGGCAAAGGTGTGAAGATTCGCAACTCGATCATCATGCAGAAATGCGACATCCAGGACGGCGCGCTCATCGAGAATGTTATCTGCGACAAGAATGTCGTGATTACGGCGGAGAAGTGGCTGAAGGGAGCTGCCGCCTATCCGCTTGTCATCAAGAAGAATATTACGATCTGATTATGGGTATGGGGTATGCCGTTAGCGGCTCTTTATTGTCTCCTGTCGGGGGACAGGCGGGGCGATAACGGCATCTTGTTTCTTACACTTCCATTTTTGGGAACCCTGCCGTAGGCAGGATGGGCAGACGGGGAGCATGGAAATGGAAAAGGAGTGGACGATTTGACGCAGAAGGCTTGTGTCGCAGCGCCGCAGGAGAAGGCACGCGAGACCATGAAAAAGATTTTGAAGAGCCGGTTCATTACAACTGCGCATGTGATGTTCGGACGCGAGGTGGAGGAGCTCTCGGAGGCCGAGGTCTACAAGACCATCGCGGCGACTGCGAAGCAGTCCATCTCGGACAGCTGGATCAAGACGAACAAGGCGTATCGTGCGCGCGGTGAAAAGCAGATCTACTACTTCTCCATCGAGTTCCTGCTCGGCCGCCTGCTGAAGTCGAATCTCATCAATCTCGGCATCGAGGAGGCGCTGAAGGAGGTCCTGCAAGACTTCCGCCTGAACCTCTCCGATGCCTACGAGGAGGAGCCGGATGCTGGACTCGGCAACGGCGGTCTCGGCCGTCTCGCTGCGTGCTTTATCGACTCGCTCGCGGCGCACGCACTGCCGGGGCACGGCTGTACCATCCGCTATCAGTACGGTCTCTTCGAGCAGAAGATTGTCGGCGGCAATCAGGTCGAGCTGCCGGACAACTGGCTGCGCGACGGCTTTGCGTGGGAGTACCGCAAGCCGGACAAGTCCGTCGATGTGAAGTTCGGCGGCAACGCCTATATGCGCGACATGGGGGACGGCAGACTCACGCTGGTGCACGAGCATCCGATGATCGTCATGGCCGTGCCGTATGATATGCCGATTGTCGGCTACCACAATGCGACGGTTAATACGCTGCGGATGTGGAACGCGGAGGTCAACCGCGATTTCTCCGACTACGGCACGCTGACGCAGGAGCAGATCCAGCGGCGCAACGACTACCGCAGCTTTGTCGAGTCGATCACGCGCTATCTCTATCCCGACGACAGCACGTTCGAGGGACGTCGTATGCGTCTCATTCAGGAGTACTTCTTCGTCTCTGCGGGCGTGCAGAGCATTGTCCGTCATTATAAGAAAAGCGGTCAGAGCATCTATGACTTCGGCAGGAAGATCGGCATTCACATCAACGACACCCACCCCGCCCTCTGCGTGGCGGAGCTCATGCGCATCCTTGTCGATGAGGAGGGGCTGACGTGGGAGGACGCGTGGGCGATCACGCGCGAGACCATCGCCTACACGAATCATACCATCATGCCGGAGGCGCTTGAGACCTGGAGCATTGATATGTTCCGCCCGCTCCTGCCGCGCATCTACATGATCATCGACGAGATCAACCGCCGGCATCTTGAGGAGGTGCGCCGCCGCTATCCCGGCAACGAGGAGAAGGTGCGTGCGCTCTCCATTATTCAGGACGGCGTGGTGCACATGGCGCGCCTCTCCATCGTCGGCGGACACAGCGTCAACGGCGTGGCGAAGATTCATACGGGGATTCTGAAATCCGCGACGCTCAAGGATTTCTACGAATATACCCCGCGCAAGTTCAACAACAAGACCAACGGCATCACGCACCGCCGCTGGCTCATGGGCGCGAATCCTGAGCTTGCAGCGCTCATTGACGAGGCGCTCGGCAGCCGCACATGGCATCGGCATCCCGAGCACATGGACAGGCTGCACAGTTACGTCGAGGACAGCAGCTTCCGTGATCGGCTCATGAAGATCAAGCATCTGCGCCGCGAAGGGCTGGCACGCTACATTGCACAGCACAACGGCATACAGCTGAATCCAGATTCGATGTTCGACATCCAGGTCAAGCGCATTCACTCATACAAGCGTCAGCTGATGAACATCCTGCACATCATGTATCGCTATCATCGCGCGCAGAGCGAGCCGGACTTCCTCACGCAGCCCGTGACCTACTTTTTCGGCGGCAAGGCAGCGCCCGGCTACTACATCGCGAAGGAGACCATCCGCCTCATCAATGCGGTCGCCGACCGTATCAACCAGGACAGCCGCGTCAATGCGTTCATGAAGGTGATCTTCATCGAGAATTTCGGCGTCTCCATCGGCGAGCTGGTCTATCCCGCAGCGGATGTCAGCGAACAGATCTCGACCGCCTCGAAGGAGGCATCGGGTACGGGCAACATGAAGTTCATGATGAATGGCGCGCTGACGCTCGGTACGCTCGACGGTGCGAATGTCGAGATCCGCGACGCGGTGGGCAGCGAGCACTGCGTCATCTTCGGCCTCCGTGCGGAGGAGGTTATGAACTGCTACGCGACGGGCGCGTACTCGGCGTGGGACGAATATCACACGAACGAGAAGGTGCGCACGGTGATGAACCAGCTCGTCGACGGAACCTATGGGGATTTCCGTTCGCTGCACGATTACCTGCTGCATGCGAATGATGAGTTCTTTATACTCAAGGACTTCAATGCGTACGATGACGCACGCATCGAGGTCATGCGGCGGTTTAGAGACAAGGACGGCTGGGCGCGCACGGCGGCAATGAACGTCGCGCATGCCGGCGGGTTCTCCTCCGACCGCACGATTGACGAGTATGCACGCGAGATCTGGGATATCCATCCCGTTATTATCTCGTAGCTGTATAGGGGCGCACGGCGCAGCGCCGTGCCTCTTGGAGGAAAATATAGGAGGGGATCGTATGAAGACATCTGCACTCAGTGAGTTTGATCTCTACCTCTTTCACCAGGGTACGAACTATCATGCGCAGGAGATGCTCGGTGCGCACTTCATGGAGCAGGACGGCAAACAGGGCATCCGCTTCACGGTGTGGGCGCCGCATGCAAAGGCGGTCAGTGTCGTCGGCGCGTTCAACGACTGGGATGTGCTCGCACATCCGATGCACCGCATCGACGACGGGGAGATCTGGGCGGTATTTGTCCCTGGGCTCGGCGCCGGCGAGATCTACAAGTACGCCATCGAGCCCGCGTGGGGCGGGCCGCGCATCATGAAGGCAGATCCCTACGGCTTCTATGCGGAAAAAAAGCCGCAGACCGCTTCCCGAACCTATGATATGAACCGCTACGCGTGGCAGGATCAGGCGTGGCAGGAACGCAAGGCGCGCGAATCCTCCTATGAACGGCCGATGCTCACCTACGAGGTGCACGCGGGCTCGTGGCGGCGTACACTCGAGGGCGACTACCTCTCCTACCGGGATCTCGCCGATCAGCTCATCAGCTACGTCAAGGAAATGAACTACACCCACATCGAGTTCATGCCGCTTTGCGAGCATCCCTATGATGGGTCGTGGGGCTATCAGGCGACGGGATACTTCGCCGTGACGAGCCGCTACGGTACACCCGACGATTTCCGCTATCTCGTCGATACCGCTCACCAGAACGGCATCGGCATCATCATGGACTGGGTGCCCGGACATTTCTGCAAGGACGAGCAGGGGCTGCGCCGTTTTGACGGGCAGAATCTCTATGAGTCCGATAACGAGACGCGCGCGGAGAACTGGGCGTGGGGCACGACCAACTTTGACTACGGCCGGACGGAGGTGCAGAGCTTCCTCATCTCGAACGCACTGTTCTGGTTCGAGGAGTTCCATATCGACGGGCTGCGCATCGATGCAGTCGCGAATATGCTCTACCTCAATTACGGACGCAACGAGGGCGAGTGGCAGCCGAACAAATACGGCGACACGGGCAACCTCGAGGCGATGGACTTCCTCAAGAAACTCAATGAGATCATCTTTAAGTACCACCCGCATGCGCTCATGATTGCGGAGGAGTCGACCTCGTGGCCGCTCATCTCGAAGCCGGTCTACATGGGCGGTATGGGGTTCAACTATAAGTGGAACATGGGCTGGATGAACGATATGCTCGCTTACATGAGCCTCGATCCGATCTACCGCAAGTGGAATCAGGACAAGATTACGTTCTCCCTCATGTACGCATTCTCGGAGAATTTTGTCCTGCCGCTCTCGCACGATGAGGTCGTGCACGGCAAGTGTTCGCTCATCAGCAAGATGCCGGGCGACTACTGGCAGAAATTCGCGGGGCTGCGCGGATTCTTCGGGTACTGGATGGCGCATCCGGGCAAGAAGCTGCTCTTCATGGGCGGGGAGTTCGGGCATTTCATCGAGTGGAACTTCGACGACAGTATGGACTGGCATCTCGTCGAGCAGTATCCGATGCATACGAAGATGCTCGCCTACTCCAAGGCTCTCAACAAATTCTATGTCGAGAACAAGGCTCTCTGGGAGGTTGATTTCGACTGGAACGGATTCCAGTGGATCGACTGCAACGACAGCGAGAACAGCATCATCGCACTCGTACGCCGCGCCGACGACCGCAGCGATTTCATCGTCTGCGTACACAACTTTACCCCTGAGGTGCGCCGCGGCTACCGTATCGGCGTGCCGACGAAGGGCAGCTACGTCGAGGTGTTCAACTCCGATGCGGAGGCGTACGGCGGCAGCGGTGTGTGCAATGCGGGCGATATCGTGAGCGAGGATTATCCCTTCCATGGACGCGAGCAGTCCATCGTCATCACCGTGCCGCCTCTGGCAACGACGTTCTATCGCCTAAAGCGCCAGAGTGGAGCGGGGACGCCCGTTGCCAAGCTGTCTGAGACGGCAGACGCCGTTGCACGGAAAAAAGCAGGCGCGCAGAAACGCACCGCTGCGGCTGCCGAGAAGAAGGAGGCTGCGGCGGCATCGAAAAAACGCGCGCCGAAGGCGGTGCAGGACACTGTACCTCCGGAAAAGAAGCCGCCGCGCAAACGCACCGTCAAGGCAGAGCCGCCCGAAAAGTCACCGCGGCGCGCAGATGCGGAGGCGGCATCAGAACAGGCCGCACAATCCGCTGTGCAGAGTTCCAAGGCGGCAGGGATGACGGCAGCGAAAAAGAAGCCCGCGCGCAAGAGTACGCCCGCGGATAAAGCACCAAAGAAAACGCGCGCAGCGAAGCCGTGAGGAAACAAAGAGACAGACTGTTTCCCATACCGCGGCGCGCACTGACAGGAGAATGCCGAAAGCGGTCAGAAATCGGATGACAGTCCTGCAGTACAGCGTACGAAAAGTCTGTGGGCAAAGGAGGATATTGGGATGAAGGTACTATATGTGGCATCGGAGGCAGTTCCCTTCGTAAAGACAGGCGGACTCGCCGATGTGGCGGGCTCGCTCCCTGCTGCACTCGTGCGGGACGGGGTGGACTGCCGCGTCATCCTGCCGAAATACAGTGCGATTGCCGAAGATATCCGAAATGCGATGGAGCACGTCTACGACGGCGTACTCAGTGTCGCATGGCGGGACAAGTTCGTCGGCATTGATAAGTATGTGCTGGGCGGCGTGACCTACTATTTCGTAGACAATGAGGAGTATTTCAGCCGTGCCGGCCTCTACGGCTACCCGGATGACGCAGAACGCTTCTCCTTCTTCAGCCGTGCCGTGCTCAACCTCCTCCCTGCTCTCGATTTCTGGCCGGACATCATCCACACGAACGACTGGCATACAGCACTCGTTAATGTGTTCCTTCGTCTGGAGCATATCGGAGATGCGCGCTATACGGGCATCAAGACGCTCTTTACCATCCACAACCTCAAGTATCAGGGCGTCTTCTCGAAGGATGTCATGAGCGACGTTCTCGGTCTCGACTGGCAGTATTTCAACAACGGCGATTTCGAGTTCTACAATGCGGTCAACTTCATGAAGGCGGGCATCATCTATGCCGACTATCTCTCGACTGTCAGCAAGACCTACGCCGAGGAAATTCAGTATGACTACTACGGCGAGCAGCTGGACGGCCTTCTGCGCAAGCGCAGCGGGGATCTGTTCGGCATCGTGAACGGCATCGACTACGATGTCTACAATCCGCAGACGGACAAGAACCTATACGTCAACTATGATGCGAAGAAAGCGGTCGAGGGCAAGAGCGACAACAAGGTGTGCCTGCAGCGCGACCTTGGCCTGCCGGAGAACCGCCGCACGCCTATGGTTGCGATGATCACGCGGCTTGTTGCGAACAAGGGACTTGATCTTGTCGTGCGCGTGCTGGATGAGATCCTGCAGCATGAGAATGTGCAGTTCGTCCTGCTTGGTACGGGGGACCGCGGCTACGAGGACTGGTTCAAGGAACTGGCGTGGCGCTATCCTGACAAGGTGTCGATTCATATCCGATTCTCGGATGAGCTGGCACAGCGCATCTATGCAGCGTCGGATATCTTCCTCATGCCCTCTATGTTCGAGCCGTGCGGGCTCGGACAGATTATCGCCATGCGCTACGGGGCGATTCCCGTCGTGCGCGAGACGGGAGGGCTGAAGGACACGGTCGTCCAATTCGACCGCACCGATGTAGACAAGGGAAATGGGTTCCTCTTCTACGAGTACAACGCGCATGAGATGATGTATGCCCTCAAGCGTGCACTTGCTGCCTACGCCAATCTGCGCGAGTGGCGGCAGCTCATCTACACGGCGATGCACAGTGACTTTAGCTGGAAACGTTCGGCAAAGGAATACGAGAAGCTCTATGATCGTCTGCTGCGTGAGTGCTGAGCGCAGACAAATGACATTTGACCGCTGCGCGTGTTAATTGTTTCGGTTAAACACGGCGCAGTTATTGCGAAACCGCTGGCGAATCCGTTCAAATAGGAACATCTGATACGCCAGTGGTTTCTGTGTGTTTTTTTAGGGAGAAAGGGGAGAGGGCGCTATGCTGGAGTCCCATCAAGTGGAACACAACTCACAGGATATCTACTACCGCTCCATCGTCGGCGCAGCGGAGGCGGGAAGTCGGCTGCGTCTGGGCATCCGCATCCGTACCTGCGAGGCAGTGCATCAGGTGCTGGTGCGTCTGTGGCAGGAGAGGACAGGGGAGCGACTGCTCCTGATGGAGACGCGGGATACGCAGGATACGCAGGGAGAGCAGCGCTACTATGCTTGCCGGACTGAGCTGCCGGATTACGGATGCCTGCTGTGGTACTACTTCGTCATCACGACGGAGAGCGGCACCTATTTCTACGGGAACAACGAGGAGATGCTGGGCGGTATCGGCATGCTGCTGACGAGCGTGCCTCCATCCTATCAGATCACCATCTACGACAGGGGCGCACGTACGCCCGACTGGTTCAAGAATGCCGTGATGTATCAGATCTTCCCCGACCGCTTTGCGCGGGCAGGCGATGCCATCGTTCGCAAGAAGGGGGCAGTCATCCGTACGGACTGGACGGACGACCCCATGTACCTCAAGGATCCCGATACGAAGGAGATCATCGCCTACGATTTCTTCGGCGGGAATCTGCGCGGCGTCATGGAAAAACTCGACTATCTCAAGAATCTCGGCATCTCGTGCATCTACTTCAACCCCGTCTTCGAGTCTGAGAGCAACCATCACTACGATACAGGGGACTATCATAAGATCGATCCCATGCTCGGCGATATCGAGGACTTTCGTGCGCTCGTCGCTGCAGCGCGCGCACGCGGCATCCGCATCATCCTCGACGGCGTATTCAGTCATACGGGCAGTAACAGTATCTATTTCAACCGGCAGCAGCAGTACGATTCGCTCGGTGCATATCAGTCGAAGGAGTCGCCGTACTACTCGTGGTATCAGTTCCGCAGCTATCCGAATGAGTATGCGTGCTGGTGGGATTTTGACACGCTGCCGAATGTCAACGAGACCGATCCATCCTATATGGAATTCATTATTACGGGTAAGGACAGCGTCCTGCACCACTGGATGAACGAGGGGATCGCAGGCTGGCGGCTGGATGTCATCGACGAACTGCCGCAGGCGTTTTCGAAGGCATTTTTTGCCGCGCTCAAGAAGCGTGACCCCGACGCCGTCATGATCGGCGAGGTCTGGGAGGATGCCTCGAACAAGGTGGCATACGGAACACCGCGCGAGTATCTCTCCGGCGATGAGATGGATGCGGCGATGAACTATCCGCTGCGCACGGTGATGTTCGAGTTCCTTACGGGAGCGGTGGACGGGCGGCAGACGATGCGGCGGCTCATGAGCCAGATCGAGAACTATCCGAAGGAAAACCTCTATGCGATGATGAACCTCATCGGCAGTCATGATGTGCCGCGCGCTATCACTGCGCTCGCAGGTGTGCCCTACTACGAGGGGATGCCCGCCGTTGAGCAGTCGCGCGTACGCATGACGGATGAGCAGTTCGCTCTGGGCGCGCATCGGCTCCTCATGGCGGCGCTCTGGCAGATGACCTATCCAGGTGTGCCGAGCGTCTACTACGGCGATGAGATCGGTATGCAGGGGTTCAAAGACCCGTTCAACCGCCGTCCCTATGACTGGGGACACGGCAACACGGAGATCCGCGGCTGGTTCGAGCGGTTCATCGCCGTCCGCAACAGCAGCGACGCGCTGCGCACCGGCGACATTCTGCCGCTCTACGGCGCGGGCGACGTGATCGCCTACGCACGCACCATCCGCTCCGGCTACGACGTGTTCAGCAGCGAGAAGGAGGACGGCGTCTTCGTTGCTGCATTTAACCGCAGCCGCACCGAGACGCTGAGCATTGAGCTGGACGTGAGTGATTTCGCCTGCGGCATATTCGAGGATGCATTCCAGCCCTCGCGCACCTACGAGGTCGAGCGCGGCCGCCTGCGCATCAAGATCCCGCCGCTCTTTGGTCTGCTCCTGCGCGAGCGCAAAGAGCCGCGCCGCTATGAACGCAAGGCAGGCATCCTCCTGCATCCGACCTCCCTGCCGTCAAAATACGGTGTGGGCGACTTCGGCAGGGAGGCGTACCGCTTCCTTGACTTTCTCGCCGAGGCGGGGCAGAAGATCTGGCAGATCCTCCCGCTCAGTCCCGTCGGGCACGGCTACTCGCCCTATCAGTCCATCTCTGCATTTGCAGGCAACATTATGCTCATCGATCTCGAGGATCTGGTCGCCCGCGGCTGGCTGACGGAGCGGGACATCTTCCTCCCGTATGAGGCGAACAGCTCCTTCATCGACTTCGAGCGCGTCAAACAGTTTAAAAAGACTATGCTGGAAAAGGCGTTCCGCGCCTTCCACAGGACGCGTGCAGACGATGCAGACTACCGCGCGTTCTGCGAAAAGGAAGCCTACTGGCTCGAGGAGTACGCGCTCTTTCACGCGGCAAAGAAGGAATATGGGCGTACAGCGTGGATGTCGTGGCCGGAGGAGATCCGCCGCCGCGACCCCGATGCACTGCGCGGCCTTGCCGAGCGGCAGCGCGAAGAGGTGGAGCTCGATCGGTTCAAGCAGTACGTCTTTCACACACAGTGGAACAGACTGCATGACTATGCACTGAAAAAGGGGATTGAAATCCTCGGCGATATGCCGATCTTCGTCGCGCAGGACAGTGCGGATGCATGGGCGCATCAGCACCTCTTCGATCTGTATGAGGACGGCTCGCCGCGCACCGTTGCGGGTGTGCCTCCCGACTACTTCGCCGCCAATGGTCAGCTCTGGGGAAATCCGCAGTACAACTGGGATGCGATGAAGGCGGAGCACTACGCATGGTGGAAGCGGCGCTTCCGCAAGCTGCGCGAGCAGGTCGATATCATCCGCATCGACCACTTCCGCGCCTTTGAATCCTACTGGTCGATTGACGGCAAGGCGGAGAGCGCCGTCAATGGGCGCTGGCTCAAAGGTCCGGGCAAAGCTTTTTTTGATGAGATTGAGCGTGTGCTCGGTACATTCGACATTGTGGCGGAGGATCTCGGCATCATCACCGACGAGGTCGAGCATCTGCGCGACGCGTGCGGCTTTCCGGGGATGAAGATCGTTCATTTCATGCTCGCGCCCAACGAGTCGGGGCGCGTCGGTTTTACCACGCCTGAGAACAGCATCATATATACAGGGACGCATGACAACAACACTACCGTCGGCTGGTTCACCCATGACATCGATGAGGTGCTGCGCGAGACCCTCGCAAATCTCACGGGCACAACCGCCGACCGTCCTCAGACCATCTGCAAGCGTCTCATCAAAATGGCGTATGCATCACGCGCACGCATGGCGATCATCCCCATGCAGGATCTCCTCGGACTCGATGAGCGCGCCCGCATGAATACGCCGGGTACGGTCGGTCTCAACTGGCGCTGGAGTCTCAAGACGGACTACCTCCTCGAACTCGATGCGAAGAAACTGCGGGGGCTCTGCACCCGCTATCATCGGTAACGAGGCGATATGATGCATGAAACAGCACCTCTGCACGGATTTGTGCGGAGGTGCTGTGCTTTTGGGGATGCATGGAATTCTTTCTTTTTCGCGCAATTTATGGTATCATGAAGGAGATTTTCGGGTAGGGAGGAAGCGTTATGTCAGAGTATATTTACACCGTTGAAAAGCCGTGTCCGATCTGTGGGGAAAAGACCCATGTAACGAAGCTGAAGTCGCGTCTCATCACGCTCTCGACAGATGAGGACTTCTGCGTGCACTACCAGGGCGTCAACCCGTACCGCTACCGCGTCTGGCTGTGCGAGCACTGCGGATTCGCGGCGGATGAGAAGCAATTCGCCGAGGAGCCGATCAGTGCGCGCGACAAGGCAAAGATCAAGGAGCTGCTCGAGGGACGCAAGATCAATCTGCCGTACACGGAGGAGCGTACGGTCGAGGATGCAATCCGCGCCTACAAGCTGGGTATCTTTTTCGCCGAGCGGCTCGGCTGGACACTGCAAAAGCAGGCTGGCTACTGCATGGGCATGGCGTGGGTCTACCGCGAGGCGGGAGAGCAGGAGAAAGAGGCAGAGATGCTGCGGCGCGCTGCCGAACTCTATGAAAAATCGGTGATGACGGAGCACTATCCGATCCATGGCATGAGCGACAACATGGCGATGTATATCGCAGGTGCGGCATACTACCGCATGGGCGACTTCGAGAAGGCAACGCAGATGCTCTCGCGCATCATGAGCGATCAGGAGATCCGCAAGAACGACGCAAAGCTGTTTGAGCGTGCGCAGAACCTCTGGATCGATCTGCGCGAGAAGAAGGCGGAAGCCGAAAAGGCAGGCGGCTGATGGTCATTGACATCCCTGCGCAGTTCATCGAGCAGGTGCAAAACATCGACTGGGGCGAACTGCGTGCGGCGGTACAGGACTATGCGCCTGTGCTGACGGTGCTGCGCGATACATGGGACCGCGAGACGCTGGCGCAGATTGCGGACGGACATCTCTTCGTGCGTGATGCGGTGCTGAACGATGCGATTGCGGCGCGTCTTGCGGCGGAGGACGGTTCTGTCCGCAGCATCCGGCTGACCTCGCACGGCAACGGCCGGCTCGATATCTCCTGTACAACGTCGAAGAAATATAAGAACATCGAGCTCTCCGGCATCCTCGAGGAGATGGTGCATACAGGCGATGCTTCCTATGCTGTCTACCGCGTGCAGAAAAAGAGCGTGCCGAACCACGGGCTTGTCTCGTGGATTTTCTCGCGCGTCTCTCTGTCGATGGTGGAGCGGATGGCGGGGCGGCTCGATGTGTCCGATGCGCTGCCGGTGGCTATTCGCGGCAACCGGGTGACGGTGGACTTCCATGCAGCGCTCGCTGCCTCGCGGCTCGGCACGACGGAGTTTCGCGGACACCGGCTGATGGATATGATCGAGATCGAGCGTGCCGAGGTGCGTGAGGGCGGCGTCATGCTCGATACGAAGCTGCATGTGCCCGATGATGTGCGGGATGGACTGCGCGCCATTTTGCGGAGTAAGACTGATGCCGCAGCAAATGCTGCAGGAGAAGGAGGCGTACCGTGAGCGTATCCCGACTGATTCGCGTACTCTGCATGGCCCTGATGGCAGTGCTCCTGCCGCCGCAGCCCATGGAGGCGGCGAAGCCCGCTCCAGTGACGGAGAAGATCATCTTCGTCCCGCATGACGGGCGGCCTATCTCGAGCACGCAGACGGCAGATGTCGTGCGGCAGCTCGGCTATGATATTGTGATGCCGCCTGCAGAACTGCGCGGCAGCCGCGAGGACTGGGGGCATCCGGACGAACTATGGACCTGGCTGCACGAGAGCATGGCGCTGCCGGGGGTAAAGGCTGCGGTCATCTCCTCGGATGCCATGATCTACGGCAGCCTCGTCGGCTCGCGCAAGCACTCCTATACGCGTGCGCAGGTGCTCTCCCGCGCGGCGCGGTTCGATGCGCTGCAGAGCGAGCAGCCGCGCATTCCGCTCTATGTGTTTGGCTCGATCATGCGTACGCCGCGCTCGGGCGAGGCATCGGGGCATGAGGAGCCGGAGTACTACCGCCGCTACGGTGCGGATATCTTCCGCTACACTGTTCTGCGGGACAAGGAGGAGGTCGCGGGTCTCACGCGCCGCGAGCGCAAGGAGTATGATTTCCTCGCGCGTCTGATTCCAAAGGAAGCTCTTGCTGACTGGATGGGGCGGCGCGAGAAGAACTATGCGGTGAATGCGCATCTGATCGAGCTGATGCGCGGACGCAATGCGTTCCGCTATCTCGCGCTCGGGCGCGATGATAATGCGCCGTTCTCACAGACGCATCTCGAGAGCCGTCACCTTGCAGCAGCCGGCGCAGATCTCGGCAGGACGCGGTTTCAGACGATGGCGGGGATCGACGAGATCGGTCTGCTGATGCTGACACGCGCGGTGAACGAGCAGCGCCGCGAGGTGCCCTTCGTCTACCCGCACTACAACTGGGGGCGCGGAGCGGACACCGTGCCTGCCTACTCGGATGAGAAGATCAGTGCATCGGTCGCCGATGCGGTGCTCGCGGCGGGCGGGATGGTCGTCCGTACACCAGACAAGGCAGACGTTGTTCTCGCAGTAAATACGAACCCGAACGGGCGTACCTATGAAGCGAATATGCCGATGAATGACGGCATGCCGCGTGAGGGGACGACGTATTTTGCAGATATTGTAGCAGACGATGTGGCGAAGGGCTACCCCGTTGCCATTGCGGACATCGCCTTTGCCAACGGTGCAGACAATGCGCTCATGGCAGAACTGCAGCGGCGCGGCCTGCTCTACAAGATCCGCGCCTATGCGGGCTGGAACACGCCGACGAACAGCTCCGGATTTGCCCTCGGGCAGGGGATGCTTGTCCGTCACATGGACGCGGATGCGGTGGATCACCTGCTCACGACGCGCTATCTCGACGACTGGGCGTATCAGGCGAATGTCCGCAACACCATCGCGCACCAGCTCACATGGCTGCGCGGCGATGGCTTCTACGGCAGCCTCGGGACGAAGATGGATGCGGTCGCTCTGCGCTCTGCACGTCTGATGAACCGCTTCATCGAGGAGAATCTGCCGCCGCTTGCAGAGCTCCATACAGTCGAGGTCCGTTTCCCATGGGATCGTATGTTTGAGTCTGATATCCAGCCCGAGGGACGCGGATTTGCTTACGAATATTTAGCACGGAGGAAATAGAGATGCAGGGGAGATTTCTGATTGCCTTCTTTTCGGCGTCGCCTTCGCGGCGCACGGCGCGTGTCGCGCAAAAAATTGCCGATGTCATCGGTGCAGATCTCTATGAGATCATGTCTGCTGTCCCATATACGGAGGACGATCTCAACTGGAACGACAGCAAGAGCCGATCGAGCGTCGAGATGCGCGATGCAGCGAGTCGTCCGGAGATCGCGGGTACATTGCCGGATCTTACATCCTACGATACGGTATTCGTCGGGTTTCCGATCTGGTGGTACGTTGCGCCGCATATCATCAACACCTTCCTGGAGCAGTACGATCTGACGGGGAAGACCGTTGTTCCGTTTGCGACCTCGGGGGGCAGTCCGATGGGGCAGACAACCGCGCATCTGCGTCCCTCTGCCAAGGGGGCGCTCCTAAAGGAAGGGCGGCGCTTTGAAATGGGTGAGACACCGATGGCGATCAATTCATGGATTGCCTCGCTCGGGGTTTGAATACGGAAGTGTAAAAATACGGCTGGAGACAGCCGTATTTTTGTGTATAAAGGATCGATGAAATGCTGTGACTCCTGTATCGGTGTGATTATATTCTGATGAAAGTCTGATCCATACTAATGTCGCAGGGATTTTTGTGCGATAGAATAAATATGGGAGTGTGATACATCAGTGATTTCAGCAAAGATTCGATTTCCCGTAATTTTTATCGGGGTTTTTGCAGCGGCGATTCTGATGGCGCTCTACGCTGCGACGTTTGGCCGTATGGAGCGTGCGGATGCAGCAGAGAGCATCAAGCTCTACTGCGATGCGTTCGTGCGGCAGGATATGGCGGCGCAGAAGCAGCTTACGTCCTATGGTGCACAGACGGATGCGTTCAATATGAAGATGGCGTTTTCGAGTGCACTGCAGACGACAGGGGCATTCCTCTCGTCCGAGGAAGCTGCCAAGATCGGCGATGCCTATATGGAGTCCCTCCGCGGCGCGACAGTCGAGACGGCGGTGACGGAGCAGAGCAGGGAACGGGCGATGGTCGAGGTCACGGTGACGCGGTTCAATATGCCGGCGGCGCGAGAGAAGGCAACTGCGCTTCTGCGTGAGCGGATGAAGCTGGATGGATCGCCGGAGGAGCTGCGCCGTACTGCCGTGGAGGCGACGGCAGAGGCCTATCGCGCGCTTCAGCCCGTGGGAACAGTGACGTTCTATGTGCCTGTGCAGTACAACGAGGAGACACGTATCTGGGATCCAGCCGATCCAATGCAGTTCGGTTTTGATCTCTCGAAGCAGACGATGGGAGTGGAGTAGAATGGCAGAAACAGATTGGCAGCAGCTTGATCAGGAGACGGCGGAGGGGAATCCGCGCCGGCCGGAGGGGGCAGCGGGGCGTGCGATGCTCGCACGGATGAACGAGAGCCATGCGCGGCTCGTGGACTGGGGGCTCGCGCAGCTGGATTTTTATGCAGCGGATATCGTGCTCGACATTGGCTGCGGCGGAGGCAATACGCTTGCCCAGATGGCAGAGCATGTGACGGAGGGGCATCTCACGGGCATTGACTATGCGCAGACCTCGGTGGAGGCATCGCGTGCATTCAATGAGGCACTCATCGCTGCAGGACGCATGGAGATCCTGCATGGATCGGTGGAAGAGCTACCGTTTGCTGATGCACATTTTGACAAGATTGTAACGGTAGAGAGTTTTTACTTCTGGCCGGATCCGGAGGAGAACCTCAGAGAAGTTGCGCGCGTACTGAAGCCGGGCGGTACCTTCCTCCTGCTTGCTGATATCTATGGGCGAGATGATCTGCCGGAGGGCACTCGCGCCAAGGTTGCAGACTATGGCCTCACGAATCCAACGCCAGAAGAGTTTCAGGAGCTGTTCCGCGCAGCGGGCTTCCGTGCTACGCACTTGGGCTTCAAAGAAGGCGAATACTGGATTGCCGTGCGCGGCATCCGCTGAAAACGACAAGAAAAAAGTTGTTGTGCGAAACGATGTTGATTTCGCACAACAACTTTTTTGTTCTGTCAATGTTCCTGTTCCTGCTCGTGTACGAAGCGGATGAACTCATCTGTCTCTGCCTGCCCCTTGAGTTTTGCTGTGTACATATGGTTGCCCATCTGCGGCCACATCATCTCGGGCATACGCTCGCACATGACGATTTTGCCTGCGTAGCGGCTGAGAATCTCATCGTGCGTGTGAACGTAGCGGTGGAAGTCACGGCGGCTCGCGTAGGCGCAGTAGCAGTGCTCGTTCCGCTCGGGCAGCAGGCGGCGGTTCGCCGTGATCATGTCTGCCCAGATCTCGTAGACATCGGTGGAGTGGGCGAAATTCATCATATCGGTCGTATAGCCGCCGGCAGGGCGCATATTGACTTCGAGCCCAACGAAATCCCCGACTGCGCCGAGCCCTGGTTTTTCCTTTGTCAAACGGAAGAACTCGAGGTGAACAAAGCGGCTGCGTACATGGAATGCGCGCAGCGTAGCGCGGCCCGCCTTCTTCAGTGCATCGGGCACAACGTCCGTTGTGTAGTAGGAGAGATCGAGCTGGTAGAGTACGATGTCCATGACGGAGGGCGGCCAGACGGTCATGGACTCGAAGATGGGATTGGAATCCACGTCGACGATGGCGTCGTAGGAGCAGATGTCGCCCGTGATGAACTCCTCCATGACGTAGGGGGCTGCGGGCTTGGATGCGTAGAAATGGCGCAGCTCGTCGTGATTGTCGATGCGGTAGGTATCTGTTGCGCCGACCCCCGTGTCGGGCTTTACAATGACAGGATAGCCGACCTCGTCGAGAAATGCCTCGGCTGCTGCGAGTGTGGTGACCTTCGAGAGGCGCGCCGTGGGGATGCCCGCTTTTTGATAGAACGGTTTCATTGCGGACTTGTGCTTGATATGCTCGATGTCGCCGATCTGCCATCCCGTGCGGATGTTGAAGTCTGTGCGCAGATGGGCGTCGCTCGGCAGCCAGTATTCGTTATTGGATTCGATCCAGTCGATGCGCCCGTATTTGAACGTGTAGAAGGCAACAGCGCGCAGCATCTGGTCGTAGTCGGCGAGTGAGGGAACGAAGTAGTACTCGGTCAGCGACTCACGTACCTCATGGGCGAGCTGGTCATAGGGAGTGTCTCCGATGCCGAGGACGTTCACGCCCTTCTTCCGCAGCCGGTCGCAGAAGTTCCAGTAGGTGCGCGGGAACTGCGGAGATACAAAGATGAAATTCATAGCGTCACCTCATTTCATTTACGCCTGCTCACGCAGGATGAAGGGGAGGAAGTAGGGGAACTGTTTGCGCCACCATCCCCAGTCATGATCGACATCGTAGCCCCAGAAATCAATCCATGCATGGATATCCTTGCGGTACAGCACATCGCCCATCAGGGCGGTCGTGCGCCGTCCCTCCTCCTCCCAGCGTCCCTGTCCGACGCAGAGAACGATGCGCCGCTGGTTGTAGAGGTCGATGTAGGGATGATCGGCGGGCATATTCGCGAGGAAATCGAGCGGCGAGTTGTCGTAGAGCGTGTCGTTCATCCAGCCGTCGGTGAAGAACTTCGCATCGTAGACGCCCGAGAGCGAGAGTACGCCGTCGAAGATGTCGGGACGGCGGAAGAATACGATGGCAGCGTGCAGGCCGCCGAGGCTGCAGCCTGCGGCGATGGGCATGCGTCCGCTCGTGTTCTCACTGCGGATGAAGGGGACGACCTCGTCGATGATGTAGCCGTAGTACTCCTCCTGGCGCCGTGCACGCCATTCCTTGTCGCCCCAGATGTGCGACCACGTCTCTGTGTCCACGGTATCGACGCAGAAGAGTTGGATGCGCCCGCGCGCGAGGTCGTCCGCCATCGCGTCGATCATGCCGAAGTTCTCAAAGTTGTCGCTCATGGCATCCTGTGTCGGGAAGACGAGGATGGGAACGCCCGATGACTTTCCGTAGATGCGTATATTCATCACGCGGTCGAGCCGCCTGCTGTGCCAGTTGGTTTCTGTGCCGTGCTTCATGGGTAGCCTCCTTGGATATACGGGTGGGATGGGATATATCTCCCTCCGTACACTCTAGCGAATCCCAATGGATTTGTCAAATACAGGGCATCCGAAATGCTCGTGTTTACACGCGGCGCGTCGGCACGCGCCCGCAGAGGAAGATGATATGCGCGGTCCACACGACGGCGAGGAGAATGCGCGCAGGCAGAACATCTGTATAATAAAAGGAAAGCCCCATGAGCAGCGTCACGGGCAGGATGATGCGCAGCTTTTCTGCGCGCGTCATGCCGCGGCGGCTGCGCTCCATCAGCTGTATGCTCTGGCGATAGATGCGTGAGGCGTGCAGACGGCGCGCGAGGCGGTGCGAGCTGCGCGCAAAGCAGAATGCGGCAAGCAGGATGAAGGGGACGGTCGGCAGTACGGGGAGAAAGACGCCGAGAATACCGAGCACGAGGCTGATAAGTCCGAAGATACCGAAGCAGATTTTTTTCAGCAGCATAGATTGTGTTCCTTATAAATGAAATAGGTTCTCATGGCAGGATATCATGTCCGCAGAAAAATGGCAACGCAGCATTGTGCAGTTTTTTTAATTTGTGGTATAATGAAAGGCGGTTTTTAGGGATCACTGCCTCACGCGGTACATCCCGTAATTGGAGAGGAATGAGACGGACAGAATGATTCGGATGAAAAATGTCTCAAAGATATATGACAACGGTGCGGTCGCACTTGACCGCGTGAGCATCGAGATCGGCAAGGGCGAGTTCATCTTCGTTGTCGGTGTGAGCGGTGCGGGCAAGTCCACGTTTATCAAGCTGCTGTTCCGCGAGGAACTGCCGACGGAGGGAGAACTCTTCGTCAACGGACATGATGTTGTCAACATGGATCTGAAGGATGTACCGTATCTTAGGCGCGGGCTGGGGGTCATCTTTCAGGATTACCGCCTGCTCTCCGACAAGACGGTCTACGAGAATGTGGCGTTTGCGATGCGGGTCATTGAGGCGCCGCGCCAGATGATCCAGCGGCGCGTGAATGCCGTACTCGATGTGGTCGGTCTGCGCGACAAGTACCGCAATTTCCCCTCGCAGCTCTCGGGCGGCGAGCAGCAGCGCGTCGCCATTGCGCGCGCCATTGTGAACGATCCTGCCATCCTCATCGCGGACGAGCCGACGGGCAATCTCGATCCCGAGACGAGTTGGGACATTATGGATATCTTCAAGCGCATCAATGCCGCCGGCACGACGATTGTCATGGCAACGCATGACAAGAACATTGTCGATACGATGCAGCGCCGCGTCATCGCCATCGAGGGCGGGCATATCGTGCGCGATGAGATGCGCGGGGGGTACGGCTATGAAAATTAGAACCGCCGAGTACTATGTGCAGGAGGTGCTGCGCTCGCTGCGGCGCAACAACTGGATGACATTCGCCGCAGTCGGGACGGTCGCTGTCTCGCTCTTTATCCTCGGTGTCTTCCTCATCCTCGCACTGAATATGAATCGTGCGGCATCACTCCTCGAGTCGCAGGTGCAGATCAGCGTCTATATGCGCGATGATCTCTCGGAGGGAGCGGAGGAGGAACTCGGGGCGAAGATCCGCGCCCTGCAGGGCATCGAGTCCGTGACCTACGTCGGCCGTGCGGAGGCGCGTGCGCGTCTGGCCGACCGTCTGGGCGAGCAGAAATATCTGCTGGATGCACTTGGTGATAAGAACCCTCTGCCGAACGCCTATGAGGTGACGGTGCGTCAGCCGGACATGGTCGAGACGGCGGCGAAGCAGATTGAGCGCATGGAGGGGGTTGAGTCGGCGAAATACGGACAGGATGTGGTGGAGCATCTCTTTGACATCACGCGTCTCGTTCGTATCTTCGGCGTGATGCTCATCCTGCTGCTCGGCGGCGCAACAGTCTTCATCATCGCCAATACCATCCGGCTCACCGTTTTCGCGCGGCGGCGAGAGATCGCCATCATGAAATATGTCGGTGCAACGGATGAGTTCATCCGCTGGCCGTTCGTCCTCGAGGGCATCGTGCTCGGCTGCATCGGCGGCCTCATCTCGGCATTTGTCCTGCGCAGCTTCTACGCGGGCGTAACGAACAAGGTCTACGATACGCTGGCATTCTTCCCGCTGATTCCGCAGTCGCCGTTCATGGACTATGTGAGCATTGTCATCATCCTGCTCGGCATGGCCATCGGCGCGGCGGGCGCATGGGTCTCGCTCAAGCGCTTCCTGAAGGTGTGATGCGATGAAGGCAGCAGTGAAGAAGACGCTCGCCATGGCGCTCGCCGCCGCATGTCTCGCCGCAGGGCAGGGTGCGGCAGCGACGCTCGAGGAGGAGCGTGACAGCTACGATGCCGAGGTCGAGGCGCTGGGCCGCCAGAGCGATGAGCTTGCGGGCAGGATAGACTCGCTCTCGGAGCAAAAGCGCGTCCTGGATGAGCAGGCGGATGCGGCGATTGCTGAGCACAAGGCACGCCGTGCCGAGCTGAACAAGACTCTCGAGCGCCTCGAGGAGAACGAGGAGAAGCTCGCAGTCACGGAGAAAGAGTACGAGCGCAAGCGGGACGTACTCGCCAGACGTGTGCGCGACATCTATATCAACGGGCAGATTTCCTATGTCGATGTGCTCTTTGGAGCAAAGGATTTCTCCGACTTTCTGACACGCATGGATCTTCTCAAGCGCGTCATCAAACAGGATTACGACCTCGTGCACGGCGTGCTTGCCGACCGCGATGCCATGCTGGCGCTCAAGGTGGAGCTGGAGAAGGACAAGGCTGCGCAGGAGCCGCTCGAGAAGAAGGCACGCGAGGCGCGTCTTGCGATGGAGGACAAGGTCGAGCAGCAGCAGGCGCTCATCGAGCAGATGAAGTACGACAAGGCGACCATCGACCGCAAACAGGATGAGTCGCGCGCAGCGTCGGAGCGCATTACGCGCATGCTTCAGCGCAGCGGGCTGCGCAGTCTGCCCGTGCAGGGCTCCGGCGCGATGCTCTGGCCGCTCGCGGGTGAGATCACCTCGGACTTTGGTTGGCGCACTCACCCTATCACGGGAGCACAGCGCTTCCACAGCGGCATCGACATTGGCGGCGACTACGGTGATCCCATCTATGCGGCGCAGGCAGGTACGGTCGAGTACGCGGGGTGGATCTCCGGCTACGGCAACGCCGTCATCATCAATCACGGCGGCGGCATCTCGACTCTGTACGGACACTGTCAATCCGTCGAGGTGAGCACGGGAGAGAATGTGGCACAGGGAGATCTGATCGCACTGTGCGGCTCGACGGGGAACTCCACAGGGCCGCATTGCCACTTCGAGGTGCGTGTCAACGGTGAGCCGGTCAACCCGCTGAGCTATCTTTGATTGAGCGAAAGAGGATATGAGTAGAAAGAAAATCGTTTTGTTCGCGGTGACGGCGGCACTCCTCGGGAGTATGCTGACCGTTCTCGCGGCAGGAGCGCTCCTGCGTACGGCAGGGCTGCACGGCGACGACGTGCTGCGGCTCTTCGGCGTGATGCAGTTCATCCAGATGCGCTATGTGAATGCGCCCGATACGACGGCGCTCATCGACGGCGCGATCAACGGCATGGTTGCATCGCTTGATGATCCGCACTCGGTCTATATGCCGCCGGAGATGTTCAAGGCACTGCGCCAGCATACTGAGGGATCATTTGGCGGCATCGGCGTGACGATGGGGTTCAAAGACCGAACGGTTCGCATTATCTCGGTGCTCGAGGGCACGCCGGGCGCGGCGGCGGGACTCCAGGCGGGGGATGAGATCATCGCCGTGGACGGTACGCCGACGAGTGAGATGCAGAGCGAGGAGGTTGCTCTGCACATCCGCGGAGAAGCGGGGACAACCGTCACGCTGCGCATCCTGCGCGACGGTGACGAGAAGGACTATACCATCACGCGCGACATCATACAGGTGCGTTCCGTACGCGGTACGATGGTTGAGGGAACGACGATCGGCTACATCCGTATCGGCTCATTCGCTGAGCACACGGGAGAGGAGTTTGCAGGCGAGATGAACCGCCTCGCGGGCGAGGGAATGACGGCGCTCATCATCGATTTGCGTGAGAATCCGGGTGGTCTCATCACGAGCTGTGTCTCCGTCGCTGAGCAGGTTGTACCGGCAGGGACGATTGTCTCTGTCATCGACCGTGACGGTAATGCGGAGGTCTATCAGTCCCATCTCGCCGCACGGCAGTATCCCATTGCCGTCCTTATCGACGAGAACAGCGCGAGTGCCTCCGAGATCCTCGCGGGTGCACTGCAGGATACGGGCGCGGGTACGATCATCGGTACGACCTCCTACGGCAAGGGATCTGTGCAGGCGGTCCTGCCTCTCCTGCACGAAGACGGGCTGAAGCTCACGATCGCAAAGTATGTGACCCCGAGCGGCCGCTCTATCGACGGCACGGGCATCACGCCCGACATTACCGTTGCGCGCAGCCGGCAGGATACGCGCGACGTGCAGTTCGAGGCGGCGAAGCAGTATCTGACGGAGCACCCGAGCCTTTGACGCGGATATATTCTGCATCGCCATCCCGCTGCATTGTTTTTCTGCACTGCAGTGGAGCAGCTGTGCTGGTCGGATGATTTTCATTTTGTCAGCGTTTCCTTTAACCGAAAAATAACACCGCTCCAATGGAAGGTTAGCGCCCCTGCGTTAGCATGGGCGCATTATTATGGACGAATTTCCCATGACGATATACCCATAGGAGGTATCTATGCACGATCAACAAGGACGCGGCCGGCATCTCGCTGCGGCACTTGCCGCCGGCGGTATGCTCCTGCTCCATCCGCCGGTGCAGGCGGCGGATCTCTCGCTCGCTGCGGCGATTGACACGGCACTCTCTGCCAATACCGGGCTGCGCATCACGCGCGCAGGCGAGCAGACGGCAGATGCCGAGCTGCGGCAGGCACGCGGCAGAAACAGTATCTCGGCACAGGCGAGCAATACCCTGCGTACGAGCAGGACAGACGGAGGCGCGCAGCAGACATCCAACGGCGTCTCGGTCTCGGCGACACTTCCGCTGTACAGCGGAGGGGCGAA
Source organism: uncultured Selenomonas sp. (assembly GCA_963518105.1). GTDB lineage: Bacteria > Bacillota > Negativicutes > Selenomonadales > Selenomonadaceae > Centipeda. The sequence continues at coordinate 78,062 of CAUQID010000007.1, forward strand.
CGAGGCAGCCATTCGTGCGGGTGAGAGCGGCGTGCGTGCTGCGCAGATGAAGACTGCACGCGCGCGTGAGGAGCTGCGCTATGAGGTCATCGCTGCCTACTGGAATGCGGCGGAGGCACGTCAGAAGATCGCGGTTCAGCGCGAGACGGTGGACAAGTATGATGCACATTTGAAGAATGTGAGCGCTCTCTACGACGCGGGGGCGCAGGCAAAGATCGACGTCCTGCGCTCCTCCGTCGAGCTGTCGAACGCGCGGCAGGAACTCATCCGTGCGGAGAACAGCTATGAGGTGAACCTAGCCGCACTGCGCAGCCTGCTGAACATCAGCCCCACGGAGCCGATCCGCCTTACGAGTGAGGTCGTCTATGAGCCGTTCACGCCGGCGGTTGCAGACTGCATCGCCTACGCCTACCGCAGCCGCCTCGATCTCGCTGCCCAGCGTGAGACGCTTGCTCAGCAGGAGCATGCTGTGGATACGGCAAAGGCAGGCGGGCGCATGGCGGTGAATCTCACCCTCGGCACGGGGCTGACGAGCCAGTTCCGCCCCGCGCATGACAGCAGCAGGGAGGTATCAGCAGGACTGAACGTCAGCTGGAACGTCTTTGACAGCGGTGTCACGCGCGCCAAAATCGAAGCAGCACAGACAGAGTGCGACATCGCTCTGCTGAACGTCCGCAAGAAAGAGGAGGAGATCGACCTCGCCCTGCGTAAGGCGTATCTCAATATGCGCGAGGCGGAGCGCCGCTTCCAAGCGACGGGCGATGCTGTTCGTCAGGCAGAGGAGGATGCCTACATTGCAGGCGAGCGCTACCGTGCTGGAGAGGGGATTCTCCTCGACGTGGTCGATGCGCAGCTGGCGCTCTCCACAGCGCGGACGAACGATATCAGCGCACGCTATGACTATGCGCGCTATCGTGCGCAGGTAGAGAGCCTCATGGGGACGCCGCTCACAGATGATGAGGAGGCCGCTGCAGCGCGTCTCCCGCAGCTCACGGCACAGGAGCGCGCGGCGTCGGCAGCGGCATCTGCTGAGGCAGGAACGAGCGCAGCGGCGCAGAAAGGGGCGGCTCTCCAATGAAACGCAGACAGATCATTGCCGTTGGTATCTTCGCGGCAGTCGTCGCCGCAGGCGGCGCATACTGGTACATGACATCCAGCGAGGCAGAGCAGGCGGCGAAGATGGTCGAGACCGTCGCAGTGCAGCGCATGGATCTCAAATCCACTGTCGAAGCGACGGGCACCATCCGACCAATGCACGCCGTCGAGGTCAGTTCCAAGATCACAGCGCGCATCAACAGCGTCCTCGTGAAGGAAAACGATACCGTTACCGCGGGGCAGGTCGTGGCGACTCTCGACGGGAAGGACTACGAGGCGAAACGCGAGCAGGCGCAGTACAGCGTTACCAATACGCGTGCCAAGTACAATCGTATGAGCTACCTCGAGAGCATCGGCGCAAAATCTAAGTCTGACCTCGAGGATGCAGAATACAACTATGATACGGCGCAGTCTACCCTAGAGGTGGCAAACTCGGACGCGAATGAGACCATCATCACCGCCCCCATCTCGGGCGTCGTCGTCGGCGAGCCGAAGACTGCAGGAACGATGGCAGTGCAGGGCTCAGACAACCCAACCGTCATCATGCGCATCGCCGATCTCTCCTCGAAGCAGATTCGAGCGAAGGTGGACGAGACCGATATCGGCAACATCCGCATCGGACAGACGGCGACCTTTACCGTTGATGCGTACACGGACAGGACATTCACCGCGCGCGTGTCGAAGATCTCGCAGACCGATGTCTCCAACAGCTGGGATACGAACACATCCTCCTCGTCCTCGAGCGCGAGCGTCATCTACTACTATGTGACGCTCGATGTGGATGATCCTGAGAACCTGCTCCTGCCCGCCATGACGGCGCGCGTCATCATCAACACAGCGGACCGAAACGATGCGCTCGTCGTGCCGCTCTCCACGCTCAAGACCGACGCGAACGGCTCCTATGTCCTCGTCCAGCAGGAGGACGGCACGCAGGAGCAGCGCTACGTCGAGACGGGGATTTACAGCGACGAGTACGTCGAGATCCTCTCCGGCCTCAGCGAGGGCGAGCGTGTTGTCAGCACCTACACGGCGAAGATTGTGCCCGCCAGCTTCCAGGCGGGCGGTCCGCCGCCGTTCTGAGACAGGGGGGATCGTGATGGAAATCAAGGAAGCGCCCGAGACCATCCGCCTGCGCGGCATCCGAAAGCTCTACCGCATCGGCGGCGAAACTCTCGCGGCGCTCGACGGCATCGACCTCGACATCCGGCGCGGTGAGTTCGCCGCCCTCATGGGCCCCTCCGGCTCCGGGAAATCGACACTCATGAACATCCTCGGCTGCCTCGACCGTCCGAGCGAGGGCTCGTATATGCTCGACGGCGACGAGGTCGCTGGTCTTGATGACGACGCGCTCGCCGTCACGCGCAACAAGAAGATCGGCTTCGTCTTTCAGAACTTCAACCTGCTCCCGCGCATCTCCGCGCGCGACAACGTCGCCCTGCCGCTCGTCTATGCGGGTGTCCGCAAGAAGGAGCGCATCGAGCGCGCCGCAGAGATGCTCGCTGCCGTCGGTCTTGCCGATCGCGGGGAACACCTGCCGAGCGAGCTCTCGGGCGGACAGCGTCAGCGCGTCGCTATCGCCCGCGCACTCGTCAATGAGCCGCATATCATCATGGCGGACGAGCCGACGGGCAACCTCGATACGAAGTCCACGCAGGAGATCATGGACATCTTCGAGCGGATGCACGAGAAGGGGCATACCATCATCCTCGTTACACACGAGCCGGAGATTGCCGTGCGTGCGAGCCGCCAGCTCCTCGTCCGCGACGGGCGGATCACGCGCGACGAGGGAAAGGGGGTCGTGATGGATGTTGTTTAGAGAATGCTTCATCATGGCGGCGGGTGCCCTCCTAGCGAATAAGCTCCGCTCTCTCCTCACCATGCTCGGCATCATCATCGGTGTCGGCGCGGTCATCGCCATGGTCTCCATCGGCATGGGCGTGCGCACGAGCGTTGCCGATTCCTTTGCGAGTCTCGGCTCGAATATGCTCATTGTCATGCCGGGATCGACCAACCATGGCGGTGTACGCGGTGCTGCCGGCTCGCGCAAGTCGCTGAAATACGACGATGCCAAGGCGATCGCGGCGAAGATCAAGGGCATCGACTACGTCTCGCCTACCGTCTCCACCGCCTATCAGGCCGTCAACGGCAGCCTCAACTGGAACACAACCGTCGAGGGGGTCACGCCGGAGCTGATGCAGATCCGCTCACTCAAGGTCGAGAACGGATCGTTCATCACGGCAAGCGACATCACGAAGCGCAGCCGCGTCGCCGTCATCGGGCCGACCGTCGCGAGCAATTTGTTCGGTACAGAGAACCCCGTCGGCAAGAACATCCGCATCAACAATCAGCCGTTCAAGGTCATCGGCATGACGGCAGAGAAGGGGCAGTCCATCGGACAGGATCAGGACGATGTGATCTACATTCCCATCACGACCGCGCAGGAGCGCATGCTCGCCATCACGCACGTCCACTCCATCAACGTACAGGTCTCCAGTCCGGAGCGCATGAATCAGGTGCAGGCGGACATCGAGAGTCTCCTGCGCCAGCGGCATCATATCCGTCACGGTGCGGAGGACGATTTCACCGTCCGCAACATGACCAGCGTCATGGAGATGTTCACCGAGAACACGAATATGCTCACCCTGCTCCTCGGCTCGATCGCGGGCATCTCGCTCCTCGTCGGCGGCATCGGCATCATGAACATCATGATGGTCTCCGTCACCGAGCGCACGCGTGAGATCGGCATCCGCAAGGCGCTCGGCGCGACCTCGTCGAATGTTCTCATGCAGTTCATGATCGAGTCCATGGTCATCGGCATCGTCGGCGGCGTGATCGGCATCTTCATCGGTGTCTCGCTGTCGAAGGCGATCGGTGCATTCGGTGGTCTCACAACCACCGTATCCTTCCTGCCGATCATCGTCTCATTCACCTTTGCCGTCGGCATCGGTCTCTTCTTTGGCATCTATCCCGCGCGCAAAGCCGCGCGGCTCGACCCCATTGATGCGCTGCGGTACGAATGACAGCAGCAGAAAAGCCCGCGCAGGTTCACCTGCTGCGGGCTTTTTGCATGGGGCTTACTTGTTGATGATCAGTGCCATAAAGACGAGATCCTCCGTCTCGGAGGCATTTGCAATCGCGTGCAGCTCGCCGTCTGCACAGAATGTCGTCGTGCCGGGCCCGATCTCGATCTCTGTGCCGTTGTCGTTGTAGCGTGCACGGCCGGAGAGAATGTGGTACGTCTCCGTATTGCCCTCGTGCCGATGCGCACCCATCGATGCGTGCGGCGGGATCGTCACGCGCGCGTACATCGCGCATTTCCCATCCAGCTCCGCAGGGGGCAGGAGCTTTTGGATGTGGATTGTGCCGCTCCCGCCGAACCTCTTCTCGGCGTCGATGTGCTCGGATTCGATGATTGCCATAGCGTGAACTCTCCTTTTCATATCTCATGGATTCTGATAGAATAGGCGTGACAGCAGAGGGAAGCAGATGCTTCCGTCTATTTTCTAAATATTCGCGGCGGAGGCGCATTTTCCTTTCGATGATTTACGTTTTGAAATTTGGGGCGGCGTGGATTCTGCCGCCGGGCATCTTCATCCTCGCGCTGCTCGGGATGGCGGCCTGCCTCCTAAAAAAATACAGACAGCGGCGTATGGCGGGGGGACTTGCCGTGCTTGCAGCCGTACTCTACCTCCTCTCTGTCGGGGCGGTATCCGACCGTCTCATGGGCGGACTCGAGCAGACCTACGATGTGCCCGCACAGCCGACGGGTGATATCATCGTCATGCTCGGGGGCGGGGCGATCGCGGATGTGCAGGATGTGGACGGTACGGGGATGCTCGCGCAGAGCCCGTCTTCGCGGCTGCTGACTGTTCTGCGCCTGCATCGGCGCTATGACCTTCCGATCCTGCTCTCGGGCGGTCAGGTGTTCAGCGATACGGGCTCTGAGGCAGAGATCGCACGGCGTGTGCTGCGCTCTCTTGGCGTACCCGATGAGATGATTCTCGTCGAGACACGCAGCCTCACGACGGGGCAGAATGCACGCTATACAGCAGAGATCCTGCGTCGTGAAGGCTATGTGCATCCCATTCTCGTGACCTCGGCATTTCATCTGCCGCGCGCTGTGCTGAACTTTGAGAAACAGGGGATTACGGTGACACCCTATCCCGCAGATTTCTGGGTGAGCGGTGATCCGCAGCTCTATGCCGTCAAGTTCGCTCCGCATGCGTCGGCGCTGCTGACCAATACGGTGTATCTGCAGGAGAAGCTGCGCATCTTCGTGACGAGGTATCTGGAATGACGAAGAATCTGACCGAGGGGGATCCCGCGCGGCTCATCTTCTTCTTTGCCCTGCCGCTCATCGCAGGGAACATGATGCAGCAGCTCTATGCCTTTATTGATACACTCATTGTCGGGCGCTTTCTTGGTGTGCATGCGCTCGCGGCAGTCGGCTGTACGGGCAGCCTCATGTTCCTTACGCTCGGGTTCATCATGGGACTCTGTACGGGCGTGACCATCTACACGGGGCAGCGGTTCGGTGCAGGTGATGCGGCGGGCGTGCGTCAGAGCGCGGCGGCATGCGTTCTGATCAGTACGCTCACAGTACTTGCGCTGACAGCGATCATTCTGCCGCTGACACGCCCTCTGCTCATGCTGATGGAGACACCGCCTGAGATCATGGACGGGGCATACGATTTCATCTCGATTGTCTTTGCGGGACTCATCATCTTCCTCCTGCTCTATCTGCAGAATTGTCTCATCCGTGCGCTCGGGGACAGCAAGACACCGACGGTGTTCCTTGGTATTACCCTCGCGCTCAATGTCGCACTCGAGCCTGTCGCCATTCTCGTGCTCGGATGGGGGATTCCGGGCGCGGCGCTTGCGACGGTTGCCTCGCAGGCGATTGGCGCTCTCGTCTTCTTTATTTACATTCGCCGTCGTGTGCCCGCCCTGCATACGCGCTGGGCAGACTGGCGGCCCAGCGGTGCGGTGCTCACGGCGCACCTGCGCATGGGGCTGCCGATGGCGTTCCAGTCCTCCGTCATCGCTATTGGTGCGATCATCCTGCAGGTTGCACTGAACAACCTCGGTGCACTGCCCGTCGCGGCTTATGCAGCGACGCAGAAGATCGATGCCGTCGCTGTTATGCCCATGCTCTCGTTCGGTTATGCAATGGCGGCGTACACAGCGCAGAACTACGGCGCACAGAAATATGAGCGCATCCGCATGGGCGTGCGTGCGTGTCTTCGGATGTCGGTGGCGTTTGCCGTTGGCATAGGTATTCTACTGATTGCATTCGGCACATTCTTCCTGGAGCTTTTCGTCGGTGCGGATGCGGCGGGCGCAGAGGAGGTTATCGCCTATGGGCACACCTATCTCCTTGTCACCGGATCGACCTACACCATCCTTGCACTTCTGCTCGTTTACCGCAACGTCCTGCAGGGACTCGGGCAGAGTGTCATCCCGACCATTGCGGGCGTGATGGAGCTCATCATGCGTGCGGTTGCAGCCATCTTCCTCTGCAGTTCACTCGGTTTCCTCGGCGCGTGTATGGCATATCCCCTTGCATGGATCGGCGCAGGCATCCCCGTCGTACTCGCCTATTTTTGGACGGAGAAAACCCTGCGGCAGGGGGCGTAACTGAATATCTCACAATACAAAAAGAGCAGATTATGTCTGCTCTTTTTGTATTGCCAACGTCTTTACGGGGGATTGCCCGCGCAAGCCGGGCAATCAGCCACATTCATGGGCGGGGAATCGGACGTACTAATCCGCATGGATGAAAAATGAGGGAATATCATGACTGGCCAGCCGGTATTTTTGCAAGGAACTTGAACAATATATGGATGCGGCTCTGCCGATTACGTAGAGTTTAGCATGAGAGAAAGACGATGTAAAGACGAGATAAAGATACTTACAACATGTTCCTCAGAAACTCGCGTGTACGTTCCTCCTTCGGTGCACTAAAAAACATCTGCGGCTCTCCCTGCTCGACGATGACACCGTTCTCCATAAAGATGACGTGGGTGGCCGCCTCACGGGCGAATGCCATCTCATGCGTGACGACGATCATGGTCATGCGCTCGGCAGCAAGGGCGCGCATGGTGCGCAGCACCTCTCCCGTGAGCTCGGGGTCGAGTGCCGAGGTCGGCTCGTCAAAGAGCATGATGTCGGGCTTCATGGCGAGTGCCCGCGCGATGGCGACGCGCTGCTGCTGTCCGCCGGAGAGCTGGCTCGGGTAGTAGTTCTCACGGCCCACGAGTCCGACTTTGGTAAGGAGATCGTGTGCGTAGGGGAGAATCTCCTCTCGTGTCTGTCCCTTGACGTGAATGGGTGCCTCGATGAGATTTTCGAGGACAGTCATATGCGGGAAGAGGTTGAACTGCTGAAAGACCATGCCCGTAGACATGAGGATGCGCCGCTCATCGGCGCTGCTTGCGTAGGTCGCGGTGGTTTCACCGTCCTCTGTCCAACAGAGTTTTTCCCCGCGAATTGTGATGCATCCGCGGTCAATCGTCTCAAGCTTGTTGATGCAGCGGAGCAGGGTGGACTTGCCGGAGCCGGACGAGCCGATGATGGCGAGCACCTCACCGCGTCCGAGGCTGAGGTCGATGCCCTTTAGTACAGCGAGGGTGTCGAAGGATTTGCAGATGCCCCGCATGGAGAGCATGATCTCATTAGCTTTCGTATCTGCCATAGTACGCCTCCAGCTTTTTGAATCCATAAGTGAGTACGGCGGTCATCACGAGGTAGAAGATGCCGGCGATGAGGAAGGGGGTCATGTCGAACTCGCGCTGAACGATGGTGCGTGCGACGCGCAGGAGGTCGTTCATGGCGAGGATGTAGACGAGCGAGGTATCCTTGACAAGGTTGATGGTTTCGTTGCTGACAGGGGGCAGGGTGATGCGCAGTACCTGCGGCAGGATGATGCGCCGCATGGTGAGCGGCGCACTCATGCCGAGGACGCGCGCTGCCTCGAACTGCCCGCGCGGGACTGCCTGGATGCCTGCGCGGAAGATCTCGGCGAAATATGCGGCGTAGTTAAGGACGAAGGCGAGCAGTGCCGCTGCGATGTCGGGCAGCATGATGCCGACCATCGGCAGGGCAAAATATACAAAGAGCAGCTGCAGCATGAGCGGTGTGCCGCGCATAATCCAGATATAGATCTCGAGCAGTCGGCTGAGCAGCCGAAAGCGCGAGAGGCGTCCGAGCGCAGCAAAGAGGCTGAGGGGGAGGGAGAGTGCGAGCGTTACGCAAAAAATTTCGAGGGTAACAGTCGATCCCTCGAGCATGAGCAGTACCGTATCCAGTGTTTTATCCATTCGTTTTATCGTCCTTGCAGCGGCAAAAAGAGACTGCCGCTATTGAGCAGCAGCCTCTCGTTGTCACATATTTATTTTGTGATATCCTTTGTGAACCACTCGGTCGAGATCTTCGCGGTCGTACCGTCCTTCTTCATCTCGTCGAGCACCTTCTGCACCTCATCGCGCAGGGCGGTATTGTCCTTTGCAAATGCGATGCCGAACTCACTTGTGGGGCCCACTACAACGTCGCGCGCCTCGAGCTCCTCGGGGTGCTTGCTCATGTAGTAGCGGCCGACGATCTCATCGCCGACAACTGCATCGAGTCTGCCGTTCTCGAGATCCATGAATGCTGCGACGTAGTCTGGGTATTTCTTGACCTCCTTGACTTCGTTCTTGTAGAACGCTGTCGCGTCGATGTACTCCTCCGCCGTGCCCGCGCTCTGCGTGCCGACGGTCTTGCCTGCGAGGCTCTTTTCGTCCGTGACGGAGGTGTTTCCTTTCTTCACGAAGATGATCTGGCGGTTGTCCATGTAGGGATTGGAGAAGAGCATATTTTCCTTGCGCTTCTCGGTGATGTCGAGTCCGTTCCAGAGGATCTGGACGCGGCCGCTCTTGAGCTCCGCCTCTTTGCTCGACCAGTCGATGGCTTTGAACTCTACCTCGCGGCCGAGGCGTTTTGCCGCCTCCTTGGCGAGGTCAACGTCGAAGCCGACGATCTCGTTCTTCTCGTTCTTGAAGCCCATCGGTGGGAAATTGTCGTCGAGTCCGACGACGATCTTGCCCTTGTCCGTGCTCTTGTCGGGCGATGCGGCCTTCTCGCCGCCGCAGCCTGTAAGAAGTACCGCTGACAGTGCACACACTGCAGCTCCTCTGAGCATATTCTTCCAGTTCATCGTTGCATCTCTCCTTAGTTGTTCATTCCTTTAGCAAGTTAAAACATTAATGCGATCGCATTATAACCTTTGGGGAAAATATTGTCAAGTTTTATTTGACACAGGCAGGTTTTTTTTTGTAAAGGTCGAAATATTTATAGGTGCAATAAATTCGTAAGAAAAATGATAGCGTAAACCGAGGGAGGGCTTACCTTGCGTGCAATATCCGTAGCCGATCTGGAAAATGGGATGATACTTGCGCGAACGATTGTCAATGCCAAGCGTGTTGTTGTCGTATCCGAGAATACTGAACTGACGCAGGCGCATATCACGCGCCTGAAGTTTCTAAAGATCCCTGTTGTCTACATCAAGGATGAGACAGAGCTGCGGGAGGAGCGTTCGCCCATCTTCTCGCGCAGCAATCTCTTCATCAAACAGTATGAGGATGTGGTCGGCACGGCGCAGTCCATCTTTGACGAGGCGAAGAAGACGGGGCATGTGCCTGTCGCTGAGACGAAGGAAATGGTGCAGGCGGACCTGCTGCCGCTCTCGCGCCGCAGCGGAACAATTGACTATCTGAACGAGATCAATCATCTGGCGAGCGACATCTACAATCACTCACTGCGTGTGTCGATTCTCGCGGGGGCATTCGCGAAGTGGATGAAGCTCGACCGTGAGATGGCGAAGGATATCGTGATGGCGGGATTCCTCCACGATGTCGGCAAGTCGAAGTTCGATCCGCGGCTTCTCGAGAAGAACATCGAGACACTCGAGGGAGAGGATTACGAGCGCTATATCCAGCATACGGTAGACGGTGCGCAGATTCTCAACAATGTTGCCGGTCTGACGGAGGGCGTGCGTCTCGCCGCGCTTCAGCATCACGAGCGGATGGATGGGAGCGGTTTCCCGTTCAACATTCAGGGGGAGGATATCCACCTCTATGCGCGCATTATCGCGGTGGCGGATCTCTATGACAATATTACGATCGAGCGTGAGGGATACCCGCGCCGCACACCGTTTGATGCGGTAGCGGAGATCGCACGGCAGATGTATACGGGGCTTGACCCGCAGGTCTGCATGCCTGTGCTGACAAATATCAAGAATGCGTTCCTCGGATCGCGCGTGCTGCTCAGCAATCATCGCGAAGGGACGATCACGGCATATCCGCACGGCGTTGTTCCGCTCCCGATCGTTACGCTCTCGGATGATGAGGTCATCGACCTGAACGAGGAGAAAAAGATTACGATTATGGAGTACAATCCGAAATAATCTGCTGCACATGAAAACCCCATCGGAATTGATTCCGATGGGGTTTTCATGTGGTCGATCAGCTGACGCTCTGCAGAGCATTGTACCAATCGAGGACAGCATCATAGGTGGGCTTCATCTGCTCAGGGGCGATTCCCTCACGTGCACAGCGCTCGATAACCTGCTCCCAGTCGCCCTTTTCGTAGGCGATGACGAGGTCGAGGAGGTGACGCAGGTCGTTGTCTTCACCGAGGAGTGCGGCGTTCATCTCGGCGGTGAGTGCGACTTCTTTGAGCACCTCATCCATGGGCTGGCTGAGGAGGACGTCGATGAGGGAGAACATGCCGAGCAGGAATCCCGTGTCGGCCGTGAGACCGGGGCGCTTGATGCTGCCTGCGAGGAGTTCGCAGAATTTTGCGCGCAGGAGGGACAGGGTGAAAAGCTCGGAAGGTTTGTCCTCGGAGAAGGTCTGGAGGCTGATGAGCGTGACCCAGCGGCGCACCCCACTCAGACCGAGGAGGACGGTTGCCTGCCGTAGGTTGGAGACGTGGTTGGCAAGCCCCATGCCGACGGAGTTGATGTAGGTGAGAAGCTTGTGGACGAGATTCGTGTCGCGGGAGATTACCTCGGTGATGGCGGCAAAGTCTACGTCCGGGCGGTTGATCTCCTTGAGCAGCCGCATCCGTGAGAGAGCATTGCTCGTGATCTTCTTCTGATGCAGGATGACGGGCTTGCAGAAGAAATAGCCTTGAAAGAGGACGTAGCCGAACTCGAGCGCCTGTCGGAACTCCTCCTCGGTCTCGATCTTCTCGGCGAGGAGGCGGACGTGGCTGGGGAGAATCTCGCGCAGCTTCCTGCGCTCCTCTGGATCCTCCGTGATGCGGAAATCCACCTTGATGACATCTGCCATCTCGATGAGCGGCTCGTAGCCGGGCAGCAGGACGAAGTCGTCGAGGGCGATCTTGTAGCCCTCCTGCTTCAGCTCGCGTACGGCCTCCAGAATCTCCGGCGTGGGCTGTACGGTCTCGAGAATCTCGACCATGGTGCTCTCGGGCGGGAGCAGCTTTGGGGCACGGCTGAGGAGGTTCTGCTCGGTGAAGTTGATGAATGCCTTCTTGTCCGAGACAAGCTTTTTCATTCCAAATTCCAGCATTGCGCCAACCATGACGGTCTGTGTCGCGATGTTGCCGTCGAGATTGGGGTCGAATGCATTCTTGAGTCCGCTGCGAAAGAGGATTTCGTATGCGTAGACTTGCTTACGCTGATCCAGTATGGCCTGTCGGCCGATGAATGCTTCTTTCATTAGGAATGCCTTTCTGCGTGGTGGGGTGGCGCGGCAGGATGCACTGCCGGCGGGTTCGCATATAAAGTAGGTTATATTGCCTAAAGTATAGCATAGATATGAAGAAAAATAAATGAAAAACCCCGTCATTGATGTTATAATGAGAAAAAACGAAATTGGAAGTGATTTTGCTTGCTGAATGACATACAGATCGGACGTTATCTTCCGGGGGACTCATTTCTGCACCGTATGGATCCCCGTGTAAAGATTGTCCTGTTGTTCTTCTTCCTGCTGCTGATTTTCTTCGTGGAGAATGCGGCCGGATTTGCTGTGCTCGGCGTATGCGTCGCTGCGCTGATGCTGTGCTCGCAGGTGCCGCTCACGATGCAGCTGCGCTCTGTTCGGCCGATCCTTTGGATTGTGCTCTTTACCTTTGCGGTGCATCTCTTTATGACACCGGGTACGGAGGCGTTCCGTCTCGGTATCTTTACGGCGACATGGGAGGGCGCGGAACGCGGTGCATATATCGGGCTGCGGCTGATCCTGCTCATCCTCCTCAGTACGCTGCTCACGCTCACAACAAGCCCGCTGCGTTTGACGGATGGACTGGAGGCGCTGCTCTCCCCGCTGCGTCGTGTGGGCGTCCCGGTGCATGAGCTGGCGATGATGATGACGATTGCACTGCGGTTCGTGCCGACTCTGCTCGAGGAGCTCGACCGCATCATGAAGGCACAAAAGGCGCGCGGTGTGGACTTTGAGCATGGGAATATCATGCGTCGTCTGCGCGCCGTCGTACCTGTGCTCGTACCGCTCTTCCTCTCGGCCTTCCGCCGCGCGGATGAGCTGGCGCTTGCGATGGAGGCACGCTGCTACCGCGGCGGCGAGGGCCGTACGCAGATGAAGGAGCTGCGCGTGGAGCGTCTTGACTACGCGGCGATTGCCGTATTTGTGCTGGGGGCTGCCGCCATCTGTGTTGTGAATCTTGGAGGGGTGCATCTTGCGCCCTGAGCATGTGGCGATGATGAAGGCGCGTGCGCGGAATATCGCGCTGACGGTTGCCTATGACGGGACGCGCTACCACGGCTTTCAGCGGCAGACGCCGCCCGTCATTGCCGTGCAGAATGTACTCGAGCAGGTACTCGCGAAGGTCTGCGGGGAGACGGTTGAGCTGGCTGCGGCCGGGCGCACGGATACGGGAGTCCATGCGTATGGACAGGTGGTTAACTTCTTCACGGATGGACGCATCCCTGCTGCGCGTCTCCCTCGTGCGGCAAATGGTCTGCTCCCGTCCGACATCGTGGTACGGGAGGCGTGGGAGGCCGCGCGGGATTTCAGCGCGCGTCACTCTGCGCGGGGCAAGACCTACCTCTATCGGCTGGCGCAGTGCAGCGTGCCGGATCCCTTTACGCGCAGCTATGCGTGGCAGCTTTTCTGCCCGCTCGATCTGGATGCGATGCGTACGGCGCTCGCCATGCTCGTGGGGACGCATGATTACTCCTCGTTTCGTGCAGCGGGCGGCGCGCCGATGTCTCCTGTACGGACGCTCGACGAGATCTGTCTGACGGAGGAGGGGGACGGGCGGCTCGTGTGCCGCCTGCACGGCAACGGTTTCCTCTATCACATGGTGCGTAATATCATGAGTACGGTCGTCAGTGTCGGGCAGGGGCGCATCTCTGTGGAGCGGTTTGCCGAGATCTTTGCTGCGCGCGATCGGCGGCTTGCGAGTCCGACTGCACCCGCCTGCGGTCTCTATCTCCTCTCCGTGGACTACGATGAGGGGATACTGCCGGCAGTGGAAAGGGGGTAGACGGGATGGAACAGGAAGCTGTGCAGCGGCTGGCTGCAGAGGCTGTCCGTGAGGTGCGGCGCGGCACTCCGTCTGAGGACGGACGCAGCAGCGTGCTTATGCTCGTCAATGCGATCCTGGACACGGCGCTTGCCGAGGAGGCAACGGACATCCATCTTGAGCCGATGGCGGGACGGCTGCGCATTCGCCTGCGTGTCGATGGTCTCCTGCGTGTGCGTCCTGTGGTGCTGCCCGCAGAGCTTGCGCCTGTCATCATCGCCCGGCTGAAGGTGATGGCAGGGATCGACACGTCCAGGCGCAATCGTCCGCAGGACGGGCAGCTGCGCTATGTGTACGGCGGCCGCACGATTGATATGCGCGTGGCGGTGCTGCCAGTGGTGGACGGGGAGCGAATGGTCGTGCGCATCATGGATGCAGCGGAGCGTTTCCTCGGATGCGCAGAGCTGGGCTTTACACAGGAAAATCAAGAGATATTCGAGCGGCTGATCCGCCGTCCGACGGGGCTGCTGCTCCTGTGCGGGCCGATGAACTCGGGTAAGACAACAACGCTCTATGCGGCGATTTCTGCACTGAATGATCCGAATTGTCACATCATGACGCTCGAGGATCCCGTCGAGCGCCGCATTGAGGGCGTCAGTCAGTTCGAGGTGCACCCCGAGGCGGGGCTGACCTTTGTCGCGGGACTGCGTGCGGCGCTTCGGCAGGATGCGCAGAAGATTCTGCTCGGGGAGATCCGCGACGGTGAGACGGCGGAGATGGCGGTGCGGATTGCATTGACGGGACATGCGCTCTTTTCTACGATGCACACAGAGGATGCTGTCTCGGCAGTTTTCCGCATGATCGAGATGGGGGTACCGCCCTATCTGCTTGCGGCAACGCTCTCGGGCGTGATTGCGCAGCGTCTCGTGCGGCGGATCTGCCCGCACTGCAGGGAGACGTATCCTGTCGCGCCCGATAGCCGCGCAGCGGTGCAGCTCGGCAGTATGTACCGTACGGGGATGACGCTCGCACGTGGACGCGGCTGTGCGTGCTGTCACGGGAGCGGCTACCGCGGACGCATGGCGATCCATGAGGTACTGCCGGTGTCGGAGGGCATCCGTGCGGCGATTCTCACGGCATGCGACAGAGAGGCGCTCCGCCGTGCGGCGGAGGCGGACTGCGGAGCGACGCTGTGGCAGGACGGTATGGCAAAGGCTGCCGCAGGCGAGACGACGATCGAGGAGGTGGCAAGGGCGCTCTATGGATGAGATGAAGCACTGGACACCGCTGCTGCGCCGCATGATCGCGGCAGAGGCATCCGATCTGCACGCAGCGGCAGGGCAACGCGTGCAGCTGCGGCAGGACGGCATGCTCGTACCGGAGACATTCGTGCCCGTACACGGCGCGGTGGAGGATTTTCTGCGCGTGATGCTGACGGCGGAGCAGTATGCGGCATGTGCTGTGCGCGATGTGGACTTTTCCTGGCAGTCGATGGGGCGGCGCTTTCGCGGGCATGCGTATCGGACAGCTGGCGGGGCGGCGCTCTCGCTGCGTCTTCTTCCCGCGCAGATCAGAACGCCGGAGGAGATTGGCATGCCTGCTGCACTGCGCGCACTCGCGGGGACGCGGGACGGACTGGCACTCATCTGCGGTGCGACGGGCGCGGGTAAGACGACGACGCTTGCTGCGCTCATCGGAGAGATCAGCCGCACGCGTGCTGTGCATATCATTACGTTGGAGGATCCGATTGAGTACGTCTTTGCACCGGCGCGTGCTTTCCTCAGCCAGCGGGAGATGGGGCGGGATTTTGACGCGTTCCCGTGTGCCGTGCGCAGTGCCCTGCGCGAGGATCCGGATATTCTCCTCATCGGAGAGATCCGGGATCGTGCGACAATGGAGGCAGCGCTCACGGCGGCGGCGACGGGCGTGCTCGTTCTCGGCACGCTCCATACACGGAGTGCCGCACAGACAGCGCTCCGTGTCGAGAGTATGTTTCCCGCCGAGATGCGCGATGCGGTGCGTGCCCAGTTCGCTGATACGGTGACGGGCATCTTTGCGCAGCGTCTTCTGCCGCGGCGGGGCGGCGGGCGCGCTGCGGCATTCGAGGTGCTCGCTGCCGTGCCCGCTGTGCGTAATCTCCTGCGGCAGGGCAGCTATGCACAGCTCACTTCCGTGATGATGAGCGGGGCGGCGCAGGGGATGCAGACGCAGGAGATGGCAGAGGCTGCGCTGCGGGCACAGGGGATCCTCGCATGAGGACGTTTTCCTATCGCGCCCGCACGGCAGACGGCAGGCAGGTACGCGGAGATATCTGTGCCGAGAGCGGGCCCGCAGCAGCACGGGCACTCGCTGCAGAGGGGCGGGTCGTCGTGCATCTGACAGAGCGGCGGGCGCTGCACCTGCCGCGTCTGCCGCAGATCTTCGGCGGACTTACGGAGGAGGAGCGCATTGCCTTCTTTCATGAGACGGCATCGCTCATGGGGGCCGGGATGCCTATTCATGAGGCACTCGCACGGCTGGCAGAAGCATCTTCGCCTGCCTCCGCCTACGGGCGGGTTGCAGCGGCGCTGCATCGTGCCGTCCTGCATGGGGCGGCGCTTTCGCAGGCGATGGAGATGCATCCGCGGGCATTTGCTCCGAGTATTGTTGGGATGGTGCGTGCGGGGGAGGAGAGCGGCAGTCTGGCCGCCATCCTGCGGGAGGCAGCGGTATTCCTAACCGAGGCAAGTGCAGTGCGTGCGTCTTTGATCACTGCGCTCGCCTATCCGTTCTTTCTGTTGGCGGCATCCATCGTGTCGCTGGCGGTGATGACCGTATTCGTTCTACCTGTGTTTGCTGCGCTCCTGCGCGATCTGCGTACGGATCTGCCCCTGCCGACGCGCATCCTGCTCACGCTCTTTGATACTGCTGCTGCGCACCCCTATGCCCTCCTCACGGCGCTCATACTCCTGCCGGCTGCGGGGGCGGCACTCCTCTCGCTGCCTGCGGTACGCCTGCGTCTGGACGGGATCGTGCTGCGCGTCCCTGTGATTGGTGCATTCCTGCGGTTTACCGGATGGCAGATGATTCTGCGGACGCTCGCCATTCTCCTGCACAGCGGCATTCGTCTGGATCGTGCCGTACATCTCACGCGCACCGTCACGGACAACCGCGTACTCGCGCAGCGTCTTGCCCGCGCGGAGCAGGGGCTCGTCGAGGGGCGTACCTTCACGCAGATGATGGTGCAGGAGCCGTATCTCCCGCATCTCCTGCGCGGAATGCTCGCAGCCGGAGATGCAGCGGGCGATCTCGAGGTCTTGCTCCGACAGGCAGCGGACTACTGCCAACGCCGGGCAGGACAGATTGGCGCACGCATGGAGAGGCTTGCCGAGCCGGTCATGATCGTCCTCATCGCAGCGGTCATCTTCTTTGCCGTGTTATCATTTCTCCTGCCGATCTTCGATGCGATGGATGCGTTCATGTGAGCATAGAAAAAGCCCCGCTACGGGGCTTTTTCTATGTCGGTGTTCCTTTTTCGCAGGCGTTCAAAGAGGACAGCAGCGCTCATACAGCCGAGGAAGATGAGCAGCAGGTCGCATTGATACGCCCATGTGCCGCCAATACCGCCGAACGATAGGTGCTCCCAGAGAATTTTCTCATAGAGATGCGTCGTGGTAAAGGCATACAGCCCTGCACTGATGAGCAGCACGCCGATGCCGTCGAGGATGCGCGAAAGAGCGGCAGGGATGTTCACGGGGAGATGATGCAGGATTGCCTGCCGTATGCTGCGCCAATGGAATCCCGCATGGATGCCGACGATGAGGAAAAAAAGAATGGATGCCGATAGATGCACCGCATGGACGCAGATGGAGGTGAGACCGCGCAGACGGACGACGGGCACGGCGTAGAGCGAGATGAGGATGCCCGTCATGATGACGATGACAAGCAGGAACAGCATGACGACGTTGACCGCATTGAGGGGCGTCATGGGCAGACGGCGCATGACGAGTGCGTACAGATAGTGGCGTACGAGATAGAGATGAAGCCCGCCGAGCAGGAGAAAAATGAGCCCCAGATACTCATGTACGGGTGCTGTGGTCAGCAGGCGGTTCGGCAGGAAGAGCAGAGCAGACCAGATGAGAAGATAGAGGAGTATCCGCATCAGTTCGCATACCCTAGTGAGGAGAGCCAGCTCATCACCTCGAGTCTTGTCTGGTCGGGGTTATTGTGGACGCGTTTGCCCTGTATCCCAAGGCCGGGACGCATCTGTGCGCCGCGTGCAAAATGCGGGATCTCATCTTCTTTTCCCGTCATGGTGTTGCCGGAGCCGGTGCAGAATGGAATGATGATCTTGCCTGTGAAATCATAGCTTTCGAGGAAGGTATAGACGGGCATCGGCAGATCCTGATACCAGATCGGGTAGCCGAGGAAGATGACGTCATACTGCGCCATGTCCTCGACGCGGGCGGCGAGCGGCGGACGTGCCTGCGCCGCCTGCTCCTGCTTTGCGATGCGTGTCATCTCTTGATAGTCGTCAGGGTAGGGCGCTCGTGTACGGATTTCAAAGATGTCGTCTGCGTGTACAATCTCTGCGATATCGTCCGCAACGACGTGCGTGTTGCCCTTCTCGATGAAGCCGACCTCGAAATTCTCCCCAGTGCGCGAGAAAAAGGCGATGAGGACACGTCGGCCCGCGAAGTCCGCAGGCGGATGGATCGGCCTGGTGATATCCAGCGCCGGTGCGTTTTCATTGTTGTCGGCACTGTCCATCATCATGCCGGCGCTGCTGCAGCCCGACGCACAGAGCAGGAGCACAAGAGCGAGGATGGAGAGCAGTTTCTTCATGACAAAACTCCTTTGAGGGGGCAGCTGGAAATATGCGGCGGCAGTTGTTACAAAAATAGCCGATGACGTCCGTCATCGGCTGCTCGTATCGCGCTATTTACTTGCCGGAGAAGACGAATTTGAGACCTTGGGAGAGCGATGGAGCTGCCGTACCCTCCAGCTCGATCTGTCCGGGCATTGAACCCTTCGCATTGAAGAGGAGGGTACAGTGCCCGCTCTCGCGAATGGTGTCGTTGGCATTCTCGCCGACGCGCGTGACCTTGAACTTCTGCTTGCCGATGGCGAGGGTGTCGCCGGCGGTGATATCGCTGGCGAGCTCGCTCGGTGTATGCTCGACAACCATCTCGGCAAGGTTGGGGTGTGCGCCCTCGTCGAGCAGGATGACACTGCTGTTGGTCTCAAGGAATTTGCGTGCGAGCTTGCCGATCGCGGTAACGCTGACTTCGTATTTTACGTTCATGTGGATGCCTCCCCAGCGCATGATTCAGACGGTGCATTTTCCCTGTCCCATTCTATCACATGCGTTCCCCATTGTAAAATCTTTTCGCTGCCCGCGCGCATTGACAAGCGAAAAGGAAATTAGTACACTTTTACATGGAAGGAATCAATAATGTAGCGTATGGGAGGATTCCGATACGGCGGTAGTCAGCAGGGGGGATTCAGCATGCAGGATATTCGTATGGACAGCCCGCTGCGGGGGCGGCTCGTTCCGCTCTCGGAGGTGTCCGATCCGGCATTCGCCAGCGGTGTGATGGGGCGTGGTGCGGCGGTTGCCGATCCGGAGGGGCGTGTGGTCTCACCCGTGGACGGCGAGGTGACGGTGCTCTTTGCATCCAAACACGCCATCGGAATCCACGGCGCAGAAGGTACCGACATTCTCATCCATGTCGGCGTGGATACGGTCAAACTCGAGGGCAAGCATTTTACGGCGCATGTCGCACAGGGAGACACGGTCAGGCGCGGACAGCTGCTGCTCACGTTCGACCCTGATGCCATTCGGGCGGAGGGCTATGAGACGACGACACCCGTGCTCGTGACGAATGCGGCGGACTATGGAAAGATTACATTCACGCTCGACGGTACGGAGATCTCCTCCGGCGGCGATGCGCCCGCCGAGGAGATCGCGCCTGCCGCCGTACCGCCTGCAGACGACATTGACCCGAACCTCCCGCAGGAGGAGCGCGTCGCAAAGCTCATCTGGAAGTATGTCGGCGGTGCGGGCAACGTACGCAGCGCTGAGCACTGCGCGACGCGTCTGCGTCTTATCGTGAACGACAAGTCTCTCATTGACGGGAAGGCGATTGAGAACATCGACGGGGTGAAAGGACAGTTCTTTGCTGCCGCACAGTATCAGATCATCCTCGGGACGGGCTTCGTGGACAAGGTATTTGCAGCCTTCGTTGCAGGGACGAATCTTGCGGGAGCGGTCAGCGGAAAGCAGGAGGCGTACGACCAGATGACGCCCCTGCAGAAGGTCTCGCGCACCCTCGGCGATGTCTTTGTGCCCATCATCCCCGTGTTGGTTGCGACCGGACTTTTTATGGGGCTGCGCGGCGCTGCGCAGAGCCTCGGCATCGAGATGAGCGAGAACCTCATCCGCATGAGCCAGATCCTCACGGATACGGCATTCGCCTTCCTGCCCGCGCTCGTCTGCTGGTCGACGATGAACCGCTTCGGCGGCACGCCGGTCATCGGTATCGTGCTGGGGCTCATGCTCGTTGCGCCGCAGCTGCCGAATGCCTACGCCATCGCGGCGGGCGGCGCCGTGCCGCTCAGCATGGACATTCTCGGCATCCCTGTTCCCGTCGTCGGCTATCAGGGCTCGGTACTTCCCGCACTCGTGCTTGGTATTTTTGCCGCGCGTCTGCAAAAGTGGTTCAAGACCTTCGTGCCCGACATCATCGACCTCATCGTGACCCCGTTCCTGACGCTGCTCGTCTCCATGCTGCTTGGCCTCCTCGTCATCGGGCCGATCATGCACACGCTCGAGACCGGCATCTTCGGCGCGGTGCGTGCCTTCCTCGAATTGCCCTACGGCATCGGCGGCTTCATCGTCGGCGGTGTGCATCAGGTTATCGTCGTGTTCGGGGTGCATCATGTCTTTAACGCGCTTGAGGTACAGCTGCTCGCATCGACGGGGCTGGATCCGTTCAATGCCATCATCACGGGTGCGATTGTTGCACAGGGCGGTGCTGCGGTTGCAGTGGCGGCGCGCACGCAGGATGCAAAAAAGCGCGCCCTCTACATCTCCTCTGCTGTGCCTGCATTCCTCGGCATCACAGAGCCGGCGATCTTCGGCATCAACCTGCGCTTTATGAAACCCTTTATCTACGGCCTTGCGGGTGGCGCGTGCGCGGGCGCGATTGCCGGCTTCCTGCATCTGGCGGGCACGGGTATGGGCATCACGGTACTGCCGGGGACGCTGCTCTACCTTGACCACCTCGCTGCGTACATTCTCGTTAATGCTGTCGGCTTCGGTGTTGCATTTGCCTTGACCTTCACCTTCTTCCGTCCAGAGGAGTGAGTATCGTGGAGCATTTTGACAAACAGGAGATTGATGCGCGGATTGCGGAGGGATTTCCATTTTTGCACCGCTGGCACAACCGATTTCATCTGGAGATGCCGTTCGGCCTCATCAACGACCCGAACGGCCTGACCTACCACAACGGCGCGTATCATATCTTCTGTCAGTGGAATCCCTTCGGCTGTGAGCACAAGAATAAATCGTGGGCGCATACAAAGACGCGGGACTTCTGCACCTATGCCATGCCGCAGCTTGCACTCTGGCCGACGGATCTGCATGATAAGGACGGCTGCTACTCGGGTTGTGCGGCGGAGGAGGATGGGCGGCTGCGAGTCCTCTATACCTGCAATGCAAAAGATGCGGCAGGCAGGCGCAGCTCTGTGCAGCGCTTCGGCACATATACGAAGGCAGCAGGCGCGGTCAAAAAAGAGGAAATCATCATCGAAGGGCCTCCTCCGGGATTTACGGCGCGTTTTCGGGATCCCTATCTCTTTGACTGGTGCGGTGTGCGCCATCTTGTCATTGGTGCGCAGACGGAGGACGAGCGTGGATGCGTGCTCGTCTACCGTGAGGAGGCAGGCAGCTGGGCATTCCTCGGAGAACTCCGGACGCAGCTGAAGGACTTCGGCTATATGTGGGAGTGTCCGAACCTCCTCTCGTTCGGCGACTACGATGTGCTCGTCTTCTGTCCGCAGGGGGTGGAGGCGCGTGCCTATGACCGGCAGAACATCTATCAGGCGGGCTACATCGCAGGGCACGCCTCGATGGATGCAATGGAGATGCTCATGCACGGGCGGTTCAAGGAGCTTGACCACGGCTTCGATTTCTATGCACCGCAGGTACTGACACACGAGGGGCGGCACATTCTCATCGGCTGGATGGGCATGCCCGACCGCGAGGAGGAGTATCCGACGCGTGCAGAGGGATGGATGCACAGTCTCACTCTGCCGCGTGTACTGACCCTGCGGCAGGGACATATCTTTTCCGAGCCTGCGAAGGAGCTGCGTGCACTGCGCCGCCGCGAGAGCGAGCAGGCGCTTGCAGCGGAGGGGGAGAGTGCATTCTCTGCGACCCTCTACGACCTCACTGAGCTGCTGCTTGATATTACGCTGGGGGAGGCGTACACCGTCTCGGTCGAGCTGCTCTTCGGCCGTGAAAAATTCGTCTTGCGCTACGACCGTCTCGCGCAGACCATGACGCTCGACCGCACGGGCATGAAGCTTGGCGGGCGCGGGACGCGCGTGTTCAAGCTCTATGCCGAGCAGACGCTCTCCATGCGCCTGTTCATCGACCGCGGCGCAGTCGAGGCGTTCTTTCAGTATGGAGAGGAGGCGGCAACCATCGCTCTCTTCCCGGAGAAGGACATCCGCCCTGCGCTGCGCATTTTCTCTGATGCCGATATGGCACAGATCTCGGGTGCTGTCTGGGAACTTGCGCCGTTTCACTTCGAGCGCAGATAAAGAATACTGCAGAACAAAACGGAGATGCCGCTGCGTGCGGTATCTCCGTTTTGTTCTGCGAAAAAAGTTTATATCCTGCTTTTGATCTGATCGAGATAGCCGAGCACCTCGGCGGATAGCCGCTCGATCTCCGGCAGGTTGCGCTCGACATCCTGCATGCGGTGCTCATAGTGTGCATTGATAGTAGCGGCGCAGAGCTTGTGGAACTTTTCGTGTGCCGTGCCGAGTGCCTTGAATTCCGGCATCTGACCGTATTTGTCCATGCCCTCGGAGAAGTACCATTTTCCGAGGCGGCAGATGGCGTGGTTCTCGACGTCCGACGCCTTCAGCTCGATGTTGCCCCAGATGAGCTGTTGGATCTTGACCCCCCAGATGATGTGGTCGGTCTTGGCGAACTCGATCATCTCGCGCGGACCGAGGCCCAGATGCAGCGCGCCGATCTTCATGCGGACATCGTTGACCTTGCGCACGGAGTCGTAGAGATTATAGTTGCAGTTCTTTGAGCCGTCGGTCATGTGCACGACATCCTCTACCGTAGACTGCAGCGTCGCATTCATCTCCTCGAATGCGGCGGACTGGCGCTGGGCAAGCGGCGCGAGATCATCGATGGTGTGGTTGATGGCATCAAAGACGGCGGTGAGTTTCCCGGTCTCATCGGATGCCTGTCCCACTGCCTCGACATTCGCACGGAAAGACTCGTCCATGTGTTGGAATGCACTGGCGATCTGCTCGACTCCTGCGCGGATGCGCGTCAGTTGCTCGCGGATCTCGTCGACGGAGTTCTTGGACTGCTCGGCGAGTTTTCTGACCTCCTCGGCAACGACGGCAAAGCCGCGCCCGTGCTCACCGGCACGCGCCGCCTCGATGGAGGCATTGAGTGCGAGCAGATTTGTCTGCTCTGCGATGCCGTTGACCGTAACAACGAGGTTGTCGATGCTCGCTGTGCGGTCGTGGAGTGCGTGCACGTCCTGCGTCATACCGGCAATCCCTGTCTGTGCAGTCTCCGTCTCCTGCGCGACAGTTTGGATGCGCGTACGCGTCATGTCCATCGCATTCTTGCCCGCGCTTGTCTGATCGGCAGTCTCTGCGGTCGCCTCTGCGAGATGTACGATGTCCTCCGTCATGGAATTTACCGCATCGAGCAGCTCCTTAACATTCGTTGCGACAATGCGATTTCCGCGCGCCAACTCGTTGAGTTCGTTGGATGCATGGATGGTATCGGAGACAGACTGATTGATCTCGAGCGAGAGATCCGTCAGGGTATCGGTCTGCTTCTGCGCAAACTCGTGTACGAGGCGTCCGATGCCCTGCCACTGTGCATCCCGCAGTGATGGGGGCGCGGCCGTGAGATCGCCGCCGATGAGTGCACGCAGATAGTTTTCGAGAGCCTTTGTGTCAGTGCTCTGTGCCGATACTTCTCTCTGCACCGGTACCTCTTTTCGTGATGAGAAAAACATGGTAAATCCTCCCTTTTAGTTGCGGTTGTTATTATTTACTTGTTTATTTCAAATATTTTGATAATAAACAAGATAAAACGTCATTCCGTTCATTTTGTAATAATAACTGCTCTCCTATATGCAGTATCCATCGGACGGACAGGACAAACGACCTGCATTGTTTGGTTATTATATCATAATCAAAAATGGATGAAAAGATTATTTGTGTGGTATACAAAAAAATCGCCGTACCTGCTGTACGGCGATCTGTGGTGTACTGTTACTTTGCGTGATGGCTGTCCTTGAGGATGCCGACCACGGCTCTCTGAACGACATCGAGTACGTCGCGCAGGAGTGCATTATACATCTCTCCGCCGTCGACGACACCGCGTCCGTTCTCCGTGAGGAAGAATTTCTTCGGATGCTCCGATGCGGCATACGCCTCATCGAATTTTGCCTTGACCAATGCCTCAAAATCCATGAAAAGCCCTCCTTAAATATCATACCCGATGCGCGTATTATAGCATATTTTCACAATGCTGTCCTGCACTTTTGCAGATTCTCACAGACGGCATCAAGGGATGGGCATCCAGTCGGCAATCCCTGTCAGTCCGTGCGCGCGCAGCGACAGCCGCAGATCCTCGAGCGGCTCGATGAGAGGGGCAAGGGCGAGCCGCAGCTTGAATCGCGTGAGTGTGTGCATATTCGCGCCGAAGATGGGGATGCGGTCCATCTGGTAGATGCCATCCTCGGGGGTAGAGCGGCCGCAGTGGACCGTAAATCCGCCGCGGTAACCTGCCGCCCGCGTGATGCACTCGATTTCCTTGTTGACGCGTCCGCCCGGATAGGCGATGTACTGCATATCGTAGCCGAGCTTCTCCGAGAGCAGGTCGTGCGAGTCGGCGATCTCATGGCGCAGTTCGTCGATTGAGGTCAGCTGCGCGAGGTTCGCGTGCGTCATCGTGTGGCTCTCAAATCGGATGAGCCCCGACTCCTTCATCTCCTCGATTTGTGCCCATGTCAAATAGCCCGGATAGGTGTCGGTAAAATCATAGATAAGGAAGATGGTTGCCTTGAATCCGTGTTCTTTCAGAATGGGGTAGGCATTGGTGTAGTTGTCATCGTAGCCGTCATCGAAGGTGATGACGACGGGCTTTTCGGGCAGCGGGGCGCCGTGCTCGGCGGCATCCAGCATCTCGTCGATGGTGATGGTCGTGTAGCCCTCTGCTGCGAGATAGTCCATCTGCGCTGCGAACTGTTCCGGGTGAAGGGTGAGCGGGTTGCCGTCCTTGTCTTCGACTTGATGGTAGTTGAGGACGGGCACACCTGGCGCACTGCGTATGTACAGGGCAGCGGCAGCAATGAGAATGCCGGAGACGGTGAGGAGAAGCAATAGGATGGGTAGCAGGCGCCTGCGCGTGAACATCAATGAGATTACCTTCTTTTTCAAATTCATAGGAAGCTGTGAGCGCATGATTTCCGTCAGACTGACGTAGATTTTTGACGGAATAGGCGGTGCTTCCGATTACTTGAATAAGTGTAGCCGATACCCTGCGCTGTGTCAAGCGGAGAAGCGCAGGGGCGCATGGCGAAAAAACTTTGATAAAAATATGGTTTCGGGCTATAATGCAGGAGTATAACACTGACAAAGGGGCGAAGGAATGAATCGAAACGATCTATGCTGGTGCGGCAGCGGGAAGAAATACAAGAAGTGCCATGCGGATTTTGACGAGCGCATCTCGTCCATCCGCTATGATGTAATCAAGGGGCAGGTGCGCCCGCCGCGCAAGATCATCAACAATGCGGCGGACATCGCAGGCATCCGCCGTGCAGCGGTCATCAACGACGGGGTGCTTGATTTGATGGAGACGCTTGTACGTCCCGGCGTCGATACGGAGACGCTTGACCGCGCAGCGCATGCGTATATCACCGAGCGCGGCGGCATCCCCGCCTGCCTCGGATTCGAGGGCTTCCCGAAGAGCATCTGCACCTCCATCAACAACGTGGTCTGCCACGGCATTCCGTCGGAGAAGGATGTGCTGAGAGAGGGAGATATCGTCAATGTCGACTCGACTGTCATCGTGGACGGCTACTATGCCGATGCCTCGCGGATGTACCTCGTAGGAAAAGTGCCGGCAGCGGCGGAGCGCCTTGTACAGGTGACGAAGGAGTGCATGGAGCGCGGCATCGCGGCGGCGCGTCCGTGGCATTTCCTCGGGGATGTCAGCGCGGCGTGCGGCGACTGGGCGCATGCGAACGGCTACTCTGTCGTCACGGCGCTCGGCGGACACGGCGTGGGCAAGGATTTCCACATGGAGCCGTTCGTCCCGCATGAGGGTGAGCCGGGAACGGGGATGCTCATGGTACCGGGGATGGTGTTCACGGTCGAGCCGATGATCAATGCGGGGAACTACGACGTGACGGTGGATGCCAATGACGGCTGGACAGTGCGGACAAAGGATCACACCCTCTCGGCGCAGTGGGAAAAGACCATCCTCATTACGGAGACGGGCGCAGAGGTGCTTTCATCATGACGTATTTTGACCAGATTGGTGTCTCGGAGGCACTCGCTGCGCTGCTGAAAAAACAGGGGATTACCACGCCGACCCCCGTGCAGGAGCAGGCGATTCCGCCCATGCGTGCGGGACGCGATGTGATCGCACAGGCGCAGACAGGGACGGGCAAGACCCTCGCATTCCTCCTGCCCGTGCTCGAGAAGATCAAGCCGCAGGGGGCAGCGGCGCAGGCTCTTGTCATCACACCCACGCGTGAGCTTGCCATCCAGATTGCGCGGGTCGCTGAGCCGCTCGGCGCAGAGCTCGGCATCGGCACGATTGTCATCTACGGCGGCGCGGACATCGAACGGCAGAAGGAGTGGCTGCGCCGCAGCCCGCAGCTCGTCATCGGCACACCCGGCCGTCTGCTCGACCATGTGCGGCGCGGCACGCTTGCCCTTGGCAGCGTAAACAAAATCGTGCTTGACGAGGCGGACGAGATGCTCAAGATGGGGTTCATCGAGGACGTGGAGACCTTGCTCCGCCACACGGCACAGGACTACCAGCTCGCGCTCTTCTCGGCAACCATGCCCGAGCGCATCGTACGCCTGACGAAGAGTTTCATGACAAACCCTGCACGCATCCGTATCGAGGGGGAAACGGCGATTCTCGCCGCCATCGAGCAGGTCGCCGTCTCCGTGGGTGAGGGGGAGAAGATCGACCGTCTCTGCGCCTCCATTAACGAGGAAGCACCGTATTTGGCGATGGTGTTCTGCGCAACAAAGGAACGTACACGCGCGCTCATGATGGAACTGGCACGGCGCGGCTATCTCGTGGATGCCATCAGCGGCGATCTTACGCAGACGCAGCGTGCGCATGTCCTGCGGCAGTTCCGCACGGCGAAGCTGCAGATTCTCTGCGCGACCGATATCGCCGCGCGCGGCCTTGATATCGAGGGCGTGACCCACGTCTATAACTACGATCTGCCGCCGACGGTCACCGACTACATCCACCGCATCGGACGTACAGGGCGTGCTGGCGCGCGGGGGAAGGCGATCACACTTGTGGCGGCGCATCAGCATGAAAAGCTGCGCAAGATCGAGGCGGCACTCAAGGAACGCCTGCGCCGCACGGCTGCCCCGCAGAAAAAGCGGCTTGCATCTGCCCCTGGGAAGGAGGCATCATGCCCGCCGCGTGCCGCCCGGCAGCGAGGCGCAGCCAAGGGCGGCACGCCGAAACCGCGCGGGCGGAAGGCAGGAAAGACGGTGACAAATCTCGGGCACCGCAGCCGAAGGAAGCACTGAAGGCATATATTTGCAGCCTTTTTTGTATTTGTACGGGACGCTTTTGCACCCCGTTTTCTCCTAAAGACAAAATTTTTCATATAGAAGGAAAACATTCCGCCCTGTCGAATCTATATCAGATAAAGACATTTCCAATTATAAGGAGGCGGATTCCATGATTGGTATCAAGAACGTGATTGCAATCATCTGCGGCGGCGGCCCTGCGCCGGGCATCAACAGCGTGATCTCAGCGGTGGTGAGCGAGGCGACGCGCCACGGTTGGGATGTGCTCGGCATCTATGACGGCTTCTCGCGGCTCGCACGCGGGGAGAAGAACTATGTGCGGCTCGAGCCGGCGAGCATCAGCCGCATCCATCTGACGGGCGGCTGCATTCTCAAAATGTCGCGGTTTAACCCAACGAAGAAGGAATCCGACCTGCGTACCGTCGTCGAGACGCTCACGGAGCTGGGCGTGACCCATGTTGTCACCATCGGCGGTGACGACACGGCGTTTAGTTCGATGGCGGTCTCTGAGTACGCGCGCAAGATGGGGCGCACGATCAACGTCGTCCACGTCCCCAAGACCATCGACAACGATCTGCCGCTGCCGGAGGGCGTGCCGACGTTTGGTTTCGAGACGGCACGTGCCTTCGGTACGATGGAAATCGAGAATCTCATGGAGGACGCCAGTACGACGAACAACCGCTGGTACTTCACCATTGCCATGGGGCGCACGGCGGGGCATCTTGCCCTCGGCATGGGGCGCAGCGCAGGTGCGGCGATCACTGTCATCCCCGAGGAGTTCGCACAGGATAAGATTCCCCTCCAGCAGGTCGTGGATGTCATCGTAGGTTCGATCGTGAAGCGCTACCTTACAGGGCGCAACTACGGTGTTGCCGTGATTGCCGAGGGGGTCATTGAGAAGATTGCCGAGGAGGACTTTGCAAAACTCGGCAACGTCGTTACGGACGAGCATGGACACATCCGATACAGCGAGCTGGACTTCGGCGAGATCCTCAAGCAGGCGGTGCTCGCCGAGACGAAGAAACTCGGCATCACCATTACCGTCATCGACAAGGAGATCGGCTATGAGCTGCGCTGTACCGCACCGATTGCCTACGACATCGACTACTGCCGCTCGCTCGGCTATTCTGCGGTAAAGTTCCTTATGCGCGGCGACTCGGGCGCGATCATTACCATTCAGGACAACCAAGCCGTGCCCATGCGGTTCGATGAGATCCGCGACCCCGAGACGGGTAAGACAAAGGTGCGCAAGGTCAATATCGACTCCGTCCATTACCGCATCGCACGCGGATTTATGATGCGCCTCGAGAAGGGGGATCTCGACGATCCGGGACTGGCGAATGCATACCGCATGACGCATGAGGAGTTCAAGGAGCGTTATGCCTATCTCTTCGACGGTGATGCGGAGGAGTAGCAGGCTGCGCCATGCAATGGAAAAACAAAGGAGCAGAAAATTTCTGCTCCTTTTTCTGTTTTGGGTATTGACGAGCGCATTTCTTTGCCGTATAATACCACTTTGTTAGCGCGCATGCGCGGACATCATACCGCGGGGTGGAGCAGTCGGTAGCTCGTCGGGCTCATAACCCGAAGGTCACAGGTT